>JBHJHC010000035.1:0-26726 GCA_050331175.1 Rubrobacteraceae bacterium | reverse complement strand
GCTTCGGCGTTCTACGGGCCTTTCCGGGATGCCGCCGGGGCCACACCCCAGTTCGGAGACCGGCTCAGCTACCAGATGGACCCCGCCAACACCCGCGAGGCGCTCCGGGAGGTCGACCTGGACATCGAAGAAGGCGCGGATATCGTCATGGTCAAGCCGGCCCTGTCGTATCTGGACGTGGTCCAGGGTGTAAGGAACACGACGAGCTTGCCGGTCGCCGCCTTCAGCGTGAGCGGGGAGTACGCCATGATCAAAGCCGCAGCCGAAAACGGGTGGCTCGACGAGCGGAGGACGGTTCTGGAAGCTTTGACCGGCGTGAAGCGGGCGGGTGCCGACATCATCGTTAGCTACCACGCCCTGGATGTCGCCCGGTGGCTGTCCAGGTAAGCGGCGTTACTTAAATTGGCCTCGGGCTCGGGTATAACGTGATCTAGCACATCGAAGGGAGTTGCACGCGGTTGCAGGGTAGCGAAGAAACAACGGGCGCCAGGACGAAGCTCGCGATGGACCGTTCCGCCAGGTTGATGGAGCGGGCTACGCGCCGGATCCCCGGCGGGGTCAACAGCCCGGTCCGGGCGTTCCGGGCGGTGGGTGGAGACCCTCTGTTTATCGAGAGAGGCGAAGGATCCCGCATCTCCGACGTGGATGGCAACTCCTACGTGGACTACGTGATGAGCTACGGCCCGCTGGTTCTGGGGCACGCCTATCCGCGGGTGGTCGAGGCCGTTTTGCGCGTTGCCCGGGACGGCACCACGTTCGGGGCCCCAACCGGGATGGAGGTCGAGCTGGCCGAACTGGTGTGCGAGGTTGTTCCCTCCATCGAAGCCGTGCGGATGACCAACTCCGGGACCGAGGCCACCATGAGCGCCATCCGGGTGGCGCGGGGGTACACGGGGCGCGAGAAGATCCTCAAGTTCGACGGCAACTACCACGGGCACGGTGACGCCCTGCTCGTCGCCGCCGGCTCGGGGGTCGCGACCCTCGGGCTGCCGGATAGTCCGGGCGTTACCCGGGGTGCGGCCCGGGACACCGCCGTGCTGCCCTACAACGACCTGGAAGCCGTGCGGGAACTCTTCGAAGAGCAAGGAGGAGAGTTTGCGGCGGTAATCCTGGAGCCCGTGTGCGGGAACATGGGGTGTGTACCTCCCGTAGAGGGTTATCTCGAAGGGCTCCGGGAGATCACGCGGGAATACGGGGTGGTCTTGATCTTCGACGAGGTCATGACCGGCTTCCGGTTGGCCCGCGGCGGGGCGCAAGAGCGGTACGGCGTCGTCCCGGACATGACGTGCCTGGGCAAGATCATCGGCGGCGGGCTTCCGGTGGGCGCTTTCGGCGGAAGGGCCGAGATCATGCGCCAGGTCGCACCCGACGGACCCGTCTACCAGGCCGGAACCCTCTCCGGCAACCCGCTGGCGATGGCCGCCGGGCTCGCCACGCTCCGGGCTACCGGAGAACCCCGGTTCTACGAACACCTGGAGGACCTCGGGAAACGTTGGGCGGAAGGCATGAGCGAGGCTGCGACCGCAGGCTCGGTTCCCTACACGATAAACCAGGTAGGTTCCATGGTGAGCATCTTCTTTGGCGAAGGCCCGGTCGTTGACTTCGCATCGGCCGCCCGGTCGGACGCTGAGGCGTTCAAGAGCTTTTTCTGGCACATGTTGGGGCAGGGCATCTATCTGGCCCCGAGCCCCTACGAAGCCGGCTTTATCTCCTCGGCGCATACGGAGGAAGATTTGGAGCGCACTTTCGCGGCTGCCAGGCTCTGGTTCGAAGGGATGCGAGTCTAGGTGGGGCGGAGAACCCCCGAGAGCTCTCTCGAAGAGATATTCCGGCGCGCGGTCGAGGCCCTGGCCGACGAGGACGGGCAGGGCGAGGTCGTCGCGGAATCCCTGAGATACCTGCAGCAAGGGTTCGACGCCCACTACGCGAAGAACGGCGGGGGCGCCACCGACAACGACATACTCGTCGGGGACAACGCCTACGCCTGGGCGGTCGAGACCATAGCCCGGCTCGACGAGCCCCGCTTCGTGGCGGTGGCGAGCCGCATGATCCGGGACGGCGCGGGCCGTATCTCCGCCGGTGAAAACGTCCCGCTGGAACTCTGGATCCCCCACCTCGCAGACCTCCTCCGGATTATCTCCGGGGAGGATTCCGAGGCTTCCGAAGTCCGCATCCGGCGTTCGGCAGACCAACTGCAAACCGAGGGAAGGGATTCGTGAGCGGACCCCGAGGAACCCGGATGGGCGGAGCGGACGCAGGATCCACGAGCGAGCAGCTACCCTCGGGCCAGGAGCGGGCACAGCTCGTACGGGAGATGTTCGACCGCATAGCCGAACGCTACGAGCTACTCAACACCGTCATGACCGCCGGCATGCATCGAATCTGGAACAGAAAGGTAGTAAGGGCTACTGACCTCCGGGAAGGCGGGCGGGCCTTAGATCTGGCCTGTGGCACCGGCAGCCTGACGCGGGACCTCGCCGACAAAGCCGGGCCGGGCGGAAGCGTACTGGGCATAGACTTTGCGCCGAAGATGTTGGCCGCGGCGGAAGACCGGCCCCGGCCCAACATCGAGTACCGGCTCGGAGATGCTACCAACCTGGAGGAAATTTCGGGGGAAAGCTTCGAGACGGCCACCATCGCCTACGGCGCCAGGAACATACCGGACCTGGACGCACTCTTCTCCGAGATGGCCCGGGTAGTCGTCCCAGGCGGGACCGTCGTGTGCCTGGAGATAGCGCGGCCCTCCGGTAGGTTGTTCACCGCCTTCTACGGACTGTGGTTCGACAAGATCGTGCCCTGGCTCGGGGCGAAAATCTCGGGAGATGCGTGGGCCTACTCATATTTACCCCAATCAGTAAGAGAATTCGTGTCACCTGCCGAATTAGCTGACATAATGAGACGTAATGGATTACAAGATGTTGCATGGCAGAGGCTCGCGGGTGGCATCATCACCCTCCACCGCGGAACAAGGCGGCCTGGAGGAAGAAACGTTTAGCCTGCAAACCGAGTTACCCGACGAGGCTTTCGAGACCGTAGAGGAGATCGAAGGTCTACTGGCCGCGACTGCCCGGCGGGCGCCGGAGCCGCTGGTGGCGCCTTCACTGGCGGCGCTGACCTCCGGTGGCAAGCGTCTGCGGCCGCTGCTACTGGTGTTGAGCGCGCGGATGGGGGAGCCGGACCACGACCACCTGCTCGGGGCTGCGACGGCCATCGAGGTGTTGCACACGGCGACCCTGATCCACGACGACATAGTGGACCGGGCCGAGAGCCGGAGGGGATTACCGACGACTGCGGCCCGCTATGGACGCGACGTCGCCGTGGCGACGGGCGACTACCTGTTTGCGGAGTCCTTTCACGACCTGGCGGAGATCGGGGACCCGCGGCTCGTCCGGGCCTTTGCCGAGGCGGCCGAAGGTCTCGCGGCGGGAGAGTTGGAGCAATATCGGGCGAACGGCGAAACCGTCGAGGTCGAGGCCTATCTGGAGCACATACGAAAGAAGACCGCCGGGCTCTTTAAGGCCGCGTGTGTTGCCGGCGGGTCTCTCGGGGGGTTGTCCTTGAGGCAGATAGACGCCCTCGCGGGTTACGGACAGGCTTTGGGAATAGCCTTCCAGATGTCCGATGACGTGATGGACCTCGTCGGAAAACCGGGGCTTATGGGCAAGGGGATCGGGACGGACCTCGCCGAGGGAACGGTTACGTTGCCGGTGATCTTCGCCCTCCGGGAAGGGGACACCGCCAAGATAAAGCAGGTGCTTTTCACCCCGAACCCCTCCCAGGAGTTGCTCGACGCCGGCATCGAGGCCGTCCTCTCCACGGACGCCGTCGCAAAGACCGAGGCCTGGGCCAAGGATGAGGTGGCGGCGGCCATCGAAGGTCTGGAACTCCTTCCGGAGGGTCCGGAGCGCGGCCTGCTGGAGTTCGTGGCGACCGAGGTAGTCGGCCGGGATGCCTGAGACGATTTTCGCGGCGGACCTCGTCCTGCCCGTATCCACCCCCGCCGTCCCGGACGGAGCGGTGCTCGTGCGAGACGGGCTCATCGTCGATGTCGGAGGGCTGGAAGTGATGCGGCAGAAGAATCCTCGGGCCGGGGTGCGGCGTTTCCCCGGGGCGACCATGATCCCCGGGGCGGTCAACGTCCACGCACACCTCGGGTTTCGGCGGGGTGACGCGCCGGAGGGTGGCACGTTCGCCGGGTGGCTCTCCAAGCTGATCTCACGCCTCCCCGAGAAGGAGTCCTGGACTCCGCAAGCCGCCCGCGATTCGGCCCGCGAGGCCGTCGAGGCCGGGACTACCTTTATTGCCGAGTCTTCGCCGTACGGCGAGTGCCTGCCGCAACTGGCCGAGTCGGGAATGGCCGGCACCGTTTACGCCGAGTTCTTTCCGCACGAGATCGGCCGTCCGGAAGTGGCTGTGGAGTTCATTTCGAACAAAGCCCAGAACCTGAGGAAGGGCTTACCGGATCGGGTGGACGCCCAGGTCAGCGTACACTCTCTGTATACGGTCGACCCGGAATCCGCCCGGCTGGCGGCGCGCCGGACGCGGGAGCAGGGAGACCGGCTCGCCATCCACCTCTCTGAGAGTCCGGAGGAGGTGGAGTTTGTCCGCGACGGCACCGGAGGCCTCGCGAACATCTTCGCCGAAAACGACTGGGGCGGCGTTGGCCTCTCGCCGGTCCGCTACGCCCGGGAGGCAGAGCTGCTCGCCCCGCGGACCATCGCGGCACACCTGGCTACCGGGGTCTCGGAGGAAGACATCGAGATCCTGGCCGCCACGGACACGGCGGTCGCCCACTGCCCGCGCTCGAACGCATACCTGGGGTGCGGCGTCTCGCCCGTACCGCAGATGCTGGAGCGCGGCGTGCGGATCGGGATAGGAACCGATGGACTATGGAGCAGCCCGAGCATGAACCTCTTCGAGGAGACGCTCGCGGCGGTGAAACTCCACGGCTTCGACGGGGCCGCGGGGCTCAGGCTGGCCACGCTGGACGGGGCCCGGGCGCTCGGCATCGAAGAGGAGACCGGCAGCCTGGAGGCCGGAAAGCAGGCGGACTTCGCGGTGGTCGAAGCGGCACCTGCCACCGGGGCGCCGGAGCGGGAGGTGCTGGAGACGGCCGCCGGGGGCGGGGTCGTTGCGACGGCAGTCAGTGGAGACCTGATATACAATCGCCGGGTAGATTAAGTAGCGTACCGGCGGAGTTGTACACACATGATGATGGATCGGGACAGGCTGAGCTTTTGGGTGAGGTTTATCGCCATCGGGCTCGCCGTCGTCTTTATCGGGTCGTTTTTGCTTTTCGGTATCGGCTCTGGCGTCTCTTACAGTCCCTTGGACCTTTTCGGTGGCGGGGACGAGGGGTCTGCGGGCCAGACCGTTGGTGTTGACGACCAGATCGAGGACGCCAAGCAAGACCTGGAGCAGAATCCAGAGGACCCGGATGCTTACGTTACCCTCGCGGCCCTCCGGATCCAAAACAACCAGCTCGAAGAGGCGGAAAAAGTCCTGAAGCAAGGGCGGGAGACGGCCCCGAAAAACGAGGACATAGCGATGCTCCTCGGACAGACTTACTATCAGCAGGCCGGGTCGGCCGAGGGTAAGAAGCAGGAGAACCTGTACTCCCAGGCTGGAGACGCGTTCGCTGCCGCTACCGAGATAGATAACGAAGACGAAGACGCGTACCTGGCCGCCGGAGATGCCTACGACCAGGCCGGCCAGCCGGCCGAGGCCATAAAGTACTGGAACGTGTACCTGGAGCTAGAGCCTGACGGAGAGCAGGCCGACGCGGTAAGAGAACGTATTTCAGCCATCCTGGAGGGCGGGACGACGACCGGGGCAGCCGGTGGTGGAGACGACCAACCGTAGGATCCGGTGATCCGAGATAGTACAATGATGCGTATAGTCAGGTAATGGCTGCGAAGATCAACGAGGAGGCACGTAGATGATAGGTGGTTTTGGGTTTCAAGAGCTGATCATAATTCTGGTCATCCTCTTGCTACTCTTCGGGGCGAAGCGTATCCCGGAATTGGCCAAAGGCTTAGGCACCGGTATGCGGGAGTTCAAGAAGAGCAGCTCCGGTGACTACGACGAGGTTGACGAAGAAAACAAGAAGGAAGAAGAACTGGCCGCCGGCGGTGGCGACGAAGACGAGCTGAAAGCAGGCTCTTCCGCAGAAGCGGACCGCGAAGAGCAGCGGCAGAGATAAGATCCTGCCGGTTATCAAGTAGCTAGATGGCAAGCCGCCTGAGACTTCCTCTGCGCTCCGACAACGAGGCGCGCATGACCCTGATAGACCACCTGGACGAGCTACGGTCCAGGATCATCAAGGTCGGCGCGGCTTTCCTCGTGGCGGCCGTTGTCGCGTGGATCTTTCACGTTCCAATCTACGAGGCCTTACTAGAACCTTCGGGTCTTGAAGAGCTGCAATTCACCTCGTTGACCGCGCCGTTCCTGACCGACATCAAACTGACGCTATATTCCGCGTTGGTGCTCACTATCCCCGTGCTCCTCTATCAGGCGTGGGCGTTCGTGGCCCCGGCCGTCGGGGAGGTGGGACGGCTCTTTACCTACACCCTCATCACGCTGGCGTCCGCGCTGTTCCTGGCCGGGATAGTCTTCGGGTACTTTCTGGTCCTGCCGATAGCGACGAACTTCCTGCTGGGCTGGGGCGGGGACCGCTTCGAGGAGATCATCACGGCCGACAACTACCTCTCTTTCGCCACGCGCTTTCTACTCGCGTTCGGGATAGGATTCGAGATGCCGGCCGCGACCTACGTGGGGGCGAAGCTGGGGCTCATCTCGGGCGAGATATTGAGAAAGTACCGGCGGCCGGCGATCGTGGTCAACGCCGTGTTGGCCGCGGCGCTTACCCCGGCGGATGTGCTCAGCATGATCCTGCTGGCGTTCCCCCTGATAGCCCTCTACGAGGTTAGCATCCTGATCGCCGGCTACGTGAACCCCGTCACCGAAGAAACCGTGCTGGAATCTCTGGTAGACGACGAGGACGAACAATACGAAGCAGACGAAGAGGACGAGAACTCCTAGACTTCCTGCGATTGCCTGAGATGGGCTTCGAAACGACGCATGGAACGCCGGAGCAGGTCTTCGGTTAAACCCCGGAAGAAAGGCCGGTGGGCGAGGCGGTTCAGCCAGCCGGGCTTTACCTGGTAATCGGTGAAGAGCGTCATCCGCACCGTTGAGGGACCGGATTCCTCGATAAGCCATCCGCCGCCACCGACCGCTCCGGATACGTAGCGCCACTCTATCTTCCGGGGAACTTCGACCGTGACGACGGAGCTTACGACCTTGTGGGTAAAACCGGCGGCGCTCAGGGTGAACTCGAACCGCGTGCCGGCGCGGATCGCGGGTTCTTCTAGCGTGCCGGACTCATCCAATGCCCGGGCCTCCCGCAGCCCGAGGCCCCACTCGGGAAAGCTCTGCACGGCCAGGAGGGCGTCGAAGACCCGGCTTTGGTCAACGCCGGAGATCAGGTAGCTGGCCCGGACCGGATGGTTCAAGCGATCTCTCAGAGCGGGAGCAAGACGCCAACGGTGTACAGCAGACCGAAGACGGCGTGCAACCCGGCGGTACCCTTGACCACGGGAACCAGGCGCTCCGGTACGGTGGAGGCAACAACCTTGCGCCAGAGCCGGACTGCCAGCGGCGCGCTCAGTAAGACGAGCAAAGCCCCGAGAGAAACAACGTTTAGGAACGCCAGCGCGCCGGCGAGCCCGTACGCCCCCAGCAACAGGCCCCGGTAGACGGCAACGCCGCCCCGGCGTCCGAGGGCAACGGGCAGGGTATTGCGGCCGCCGCGCCGGTCGGACTCCAGATCCCGGATATTGTTTGCCAGCAGGATCGCCGCCACCAGGGCCCCTATCGGGATGGCCGCCAGCGGCACGGAGAGCGGGTAGCTATCCGTCTGAACCCCGTAAGCTACGATCACGATGACGAGCCCCATGAACACGAACACCGTCGCCTCGCTCGCCGGCGTATAGGCTACGGGGCGGGGTCCCGCGGAATAGACGTACCCGCCCAAAGCCGAGAGGCATCCGAGCAGCAGTATCGGCCAGCCGCCGACGTATACCAGGTACAGCCCCAAAAAAAGCGCCAGCGTGTAGCAGAAGAGCGCCCCGATCAGGACGTCCCGCGCCCGCACGCGGCCCTGCACTATCGAACCGGCGATGCCTACCGAACTCGTGGTGTCCAACCCTCGTTGCTCATCGTAGAACTCGTTGAACATGTTGGTGGCCGCTTGTATGAGCAGGCTGGCGAAGAGCATAGCGAGAAACGGCCCCCAGAAAAAAGCTCCGGCGGCCCCGGCCAGGGCCGTGGCGAAGAGCACCGGCACGGCGGCGGCGGTAAGGGTAAAGGGCCGCGCCAGCCAGAACCACTCGGCCACCAGCCCCCGATCGTTAACCAAGGACCTCAGCCACTCTCCGGATTCCGGCTGGGCCTGGCGAGAATCCGCAGGATCCTGTATTTCCGGGCGGTATTCAACGAATCTTCCTTTCGCCGGGCACGGGTTGATTCTGCAGGGGGGAGCATGCTTTTTCAAACGCCGCGTTCACATTCTTCAGTATAGAAAGAAACCGGGAAGATTTGGCGGGCACTTTATGGTAGAAACCGCACTCGTATGGAAGCGGATGGCACGAGAAGAGTTTTCGCATCTTACCTGGCTCTGGTCAGGCCCAAACAGTGGACCAAGAACGGTTTCGTTCTGGCCGGAGTAGTCTTCTCCGAGGAGGCGCTCCGCGTTCCTTCGGTAGTTTCGGCGTTGCTGGCGTTCGCGGCGTTTTGCGCGCTCTCAGGCGCGGTTTACGCGGCAAACGACGTTCTGGATGTCAAGGAGGATCGGGTCCACCCGCTCAAGAGGTTGCGGCCGGTGGCGAGTGGTGAGATATCCGTCCGGGCCGCGGGCGTCTTCGCTGCGGCGCTCGGCATTGCCGGCCTGGTCCTGGGCTTTTCCGTAGACTTCGGCGTAGGGGTTGCGGGGGTTGCCTATCTGGTTCTACAGGCGGTTTATACGCTGGTCCTGAAGCACATGGCCATATTAGACGTAATGAGTATCTCGGCGGGGTTCGTGATCCGGGCGCTCGCCGGGGCCGCGGCGGTGCACAGCCCGGTGTCTCCGTGGCTGATCGTCTGTACCGGGCTGTTGACGCTGTTTCTGGGCTTCTCCAAGCGGCGGTACGAGATCGCCACCCTGGGAGGCGGCGCCGTCGGCCACCGGAGGAACCTGCGGGACTACTCGGTGCCGATGTTGGACGAAATGATGAACATAATGGTCTCGGCGACCATCATTGCCTACGTCCTCTACACCTTCACCGCCTACGACGAGGTCTACATGATGTCCAGCATCCCGTTCGTGATCTACGGGGTCTTCCGCTACATGTTGCTGGTCCATCGCGACGGCGGCAACAACCCGGACGTGCTCCTGATCCAGGACCGCCCGCTCCAGATAGCCCTCGTCCTCTGGCTCGCCGTGGTCATGACGGTCATCTATATTCTCTGAGATGGCCCGCCTGGTGAGACATTTTGCCCTGGCCCTGGGGCTGGGCCTGGCGGTATACCTCGTACTTGCCCTGCTGGCAGGCTTCGGGGACTTGCGGGAAGCTCTCGGCCAGTTCCGGTGGACGCTGCTGCCCGCTATTCTGGGCCTCGTTCTTATCTCCTACGTCGGACGTTTCGTACGCTGGCTCTACTACCTCCGCATCCTGGACGTGTCGGTACCGTTCAAGGAGAACGTCGCCATCTTCGCCTCGGGGCTCTCCATGACGATCTCGCCGGGCAAGCTTGGAGAAGTTCTAAAGAGCGTCTTCGTCCGGCAGGTCGCTGGTGCCCCGGTCGCCCGCACCGCGCCGACGGTCATAGCGGAGCGGGTGACGGACGGGACGGGTATGATCCTCTGGGGTCTGCTGGGGGCGCTGGCTTTTAGCTTCGGGCCAGGATTGCTCCTGGCGTTTCTCGCCCTTACCGTAGGCGCGGTCTTCGTCCTGCGCTCCAAGCAGCTCTCTCTGCTGGCGGAACGGCTCCTCTCGAAATTACCGCTCTTGAACCGGTTGGCGCCGTACGTGGGAGACTTTCACGGCGCGTCGGACGAACTGCTCGGGATGCGGGCGCTGACGGTGGCGACCGTCCTGTCTTTCGTATCCTGGGGTTTCGAGATCACGGCGGTTTACCTCTGCGTGGTCGGTATCGGGGCGGAGGTTCCCTTCTTGCTGGTGGTCTTTATCTTCGCCGTTAGCTCCATTGTAGGCGTCGCGAGCATGTTGCCCGGCGGCATCGGGCCGGCTGAGGCAGGCCTTACGGCCCAGTTCATAGCCCTCGCCGGACTGTCCGGCGGGGTGGCGACGGCGTTGACGGTCGTGATCCGGCTGGCAACCCTCTGGTTCGCGGTCGTGCTGGGGATTGCGGGGCTTGTCGCGCTGAGGATCCTACTCGGAAACGTGGATCCGGAGCCCCTACGGGGCGAAAGGTAGTGTGGAAGACGGCTCCACGCAACAACCGTCGGGGTTCAGAGACAAACAACGGCATTGTGTTATAACCTAGATCAATATGCGATTAATAATCTCCGAAAAAGCAAACACGGCGAAGAAGATCGCCCAATTCCTTGCGGAAGACAAGGTGAAGGATGGCAAGCATCGCAGCGTACCGCACCACACCTTTACCTGGAAGGGCGAGGAAACGGTCTCGGTAGGGCTCAAGGGACACGTCTTGAACCCCGAGTATCCCGAGCAGTACTCGAACTGGCAGAAGGTCGAGCCCTCGGAGCTCATAGACGCCGAGATCCAGAAAAACGTCTCCGAGAAGGGCGTGGCCAACGCGGTAAAGTCCCTGTCCAAGAAGGCTGACAGGGTGGTTATCGCCACGGACTTCGACCGGGAAGGAGAGCTGATCGGGGTCGAGGCTTTGAGCCTGGTCTTCGAGGCGAATCCGAAGCTGGTGGATCACGTCGAGCGGTCGCGTTTCTCGGCCCTCACGAAAGGCGAGGTCACCCGGGCCTTCGACGAGCTGGTCGAGGTTTCGAGAGAACTGGCGGACGCCGGCGAAGCCCGGCAGGATATTGACCTGATCTGGGGCGCCACCCTGACCCGCTGGGTTTCGCGGGCCACCAGGCGTTACGGCAATGCCTTTCTCTCGGTCGGCCGGGTTCAATCCCCGACGCTCGCCCTGATCGCCGAGCGCGAGCGCGAGCGGCGGGCTTTTGTTCCCCAGCCCTACTGGGAGATAGAGGCGCAGCTCCAGAACGGCGAGCCGTTCACCGCGCGCCACTCCCACGGCCGGTTCAAGGAAGAAGCCGCCGCGAGGACCGCCCACGAAAACCTGACGGACACCGCCACGGTCACGGAGGTCAAGCAGAAGTCGGCCACCCGGCCGGCCCCGGCGCCGTTCAACACGACGGCCTTCCTTACGGCGGCGGCCGGAATCGGGATCAGCCCCTCGAGGGCTTCCCGGCTTGCCGAAGATCTCTACACCGACGGATACATCTCGTACCCGCGGACGGATAATACCGTATATCCGGGCTCGCTGGACTTGCGGGAGGTGCTCGGCTACCTCAAGGGCGTCGAAGAAGCCGGGGTCTACGCTGAAAAGCTGCTACAGGGCGGGAAGCTCTCTCCGACGCGGGGCAAGAAAGAGACGACAGATCACCCCCCGATCTACCCGACCGCCCGGGCCTCGAAAAACGCGCTGAGGGACGACCAGTGGAAGATATACCAGCTCGTAGTCCGGCGTTTTCTCGCCACGCTGTCCGCCCCTTCCAGGAGCCTGCGGACTACGCTGAGCTTCGATTCGGGTGGCGAGCCGCTGGTCACGAGCGGAACGGTCGTGACCGAGGAGGGCTGGCTCGGCGTGTACCCGTACAGCCGGCGCTCGGACGAAGAGCTACCGGCGCTCGAAGAAGGACAGGAAGTCCGGCTGCTGGAAGCCGAGATCCTCGGCAAAGAAACCCAGCCGCCCGGACGCTACGGACAGGGACGGCTCATCAAGGTCATGGAAGACCTGGGGCTCGGCACGAAGGCTACGCGGCCGAACATCATCCAGAACCTCTACGACCGGGGATACGTCCACGCGGATCCCCTGATCCCGACGGAGACGGGCATAGCTGTGGCCCAGGCGTTAAAAGACTTCGCCTCGGAGATCGCCTCCCACGAGATGACCGCCGAGCTGGAGAAGAGCATGGACGATATCTCGGAGGGCAAAGACAGCAAAGAGAACGTCGTAGAAACTTCCCGGGACATTTTGCGCCGGGTCTACGAGCATCTGCAGAGCAGCGAAGAGGAGTTCGCCGACATCGTGCGGAGCGGCATCAAGGTGGACGAGACCCTCGGCACTTGCCCGGAGTGCGGCAACAAACTCATCGTCCGCCGCAACCGCAAGAGCCGCAAACGGTTTGTCGGCTGCGAAGGGTACCCCGATTGCCGGGTAACCTACCCGCTACCCCAGCGGGGGGACATAATCCCGCTCGGCACCACGTGCGATGCCTGTGGGGCACCGGAGATCAAAGTCCTCGGGAAACGGCGGCCCTGGATCACGTGCATCAACATGGACTGTCCCAAGAAACTCGCAGCCGCTAAAGAGAAGGAAGCCAGAGAGAAGGAAGCCGCTGGAGACGAGGGGGGTGACCGGCCGTCGGAAGAGAGCGAACAGGTGCTTCAGAAGTCCACCACATAGAAGACCGGATCGACGTGGGCCCGCAGGAACAGCCTCCGCGGCGCCGGGCGGCCTTGCAAACCCGGTTGTGTGGATATCTGATCTTGTGGACGCTGGCGGGGGTCATCTGCTATTCTGCCGCCCTATAATAGATACGCTAGAGTGGATACTTGGCGGCGAGTGAGGTAACTTGGCCCCGATAATCGGTGTAACGGCAACTTTGAAAGAAGACGTTGAAACGGCGGCGACCCGGCCCTTGGGCCGGTTCGTGCGGACCGACCTCGACTATGTCGAGGGTGTAGCGCAAGCGGGGGGCGTGCCGCTGATACTCCCGCCGGTGGTGCGGGGTAAAGAGATCGAGACGATCGTAGACAGCCTCGACGGTCTGCTTCTAAGCGGGGGAAGCGATCTCCACCCGGATTACTACGGTGAAGAGCCTCTCCCGGAGCTCGGGCCTACTATCCCGGAGCGGGACGAGTTCGAGATGGGGCTTGTGGAGGTGGCGCTGCTGCGTGGCATCCCGATCTTCGGCATCTGCCGGGGCATGCAGGTGTTAAACGTGGCCTTCGGCGGAACCTTGTACCAGGATCTGCCGTCGCAGATGGCGGTAGACCTCACGAACCACTCCCAGGAAACCCCCAAGAGCCAGCCGACCCACGAGGTCGAGTTCTACCCCCACACGTATACGGCCGAGGTTGCCGGCAGCAGCGTCATCAAGGTCAACTCTTACCACCACCAGGCCATAAAGGAACTGGCGGGGGACCTGGTCGTGACCGCCCGTTCGTCGGACGACATCATCGAGGCGGTCGAGTATCGGGACCTTTCGGAGCGCTGGATCCTCGGGGTGCAGTGGCACGCCGAGGCGATGCGGGATGCCGGCCGGGAACATCGGCGCTTTTTCGAGGCCCACGTGGCCGCCGCCAAGCGGCACGCCCTGGATCAAGCAGCCTAGACGACCGGTGCCGGCGGCTGCCAGAGGCGTCTTCGTAACGCTCGAAGGGTTGGATTTTTCCGGCAAGTCCACCCTGGTGCGCTTTTTGGAACCGCTTTTGAAAGAGCTCGCCGTCCCCACGCACTTCACGCGCGAGCCGGGTGGGACCCCCGTTGCCGAGCGAATAAGAGACCTTCTGCTAGACCCCGAACTTGAAATGGACGCCTGGACCGAAGCGTACCTGTACGCCGCGGCCCGGGCGGACCATTCGCAGCGGAAGATCTTGCCGGCCCTCGAAAAGGGGGAGAACGTTTTCTGCGAACGATACCTGGATTCGAGCCTGGCCTACCAGGGTTTCGGACGCGGATTGGGCGTGGAGCAGGTCCGCGAGCTGAACTCCTGGGCTGTTGGACCCGTGGTCCCGGACAAGACGTTCTACCTCCGGTTGGAGGAGAAAGAGCGCGCCCGGCGCGCGCGCGATTCCGGGGCGCTGCTGGACCGGATCGAGGCTGTAGGCGCGGATTTCGCCGGGCGGGTAGAGCTTGGCTTCGAAGAGCTGGCCCGGAGGGAACCAGGGAGGATAGAGGTCCTGGACGCCACCCGACCGCCGGAAGAGCTGGCGAAAGCCGTATCGCGGGCTTTCACGGAGCAGGGTCTGTAGTTGGGGGTCTTCGCCGGCATACTCGGTAACGAACCGGCCCTTCGCCGCCTGGAAAAGGTTCTGGAAACCGACGAACCTTCCCACGCCTACCTGTTTTACGGGCCGCCGGGCGTCGGCAAGCGGACGGTTGCCCGGCGCTTCGGCGCGGCGTTGGTAGCGGGCGGAGCGGCGGCGGTCGAAGACCGCGCCAGACGGGGTTCGCATCCCGACTTGACCGAGGTGGAGCCCGAAGGCGCGTTCACGACCGTCGGACAGGTGCGGGAGCTGGTAACCCTCGCGGCCAGCCGTCCTTTCGAAGGGGTGCGCCGGGTAGTTCTCCTGGAGGCGGACACGCTCAACGTCCAGGCTGCCAACGCCCTACTGAAAACCCTGGAGGAGCCGGAAGGACGGGTGGTGTTCGTCCTTCTCGCAGCCTCCCGGGAGGGCGTGTTGCCGACCGTCGTTTCGCGGGCGCAACCCGTACGGTTCAACCCGGTTCCAACGGGAGAGGTCGCGGCGTTTCTCGACGAGCGGGGAGCGGGGGCGGCGGAAGTAGCCGCGGCCCTGGGCCGCGGGAGCGTGGGTTTATCGCTGCGATACGCGGAGGAACCGGCGTTCGGAGAGTTGCGGGACACGGTATTCGAGGCTGCGTTCGGCTACGCCGGAGATTACGAGGAGCGCCGCCGGGCGGCGGCCGGGATCCTGGCGCGCGCCGAGGCGGTTGGGGCGGCGCGGGAGGCGGAGGTCAGGTCCCGGTTCGAGGAGCCCGAGACCCGCCGGTCCAAAGACGCGGCGAAACGTGCCGGCCGGGCGGCCCGGGACGGTGCCGTGCGGGAAGCCCTGGAGCTGCTCGCCCTCGTCTACCGGGACGCGGCGGTGATCGGGGCCGGGGCCGGAGAGCTGGCCGCCAACGTTGACCGGTTGGCCGAGATCGAGGATCACGTAGAGCGCCGGCCGGGCGCCGACTGGGCCGGCGCCGCGTCCCGGTTGGGGGAAGCGCGGGCGAGCCTTGCGTATAATGTCTCTCCGGAGGCGATACTGGAGGTTGCGCTATCACGGACGCGGCAGAAGATACTCGGGCACTACCCCGGATCGTAGACGTGCGCATCTCCGGCTGGAGAGTCCCGAGGCTCTGCTACGCCCGGGACCTAGACCTCCGGGTCGGCCACCGGGTGGTCGTGGATACCGAGCTGGGAGAGCTCATCGGGCGTGTCGCCCTGACCCCCCGGCGCCGGGAGCCCCACGCGGAGCCTTACGACATCACGCGGACCGTCACCGAAGAAGACCAGCAGATAGAAGACGAGAACCGGGAACTGGGCCGGGAGATCCGCAACGAAGCCCAAAAGCTGGCCCGGGACTACCGGATAGAAAACGCCCGGTTTATCGGCTGCGACGTCTCCCTGGATAAGCTCTACGTGGAGGTGAAGTACGAGTCCGACGGGGACCGGAACCTGGACGCCGTAAAGGACCGGCTGGAAGACCTTTACGATGCGCAGGTGGTGTTCCGGAGGTTTACGTTCGTAGAGCGCGCGGGAGACGCGGGTGGTTGCGACTCGTGCGGGTTACCGCTGTGCTGCGCCGTGTGGAGCGGGGCCCGGAGCATGGGACCGGTAAACGTGCGGCTGGCCAAACAGCAGGGCGTAACGCCGAACGAGAAGATCATGGGCTGTTGCGGCGAGGTAAAGTGTTGCATGCGCTACGAGCATGAAACCTACAAAGAGTTCAAGGAGCGCGCCCCCTTTAAGAACACCCACATAAAGCTGGGAGGTCGTGAGGGCCGGGTAGTCGACTACTCGATGGTGAAGGACTCCGTAATCGTCCAGTTCGGGGAGAAACGTGGCGACCAGGAGCTCGTTCCCCTCGGCCGGCTGGCAGACGACAACGAAGGCATCGAGCCCGTGGAACCCCAGGAGTGAGCCGGGCACCCATACCGGATAACCTCTGCGGCGTTCCCGGGGTGCTCGTGGGACACGCCGCAGACTACGAAGGGCTTACCGGTTGTACCGTGGTGCGTTTCGACCGGCCGGCGGTGGTGGCGGTTGAGGTCCGGGGATCCTCACCGGGCACGCGGGAGACCGACCGGCTCGCCCCCCTGGGCATCGTCCGCGACACGCACGCCATACTCCTGACCGGTGGGAGCGCCTTCGGGCTGGCGGCGGCGGACGGCGTCGTGCGCTTTCTCGAAGAGCGGGAGATCGGGCTGGACATCGGCGTGGCCCGGATACCGCTCGTCTCTGCGGCCGTGATCTTCGACCTTATGTTCGGCTCTCCGGATGTCCGCCCGGATGCCGAGATGGGTTACGGGGCCGCAGCAGCAGCGAACAGCGGAGATTTCGAGCAGGGCAGCGTGGGTGCGGGAACCGGTGCGACGGTCGGCAAAATGCTCGGCCTGGAAAACGCCATGAAGGGCGGTGTGGGCAGCGCGGCCGTCCAGCTGGAGGGGGGCCTGGTCGTGGCCGCCCTCGCCGTCGTGAACGCCGTTGGAGACGTCCGGGATGAGCGCGGCGCCATTCTTGCCGGGCCCCGCGGCGAGGATGGGGAGTTGCGGGATAGCCTGGACCTCATCCCGCGGGCCGCCGACCGGATGCGGTGGGGGCAGAACACCACGCTCGGCGTCGTCGCGACCAACGCCCGCCTGACAAAGCCGGAGGCCACCAAAGTAGCCCAGATGGCGCACGATGGCCTCGCCCGGGCCGTCTATCCGGTGCACACCAGCGTAGACGGCGACACGGTTTTCGCCGCGGCAGTGGGAGCGGTCGAGACGGCCCCCGACGTAGTGGGAGCCTGGGGGGCGAGCATGATGCAGGAGTCTATCCTGCGCGCCGTGCGAACGGCGGAGGGCATACCGGGAGTTCCCGCCTACGCCGACCGTGCCCGGCCCTAGCGGCCCGAAAGGTTTTCTCCGACCGCGCAGGCAGCGGGGTGCTCGGACTGGCGCGAACGGGGCCTACTCCTTTTACCTCCGCCAGTTCGGTGCTATATATTCAGGATCTACCGGATAACATAGGGCAAACCACGAGAGCGAGGCAGGTGCGGAATTGCAACTCTACGGCATCAGAACGGAAGCCGGTTTTCTCCCGGTATCCCGTGGGCTAGTGCAATGCTGAAGAAGGTTCTGGTCGCCAACCGGGGTGAGATCGCCATCCGGGCGTTCCGGGCGGCCACCGAGTTGGGTATTCGAACCGTTGCGGTGTACACCCCGGACGATCGCGGCTCCCTGCACCGTCAAAAGGCGGACGAAGCATACGAGATCGGGGAAGCCGGCCACCCGGTCCGGGCGTACCTCGACGTAGACGAGTTGGTCAAGACCGCCGTACGGGTCGGGGCGGATGCGATCTACCCCGGTTACGGCTTTCTGTCCGAGAGCGCCGGGCTCTCGCAGGCCTGCGAGGAGGCGGGGCTGGTGTTCGTCGGCCCGCCGCCCGAGGTGCTGTCTCTCACCGGAGACAAGATGCGGGCCCGGCAGGCCGCCGAGGAGGCGGGCATCCCCGTGCTCAAGGCCTCCGGCGCGATCGACGAGCCGGATGGGGCGCGGGAAGCCGCCGAGGAAATCGGCTATCCGGTCTTCGTCAAAGCGGCCGGCGGTGGGGGCGGGAGAGGCATGCGCCGGGTAGAGCGCTCCGAAGACCTCCAGGGTGCTGTCGCGACCGCTATCCGGGAGGCGCAGGGCGCGTTCGGAGACCCGACGGTCTTTCTGGAACAAGCCGTAACCCGGCCCCGGCACATCGAGGTTCAGATCCTCGCGGATGCCACGGGGGAGGTTATTCACCTGTTCGAGCGGGACTGCTCGGTGCAGCGCCGCCAGCAGAAAGTCGTGGAGATGGCTCCGGCCCCGAACCTGGAAGAAGAACTCCGGGACCGGCTCTGCGAGGATGCGGTTCGTTTCGGACAGCAGGTAGATTACTTCAACGCGGGCACCGTAGAGTTCCTCGTCGGCGAGGATGGCCGGTACGCGTTTATCGAGATGAACCCGCGCATCCAGGTGGAGCATACCGTTACCGAGGAAACCACCGACGTGGACCTGGTCAGCGCGCAGCTACGCCTCGCCGGGGGCGAGACGCTGGCTGATCTCGGCCTGACCCAGGAAGGTATCCGGCAGCGGGGCGTCGCGCTGCAATGCCGGGTGACCACCGAAGATCCGGCAGGAGGCTTCAGGCCGGATACGGGTAAGATCTCGGCCTACCGTTCGCCGGGAGGGGCCGGTATCCGGCTCGACGGCGGCAGTACCTACGTGGGCGCGGAGGTCAGTCCTTACTTCGATTCGCTGCTGGTTAAGCTCACGGCCCGCGGCTGGGATCTACCGGCAGCGGCCCGCCGGGCCCGCCGGGCGCTCGCGGAGTTCCGGGTGCGGGGCGTCTCGACGAACGTGGCCTTCTTGCGGGAGGTGCTGGCTGACCCGGACTTTCTGGCCGGACGGGCAAGCACGTCGTTTATCGACGAACGTCCCCATCTGACCTCGGTCAGCACCGGGAAAGATCGGGCGAGCCGCCTGCTCGCCCTGCTCGCGGACGTCACGGTAAACCGTCCGCACGGGCCGCCGCCCGCGGTCCCGGACCCGCGAACGAAGCTACCGCCGTTGGAGGAGGGGGTAGAGCCGCCGGCCGGCTCCCGGCAGAGCCTGCTGGAGCTCGGCCCCGAGGCGTTCGCCCGCAGCCTGAGAGAAAGTGAAACGCTCCGGGTTACCGATACGACGATGCGGGACGCACACCAGTCCCTGCTCGCCACCCGGATGCGAACCTTCGACATGCTCGCGGTCGCACCGCACGTTGCGCGGTCGCTGCCACAGCTCTTTTCCGCCGAGGTGTGGGGCGGCGCGACCTTCGACGTGGCGCTGCAGTTCCTGCACGAGGACCCGTGGGAGAGGCTCGGAAGGCTCCGGGAAGCCCTGCCCAACGTGTGCCTGCAGATGCTGCTCCGGGGCCAGAACGCGGTAGGCTACACCCGGTACCCGCCGGACGTGGTGCGGGCTTTCGTGGCCGAGGCCCACCAGACGGGCCTGGACATCTTCCGCATTTTCGACGCGAACAACGACGTCGGGCAGATGCGTCCCGCAATAGAGGCTACCCTGGAGGTGGGGGCCATCGCCGAGGGCGCCGTCTGCTACACCGGGGATCTCTCAGATCCGGGAGAAGAGCTCTACACCCTCGACTACTACCTCCGGGTGGCGGAGGAGCTGGTTCGTACCGGGGTTCACATCCTCTGCATCAAGGACATGGCGGGCCTGCTGAGGGCTCCCGCGGCGCGTCGGCTCGTGGAAGCGCTCCGCCGGGAGTTCGACGTGCCGGTTCATCTGCACACCCACGATACCGGCGGCGGGCAGCTGGCGGCGTACCTGGCGGCGATTGAAGTCGGCGTCGACGCGATCGACGGCGCGATGGCCCCGCTGTCGGGCATGACGAGCCAGCCGAGCCTCTCGGCTATCGTGGCGGCGACGGACCGAACCGACCGGGAAACGGGGCTTTCGCTCGACGCCCTGGGAGACCTCGAGCCCTACTGGGAAGCGGTCCGGACGCTCTACGCTCCTTTCGAGGCGGGCCTGCGGTCTCCCACCGGCACCGTCTACCGGCACGAGATTCCGGGCGGACAGCTCTCGAACTTGCGCCAGCAGGCGGCAGCCCTCGGGCTCGGCGAGCGTTTCGAGGAGATCGAGGAGCTCTACGCCCGCTGCGACGACTTGCTCGGCCACCTCGTGAAGGTCACCCCGACGAGCAAAGTCGTGGGTGACCTCGCGCTGTACGTACTCTCTGCGGGCATAGACCTGGACGAACTGGAGAAGGACCCCGGCTCCTACGATTTGCCGGGCAGCGTTATAGGTTTCCTGGGCGGCGAGTTGGGCGAACCTCCGGGCGGATGGCCCGAACCGCTCCGGACCCGGACGCTTGCCGGGCGCAACGTATCCCAGGAAAACGGACAGCTCACCGACGCAGAACGCGAGCAGCTCGCCGGCCCCGGGCGCCGGCCGGCGTTGAACCGGCTGCTACTGCCCGGCCCTACCCGGGAGTTGGAGGCTGCTTACGACCGCTACGGGGACGTTTCGGTAGTTCCGACCCGGTCCTTTTTGTACGGCCTCGAACCCGGCGAAGAGCTGGCGGTAGACCTGGAGCCCGGCGTCCGGTTGTACATTCGGCTGGAGGCCATAACGGAAGCCGACGAGTACGGTATCCGGACCTTGCTGGTAAACCTGAACGGCCAGGCCCGGCCCATAGACGCGCAGGACCGCTCCCTCAAACCCGAGGTCCCGGCTCGCGAGAAGGCGGATCTGGACAACATCAACCACGTGGCGGCCCCCATGACCGGGGTCGCAACCGTCTCGGCCAAAGAAGGCCAACAGGTCACCTTGGGCGAGCAACTCGGGTCGATAGAAGCCATGAAGATGGAGTCCGCGGCCAGCGCGCCAACGGACGGCGTCGTCGAGCGGGTCGTTATTACTTCAGGCATGAACGTCGAGCCGGGGGATCTCCTCTTGACGCTAAGGTCCGAATGACCTTGCGGCCCGGCTATCGTTCGCGAAAGCCAGGCCGCGGATGGCCGGGTGGGGGAAGAAGTTCCTACGCCTTCGGAGGATCGTCAGGCGGCTTCCGGGACCAGGATGCCTCTCCCGCCGGGCATCCGGCCGTTGTTGAGGTCGTCGATCGCGTCGTTGATCGCGTCCAGCGGGTAGGTGGTGGTCTGCAGGCTAACCTTGCCCTGGGCCTGGAGCGTCATCAACTCCGAGAGATCGTTGTAGGTTCCTACCAGGTTCCCGATGATGTTCCGCTCCGTTGAGATAATGTCTATGGTCGGTATCTCGACCTTACCCCCGTACCCGATAATGAAGTGCGAGCCGGCTTCCCGGATCATGTTCCAGCCGTCTACCTGGGCGCCTTTCTCGCCCACGAAGTCCAGAACCACCTCCGCCCCGAGGCCGTCCGTCATCTCCGTGACCGCTTCCACCTGGGAGCCGTCCGCGACCACGGTCTGATCCGCACCCAGCTTCCCGGCTACCTCCAGCGCTGCCTCTGACTGGTCCACCACGATGATCTCGGTGGCGCAGAGCGCCTTGAGAGACTGGATGCCGATGTGCCCGAGCCCGCCGGCCCCGATCACCACCGTCCGGGTGCCGGGATGCAGCAGCGGTACGGCTTTCTTGACCGCGTGGTAGGCGGTTAGGCCGGCGTCGGCGTGGGCCGCCACGTCTTCCGGCTCGACGCCCTCGGGTAACTTGACTACATGACCGGGCAATCCGTCATGATCGACGGCGGGATCCAGTTCTCCTAAACCGAAACCAACAAGTCCGCCGGAGAGACGCGGTGGTTGCTGCCACCGCGTCTCTCTCCTTAGAAAGAGGAAGCAATGACCCCAGGATACATCCACACCTTTACCGGATAACCGACCCCGACAGGAGCATCGACTTCTACGTCGGCAAGCTCGGCCTGAAGAAAGTGGGGGAGATGCACTTCGACACGGCCACCAATTACTTCTTCGCCGTCGAAGAGGATTCTTCGGAGCCGATGCTGGAGCTAACCCACAACCACGACCGGCAGGAGCCCTACGATCTGGGGGACGGCTACGGGCACGTCGCCTTTGTCGTGGACGACCTGCAAGCGAAGGTGGACGAGCTCGCAAAACAGGGTGTCGAGGTGGCGCTCGCCCCCAAGACGATGACCGTCGACGGCCACGACTACAAGATCTCCTTCGTCAGGGATCCGGACGGGTACCGGATAGAGCTGGTCGAACGTGGAACCATGAAGGTTGGAGACCTGATCCAATAAGGCCTTTCCCCAAGGCCCGCTCCCGCCGACACCGAACCCGGCATCCCGAACATGCCGCCCCAAAACCGTGAAAGCCTCGCAACCCTGCGATACAATCCCAGTCCGAAACAAGCCGACGTAGCTCAGCAGGTAGAGCAGCTCACTCGTAATGAGCAGGTCAGCGGTTCGAGTCCGCTCGTCGGCTCTTTCGTTTTACCGTTATTTGCAGGTAAAACGTGCCGAGTAGTAGAGCCACGAACGAGCAGTAAACTCGAGGCTGCGGACGGTTTGCGGACAGTTGCGGGCTTTTCGGGACGCTCCGGAGGGCTTCAGTAGAACCCATCTCATAAATGTAGAAGTGGGGATATAGTGGTTTTGTTGTGCATCCTCTTGGCAGGAGTAGAAGAAGAGCATGCACCTCACAGACGAGCAGTGGGAAGTGTTGGAGCCTCTTATTCCGGCTCCGCCTCGAAGAGAAGATGGCCGAGGCAGACCCTGGCGAGACCCGCGCGATGTCCTGAACGGCATCCTGTGGGTACTTCGCACTGGAGCACCTTGGAAAGATCTTCCAGAACGCTACCCACCCTACCAGAGCTGCCATCGGCGCTTTCAGAGATGGATCGAGGAGGGAGTTCTCTCGAATGTTCTCGAAGTGTTAGCCGAAGATCTGGAGGAACGCGGACAGATAGACCTCTCGGAGTGCTACATAGACGGAACATTCGTTGTAGCCAAAAAAGGGGGGCGCGTGTTGGAAAGACCAAGCGGGGCAAAGGTACGAAGATCATGGCGTTTTCAGACGGCTCTTCTGTTCCTCTCGCCCTCTACACAGAGAGTGCTAGCCCGCACGAGGTCACCCTTGTCGAAGCGACTCTGGAGCGCAGCTTTCTGAAGGACAAGCCAAAGCGGCTGATTGGAGACTAAGCCTACGACTCAGACCCACTGGATGAGACGCTCCTTGAGCAGGACATCGAGATGATTGCCCCTCATCGGAGGAACCGCAAGAAGAAAAAGACTCAGGACGGTCGCAAGCTAAGGCGCTACAAGAGGCGTTGGAACATTGAGCGGCTCTTTGCTTGGTTGCAGAACTTCAGGAGGTTGGTGGTTTGTTATGAGCACAAGGATGAGAACTTCCTCGGTATGGCGCAACTCGGGTGCATCGTGATTCTACTCAGAAAGTGTTTATGAGATAGGTTCTAACCAAGGGTGATCATCTGGTGTTCATGAGAGCCTCGGCAATCAAGTTCCGTGACTTTGTGGGTCATGTTTCTTAACAGCAGGGGACGGTTACCGACTTTTCTTCGGTTGTCTTTCGAGCGCTTGCAGGGCTGATGGAGGATCCATACCCGTGCCTATTAGCAGATCTACCGCGGTAGTTCGGATCTGGCCGACAAGCACGCTGGTAGAGAGGTCCTGGTGTTCCTTTAGCACCGCTGTGGCCTTTTCCGAGGCGGAGGTAGCCAACCTGCGTGTCTGTCCGGGATCACCGGATCTCTCCAGGTAGACGTCTAGCGCCCGTACCGTGCCGGCGAGGTCTACCACGGCATCTGATAGTGGCTCTAGTGCGGGGCTGCCGCGGCGTACCGCGCTCGCTGATGCCCGCGCAACGCTCCGTACGTTCCTGACGGTCAGGTCGATCCGGCGCTCAGCGGCCGAGTACAGCCTGAGATGTCCAAGCGCCCTGCGTCTGGGTGGCGAAAACCTGGCCGTCTCGTAGCCCGCGGCGAGGTTTTCTTGGAAACCCACTACGCGCTCATCTATCTTCCTGGCTTTTGAGAGCGTGCGCTCGGCCCAGTCGAGGTCCCCAGCGCGCATAGCAGCGGCTACTTCCTCTAGCGTGGAGACCAATTCAGCGAATAGCGGCCGGGCGGCTCTTAACACCAGACGCTCGGGGTTGGCCGGGAACAGGTAGTTGACCGCCAGGGCGACGGCGCTGCCGATTAGCGCAGCTATCAGCCGGTCCGGGGTGAAGCCTGCGTCCGGGGGCTGAAGAACAACCACCAGGAGCGCCGAGACCGCGGCCTGATTGACAAGCAGCATACTACCTCCGAAGAACACAGTAGCCGCCATCGCCAGGATGACTACCAGCGCTATCTGCAGTGCTCCGGTCCCGATCACGAGCACCAACAGGTCAGCCACCCCGATTCCGACGGCGACCCCGAGAGCAATCTCGAACGCCCGCCGCCCGCGCTGGCCGAGGGCCACGCTCAAGGTGAGCACTGCCGCAACCGGAGCAAAGAACGGTCGCTCCTGCTGGATCAGTATCTCCGCCAAGAGGTATGCGACGCTAGCGGCCAGGGCGGTCTGGAGCATCGCCCAACCACTCTCGTGCAACCGGCTGATTCCCTCTTTGAGACGGCGGCGAAGCCCGCGAAACGAATACATCTCTCTATGTAGCTCCCACTAGTACGGGGTTCTCCCAGTACCTCGTCGTTCACTTCGTTTGTGTATGTCGTCGTTCAATGGGAGGCCTCGAAGGTAGTTTGCCTCTACCGGTATCATGTTACCCGAACAAGAAAGTGCGAACTCCGATCTCCTGAGCAAGATCAGGCTACTCAAGAGGACAGCAACACCGCCAGAGTAGCAGCTCCGGTGGCAGCTTTATTGGTTCCTCGGTTCCATAAAGAGTAGGCACTTACATAGAGCAGGCACCCAGTTTCATTGGTGCCTCTTAGAAATCGAACTGCAGGCCCGTGGAGAAGGACACATGACAGGAGCGATGATGACGTGAGAGAAAAACTTACTATAGTGCGTCTAATCCTGACAATAGCTAGAATATTCATTGTAGGTGCCTGGCTAAAGAGAAATAGAAACAGGCAAACAGAAGACCGAGTGCAGAAAGAGAGGCCATACAGCCGTGGACAGACAGAGCAGGGAGCAGGCCCGGAGGATCAACGAAGCGGCCAGGGAGTTCGCAGAGGCACTCAGGGAGTCTATGCAGACCGTCTCCGGTAGGTCTAATGAGGTCCAGGAGCGGGCCCGCATGCTGACCCAAAGCTTCTTCGAGTCCGTAAATAGAGAGTTGGAGACTCAAGCTCTGAGCAGCCGGACGGCAGCCGAGGAGCTTACCGAACAAGCAAGAAAACAGCAGGAAGCCCTGAGAGAACTCTCCGAGGAATCGCTAAACCTCTACAAGAACTTCTTAGATCAGGTAACTACCTACTACCAGACGAACCTCGAGCAGGCCCAGGCCAGCGTGCAGGAGAGCACCCGGATGGCCTCGGAGTCAACCCAGAGGGCTAGCACCTCTACGCTGGCCGCCGTAGAAGGTCATCCTGGAGTGCCAATAGCAGGCTACGATGAGCTGAACGTCGACGAGATTTCTTCGCGACTCGAAAGTCTCTCCGAGGATGAGCTTCGGAGCGTTAGGGACTACGAGGTCCAAAACAAAAACCGCCGGACTATCATCGAGCAGATAGGCCGAAAGCTGTAGCATCCAGCAGGTGGAAAGACCTTGCCACCACCTTTGACTAGAACTAAGAGGTGTTCTCGGATCATAGGTTTTAGGCCCAGAAGAGCAACGGGATGAGGAGTAAGAGTATTGAATAAGGGCAACGGATTGACTGGCTCGGTAGCGGTAGTCACTGGAGGCTCTCGGGGACTGGGTAGGGCCATATGCCTAACGCTAGCCGAAGGCGGCGCAACGGTGGCGGTCAACTACGCCTCAAGTGCCGGACCTGCGCAGCGAACCGTAGAGATGATCGAGAGCGAAGGCGGAGAGGCTATAGCGGTCCAGGCAGACGTCACAGACGAGGCTTCGGTAGAAACTCTGGTTAGGGAGACAAGCGACAGGTGTGGGGCTACGGTGGACATCCTGGTCAATAGTGCCACAGGCCCCCAGCCGGTGGTCTCTATAGAGGAGAGTACCTGGCAGACCTTTATCGACCAGTTGCTCTTTGCAGTGAAGGCTCCGCTATTGCTGACCAAGGCTGTCGTTCCGGCGATGAAGGAAAAAGGCTATGGCAAGATTATCAACATCGGCAGCGAAGTGGTCCAGACAGGAGAAGCGAACTATTCGAGCTACGTTACGGCAAAGTCGGCGATGATCGGCATGACCCGCTCGTGGGCCACAGAGCTTGGCCCGTACGGAATAACGGTCAATCTCGTAGCCCCGGGATTCACACCCACCGAGCGTCACGAGGACGTAGAGGAGGCAGTTCTCGAAGACTACACGCAGGAGGTACCCCTGCGCAGGATGGGAGAGCCGGCGGACATAGGCAGAGCCGTAAGCTTTCTGGCTTCGGCAGATGGGGGCTTCATCACCGGGCAGACACTGGCTGTAAATGGCGGCCACACGTTCGGTGTTTAAGGTGGTTTTGGGAGAGCTTCAGTTCTACATCGAGAGCGGCAAAATTTGGAGCGCTTTCTGCTCTCGGCTTCCGACATAGATTCGCTCCGAGGTCTTGCGGCGATAGGGAACATTTCTGGCGCCCGTACGTCGTGGCGAAGTGGATGGAACGAGAGCAGTTCGGCAGGAGTGCGGTCGGTTGTTATCGTCTCGGACAGCAACGCTCCGGTGAGCGGACCCGGGTCCCCCATATACCGTGCCAACCCGCCGTGGGCGCGATCTCATGGATAAACCCGGACATCCTCTTCTAGCATCATCGTGATCTGCCCTGTGTCCTCCCGCACTCTGGAACGTTTGGTGTGAATTATCTGTACGAGATTTGAGCGGAAGGTGTCCACGCTCTAAAGTCGGCTTGCTGACCGATCCCGAAGGGAAAGGAACCGACTCCTCATGCTCGACGTGGACACCTTCCTCACCGCACTTTACGTC
>JBHJHC010000034.1:0-28298 GCA_050331175.1 Rubrobacteraceae bacterium | reverse complement strand
CATAATGCACCCTATCCCTGCGCTTTGTAACACTATTATAATCGGCGGGGGTTTTTTTACCGGCCGCGCCTTTTCGCTTCGCTGTAGAAGGGCCGGAGCGGGATCGACGAACGAATCACCGGGCGTCACGGAGGTCTTCGCGCAACTGCTCGTACTCCTGGCGGGAGATCTCACCCCGCGCGTACCGGTCCCGGGCTATGTCGGCAGCATCCCGGGGGGCGGAGCCACTGTAGGTGCCCCCTTTCTTCATCACCAGCGACACGGCGAAATACACCCCAACAAAGACCCCCAGCCCGATCATCACGCCAAACACGGTGGCGGGAACTAGAAAAAACAGTATCTCCTGGACTACGCTGGGTTCTCCCAAAGTTCGTTGCTCCTCTCGGGCGAGGTCTAGAGGGAATTAAAGCACGATAGTCCCCGGCCATTGCGGTCCGCGTGCGGTCCACTGGCACGATACACCAGTCCCGTAGTAAGGTATCATCCTTACGAGGGGGAATGAGTGCTGTCGGCGCCTTCCGAAGACCGGACAAAGGGAGTTCAGATGAAGTTCGCCGTGGTTGCTCTATCGGCCGCCCTGGTACTTTCGCTCTTTGCGGTGGGGGCAGCGCCCCGGAACTCCGGGGCGCAAACGCGGGCGGTGCTGGAAGCCTGTAGGGAGGGTTGGAACAGGATCCCGGCCGGCAAGCTTCCCTCGAAAGTCGACCTGGAGAGATGTCCCGTGGAGAACCGGCCGATCGTAGACGGTGGCGTCGAAGTCGTGCTTCCGAAGGCCGGCGAAGGGGTTCACGCCGAGATCCTCTCTACCAACGGCTCTCAGGAGCTCGAGGTCGCGCGGCGCAAGAACGGCACGGTCGAACTCGACGAAGTCGGAAACGAAGCGAAAGAAAGCTTGCCGGACAAAGCGGCGCCGATCTTCTACGCTGCTTCCAGAGGCCCTGGAGCGTGCCGGGACCCCGCCTACAAACTTACTGGCTGGAGAATATACGGCACCGTGTCCTACCGCTACAACAACCGCAGAGCACCGCGGCACCTCAACCCTCGCGCGGCCCGAAGAGCCGTCCGCAAAGCCGGGTCAAACATGGCCAGAAACCATAACTCCTGCAGGCTAAGAGACCAGGTAGAAGCCAGGCTCGCCTTCCGCGGCAAGACGCGGCGGGTGGCAAACATAAAGCCGAACGGCCGTTGCGGGAGAACGGACCGGAAGAGCGTGGTGTCGTTTGGCCGGTTGAGGGGCCGCCAGCTGGCGGTGACCTGCACCTACTTCAAGATAAGAAAGGGCTTCGACCGGGTGACCGCGGCAGACATCAAGATAGACCGCTCCAACGTACGGTGGACCACGAGACCCCGCGGCCGGTCTTGCAGGCGGGCCTTTGACCTCCAGTCCGTATTGACCCACGAGTTCGGCCATGCATTCGGCCTGGGGCACGTAAGCGAGAGGGCCCATCCCAACCAGACCATGAGCCCGCGGATCAACGGCCCCTGCCAGCGTTCCGAGAGATCCCTGGGCAAAGGCGACGTCCGAGGGCTGGCGCGCAAGTACCGTTAGGGTCGGGTGCCGCCCGGCGGACGCCGGGGGCGAAATGCAGCCTTACCGGAAAACGGGTAGCCAACAGAGTATTATCCTCGGGATGGACTACAAAGGAGGAATACCGTTGCGGATGGAACGCTCTTGAACTGGCTGATAACCGGTGGCTGCGGCTTTCTGGGGACGGCCCTGATCCGGAACCTCGTGGAAGAGGGTGGGCACAGTATCCGGGTGGTGGACAACCTGGTTGTGGGCACTCGCGAAGACCTCGGCGCCGCCGGCGAGTTCGTCGAGACCGGGGCTTCGGAACCCGGGCCGATAGAGCAGCCGACCGGTCCGTCCCCGGTCGAGCTGATCGAGGGGGACATCCTGGACGAGGAGCTGGCGGTGCGGGCGGCGGAGGGGGCGGATGCGATCGTCCACTTCGCGGCCAACACGGGGGTTGCGCCGTCGGTGGCAGACCCGCGCTGGGACTGTAAAACCAACGTTCTCGGGACGTTCAACTACCTGGAGGCGGCCCGCCAGCAAGGTGTAGGGCGGTTCGTATTCGCCTCCACCGGGGCCCCGCTGGTAGGGGAGGTCGAGCCGCCCGTTCACGAGGAAATGCCGGTGCACCCCGTCCCGCCCTACGGGGCCAGCAAGCTCGCCGGAGAAGGCTACTGTTCCGTCTATTTTCGGACCTTCGGCGTCGAAACCGTTGCCCTGCGCTTCGGCAACGTCTACGGTCCGGGCTCGACCCACAAGAGTAGCGCGGTGGCGAAGTTCACCAAGCGGGCGATGCGCGGTGAAGTGCTGGAGATCTACGGCGACGGTACGCAGACGCGGGACTTCATCTACATCGAAGACCTGATCCGGGCCGTCCGGCTGGCGACCACCGTGGACGGCGTGGGGGGCGAGACCTTCCAGATCGCCACGAGCTCCGAAACCTCCGTACAGGAGCTGATCGACAAGCTAATCCCCGTGCTGGCCGCCGCCGGAATAAAGAACGTGGAAATCCGGGAGACGGAGCCGAGAAAAGGCGACGTCCGGCGCAACTACTCCGACACCTCCAAAGCCCTCCGGATGCTGAACTGGCGCGCCGAGACCGGGTTGGAAGAAGGGCTGCGCCGCACGGTAGCCTGGTTTACGGAACCCGCCGGCTCCAGCTCATAAATTAACCTCGAACAGGCTGTAGCGCTCGCTCGGAGTCCTGACGCGGTCGAACCCGGTCATCTGGTCCAGCTGGTACTCCAACACAGTATTCTCGGGAACCAAAACGTAGTCTACCTCGCGGCGTCGAAGTATCTCGAAAGCTTCTTCGGTGGTGGTCCCGTCGTAGAACTCTTGGACGTCCAGTGCCCGCCGGGGAACATCTATCTCCTCGCCCACACGCGCCTCAAGTTCGTCGAGGTTGTTTATGATAGCCCTGCCCCGGAGGCTGACCACGTCCGCCGAGGAAGAGTAGGCCGGAATCACCGTGTTCTCCGGGTCCGGCGCGAGCACCACGGCGGGTTCCGCAATGTTCTCGTCCATCCAGTCGAAGATCGGGTCTGCGGGATATCCCGCCACATCGACCGGATCGAGGTCTCTCGCCTCGTACACGGCCCGGGCTCCCAAAACGGTTAGCGGCGCGACCCCGAGGGCTATCACCAGCACCAACAACACGGGCAGATACTCCGTCCAGCGGCTCCCGAGTCCCCGCCAGTTCAGCCACCCGGCCACGGAGACCGTCGCCCACCAGGACATCCATCCGAGCGTGATCAGGGCGGCCAGGGGTATAGGCCAGGCCATCCGCCACAGCTGGCCGGGGACGATGATCTCGTTCCCAAAAAACGTGGCCACGGGTGGGACGTAGACCAACAGGGCGATAACCACCATTATCCCGAGTAGCATCGGGGCGGCTAACCCCCGTCGCAAGCGAAACGCCAGAAACGGCAGCCCGAGAAGATACGCGACGGCTATCGCCGGGGTCAGCAACAGAAAGGGGTGCATTATGAAGGAGCCGTTCTCGAACTCCAATATGTGCCGCCACTCCGGCCGGACGAACACCATGTTTGCCAACACCCGGGGATCGCCGGAGTTTATGTCGGCCGAGTACAGCGCGGCGGATTGTTGGCCGGCGGCCAGCAAGATTACCGGCGGAACGAGCGCGCTGGCGAGCACCATCCCCAGGTCAGCTGCTCCGGACCAGGCTCTCCGGTCCCGCAAGTTGACGGCGACATATACCAGGACAAAGCTGCCGGTAGCCAGGCAGATAATCGCCAACCCTATTGGGTGCACGGACACGACCGCCCAGACGACCAGGGCGAAGAGGCCCAGATAACGAACCCTGCGGTGCTCCAGGAAGAGAACGGCGAAGATGAGGGCCACCGGCAGGAAAGTAAACCGGGCGACGAGCTTGTCCTCCGCCGCCCGCCCGATCAGCTCGCCCCCGAACACGTGTATTCCGGGGCTCAAGTAGGACAGGAAGAACAGGGCACACAGGCATCCCGTGAACAGGGCCGCGGCCTCGTTCTTGATCAGGACCCGCGAGAGGGCATAGAACGATAACAGGGCGACGACAACGAGCGTCGGCGTCAGGTAGTTCAGCACCAACTCGACGGGGTCGAGGCCCGAAACCCGCGAGAGCGCGGCCTGTTCCAGTAGCCATCCGTTGACCTTGGCGCGGGACAATCCCTCGATACTGTTCCCAAAATACGGCTCGTAGCTGGCGAGGCTGTCGGTGTTCGCGAACTCCCGGACCCAGGCGGTGTAAACCCAGATATCTTCATAAATGTCCGGTATTCGGAGCCTCGAAACAAAGGCCAGGATCGCGGTCAAGACCAAAAACAAAGCCCCCAACACCAGCTCTAGAGGGCTGGCGGCACGCTCCCGGACTCTCGCACCAGGTCTTCCCCGGAACCCGGAGACCGCGGCGGCTGCCAGAAAACAAACCAGCACCAAACCACAAAGCCCCAGGTAAATACCGACGTTCAGGCCCAGCAAGAGGAACGGTATCCCGAGAATCCCGTAGACGCTCACGCTGATCACGAAAGCCACGGGTACCTGGGCTCCGCCCGAAAGGTGTTCCCCGGCCAACCAGTGCGTCAACAGCGCACCGGGCACCATAAACAGCGCCAGAGCCGCGACAAACAGGACGAGCGGGAACGCTTCGAAGAGATTCCGGAGAGGAATGACCGCGACCAGAGCCGCCACCCCGACCAGCACAACCCACACCTCGAACGGGTTGGCGCGACGGGAAGCTTGGGGTGCCGGGCGGAGCTTTTGGCTGGGCATCAGTAGCTGGGCAGAGGTCCTCCGGCAGCCTCCAAGACGTAATCCTCGAACATCCGCTTCGCGACCGCGGGGTTGGCGGAGGCTATGTCGTTGTTCTGTTCCGGGTCTTTCTGCATGTCGTAGAGCCGGGCCCTCGATCCGTCGTTGCGGGAGATCATCACGTATTGGTCGTCCCGGGCCCAGACGTACTGGTCGTATCCCAAAGCGAAGTAGGGCCGCTCCTCGGGCTGCCCGCCGTCCAGGATCACCGACAGGTCCTGCCCCTGCATCGGTTTTTGCTGCTCGACCCCCAGGGAGCCGAGGATGGTCGGAGCCACGTCGTGGGTCGAGGCGTAGTATTCGCTCGTCTCGCCCGCCCCCTTTCCTTCCGGGTGCCGAACTAGGAAGGGTATGTTTATCAGCTCCGTGTAGGTCCCGGAAGCCTGCTTGCCGGTGATGCCGTGATCCCCGAGCATCACGCCGTGATCGGAGAGCAGGATGAAGAGCGTGTTGCCCGTCATTCCCAGCTCGTCGGCCTTGTCCATAAAACGGCCGAACCAGCTATCTACCATCGTGACTTCCGCGGCATACAGGGCCTGCATCCGCTGCAGTTGCCGCTCGGTCAGGTAGTCACTACTGCCGTAGGCCGGGATGTAGGGTTCGGGCCCGTTGTAAGCGTCATCGTAAAGATCCACGTAGCTCTTCGGCGGGTCCCAAGGCTCGTGGACGTCGTAGGAGTCCACCACCATAAAGAACGGCTGCATCTCTCTGGCAGCTTCCAGCAACTCCGCGCCCCGGCCGAACAGCCGCGGCGAGAACCACTCGTCTTCGCCCTGGCGCCCGGCTATGTTGGCCAGGTACTGCTTCAAGATGTCCTCCGTACGGGCGGCGGTCGGCCCCCCGATAAGGCACTGTTCGAGTGCCCCCTCGGGCCTAAGGGATTTTGGCCGGTAGAGGTCGCGCTCCTGGCCCCGGATAAACTCGAATACCCCGAACCCCCGGTGGAAGTTGTAGGAGGGGCGGAACATGTGCAGGGTATCGGTGATGATCATCGTCGAATATCCGTCGTCCCGGAGGGTTTCTGCGAGCGTCGATTGGTCTTCCGGGATCGGACGCCAGCCGTAGAGGTTCACGTCGTAATCCGGCCTCGGCGACCAGTCCCGAAACGGGAAGGAACGATACCCCGTGTGAATGGCCCGGCGGGCGGGGATCGTGGGTGCGGCCTCCGGATAAGCCTGGGTAAACTTGAGGCTTTCTCCCGCGAAAGCGTCCAGGTTCGGGGTCTTTGCCTTGTCGCCGCCGTAGGCCCCGATGTGGTCTTTGCGCAGACTATCTATCACTACCAAAACAACGTTCATCCTGGACCCCCCGGTTGGAAGATAGTTTTCGGAAAGCAGGTCAACATTTTTCAAGGGACCCGAACACCCGGTGGCGCCGAGCAACGTCGCGCCCGCGACGCCGGTGCCGGCCACCTTTAGGAAATCTCTGCGGGTTAACTCCCGGCTCGTATTGGTCACGCGCTACGCTCCCCAAATTCTCGAATATAGTTTTCACCGCGCGTGGGCAAAGCCGCGGTGGCCTCACAGTGGCGGGCTATCCGGCAGGACGGCCGCTCCAAGAATGATACTCTAAGGTTTTCCGGCTTACAGTTCAACTTCGCTCCTCCGGGTGGCCCGCGCCGCCAGGTAGAAAACCACCTGGGATACCGCGGCGAAAAAGGTTCCGGCAGCGAGCGAGTATGAGATTGTCCCTACCACGGTATCAACCCGCAAGGTTACCATGCAGACGGCGCCGGCAAGCAGTCCTACGAACCATCCGGCCGCGGCGAGACGCCCGCGGCCGAGGGCAAAGAGCGCCTGGTTGAGCGTCTCGGAAAGCAAGTAGAAAGCCGCCAGCGCCGCCAGCGCCGCCAGGAGGCTCCGCTCCACGTTAAAGTCGAAGTTAAAGACGAGCCCCAACGCCCACTCGCCCAGGAACCAGGCGCCCCCCACCATCAGAACCCCGACAGCGCCAATTATCGCCGTCGCCCCCACCACAAAGCGATCGAACCCCCGAACACCTTCGGTCGCCAGGGTGCGGCTGGCGTGGGGCAGGAGGCTGGCAACCACCGGGCTCAGCACGTACTGGGGGGTGCGGGCCAGGATCAGGGCGGAGAAGAGCAGCGAAATCTCCGCGGCCGTTCCTCCGAGGAGGCGGACCAGCACGGGCCCGCCGTTCATCAACACCTGGGCGAAGGCCACGCAGGCGAGCACCGGACCGGCGAACCGGAACGCCCCGACGGCGGAAAACGGGGTCGCAACTTGCTGCTCCGTATCTTTCCCCGCGGGCTCGCCCACCGGCAGCGGGCGGACCGCCAGCACCCCCACGAGCGGCGCGACGACCACGGCGAAGGCAGCCCCGAACATTCCCGTCCCGACGAACAGCAGCAAGACCGCGATCAGCATCCGGCTCGAAGACTCGACCACGTGCAAGGCCCCCAGGCGGGAGAACTGCCGGTGCCCGCCGAAGGTGCCCCGCCGAAAGTACTCCGGCGCGTAGGCGACGACGGCCGCCACGAAAGCGAGCGTCATCCAGATGCTGCCTTCGAAAACAGCATTTACCAGCAGAGGGCTAACGAGGATCGAGAGAATCAAGAACACCCCGATCAGCACGAAAGTCAGCCGCTTGACCGAAGAGAATACCGGGCCGGTTTTCACGCCCCTCGCCTCTCGCTCGGCGACGTACCGCCCGAGGGTCTGTGAGACCCCGATCCAGAGTATCTGCGTAACGGCAAAGACCGTGGCCCACAAAACCCCGAAGTCGCCGTACCGGTCCTCACCCAGAGATCGGCCCGTATAGCCGTGAAAAACGAAAGTCAGCACCCCGGAAGTGGCGAAGGCCGCCGCGACGTAGAGGCTGCCCTTCGCCGGCCCCTGCCGGCCCTTGAGACCAGGAAGCTTGAACACGGGCGAGGTCTTATGGCGCAGCGGATCCCCCGCCGACGGCCCCGGCTACCGCAGCCAAGTCTCGATAATGACCCGGAAGACACCGAGCGGGTAAGCCAGCCGCTTCGGCTTCTTGCTCTCGCCCTCGGCACGCTTCAACATGGTAACGGGGACCTCCTTGAAACGCAGCTTGTTCCTCAAGCCCTCCAGGATGATCTCCGTGGCGTTGAAGCGGTCTTCGCGGAGGTCTAGCTTGTGGAGCTCCGAGACCCTTATAGCCCGGAAACCGTTGGTGCAGTCGGTGATCCAGACGCCCGTGAGAAAAGAGATGAGCTTGGAGAAGAAGACCACCCCGACGTGCCGCACGCTGCCGGACTCCTCGTAGAACCCGGTAAACCGGGAGCCGAGCACGAAGTCCGCCGAGCCCTGGATAATGGGGGCTACGAGCAGCTCGATCTCTTCCGGCTTGTACTGGCCGTCGGCGTCCAGGTTGATGACGATGTCCGCGTTTTCCCTCTGGGCTATATCGAAGCCGGTCCGCAAGGCGTCACCCTGCCCCCGGTTTACGACGTGCGCCGCCACCGGGTACCCCGCTTCGAGCGCCACCTGCTCGGTGCCGTCTTCGGATCCATCTTCGACTATCACCGTCTTCACCTGGTAGCCGAGAACGCTCTTCGGCACGCGTTCGAGAACTTCCAGGATAGAGCCGGCCTCGTTGTACGCCGGGACGATGATCATTATTTCACCCGGTCCCTCCGAACTATGAGACCTCGGCGACGCGTAGCGCTCCATGTACTGGCGCACGGCCATGGACGTTACGATCTCTCCGCTACGGCGGTTCGCGGCCCGGATCTGGTTGTACAACCAGAGGAACAGGCCAAATAGCAACAGTACCGCGAGCGACAGCAACGCGAACGCCCGGTTCTCCAGGCCGATCAGGACCCCGAACAGATCGCCGACCTGGGGAAACACCGAGACCACCGCCACACCTAGAGCCAGGAGCATCGTCAGGGACAGGTCTATCCCCCGCCATCCTCCCCGCCGGTACCGAATGATACCGTACCCCGCAAACAGCAGTGCCACGAGCAACCCGAGTATGCTCACGTGTTCCGTCATAAGCCAGCTTCCTCCGAGCGTGAATTTGTCCCAGCTACAGCACGCAACCCCACACTTTCTACAGCTTCCCGAAAGCAGGCTTTCGTCGCGGAGCTAGTGCCGAACGAAATTATACAGAACGGGGGCCGAACGGGAAGCCGGGTTACCCCGAAATCCCAAAAAATCTCTCCTGGACGCCGTGGTCTGAGCCCCCGATTGGGCTAGCATCTATACTCTGTGACGTTTACACGGCATCCAACGGCTACGAAAGGTAACTTTGCTCTCTAAACTGGTTTGGACACTTCCTTTCGCGATAGTCCTCAGCTTCCTGCCCGGCTATTTCTGGGCCCGGTTGCTGTGCGCTTCCGAAGACCTTGCTTCCGAACTAGCCTATTCCGCGGCCCTCTCGCTCTCGCTGGTGTCGGCCGTGGCGCTCGCGCTGGTCCGGCTCTTTGACACGGGCCTATCGTTCTCAATCGCCGTATCGTCTCCCCTGATCGTCTTCTTCGGAGGCCTGGCAGCATATCTAATATTGGGAACCGCCAAAGAAAGCCCGGTCCCATTCTTGAGCCGCCTCGTCCTGGTAGACCTCCCCGCGCTCGTACTGTTCTCGCTGGCGTTCTTCGTCACGCTGCTAGAGATGGTGAACCTCGTATCAAACTGGGTAGCCTGGCCTTTGGCCGGCCTCCTAATTCTCTCCGGAGCCGCGGTCCACCTTCTCACCCTCTCCGGCGGGGCGACATCGGACCCGCCGGAGAGGGCCGGCACCACTTGGGCCGAACCGCCTGGAGCGGTGCGGTACGCCTTGCTCTCCGGGATCCTCTTGCTGGTGCTGGCCCGGGGCTACCTCGGCCCGGTGTTGAGGGACTGGCCCTTTCTCAGGGCCGACGACCAGTACCAGCACACGATAATGACGCGGATGATGATCTCCGAAGGCTCCACGGGTTCCTTCATGCTCTATCCGCCGGGCATCCACTTGTTTATGGCGGAGCTCAGCCACCTGAGCGGCGTCGGCCCGCTAGGCGTCGGCCCGCTAGACATCTTCGCCGTCGTGATCCCCGCCCTCCTCCTGCTGCCAACGCTGGCCGTTTACGCCCTCGGCCGTCGGCTGTGGGGTTGGGAGTACGGCTTGACCGCCGCGGCCTTTTACGGCTTGCTCACTGGTGGCTCCTACTGGTATCTGGAACACGGCCGCTACCCGAACATCATCGCCGCCCAGTTCCTCCTGGTCCTGGCCCTCGCCACGCTATTCCGGCTGTACAACGCCCCCTCCTGGAGATCCGGCCTGCTACTGGCGATCCTCGGCTCTTCGGTCGTCCTGTTCCATCAAGTGGGCAGCTTCTATCTGACGCTCCTGCTGTTCGTGGTAGCGATTCTGTTCGTTCCCTACGCCTTGTTGCGCGAACGGCGCAGAGGACTGGCGCTGCTCTCGTCGTTCGGGCTCCTGGGGGTACTCTCCATACTCTTCGCCTGGAACACCTACGACCTGCCGCAGCTGGCCGGAAGGTTATTCGGTGGCGGGGATGAAACGGGCGAGGGCGGTGAAGCCGTGGCGATGGCTTTCGGCACCAAGCCGCCGGATCCGCTCGTCGGGATCGTAAACCTTACCTCCCAACCTCTACTGTGGCTGGGGGTGCTGGGGCTGGCCGTCCTGGTTTTCGGCACCAACCGCCGGACGGACACTACGGGGGTCCTGATCCGGACCACCATGTTCGTGTGGACCCTGATGATGTTCGCGGGCAGCACCACCGCCTTTAGCGGCTTCCCGGACCGCTTCGCCCGCGACCTGGGCGTGCCGCTGGCTCTTCTGGGGGCCCTGGCGTTCGTAACGATATTGCGCTCGGCAACGGTGCGGCGGAATACGCTCGCCGTGGTGGTGGCTTCGCTGACGATTGTCGTGGTGGCCACCACGGTCGAACTCCGCGCGCTGAAGAGCCTCGTGCTGGCCACCGAACCGAGCGCGCAGCTGACCATGTCACCGCAGGTCGCGGCCGCCGGAGAGTGGCTCGAGGAGCACAACACCGGCGGCAACATCGTCGTCACCCCGTACACCAACCGGGTCCCGACCCGAGGGGTGCTCGCCCTGGGAGGCTACACCGGGATGCAGTCCTACGATGCCCCCCGGATAGAACGCGGCAGAGACATCCCGCCTCCGGGGGTCGAGCCGCTGTGGGACGCGCTCTGGATCCAGGAGCACCCGGCGGGTGCGAAGACCCGGCAGCTGATTCAAGACTACGACGTTCGATATCTGGTGTTTTCGAAACGTAACCCGTTCTCACTCTGGCCGGAGTTCGTCGAGAGAGGAGACCTCTACCGCACGGTCTTCGAGAACGACACGGTAATCATCCTCGAGCCGACGACTACCTGAGACCCCCAACCAAAGCGGAGCCCCGGAGACCTTACCGGCCTCCGGGGCTCCGAACCTGCCGCCTGTTTCTTAGAGGGTAGCGGGCTCTTTCTCCTCTTTCTTCCGGCCTTCCTGCCAGGTTACGCTCGGCATTACCACGTCCGGATCTATCCGGTCGCGGTGCTCGATAGCTATGTTGAGCAGGGAATCGAGCAGCGAGTCGGAGAGGTAGTGCGGCTCCAGTCCAAGCTCCAGCAACCCGGTGTGCCTGGCGTTGTAGTAGTGCTCTTCGGCCTCTACCCTGGGGTTCGGCACGCTCTCGATGCGGGCCTCGATTCCAAGCTTGGCCGAGGCGTCTACGACCATCTCCGCGAGTTGCTGGACGCCGAACTGCTCGGTGAACTGGTTGAAGATGCGGAACTCTCCGCGCTCCGCGGGGTTCTCGCAAGCAAGCTCTACGCACCGCACGGTATCCCGGATGTCCAAGAAGCCTCGCGTCTGCCCGCCTTTTCCGTAGACCGTTAGCGGGTGCCCGATGGCCACCTGGGCACAGAAGCGGTTTAGCGCCGTGCCGAAGATCTCCTCGTAGTCGAAGCGGTTTACGAGCCGGGGGTCACGCTCGGTTTGCGGCGTTACGGTCCCGTAGACGATGCCCTGGTTCAGGTCCGTCGCCCGCATACCCCAGATCCTGCACGCAAAGTGGATGTTGTGCGAGTCGTGCACTTTGGAGAGGTGGTACCAGCTGCCCGGCATCTTCGGGAACGGCAGCCGGTCCGTGCGGCCGTTGTGCTCTATGTTTATGTAGCCCTCTTCGATGTCGATGTTCGGGTAGCCGTACTCGCCCATGGTACCGAGCTTCACCAGATGACATTCCGGCGCAATTTCCTGAATGGCGAACAAAACGTTCAGGTTACCCACCACGTTGTTGTGCTGGGTGTAGACGGCGTGCCGCCGGTCGATCATCGAGTACGGCGCCGCCCGCTGTTCGGCAAAGTGGACCACCGCGTCCGGACGATGCCGCTCGAAGATCTCCGAGACGAACTCGTAGTCCAGAAGGTCTCCGAACTCGACCCCGATCTCCTGGCCGCTGACCTCCCGCCAGGCTTTCACCCGATCCTTGAGGTCCGCTATCGGCGTAAGGCTCGCCGCCGACAACTCGTGGTCTATCTGACGCCTCACGCAATTGTCCACGACAACTACGTCGTGTCCGACGTCGGAGAGGTGTAGTGAGGTCGGCCAGCCACAATATCCGTCGCCACCGAGCACCAGTATCTTCATCTCTTTCTTTGCTCCCTTCATTTTGCTGCTACTTGCTTCTTAAAAAGCAGTATTGTAGAGGAAAAATCGTTAAATATTCTTTAAATCAGCGTAAACTGTTGGTTCAACCTTTGTAAATTCTCCAGGCCAAGGTGTAGATTACGAGGTCGACTGGTAGTCTACCCTGATGCGTGAGGCGGGAAACATGGCGGCGGCGTGCTGCTAGATCTTCTGCGGGTCCTCTTCGCCGCGCTACTGGTCGGCGGGCTTCCCGGCTACTACTGGGCGCGATGTTTGTGCACCGCCCCGGACGGCGTCGCGCGGATCACCTACAGTATCGGGCTCTCGATGGCACTGGTGCCTGCCGTAGCGTTGGTACCGGCGCGCCTTCTGGGCCAGGGCGTAACCCTTTCGGGCACGATACTCTCGGCGCTGTTCGTTTTCTGCGCCGGGATCGCCGCGTACTACACGCTCGGCGCCGAAAAGGAAACCGGCCAGCCGGTGGCGAGGCCCGCGTACCCGCCGGGACTCGTTACCCTACTACCGCTTATCGGGGCGCTATCGTTGGCGGTAGCTGCCCTCCTGGGGGCCGTAGAGCCCCGCTGGTCTATTCTCGTGTCGGCCGGACTCGTTGTCGCAGCGGGCATCGTGTACCTGATCTCGGCGCCCTGGAGGGATGATGTCCCGGTTTCCCGAGAACCCCGGGTAACCCGGGAGGAGCGGGGTTCGAGCGGGATCAAATATTTGCTGCTCGCCTTGATGCTGCTTTTCGTGGTGGTCCGCGGCTATATAGGGCCGGTCTTGCAGGACTGGCCTTTCATCCGGGGCGTAGATCATTACTCGCACGCGGTAATGGCAAACCAGATGCTCTCGACGGGGACGTTCGAGGAATACCTGATCTACCCTCCCGGTTTCCACACGATGACGGCCATGATCTCCACCCTGAGCGGCCTGGAGCCGATAGACATCTTTCCGGTTTTCGGGCCTATGCTCTTCGTGCTCCCCTCGCTGGCCCTCTACACGCTCGCCAGCCGGTTGTGGGGTTGGGAGTGTGGTGTGGCCGCCGTCCTCTTCGGCGGCCTCCTCCTCGGCGGCACTTACAGCTACCTCAACGACTCCATGTACCCGAACCTCGTTACCGCACAGTTCTTGCTGGTGTTGGCCGTCGCCGCGATAGTGGAACTCTGCGCCGCGCCCTCCTGGCGGCCCGTTTTGGCGGTGGCGCTGCTGGGGTCTTCGGTAGTGCTCTTTCACCAGGTGTCGAGCCTGTACCTGGCGCTGCTACTCGCGACGCTCGCAGTCTTGCTTCTGCCGTACCTTCTACTCCACGAGCGACGCCCGGGAGTCGCGCTATTTTCTTCGTTCGCGCTCCTGGCCATCCTGGCCGTCGTCTACGCCTGGGACACCTACGACCTCCCGCAGGTCATCTCGGGGTTTCTGGGGAGCCCGGAGACGAGCGACACCGGCGCCGCCGTAGGCATGGCTATCGGCACGCAGTCGCCCTATCCCCGGGAAGTTCTGATCGGCGGCACCGTTACCCAGCCGGTGGCGTGGCTCGGCCTTCTGGGCGCTTTCTTCGCGGTCGGCTCCCGGAGGCCCCGGGACGGCCTCCCCCAAACGCTGGCGTATTTCACGCTGCTCGGGTGGAGCTTCGTACTGCTCGTCGGAAGCGTCACTTCTCTGAGTGGTTTTCCCCAACGCTTTGGCCGGGACCTCGGTATTCCGCTCTCACTGCTCGCGGCCTTCGCCCTCGTGGCGATCCTCCGCTCGCTGTGGGTGAACGGCGCTCTAGGGGTCTTTGCGGCCTCGCTAACGATACTGCTGGTAAGCCTTCTGGCCGGGCTTCAGGCGCTGCAGAGCTTCGATAAGGCCGCCAGTCCGAGTCCCCAGATGGTCATATCGGAAGAAATATACGCCGCCGGAAAGTGGCTCGGAGAACACAACACCGGCGGCAACATAATAGTCAGTCCCCAGATAAACCAGGTCCCGAGCCGCGCCATGCTGGCCCTGGGAGACTACCCGGGCCTGCAGTCTTTCGAGCCGGCCCAGATACAGGTCCCCAGAGACCTACCGCCCACGGGTCCGGAACCGTTGCAGGACGTGCTGTGGGTTCTAAATAATCCGGATAGCGGGCGCACCACGGAGATCCTGGAGGAATACGATATCCGGTACATAGTGCTCTACAAGAACATGCCGGATCGGCCCACCATAGACCTCTACCAGCAGCTCTACGGAAACCACCCGGACCTCTACGCAACGGCCTTCGAGAACGAAGACGTGCTGATCCTGGAACCTACGTTCACGTAAGGGGCCGGATGCCTTTCATGCCACGTACCGCCAGGTAATGAACAGCGCGCAGAAGACCAACGATACAGCGGCACTCGCCAGGAGCCAGCCGGCGAGCATCCAACGTTTCTTCAATAGAACCCCGAGCACGATAAACAGGGGGAAAGCAACGATCAGGTACCGCGGGAGCCCCATGAGCGGATCTGCCGGGGTGCCGAAGAAAGCCGGGACGATGGCGACCAGAAAGGCATAGGCACTCAGGCCCAGCGGCAACACCCGCAGGCCCACCACCAGCAGCGCAGCCGCCACAACCAGCAACGCGAGCCCGTACGCGCTGTCGGCCCGGTCCAGGTGGTTTAGAAGTTGCTTCACCGAAAGCCCGGAGCGCGTTTCGGGTTCGAGGATCCAACTCAGCCCTTCCCGAGACCGCTCGAAAGCCAGCCCCAGGGTGCTCAGGGGGCCTGTAGCTTCCCGATTCCACCCTTTCTGCTCGGTGTAAAATAGCAGAGGCTCGCCGAAGCGCCACCACAAGTACGCCATGTAGAGAAGGAGTCCGGAAGGCGCCAGAGCCAGATATACCACCCGCCACCTGAAGTAGCCCGCATTCCTTAGCCACTCGTATGCCAGTGGAACCAAAAGGAAGATCCCCACGTTGCGCGTTCCGGTTGCGAAGCCCGCCAGCACGCAGGCCAGTAGAAGATTCTTGCGCACCATCGCCGCCCACAAAGCACCCGCCGAGAGAGCCAGAAAGAGGCTCTCCGTGTAAGCCGCGTTGAGAAAGAAAGCCGTGGGGAAAAAGGCCAGGGTCAAGACCGCGCCCTTTGCCACCCTATCTCCCCAACCGTGGTCCGCTATCTGGTAGACGAAGTAGAGGGCAAACGGCAGCGCTAAAAGGGAGATAATTACCCCCCACAACGTCAGAGCACCCGCGGATATAGGGCCGCCGAATAGGCCGGCAAAGGACCGTATCAGGAGAGAGTAGAGGGGGAAGAATGCCGGCGAAACGTTGTCCGGCTCGTTCAGGTAGCCGCTGCGGGCGAGGCGCATGTAATGCTCGCCGTCCCAGTGGGCCCAGATGTTCAAGGTCCCGAACGGCACGTCTGCTGTAATTCTCTGGAAACGGGAGATCGGCAGGAACGCCGCGAAAAACAGTCCGGCTATCAGGTAGAAAGCGCGGCTCGCGAAATACACGAGCAGCACGAACCTCAGGCCCCGGGTCTCCTTGCGATTCATCCGGTTACTCTACGAGCCCCCAAAGAAAATGTCCAAAAAAGCGCCGCAATCCGCTTTTCTGAAATACGTAAAAGCGTATACTGATTGCGAGAGTTCCAATGATAAAAGAGTGACAAGATGAGTTCAGAGGAGGCCGATTGCTCTCACCGGAGGGCCCAAAAGCGACGAAGCTCGGGCAGATGACGCCAACTACAAGTACGCCAGCGGCCGCCCAGTGTTGGGCCACCGATTCCAACGAGGAGGATCGATGACCGAAGACCTTAGAGAAACCCGATTCTTCGAGTTCTTATCCGAAGATGAGCGGCGGGAGTTCGTAGAGATATCCGAGCCCGTCTCCTTCGTGCCAACGGAGCACATTATCGAGGAAGGCAGCAGGCCGAAGTCGATGTACGTCCTTCTCACGGGCAAGGTAGAGATCCGCAAGCGGCTATCGGACGACCGCAACCGGGTTCTGGCGGAGATCCGGGCGGACGAGCATCAAACCGTCGTAGGGGAGCGAGGATTGCTCGGCAGAACCAAAGCCTCCGCCACGGTCCGGGCCAAAGGCCGGGTCGAAGCTTTAAAGATCCCCCGGGAAGCGTTCCACGCCATGATCTCCGAGGGCCGTCCCGCAGCCTTCAAGCTGGCCTACCGGATCTCGCGCCTGTTGGCTCTCAGGCTCACCCGGCTGGACGACGAGGTGGTAGCGGCCGTTCGGGAGATGGATCGCAAAGGCGACACCGACCTGGACGTTTTTCGAGACAACCTTATAACCGAGTGGACCGTGTAGAGGAGATATCATGACGGAAGTATCGCAATCCCCGGGTAAACAGCCGCTGTTCGAGGATTTGAGCAGCGAGGAGTTGGACGAGTTGGAAGTACTAATGGAGCCGGCCAGCTTCGAGGCTGGAGAGAAGATTTTCGAGGAGGGCGGCCCCGAAGACTATCTGTACGTCTTGACCTCGGGGACCATCGAAGTACACAAGGAAGTATTGCGGGGCAAGAGCCAACACCTGGCAACTATGGAAGCGCCATCCTTTTTCGGCGAGCTGGGCTTGCTGACGGAAACTCGCGCCGCTGCGACCGTGACGGCCAAGACCAGAATAGAAGCCCAGGCCTTCGAGAACAAAGCCCTCCTGGAAAGACTCGAAGCCGGCAATATCGCTGCCTGTAAGGTCGCGTACCAGATCGGGCGTACGCTGGCCCGCAGGATGGCCGAAACAGACCAGGCTGTAGCGAAGATCATCACCGAACTCGAAGACATAGATACGGACCGCGATTTGAATATTTTCCAGGACAAACTGATTCAAGACTGGGACTTCTAGACGATCAGGCGACCGGCCCGCCGGTACGTTTTTCCAGCGATACCCGGTGTTCGGCGGCCCGCTCGACGTAAGTTTCGGCCCCGCGGGCTATCTCCTCCGCCTGTTCTCCGGGCACCGCTCTTACCCGGCGGGCCGGGACGCCGACTATCAGGCTGTGGGGCGGGTACTCTTTACCCTCGGGCACGAGCGCACCGGCCGCCACGATGGATCCCGCGCCTATCCGGGCTCCGTTCAGTAGCGTTGCGCCCATCCCGACGAGACACCCGGCTTCCACCCGGCAACCGTGGAGGACCGCCCGATGTCCTACCACGCAGCCTTCGCCAACAACGGCCGGGAACCCGGGATCCGCGTGTAGCACGCAGCCGTCCTGGATGTTGGTGCCCGCCCCGATAGAGACCGGCTCCGTGTCACCCCGTACAACGGCCCCGTACCAGACGCTCGCCCGTTCGCCCAGGGTTACCGCCCCGATCAGGTAAGCCCCCGGCGCGATGAAGGCCGTTCCCGGAACTTCCGGGAAGCTGTCTCCGTAAGGCAGCAGGTTCCCCATCATGGGTCATACCTCATAGAAGATTCTCTCCGCAGCGGAAAGGGGATCCAACTCGCGATCGTAGACCTTCTCCATGGCGTCCACATCCTCCTTAGCCAGGCGCTCGTGCATTTCCTGTTCGAGATGAGCCTTGGCCAGAGAGACGACGAACTCCCGGAGCGAGGAGCGCCGCCGCTTCTCGAGCTTCCCGGTCTCTTTGGTGTGCTTCCATTGCTCGCAAATAGTCTCCTTCAGCTCCCGGATTCCCTCTCCAACGTCACCGCGGGTCATGATTATGGGAGGTAGCGGGACGTCAGGATCCAGCTCGTGCCCGATCTCCAGGATGGAGCGTACCTCGGCCGCGGCGCCTTTCGCCTGGGGGCGATCCGCCTTGTTGATACAGAAGATGTCCGCGATTTCCATAACCCCCGCCTTGAGCGCCTGGACCGCGTCCCCGGACCCCGGTTGCAGGCAGAGGACCACGAGGTCTGCCGCGGAGGCAACCTCAACCTCCCCCTGCCCCACCCCGACCGTCTCGTAGATCACCACGTCCGCCCCCGAGGCTTCCATCGCGAGCGCGGCGAGCCGGGATCCACCGGCGAGGCCCCCCAGATGCCCCCGGCTTCCCATCGAGCGAATAAACACGCCGGAGTCCAGGAAGTGATCCGAGAGCCGGATGCGGTCCCCCAGGATCGCACCCTTCGAAAAGGGGCTCGACGGGTCTACCGAGATCACCCCAACCTGCTTTTCGTCCTTACGGTAGAGTTGTATCAACCCGGAGATTATGCTGCTCTTGCCAACACCCGGCGGGCCGGTAAAGCCTACGCTCATCGTGTTTCCGGTGTGGGGATAGATCGCGGAGATGATCTCCCGCGTCTCGGGGTCTCCGCGCTCGATCTTCGAGATTACCCGCGCCAGTGCCCGCCGGTTGCCGGCGAGCAAACGCTCCACGAGCCCGCTATCCGCCAAGAATGCGATCCTCGCCGGTGCAATACATACGTTAATACTAACAGCGCGTCGAATACAATTTCGATCCGCAGGGTCTCCGACGAGCCGGCACAACGCGGCATGATTTCCTCCAGCTACCGTTCTTCCCCAGGAATCTTCGAGGCTCCCAGCGCTTCCAACCCGTTCCAGAGGAGCTTGTAGGCCAGGTTGACGAGCTCTTCCCGCGGAACCTCACGATTGTCCCACCACCAGGCCGCCAGCTCGTTGACGACGGCGTAGATGCTTTTTCCTAGAAGCTGGTCTACCACCTCCCGCCCCAACCGGTCAGTAACGTGCAGTTCAGGTGCGAGCGCCACGAACGACGCGATCTGGGCGGTCGAACGTTCCTGGAGCCGCCGCTGGGCGGCGACCACCTCCGGATCCGAAGGCGTGTCGTGGAAGAGCATCCGCCACGCATAGGGATGCTCCTCGACCCACGAAAAGAAGTCCTCGATCAGGGCGCGGGCGAGATCCGGACCGGCATCCAGCCCGCGCTCCCGGCCCTGGTGGGCGCGGAGCTCCGCCTCCTGCTCCTCTAAAAGGGCGATCTGCAACTCCCGCTTGGAGGAAAAGTGATCGTAGATAACCGGCGTCGTTATCCCCGCCGCGCGGGCAATGCCGCGCATCGAAGCCCGCTCGTAACCCCGCTCGGCAAACACCCGCCCACCAGCGTCGAGGACCACCCGCCGCCGCTCAGCAGCAGATAGGCGCCGTTGCGTTCCAGCAATCCTTGACTTACCTGACATACGTCAGGTATTCTAACAACCTAACGAACGTCAGGTTGTGGAATACGGAGGTTCTTGGGCATGGGAGAGATCACGGTCGTAGGCGGCGGGTTGGCCGGGCTGGTTGCGGCCATCGAGTGCTCCGAGGGTGGGAAGCGTGTGCGGCTGCTCGAGGCGAGCCGCACGCTGGGTGGCCGGGCGCGGACGCTCGATGGGCCGTTCCGGGCCAACCTCGGGGCGCACGTAATATACGCTGACGGCGCTTCGTGGGCCTGGTTGCGTTGGCGGGAGCTTCTGCCTCCGGCGCCACGAGGACCGTTGCGGGGGTTGCGCTTCTACTACGAGGGCCGGGTGCGCCGTACGCCGCCCGCAGCCTTTCTCGCTGTGCGCAAGCTGCGCGGGCATCGGGCGCCGCACGACGTCGACTTCCGCACCTGGGCTTCGCGGATCGCTGGTAAGGGGGCGGCCGAGGCACTTTCGCGGGCGGCGGTCGTGTTCGCCTTCGACTACGATCCGGGTCGGCTCTCGGCCCAGTTTGTAAAGGAGCGCGGGGCGCGCGTGCTGGGATTTCCTCCGGCCGCGCGATACGTGGTGGGTGGCTGGGATAGCCTGGTCCAGGCGCTGGCGAAAAGGGCGCGGGAGCTGGGGGTCCGGGTCGAAACCGGCGCGCCCGTCAAAAAGCTCCCTTCTCCGCCAGTGATCGTCGCGACCGGGCTCGACGCCGCCCGGGATCTTCTCGGGGATGGCTCGCTACGCGCTGAAGGGACCCGCTGTGCAGTGCTCGACGTCGGGTTGCGCCGGCGGCAGGGTTGGCCGAGAGACCCGTTCGCGATCACCGACCTCGACGGCGGCGGTTGGGTAGAGCGTTTCTCCGCTCCGGACCCTACGCTTTCTCCTCCGGGCCACGAACTAGTTCAGGGTCATACGGGCCTGGCGCCCGCCGAACCCCTGGAGGAGGGCGTGCGGCGCCTGGAGTCGGTGCTAGATGGCGCATTCCCCGATTGGCGCGGACGCGAGACCTGGCGAAGGCGGATGGAGCTAAAGAACCTTACGGGAGCCGTAGATCTACCAGGTGTCACCTGGCGGGACCGCCCCGCCGTTGACCGCGGTGGCGGCGTCTTTCTCGCCGGCGACCAGGTGGCAGCACCCGGACTACTCTCCGAGGTGGCATTCGCCAGCGCCTCCCGCGCGGCTGCCGGCGCTCTGGCCTCAATGTACCGGTAGCGGCACCGGGCGGAGCTGTAGGGTGGCCCGAAAACGAGTAGCTGGGTTCAGCCCTCTAGCAGCAGGGTCTCCGGGTCTTCGATCAGCTCTTTTATGCGGACCAGGAAGCTTACGGCGTCGGCGCCGTCAACGATCCGGTGGTCGTAAGAGAGCGCCAGGTACATCATCGGGCGGATCTGGATCTCCCCGTCCACCACCATCGGGCGCTCCTGGATCTTATGCAAACCGAGGATCGCCACCTGCGGCGTGTTCAGGATCGGGGTCGAGTTCAGCGAGCCGTAGATACCGCCGTTGGTGATGGTGAACGTTCCGCCTTGCAGGTCCTCCAGCCCCAGCTTCCCATCCCGGGCCTTCGTGGCGAGGTCCGCTATGCTCTGCTCGATCTCGGCGAAGCTCTTGCTATCCGCGCCGCGCACGACCGGCACTACGAGCCCCTCGTCCGTGTTTACCGCCACGCCGATGTCGTAGTAGTGTTTGTAGACGAGCTCGTCCTCCTGGAGCTCGGCGTTGATCTTGGGGAACGCCTTCAGGGCGCCGATAGAAGCCTTGGTAAAGAAGCTCATAAAGCCCAGCTTGATCTCGTTGCGCTCCTGGAATGATTCCTTGCGCCGGTTCCGGAGCTCCATCACGGCGGTCATGTCGGCTTCGTTAAAGGTTGTGAGCATCGCCGCCGTCTGCTGCGCCTCGACGAGCCGCTTGGCGATGGTCTGCCGCCGCCGGGACATACGAACCCGCTCTTCGAGGTCCGCCCGGCCATCCGCCCGGCCGTCTTCAGCGGCTTGCGGTTGTGGTTCCGCCTCCCGCGCCTGCTGCCCGCTATCACGGCCCTCGCCCCGGCCGTCCGCCGCATCCTCGGAAGGGGCCTGACGATACTGCTCCCGGATCGCCCGCTCCACGTCCTCGCGGGTCACGCGGCCGCCGGAGCCGCTCGCGCTGACTTCCGCAAGCTCGATCTCGTACTCTTCAGCAAGTTTGCGAACCGACGGGGAAGCCCGAACTTCTCCATCCTCCCGGTGACCGTTAGCCTCCTCCTCGGCCTCCGGCTCCGGCTGTTCGGCCTCGGCCTGCTCCTCAGCCTCTTCTTCCTCGGCTTCTTCGGTTTCTTCCTCGTCGGCCTCCTCTTGTTGTTCCTGCTCTTCGGCCTCTTCCTCCTGAGCCGGTTGTCCGTCGCCCTCGCCTATGGCCCCGATAACCTCGCCGACTTCCACGGTTTCGCCTTCATCTTTGGCGATGGACTCCAGGACCCCGTCTTCCTCAGCCTCGACCTCGAAATTGATCTTGTCGGTCTCAAGCTCGACGAGGGGATCTCCGGCGGAGACCTGGTCCCCTTCCTGCTTCAGCCATTGTCCGACGGTTGCGTCGGTGACCGATTCTCCCAATTCCGGGACGTGTATCTCGACCGCCACTTCTCACCCTTCCTCTCTGGTCTTTAGAACCTTGTATTTACTCTAATCGCTTCCGGCCGGCGCCTGCTCCTGGGTCGCCTGGGCCATCTCCCGGCCTTCGTCGGCGTCATCACCGATGCTCTCGAAAGCCCGTTGGATTATCCGGGCGTGCTCCTCCTTGTGGAAGCGGGCCGAACCCTGGGCCGGACTGGGCCGGGCAGGTTTGCCGATGTAGCGTATAGGCGGGTCCTCACCCACGATCTCCCTGATACGCGCCTCTACAAACGTCCAGGCCCCCATGTTCCTCGGCTCCTCTTGAACCCAGAGGATCTCCCGCAGGTTAGGATAGCCGTCGATGATTTCTTCGACCTCGTCTCCCGGGAACGGGTAGAGCAACTCGACTCGGGCTATAGCAGTATCTATTGCCTCCTCCCGGTACTCGCTGTCGGCGAGTTCCGTGTAGACCTTGCCGGTACACAGGATGAGCCGCTCCACCTCTTCAGCCCTCTCCTGGGCCTCTCTATCGTCCAAAACAGGCTTGAACTTGCCCTCGGAGAGATCCTCCAGGCTGGAGGCCGACATCGGGCTCCGCAGAAGGCTCTTGGGGGTCATGATGACGAGCGGGCGTTTATGATCCTCTAGCACGACCTGGGCCCGCAGCAGGTGGAAATACTGGGCCGCCGTAGTCAGGTTGGCAACCCGGATGTTCTCCTGGGCGGCGAGCTGCAGAAAACGTTCGAGACGGGCACTGGAGTGCTCCGGCCCCTGGCCTTCGTAGCCGTGGGGCAGTAGCATGACGAGGCCGGAGATCTGGCGCCACTTCGCCTGTCCGCTGACGATGAACTGATCTAGCATCGGCTGGGCAACATTGGCGAAGTCCCCGTACTGGGCTTCCCAGAGCGTCAGCGTGTCGTTCGAGTTTACAGAGTACCCGTACTCGAACCCTATTACCCCGATCTCCGAGAGCGGGCTGTTGTAGATGGCAAACGAGGCGTTGGCCTGCGGTATCTCCTGCAGCGGCACATACTTCTCTCCGGTCTCCACGTCGTAAAGTCCACAGTGACGCTGGGAGAAGGTTCCCCGTTCAGAGTCCTGTCCCGTAAGCCGGATGGGAACACCGTCTTCCAGTATCGTGGCGAAAGCCAACGACTCGGCGTGGGCCCAGTCGATATTCTCCATATCTCCCCGGTTTTTCTGAAAGAGCCGGGCCAGTTTGTCGTTTGGCGAGAAGTCCTCGGGCCAATCCAGCAAGGAAGCGTTGAGTTCTTCCAGCCTGTCAGCAGGAACGGCCGTATCCGGTATGTCGACGAGCGGCGTGCGCCCCTCCGGGAGGTCCTCATCTCCTTCTTCCTCTTCCACCTCAGAGGGGTTCTTGTGAATCTCCTGCATCCGGGAGCGGATGTCCTCTACGAGTTGCTCGGCCTCATCTTCTTCCGTCAGGCCCCGCTCCCGGAGTTTTTGGGCCCAGATTTCGCGCACCGAAGGGTGGTCCCGGATCACGTCGTACATAACGGGCTGGGTGTAGGATGGTTCGTCGCCCTCGTTGTGGCCGTACCGGCGGTAGCCGACGAGGTCTATCATGAAGTCTTTCTTGAACTCTTCGCGATAGGCGTAGGCCAGCTCCACGGCCGCCAGGCAAGCCTCCGGGTCGTCCGCGTTTACGTGAACTACCGGGATCTCGAACCCCTTTGCCACGTCGCTGGCGTACTGGGTCGAGCGGGCTTCGTGCTGCTCGGTGGTGAAACCGAGCTGGTTGTTCGTGATTATGTGGATGGTCCCGCCGGTCGTGTAGCCCGGCAGCCGCGAGAGGTTGAGGGTCTCGGCCACCACGCCTTCACCGGGAAACGCGGCATCCCCGTGAAGCGTGATCGTGAACGAAGCGTCCGTGTCGAACGTTGGTTCGCCCGGTTCGTCTCGCTTCTCTTGCGCGGCGCGGGTCATGCCCTCTGCCACGGGGTTGACGTGCTCCAGGTGGCTCGGGTTCGGCGCCAGGTTGACGAGGACCTTCCAGTCCTCTTCTCCCTCCTCCAGATGGAACTCCCGCTGGCCGAGATGGTACTTGACATCCCCTACCCAACCGCCACCGCCGCTCTCTGCCGAGGAGGGCTTCCCACCCCGGTCCGGCTGTTGGAACTCGCTGAAGATCCTGGCGTAAGGCTTGTTCAGCACGTGGGCCAGGACGTTCAGGCGTCCCCGGTGGGCCATCCCTACAACGACCTCCGGCGTGCCGGCTTCGGCGCCGCGCCGGATCAGGCGGTTTAGCATGGGCACGACCATGTCGTTTCCCTCTACCGAGAAGCGTTTCTGGCCGAGAAAGGTCTTGTGAAGAAACTGCTCGAAGGTCTCGATCCTGGTGAGCCGGCGAAGGAGCCTTTTGGCAAACTCGTCTTCTACGGGGCTGCTGAACTCTTCGCTCTCTACCGCATCCCGCAACCAGAACCGCTCTTCGGGCTTGTGGATGTGGCCGAAGTCGTAGCCGGTCGTGCTGCAGTAGAGCCGCCGCAACTCGTCGATGGCCTCTTTGGCGGTCTCCGTCCGCCTCGTTAACGGCCCGGCGACCGCGCTCGACGGAATCTTCTCCAGGTCTTCCTCGCTGATCCCGTGGAAACCAGGGTCCAGCGTCGGGTCTCCCGGCGGCTCGGTACCCAGCGGGTCTAGCCGGGCTGCCATGTGCCCGAAGTCCCTTATGGAACGGATGAATTTCGCCGCCCCCACAACTTTGTCCACGTCTACGCCGGCTTCGGTTACCCCGCCGGCCGCGCTGCCGTTGGCCCCCGCCCCCGGCGGGGTCCAGGTCTCGAAGAACTCCCTGGCCTCCTCATCCACGGAGTCCGGGTCTTCCCGGTATTTCTCATAGAGTTCCAGCACATACCCGAGGTTCGGCCCATAGAACCGGGTCTCCGTACTATTCTCCAAGCGGATCACACCCCTAAATTGCTGTATTGCGCACGGCTACTTTCGTAGGATAAGTCGACATTCGAATCTCTTTTAATCATACCCCACATCTCCGTCTTTTTTACCCGGCCGGGTCACTTTGTAGTCTCCCCGCGAAGCTCGGTGTACCCTCCCTACCGCCCGAGTTGCTCCGACGCTTCCCGCAGCTCTTCGGCCATGCTGGTATGCCCGTATTTTTCGGCCTGTTGCACCCCCCGCCCATACGCTTCCCGCGCTTCGTCCGGGCGTCCCAGACGGCTCAAGACCTCTCCGAGACGCCCGTAGGCGTTCCCCTCGTCCTCGTGCTGCGCCAAATACCGCTCCAGGGCCGCGGCCTCATCCTCGTAACGCCCGGCTTTTCCGTACTCATTCGCGAGCGCCAGCAGCCCGGTGGGGTTGTCGGGGTTTTCCGCCACCAGCCGCTCGAAATACTCGATCCTATTCTGCCATCCCTCCACGCGCGGAGCCTCCCATTAATTTTGTATGTTGGTAGGTTAGTATAGGCATGATGGAATCGCGCCGCGCCCGACAAGAGAGAGCCCGGAAGCGCAGCTTCGAGACCCGCGCCGTTCACGCCGGCGAGCAACGGCCCGAACCTCAGAAAGATCCTGCCGTCCCTCCGGAATCCGGCAACGGGTTTTATCCGGTCTCGACCCCGATCTACGCCTCGACGACCTTCTCCCACCCGAACATCGAAACCACGGACAAGGTGCTTGGCGGCGAGCAGGAAGGATACAGTTACGCCCGCTATGACAACCCCACGGTCGTCGCCTTCGAAGAGGCGTTGGCCTCACTCGAGGGCTCGGGACGGGCTTTCGCTTTCGCCTCCGGCATGGCCGCGATGCACGCCGCGCTGGTAGCGGCGGATTGCAGCAGCGAGTGTACGGTGCTGGCCGCGGATCAACTCTACGGCTCGACGGCCACGCTCCTGGTGCAGATCTTCGGCGTGGGCGGCGTGAAGGTCCGCTTCTTCGACGCCTGCAACCCGGAAGACCTGGAGCGAAAGCTGGGAGAACTCGAACCTCGGGCCGTCGTGACCGAGACCATCTCCAACCCGCTGCTCCGGGTGTCCGACACGGGGCAGATCGCGGCGCTGGCCCGGGCCGCCGGTTCGACGCTCATAGTGGACAACACTTTTGGCACGCCGTATCTGCAACGTCCTCTGGAACTGGGCGCGGACATCGTGGTCCACAGCGCGACCAAGTACCTCTCGGGCCACGGGGACCTGACGGCCGGAGCCGTGGTCGCGGATCCCCCATACGACGGTGCCGTGGAGCAGATCCGGAAGCTCGTGGGCGGTGTACTGGGACCGTTCGAGGCCTGGCTCGCCCTGCGGGGTCTGAAGACGCTGCCACTGCGAATAGAGCGCCAGTGCGAAAACGCCCGGGAGGTTGCCGCCTGGCTCGACTCCCACCCGAAGGTCGCCAAGGTCCACCACCCTTCCCTACCAGATCACCCGGACGGCGAAGTCGTCCGCCGCGTCCTCTCAGACACCGGTGGCCTCGTCGCCCTGGAGCTGGCGTCGGAGGGCCGCGAGCCCGCCTTCCGCTTCCTCAACGCGCTGGAGCTCTGCGTAAAGGCCCCGAGCCTCGGCGACGTCTACACCCTGGCCATACACCCGGCCACCTCGTCACACCGGGAGCTTTCGCCGTCCCGGCGGGAGCGGCTCGGGGTAAAAGAAAACCTCATCCGGCTCTCCTGCGGCATAGAAGATGCCCGGGACGTGATCCAGGACCTCCAACAAGCGCTCGACACCCTCCAATAAACAAGAAATAAACAAGCTACGAGAAACACGAACCGGCCGCGATTGTGATCTCTACAACCCTGGCCGGCAACCCGGATAGTAGAATTACGTTGTATGAAACGTTGCCTGACACTACTGATGGTTTTCATCCTCACGGCCATTACCGTAGCCTGTGGCGCTTCCGCGGCCCAGAATAGCGCGGAGCCGGAGGTCTTCGTCGCCGAGGTCGAGAAGACGACCGGGCGCAACAACGAGCTGACCGGCAAAACGGTCCGCTACCTGGAGCGCGTGATCTCCAAGGCCCAGGATGCGGAAGCAGCGGCCGTCGCCATCGAGTTGAGCACCGCGGGAGGCCGGCTCGACTACACGCAAGACATAGTCGCGGCGATCGGCGACGCGCAGGACGTTCCGGTAATCGTCTACGTTACTCCCCGCGGCGCGCAGGCCGCGAGCGCCGGAACCTTCATCCTGATGGCCAGCGACGTGGCGGCAATGGCGCCCGATACCCGCACGGGCGCGGCCACACCGGTGACCTTTTTCGGCGGAGATATTCCCGGAGACCTGGGCAAGAAAGCCCGCAACGACGCCGTGGCCCTCATAACCAGCCTCGCAGAGACCCACGACCGCAACGCGGAATGGGCCGAAAAAGCCGTCCGGGACGCGGAGGCGATCAACGCGGAAGACGCGCTGGAGATAGGCGTCATCGAGTACGTAGAACCGGACCTCGGCTCGCTGCTGAGAGCCGCCGACGGCGAAACGGTGGAACCGAAAGGAATAGAGCTGAACACCGCAAACGCCGAGCTCGTGGAACAATCCCTGTCCTTCAGAGAACGGTTCGGCTTCTCCCGCTGGTACGTAATAGTTCCGGCCGCTCTGCTGGCGTTGTTCACGGCCGGGATCGTGTTCGCGGTGGTGAAAACCAGCCGCCAGCGGGTCACCACCGGCAGGCAGGGTATGATCGGGGAGGTCGGCACGGTCCGGCGCAAGATCGGTAAAGCCGGCGGTACGGTCTTTGTCCACGGCGAACTGTGGACCGCGCTGCCCGAAGAACCCCGGATGGTCCCGATAGAGTCCGGCACTGAAATCGAGATCACCGGCTTCCGCCGCACCTCGATCCTGGTTCGACCGTTAGGCTGGGCCAGCGCGGAAGACCCTTAACCCAAAGGGGCGTCGGACAACCCCGGGAGCTAGACCCCTGGAATGCCCGGTTGCAACAAACACCCGGCCGCCGGGCAGTTTCCATTTCCTAACCTCTGGAAAACCCCGCTGGTAAAGTAGAAGGTCCCTGGCGTCTATCTTGAGATTACCCTTATCCGAATTCGGGTAGCGTAACCGACGGCCAGTGAAATTGGCTCCTTGGAGAAAAAACAATGGGTCTTTCTCACACGGGCCGTTTTCGTGTAACCGTTCGGAGGCTAATCTGGTCTTAGAGCCTGCGCCAATAGGGAGAGTATCAGCATGTAAACGGGCACGAGATGCTCGATCATTTCGGGGAGTGTCTGAAGCTTCCCGATATCAGAAGGAGCGTATATCTCGTGCCCGCACTCCCACCTTACCTCATCGAG
>JBHJHC010000033.1:0-14740 GCA_050331175.1 Rubrobacteraceae bacterium | reverse complement strand
TAGCTGGTCGTCGGTGACGGCGAAGGGTACGAGGACCCGGATGTTGTTGCCCAGCGGGCCGGCGGAGAGGAGCAGCAGTCCCTCCTGGAGGGCGTTGCCAATGATCTTGGCCGTCAGGTCGGCGTCGGGATCTTTGCTCTCGGGGTCGGTGACGAGCTCCATCGCCACCATCGCGCCCCGGCCCCGCACGTCGCCGACGATGTCCGGGTGTTTTTCCTGGATCTCGCGCATCGCGGACATTACCCGCTCGCCGATGACTTCGGCGCGGGAGAGCAGGTCGTCCTCTTCGAAAACGTCGAGAACGGCGAGGGCCGCGGCGCAGGAGATCGGGTTCCCGCCGTAGGTGGTGCCCAGGCCACCGGGGTGGATGTTGTCCATGATCCCGGCCTTGCCCGTAACGCCGCCGAGCGGCATCCCGGCAGCCATGCTCTTGGCGGTGGTGACGAGATCCGGCTCCACCCCCGAGTGCTGGATGGCGAGCATCGTGCCCGTCCGTCCGTAGCCGCTCTGCACCTCGTCGGCGATTAGGAGCGCCCCAACCTCGTCGCACAGCTCCCGCAACCTCCGCATATAAAAGTCCGGGACGGTTATGAAGCCGCCCTCGCCGAGAACCGGCTCCACGATGATCGCCGCGAGATGCTCCCCGCCGACCCCGGTCACCACCGACCTCTCGATGAACTCGAAGCAATCACCCCGGCATCCACCGGAGCAGTCCCGGTTCGAGGGGCAGCGGTAGGCGTAGGGGGCCGGAACCCGGTAGACCTCCGGGGCGAACGGGCCGAAGCCTTTCTTATAGGGGTTTACGGCGCTGGTTAAGGTCATGGTGAGCAGGGTGCGGCCGTGAAAGGCGTTCTCGAAGGCCAGGATCCCGTGGCGGCCCGTGTGGTAGCGCGCGATCTTGACCGCGTTCTCAACGGCCTCCGCTCCGGAGTTGAAGAACGCCGTCCGCATCTCGGTGTCGCCAGGCACCATCGCGTTCAGCCTCTCGGCAAGCTCCACGTAAGGCTCGTAGTGGTTGACGAAGAAGCAGGTGTGGGTGAGGCGGTCGGCCTGACCCTTTATCGCCGCGATCACCCGCGGGTCGGAATGCCCGACGTTCATCGTGCCGATGCCGCCACCGAAGTCTATGAACGTGTTGCCGTCCACGTCGATCAACGTGGCTCCCCGGGCCTCGTGGACGAAGACCGGTGTGCCCGATTTGATCCCCGCCGCTACCGCCCCGCGGCGCCGCTCCATCAGGGCCTTGCTCTTCGGCCCCGGTATCTCCGTCTTTATCCTCGTGGAGTCCAGCATAGCCAACCCGCCTTTCCCGTCGGTTTAATCTTCTCCAGTATACCCCTCTTATAGCTCGGGGTTGTATTCGGGCACGTCCATCTGGAGGGCGAAGACCAACCCGATAACCGTCCAGATGCCGACGATGGTCCACTCCGGCAAGCCCAGGCCGGACGGCATGCCGGGCAGGTACTGGCTGGCGATCCCCGCGCTCAGGATGACGGCGATGATGCCGATGATCGGGCCCCGGCCCGCCCGGAAGGGACGTTCCATCTCCGGCTCGTTGCGGCGCAGGACCAGGAACGAGATGGCGACCATCAGGTAGGCGACGACGATGCCCAACCCGCCGGCGTTCACCAGCCACACCAGCGCGCTCCGCCCGAAGAACGGGGCGATGATCGAGAGTCCCCCAACGAACAGGATAGCGTTTGAAGGGGTATTGAACCTGGGGTGAATCTTGGCGAGGAATCGCGGCAGCATCCCGCTCGCGGCCATCGCGTACAGGATGCGGCTGCCCCCGATCATGAACCCGTTCCAGCTCGTGAGTATCCCGGCGATGCCCCCGATAACCAGGATGTTCCCGAAGAGCTGGCTCCCGAACAGCGCCTGCATCCCGGCGGCCGACGCGAGGTCCACGTCCGCCAGCTCCGACACGGATAGACCGCTCCCGACCCCGATAATGACGATGATGTAGAACGTCATCGCCATAACGACGGAGGCGATGAGCAACAGCCCGATCTGGCGGAACGGCAAGTCTATCTCCTCCGCCGACTGCGGTATTACGTCGAACCCGACGAACAGGAACGGCGTCATCAAGACCACCGTGAGGAGGCCGGCGAGCCCGGCGCCGGAGAACAGCGGCGTAAAGTCCTCCCCGCTACCCCCGATGGCCGTGCCGAAGATAAACAGGGCCGCGATGCCCAACAGCGCCAGCACGGCGATGAACTGGAAGATCGCCGAAGGCTTAACGCCCACGAAGTTCAGGGCCGTGATCGCGGCCGCGCCCAACACCCCGATCGCAACCCAGGTAACGTACACGTCATAGCCGGCGACACTCCATAGAAATCCCGTCTTGAATCCTTCCGGCAGCAGGAACTCCAGCGTCGTCGGCAGGGCGACCGCCTCGAAGGCCGTCACCGAGACGTACCCCAGCGCGATGGCCCACGAGGCCACGAACGCCCCTACCGGTCCTAGCGCCCGCCAGGCGTAGTTGTGTTCTCCGCCAGCCTTCGGCATCGCCGAAACCAGCTCCGAATAAGTAAGGCCGACGAAGACTACCACCGTACCCCCGACGAGAAACGCCAGTATCGCCCCGAGGCTCCCCGCTTCCGTAAGCCACGTCCCCACGAGCGGCACCCACCCGAAGCCGATCATGGCGCCAAAGGCCAGCGCGATAACGTCCCGCTGCCCTAGAACCCGGACGAAACGGTCCCCATTATCCATTTGTCTCCTCCCATACTCTACGCGCCTAAGGGCATTCTCCCATCTCGCCTATTTCCGGTACAGGGTTGTCGCCTCTGAAAACAAAAAACCATGCGGCTTTAGCGCCTGCGGGAGCGACCCGCCCTCCCGGCACCCGCATCCGGGCCGGACCTCGGGACTATCCGCCGTCAGGCGACCCTCGCGGGACCGTTGGAACGGCGAAAGGAAGGCTACTCTTCGTCGACCGGCGTCGAAGCCGCAGCGCCGGTACGGAGCAGGGAGGTAAGAATGATCTCGACCGGAACGTCCCCCCGATTCTCGGCGGTATGAATGTCGGATTGGTCCTCGATCACCCACTCGCCCGGTTCGAGGTCGGCGGTCTCGCCGCCGGCGATTTCTCTGACCAGCTCGGGGTTCTCCTCGGGTGAGCCGGTGTAGACCGGGACCTGGCCCTCGATCACGGTGTAGGTGAGGGTCCCTTTCTCGATGAACGCCGTCTGCTGGCCCTCGTGGTAGTGAGGATCGAGCACGTCGCCCACCGCGATGGTGACCCGCGAGACCGAGAGCGTCGTGCCCTCCGCGCCCTCCGGGTCCTCAACCGCGGCGAGCGGCAGCCGCTCGGTTTCGACGGCTGCGTTGCCGGCGGTGGTCCCGGATTCCGTGGTCGGCGGCGCCCCGCCGGAATCGTCGTCGCCACAGCCCTGCAGGGTCACGAGGGCGAGCGCGGCCCCCACAAGTAGGGCGGCGACCTTGAGGGCAACGGCCCTACGCGCGCTCATCGGGCTTGGCGTTCACCTCCCTGACGCCCCATATCAGTTCAGCATCTGCTCCATAGAACTGTATGGCAGGTCATGGGCCTCGGCCACCGGTTTAGAGAGCAGCTCCCCGTCCAGCGTGCTGAGACCTTTGGCGAGCACCGGATCCTCCGCAGCCGCCCCTTCTATACCCTTCTCCGCTATCCGCAACATGTACGGCAGCGTTACGCTCGTCAACGCCAGGGTTGAGGTCCGGGCTACCGCCCCGGGGATGTTGGCCACGCAGTAGTGGACTACGCCTTCTTCTATGTAGGTCGGGTCCGAGTGGGTGGTGGGCCGCGCCGTCTCTATGCATCCTCCCTGGTCTATGGCTACGTCTACCGCAACCGAGCCATCCCTCATGTTCTTTATCATGTCTCTTGTCACCAGCTTGGGGGCCTCGGCCCCGTGTACCAGAACCGCTCCTATTACCACGTCTGATTCCTCGACGTACGCGGCCGTTCGGGCCCGATTTGGGATTACCAGGTCTGCCCGGCCCTCGAAGATATCCGAGAGGTAAGCGAGCCGTACAGGATCTATGTCCAACACCCTTACTATGGCCCGCATCCCCAGGGCTATCTTGGCCGCTTCGGTTCCCACGACGCCGCCGCCGATGATGGTCACCCTCGCAGCCGGGGTGCCGGGTACTCCTCCCAGGAGCAGCCCCGCCCCTCCTCGGGGGCTCTCCAGAGATTGTGCGGCAGCCTGCACGCTCATCCTGCCGGCTACCTCGCTCATCGGTTTCAACAGTGGCAGGCTGCCGTCGTCAAGCTCCACGGTCTCGTAGGCGATGGAGTTGATCCTCCGCTCCATCAAGAACTCGGTCAGCCCCTTATCCGCCGCGAGATGCAGGTAGGTGAAGAGCTCCTGGCCTTCCTTGTAACGCTCGTACTCCTCCGGAACGGGCTCCTTGACCTTTACTATGAGGTCTGCCTCTTCGAAGACCTCGTCAGCCGAGTCCCGTAGGCGAGCCCCGGCCCGTTCGTACTCCTCGTCGGAGAATCCCGCACCGGTGCCCGCACCAGCCTCTACCACTACCTCGTGGCCGTAGTGGATTAGCTCGCCGACACCATCGGGCTGTATGCTGATCCGGCTTTCCATGTCTTTTATCTCTTTTGGTACGCCTATCACCCGGGACATCGCGCCTCCTCCTGGAACGCTTCTACTAGTCGTACCTTATAGCAGGTCTACGGTAGCCGCGCAACGACAGTAGAAACGACCGTAGAACCTCAACGTTTTCGTCGCTTCCGGCGCCGTTGGAGGCTGCGGGCCGCCAGGGTCAGAAGCGTTATGGCGGTAAGGGGAATAACGAAGGCGAGCATTACGAAGCTGTAGGCCGGGAGGGCCTCGTGCCCGGTAGAGTTCAGGAGGAGGTAGGTAGTATAAGCCACGTAGTAGCCGAGAAAAAGTAGCCCTTCCCGGCGCGCGATCCGGGATCCGGTAAAGAAAATCGGCAGGCATGCGATGGCCGTGGCGATCATGACCGGGATATCGAAGCCGATAGCAGCCGGCGGTACGGGTATACCGTTCGGCGCCACGAGGCTGGAGATGCCCAACACCGCCAGGATGTTGAAAATACAACTGCCGATCGCGTTCCCCACGGCCATGTCCCGCTCGCCGCGGGCCGCGGCCGCCAGAGACGTTGCTACCTCGGGCGCGGAAGTGCCGAACGCCACCACCGTAAGCCCGATGACCAGCTCGCTGACACCCAGGGCCGTGGCGATCTCGACGGCTCCCCCCACCAGCCACCGGGAGCCGAAGACCAGCAGGGCGAGCCCGAGAGCTATGAGCAGAAGTTGGACCAACCTGCTATCCAGCCAGCCGGATCCACCGGCGTTAGATTCTTCGTCATCGCCGGCTGCGCTATTCTCCCGGCGGTTCTGGATCAGGGCGAAGACGGTATAGGCGACGACCCCGGTGAACAATAGCAAGCCATCCAGCCTTCCTATCTCGCCGTCCAGCCCCAGGAGTAGGAGTAGGAAAGAGGCGGCGATCAGGAGCGGCACATCCAGGCGCACCAGCCGTTTTGAGACCGCGAGCGGCAGTATGGTGGCAGAGACGCCCAGGACGAATAGCACGTTGAGGATGTTGCTGCCTACCACGTTGCCCAGGGCGATGTCCGCGTTGCCCGAGAAGGCCGATTGTACGGTGACCGCCGTCTCGGGGGAACTGGTTCCGAAGGCCACGACGGTCAGGCCGATCACGACCGGCGAGATGCCGAGCGAAGCCGCCAGCCCCGTAGCCCCCCTTACCAGCACTTCCGCGCCGGCGACCAGGAGCACTATACCGGCGAAAAACAACCCGACGACGAATAGACTCAGAAGAGGCTCCTATGGTCCAGGTGGCGCAAGAACTTCTCCCGTCCGCTCCGAACGCCGTACCTCGGAGTCACCGGCGGCCAAGTTCACGACAATCCCGCAAGTATACTAGTATGTCGAGTACAAGAAACGCTCGTTCGTGGCAGCGGGAGGCATGTTGGCGAAGAAGGAGAGCACAGTAGGTTTCTCCATAGGCGAGGTATCGCAGTCCATCGGCCTTGCGCCGCAAACGCTTCGCTTGTGGGAGAAGGAACGACTCGTCAAACCCGCCCGCACGAAACGCGGATATCGCGTCTACTCCGAAGACGACGTAGAGCGGCTACAGCAGATCAAACACCTGAGAAAATCCGAGGGACTGAACTTCGCCGCCATCCGCAAGCACATCGGCGTCGCCGCCCAAACGCCGGAGGTGGCCGGCAACTCCGAAACAACGGGCGCCGGGGAGCGGCTCCGGCGCCTGCGGATCAAAGCCCACAAGACGCTCAAGGAGGTCTCCGAAGCGACGGGGCTCTCCATCTCCTTTATCTCAGCCCTGGAGCGCGGAGGCTCGGGGGCATCGGTCGCTTCGCTGCGGCGGCTGGCCTCGACCTACGGCGTGAACATGCGCGAGGTGTTCGGGGCTGACCTGGAGCAAAACTCCCCGCTGGTGCGCGAACGCGAGCGCCCGGTAATGCAATGGGACAACAGGGTCAGCTTCGAGGAGATGTCTACCGGGGATAAAGTGATGGACCCCTCGTACATCCGCGTTCCGCCGGGAACCGGGAGCGAGGGATTCTACTCTCACAGCGGCGAAGAGTTTGTCTACGTCGTCTCCGGCACCCTTTACGTCGAGCTGAAGGACCAGGAGACCTACGCCGTCGGACCCGGAGACACCCTTTATTTTCCGTCCACGGTTCCCCATCGCTGGTGGGCCGGCGACGAGCCCGTTGAAGGCATCTACGTGAACACGCCGCCCACGTTCTGAAACACCGGGTGAACGACGAACGTCTACAAGCCCTGCTCTCGGTGCCCCGGCTCTCGGCCCCGAAGGTTTCGCCGGACGGACGCCGGGTGGCGTGGAGCTGGTCGCAACCCGGGCCTGCCGCCGAGGTGTTCGGGGCCACGACCGACGGGGCGGGCAGTCCGGTGCGGCTGACGGCGTCGCCGGAAGACACGCTGGTAGTATCCTGGACTCCGGACAGCCGGGCGGTCATCGTCGGGCAAGACCGGGACGGGGATGAGCGGGTCCGGCTCTTCCGGGTGAAGCTGGAACGGCCGGGCGTGATGGAGCCGCTTACCGACGAATCACCAGACTACTACATCCGGGGCGGGCAGCTCCACCCGAACGAACGGTGGCTGGTATACGGGGCCAACCTGGACCCCGCCACGGGGAGGGAGATCGAGGCCACCTGGATCCTCCGCCACGACCTGGCGACCGGCGAACGCAAAGTCCTGGCCAAACCCCGGCGGGCCAACTTCTTCCAGCCTTTGCTAAACGCGCCGGGCTCACACGTCCTGTACTCTCGCAACGATCGGGACCCGGCGGGAAGGCAGGCCTGGCTGGTGGACGTCGAGGGCCGGGAAGACCGCGAAATCCTGAACTTCGGGCCCCAAACGAAGGTCGCAGCCTCCTGGTATCCGGCCGGCAACAAGGTGCTGTTCGTGGCCGAAACGGAGCAGCTCCGCAGGTTGGGCGTGTGGTGCCTGGAGAACGAGTCCGTAACCTGGCTCCTGGAAGACCCGGGGCGCGACCTGGAGTACGCCTTCGTCCCGCCCAACGGCGGCCCGGCCGTCGCCGTGGAGATCGAGGACGCCGGGCTAAAGGCCTTCCTGCTGGACGTCGGGCGGGAGAGGAGCTTGCCCCAGCCTCCCGGCAACCTGGTTCCGCTGGCCCCTACGGAAGATGAAGGGTGGCTGGGGTTCCACTACAGCGCCCGGCGGCCGCCGGATCTGGTACTCCTCGATCCACAAACCGGTGGACACGAGAGCCTTACCGGCCTGCCACACCTCTCCACCCTCGACCTGGATAGCCTGGTTTCAGCGGAGGATTTTAGCTGGAAGTCGGTAGACGGGCTTGAGATCCGGGGCTGGCTGTATCGCGTGCGGGACAGCATCGGGACGGTGGTGTTGATCCACGGGGGTCCCGCGAGCCACGCCGAAGACCGGTTCAACGCCCAGATACAATATCTCGTTTCGAGCGGCTTTAGCGTGCTCGCCCCGAACTACCGGGGCAGCACCGGCTACGGGGTAGCGTTTCGAGAATCGATCAAAGAGGACGGCTGGGGAGGCCGGGAGCAAGAGGACATCCGCACGGGCATCGAAGCTCTTATCCGGGCGGGCGTCGCCCGGCGGGGCAGAGTCGGCGTTACCGGTACGTCCTACGGAGGTTATTCGGCGTGGTGGCAGATCACGCACTACCCGCCGGAACTCGTGGCCGCCGCAGCCCCCATCTGCGGCATGACCGACCTCGTCGTGGACTACTACGCCACCCGCCCGGATCTCCGGCCTTACAGCGAGGAGATGATGGGCGGGACGCCCGATGAAGTGCCGGAGATCTACCACGACCGCTCCCCGATCCACTCCGTGGGAAACATCCGTGGAAAGCTACTTATCGTCCAGGGCCTCAAGGACCCGAACGTGCCCTACGACAACGTAGAAGCGGTCGTCAAGGTACTGGAGCAAGAGAGCATCTCTTACGAGCTTCTCACCTTCGAGGACGAAGGCCACGGCATCGTCCGTCCCGAGAACCTGAAGATCCTCTACCCGCGGCTGGCAGACTTTTTTGCCGGCGCCTTCACAACGGAGCCGTAGAGAAATGATGTACTCTGATCGAATAGCGTTGGAACGGGAGGCGGTGTAGGATGGCCGGCGGGCGCTACGATGCCGTCGTCATAGGTTCGGGGCACAACGGTTTGGTGTCGGCCAGCTACCTCGCCCGCGCCGGCAGGAAGGTACTGGTCTTGGAGCGGCGCGGCATTATCGGGGGCGCCACCGTAACCGAAGAGCCGTGGCCCGGCTACAGGCTCTCGACCTGCTCTTACGTGTGCAGCCTGTTGTTGCCGGAGGTGATCCGGGACCTCGAACTCCGGCGCTACGGCTACCACGTCCGTCCCCTGGACCCCCAGTACTTCGTGCCGTTCCCCGACGGCCGGTATCTGATGTCGTTCCTGGACGGCGAAGAGACGAAACAACAGATCCGCAAGTTCTCGAAAAAGGACGTCGAGGCCTACGACGCTTACTGGGCGATGTGGGACCGCATCATCGCCCGCGTCCGCCCGCTCCTGCTAGGTTCGCCGCCCACCGAAGAGGACCTGGCGAAAGCCTTCGACGGTCCCCGGGGCGAGGAGGATCGGCGGACAATCACCGAAAAAAGCGTCGCGGCGGTCCTCGACGAGTACTTCGAGTCCGAGGAAGTCAAAGCACCGCTGTGTGTGGGAGGTGTGATCGGCACGAACGCCGGGCCCCGAGACCCCGGCACGGCTTACGTCAAGCTCCACCACATCCTCGGCAACGTCGCCGGCTACCAGGGAGCCTGGGGCTTCGTCCGGGGCGGCATGGGCGCGGTAGCGCAATCCCTGGCCGCCTCGGCAATGGACTCCGGAGCCGAGATCCTCGCGGACGCGGAGGTCGCGGAGATCGAGGTTCGCGAAGGAGCAGCCCGCGGTGTGACGCTCGCGGACGGGCGCTATTTCGAGTCCGGCGTGATCCTATCCAACGCCGACCCCCAGCGAACCTACCTGGACCTGGTCGGAGAGAGCAGGTTGCCGGAAGAACTGATCGAGGGCCTGAGGCACCGCCGGACGAAAGGCTCGGCCTTCAAAGTTCTCCTGGCACTGGGCGAACTGCCGGACTTCACGGCGGTGCCAGGCCCGGAGGTCGGCCCGCAGCACACCGGCGGCATCGTTATAAACCCGGGCGTGGACTATCTGCAAGGTGCCTGGGAGGATTGTGAAAGGGGCCATCCTTCGGAGAAACCATTCATGGAAGGCTACATCCAGAGCGCGACGGAAGCGGGGTTGGCCCCGGCAGGGAAACACACCCTGAGCCTCTACTGCCAGTACGCGCCCTACGATACCTGGGACGGCCGCCGGGAGGAGATCGGCGCGAACGCCATCGAAACCCTCGCCGGGTACGCGCCGAACCTGCCGGACGTTATCGAGCACGCGGAGGTGCTTGGGCCGCCGGACATAGAGCAGAGGATAGGAATTACCGGCGGCAACATCTTTCACGGGGAGATCCTGCCGCAGGCCACGTTCGGGGGCCGCCCGGCACCGGGCTACCCGGGCTACCGCACCCCGGTCGAAAACCTCTACTTGTGTGGCTCCGGAACCTGGCCGGGTGGCGCCGTCTTCGGGGCGCCGGGCCGCAACTGCGCCCGGCAGGTTCTCGCCGACCGGGGACTATGAGAGGAGATGACTACTATGGCCGCACCGGAGCAGATCTCACCCGGCGTCTACCGCGTAGACGCGATACGTCTTAGGAACCTGATCTCGGTCCTGTTAATAGAGGACGAAGGCGGGTTAACGCTGGTGGATACCGGCATCGGGAGCAGCGTGCCCCGCATAAAGGATGCTCTGGCATCGCTCGGCTCGGGACCGGGGGATCTGGAGCAGATCTTCTTGACCCACCAGCACGACGATCATACCGGCGGGCTGTCGGGCCTCGTGGAGTGGGCGCCGAACGCGCGGGTCGTGGCCTCCGAGCCCGAGGCGGGGGTGATCTCCGGCCGGCGCGGGTTCGATCCGTCGAGCAACCCGATCGTGCGCCGCCTGGTCCGCTACGCGAAGCCTCCCGGTGTTCCGGTCAGCGACGTGGTCGGAGAAGGGGACCTGGTGGCCGGGTTCCGCGTGATCCCGACACCAGGCCACACCGTCGGGCACGTCTCGCTGCTCCGGGACGAAGACGGCCTGCTGTTCACCGCCGACACCTTCGGTTGCTTGCCCCGCAGGCTGCGGGTCGGGGTCCGCAAAGCTTTCTGCACCGACCCGCCCGAAGCAAAGCGCTCGGCCTCCAGGCTGCTGGAGGAAGATTTCGAAACGGCGGTTCTTTCCCACGGGAAGCCGCTGAAGACCGGCGCGAAGGAGCTACTCCGGGCGGCGGTCGACCGCTGCGACTACGCCTGAGAGCTAGCGGTCGAAGAGGTAATTGATCCCCGCCCGTCCCGGGGTTCAACACTCGGGACGGCTACACGCTCCGATCAGCTAGCCGCGTCCTCGCGGACCACCAGTACGGGGCAGTGGGCGTGGCGGACTATACCTTCGGCCACGCTACCGAGCAGGGCGCGCGACAGGGCGCCGAAGCTCCGGCTCCCGACGATGATGGCTCCCGCGTCCAGCCTGGCCGCCAGGTCGACGATCTCCCGGGTAGGGTCTCCGGCGCGTAGGTAGTGGTTCTCCACCGTGCCACCAGCCTCCTCGACCTGGAGTATCTGGGCTTCGAGCCTCCTGCGCCCCTCGCGCTCGATGTTCTCGGGCAGGCTATCGTCGTAGTCGATGTCTTCGGTGCGGACGTCCGGCATGTTGAAGACGCCCGGCACCAGTTCTACGTGGGCCAGGTAGAGTTCTGAACCCAACATCTTCGAGAACTCGGCGGCAACCCCGGCCGCGTCCCTGGACCTCGTAGAACCGTCGGTCGCCAGCAGGATCTTCTTTGGTATGCGCTCCTCGCCCGCGCCACCGCGTACCACGTAGACCGGGCACTTCGCGTAGTGCACGACCATTTCCGTGACGCTGCCCATTAGGAAACGCCGGAACGCGCTGAGCCCCTGGTGGCCCAACACGATGAGCCCGGCCTCCATCTCCTCGCTGAGACGCACGATCTGGTGGGCCGGACGCCCGAGACGTAACTGGGCCTCCGAAACTTTCCCGCCGGCTTCTTCTATTTTTCTAATCTGTTCGTCGAGCCACCGCTGGGCTTCGGGCGCCTGTCCCTCTTCGGCTTCGCCGCCGGCGTAGGAGTGCGCGAGAACCGGCACCTCCTCCACGTGCACCACGCCCAACTCCGAGCCAGTTTTACGCGCGATCGTCATCGCCGACCGGGTCGCCAGAACAGCCTCCGGAGATCCGTCGGTAGCCAGCAGAATCTTTGTCGGAAACATGCTCTCCCCTTACCTTCTCTCTTTTTACAGAACTATCATACTACCGGCCAGAACCCGACGTTACCTGGTAGTCATCCCCAAACCTAAAACCTTTAACTGTAGCAATACCCTACGAGGAACAATGTCGCAGTCCACCTGATAAGCTGTAGCGTAGCGAAATAGGTGAAGGAGGAGAACGTATGGCCAAGCTGGAGAAAGAAGCGAAAAAGGCCGCGAAGAAAGCCGCTGGTGGTAAGAAGTCGGGGTCTTCGGGGAAAGGTGCCGCGAAAGCCAAGAAGGCGGTCAAGAAAGCTCTGTAGCAACCGCAACTGATCGCATAGTTTGGGGCTGAAGTCCCCGGAGCACGGCTTCGGTCTTCTGGTGGCGAGTCGATCGTTTGAGGTTGTACCAAAATAAACGCGTAAGCTCTTCGAGAGCACCTGGTTTCGGCTAATTCGGGGGAAGCCGAACCCCAGGTAGGCCAATGGACGACAGGAAAGACAGTGTTCCGACAAGGTTAATGTGATGTGAAACTCTACGCGTTTTTCTACCGGCTACGGGTCCCGAAGACTTACCTGGGCAAGATCATGCTCGTCGCTTTTCTCGGGATACACTTCCCCCTGCTCGCGCTGCTCGCTATCCTCGTCCTTTTCTCCCCGATTAGCTTCGACATCGCCCTGACGATCCTGGTGAGCGTGCTGATAGCCACCGTCCTGGGGACGGCCATGACTTTGTATGTGCTCTACGCTCTACTAGCGCCGGTCTCTCTGGCATCGCGCGCCCTGCGCCAGTATTTGGATCATCAGGAGGAGCCCAACCTGCCCACTAACTTCGGTGACCAGGCCGGGCGGCTACTCGCCGACGTGCAATACACCCTGGAGCGGCTGGACGAGTACATCTACTCCCTCCGAGAACTTTCCATGAAAGATCCTCTCACCGGCGTCTACAACCGGAGGGCGTGCGAGGAGAAGCTAGCCGAAGATATAGCAAAGGTCCGGCGTAGCGGAGGGATGCTCACGCTCGCCATCGTAGACGCCGACGACCTGAAGCCCGTAAACGATCGCAAGGGTCATGCGGCCGGAGATGCCTGCCTCATGCACATTACCAACACCATCGGACAAAACATCCGCCAGAGCGACTGGCTGGCCAGATGGGGCGGGGACGAGTTCATGGTGGTTTTGTGGGACGCTGAAGATTCCTTTTTGGCCCAGAGAGTACTGGAACGCATCAACGAAGATCTGGCAGAAAAACCGGTCAGGTTACCGCAGGGAGACCAGGAAAACATCACTTTCAGCGCGGGGGTAGCGCGGTACGCGGGCGGTGAAGGCCACGATCCGGAAAAGATCATAGAGGAACTCCTCAGCAGGGCGGATGGCGCTCTCTACCGGGCAAAAAGGGCCGGACGGAACAGGATCGTCTACGGCGGAAACGGAGAATATCCGGAGTCGGGCTAGACCCAGCCGAGGAGGTTTCGCCAGGCCTGCCCGGCTTTCAGGCGTCCTCCAGAACTTGCAAGGCCAGGATCGCCACGTCGTCTCCCGGGTTACCTCCTTTGTGTTCGAGGACGGCATCCTTTATGTGGCCGGCGGTCTCGGCGGCCCCGAGGCCGGCGCAGCTTTGCACGAGGGAGCGCAGCCGATCTTCGCCGAAGAAGGCTCCGTCGGGGGCGCGGGCCTCGGTTACGCCGTCGGTGTAGAAGACGAGCGTATCCCCGGCTTGGAGGCACATTGCCAGGTCTTCGATTTCGAAGCTTTCAAATACCCCGATAGCTTTGCCCGCCTCCCCCAACTCTTCCAGTGAACCATCGGCGTGCAGCAGCAACGGCGCCGGGTGGCCGCCCCGCGCGAGGGTTAGCTTGACGTCGGACCCCGCACACTCCTCCGGCTCCAGACGGACGCAGACGGCCGTGCAGAACTGGTTGTTCGCGTCCTGCCGCAACATCGCCTCGTTCAGCGCCGACAGCAGCATAGAGGGCTTGTCGCCCCGGAATGCTACGGCGCGCAAGGCATAGAGGATAAGCGCTGTAGACGTGGCGGCCCGCGCTCCTTTCCCGCTGACGTCTCCCAACAGGCACAGCCAGCCGTCGTAGTGGGTGTCGATCAGGTCGTAGAAGTCTCCGCCCACCTCGCTCTCCTCGCCGGCCGACAGGTACTCCAGGCCGATCTCCACTCCGGGGATCTCCGGGAGGTCTTGCAGGAGTAGTCCCCGCTGCAAAGTCCGGGCCATGTAGCTCTGCTCGCGGTAGAGCCGGGCGCCCTCCAAAGCCAGGCCGCATCGGTCCGCCAGCTCCTCGGCGAGGGAGAGGTCTTCTCTCTCGTAACGCCGGCCAGGATCTGAGGAGACGAGGGTGACGGAACCTAGCCTCCGTCCGCGCGCAACGAGCCCCACCAGCATCAAGGAATGCGCCTCCTCCTTGAGATATTCCTCCAAACGCCCGGCAAGTTCTCTGTTTATCGGTGCGTCCGCGGAATCCGGTGAACCTTCTGCCTGCGGTAGTTCTCTCAAAAAGACCTCACCGGCATTCGAGCCCAAGAACGACCGGCCGGAAGAGAGTACCTCCGCAACCTCCGGGGCGGAGACGACGTTGCGAGATCGGCTCTCTGCCTCTTCGAGTAGACGCTCTTTCTCGGGTTCTGTGTGGGCCTGGGCCGCCCGGCTCCCGGCGCCATCCTCGCCCACTATGTCCAGCAGGCACCAGTCCGCGATACCGGGCACGAAGATCTCCGAGATCTTGCTTAGCGTAGCCTCGTAGTCGAGCGAGGCCGCGAGGATAGAGCTCGCTGTTTCCAACACGAACATGCGCTGGGTCGCTTTCTCGGCCCACTCTCTGGCCTGCCGCTCCCGGGCGAGCAGGGAGTTCCGCTCTTCCTCCGCCCGCC
>JBHJHC010000032.1:0-14592 GCA_050331175.1 Rubrobacteraceae bacterium | reverse complement strand
GGGGGTTTGCGGGCACGGTTGGCGGCGAGGGTAGCGTTGCACAACTTCTGTATCTGGCTCAATGACCAGCTCGGTCGTCCCTCGATGGCCTTCTCTGACTTGTTGGGATGGTGACCTCATAATTCACACCAAGCGTTTAAGGGAACAGGCCCATGCACAAGTGTTGTAATTATCGCCGCAAGTGTCTCCGCCCGCAGTAGGGTCCCAGCCACCGGCTACGGTCGCAAGCTCCCGCTCAGAAAGCTCGCTGCCCTCAGAAGGGGATTGGGGCTTGAATGGCAGTACCAGGTAGACGGTATCCTGGGTCTCCTCCACGGCCCGGATCTCTAGCCCCTCAGGCAGGTGCGCACCTATCTCTTGCTCGATAGTAACTTTGGGATTATTCAGCAGCCTCTGGCGAAGCTCCTCGTCCTCCATGGTCCGCTGGACCAGCCTCTGGCGTATTTCCTCCGAACCACCGCTTGATGCTTCAGCCATCCTACTCCTCCCTCTCACTCGTGGGTTGCGCAACCGCCTTTCTGTGGCCGCCTCCCTTTTACAGAATACGGCAAAAGACTACCAACACTGGCGTGCTAGGACAATCCTGTCGTCCGCCGACCAGCAATCACAAGACTCTGGACGAATGTGTCGCCGCCAGCAACCGACTCAAGCTCCCGGTCAGAAACCTCGTTGTTTCGGGGACTAAGAGGCGGTTTCAGAACTACACTCGTAAACGGTTAGGGGCTCTGCAGAAGCATTGTCCCCGGTCGGAAATTTTCTTCGGGGCTCGCATGCTTTTGTCGATCCGAGCGCGTGTCGATCGTCGGTATAATAGGAGGCCCGCACGGGCGGGCCGCGACGGAAAGGATGTGGATATGGCGCAGTACGCGATCCTGATCTACGAAGGCGAGCCTTACTGGACCGACGCCGGCCAGGAGGTGTTCGACCGGACGCTCAAAGAGCACGCCGCATTCGCCGAGGAACACGCCTCGGTGCTGCGCGGCGGCAGCGCGCTTCAGTCGGCCGCCACCGCCACCTCCGTGCGCAAGGACCCCTCCGGCGGCTTCGCTGTTACGGACGGGGCATTCGCCGAAACGAAGGAAGCGCTCAACGGCTACTACATCGTCGAGGCCGCCGACCTCGACGAGGCCGTCGCCGTGGCCAAGAGGGTCCCGGCGCGGTCCGGCGGCGTCGAGGTGCGCCCGGTGATGGTGCTCGGCTGATGGCCGGGACCGCGGCGGCGGACGCTACCGGATCAGCCGCCGCGGTCGCTTCCGCGGTCGCCGAGGCGCACCGGCGCGAGTGGGCCTTCGTGCTCGCCGCGACGGTGCGCGTCACCCGGGACCTCGACCTCGCCGAGGAGTGCGTGCAGGACGCGTACGCGAAAGCCCTGACGGCTTGGGCGTCCCAAGGCGTCCCGGCGAACCCCGGCGCATGGCTCACGACCGTGGCGAAGCGGCGCGCGCTGGACCTGCTACGACGCGGCGCGACGCTTCGACGAGCGCTGCCGCTGCTCGTTGACGATCCCGTCGAACCTGAACCCGACAGAGGCCCAGCACACGAGGCCGCCCCGCACGAGATCGCCGACGACCGGCTGCGGTTGATCTTCACCTGCTGCCACCCGGCGATAGCGCCGGAGGCGCGGGTCGCGTTGGCGCTCAGGCTGCTGTGCGGCCTCTCCACCGCCGAGGTTGCGCGCGCGTTTCTGGTCAAGGAGACCACGATGGCGGCGAGGATCACCCGGGCCAAGAAGAAGATCGCCGCCGCCCGCATCCCCTACCGCGTGCCACCCGCCGGCGAGCTGCCCGCCCGCGTCGACGCCGTCCTCGAGGTCGTGCACCTCCTGTTCGCCACCGGGCACACCGCCCCGGCGGGTGAGGACCTAGTCCGCCGCGACCTGGTGGAGCGCTCGCTGGACCTCGCCCGCATGCTGCGGGTTCTGCTCCCCGAGGACGCCGGCGTCGCGGGCCTGCTGGCGCTGATCCTGCTCACCGACGCCAGGCGAGCAGCGCGCGTGGCCGAGGACGGCCGCCTCGTGCTGCTCGCCGATCAGGACCGCACCCGGTGGGACCGGGGGGCGATAGCGGAAGGGACCTCGCTCGTGCGCGAGGCACTCGCGCGCAGACCACCGGGACGTTTCGCGCTGATGGCGGCGATCTCGGCCGTCCACTCGGAGGCGCCGACGCACGGGGAGACCGACTGGGGCGAGGTGGTGGCCCTCTACGACCTGCTCGTCCGACTCTGGCCGTCCCCGGTCGTGGCGCTCAACCGCGCCGTCGCCTTGGGCTTCGCAGAGGGCCCTGCCGCAGGGCTCGCGGCGCTCGACGCTTTGGCCTGCGAGCCGCAGCTGGCGGGCTACGGCTACATGGCCGCCGCCCGCGCCGACTTCCTGGGGCGCCTGGGGCGCGTAGCGGAGGCGCGGGCGTGCTACGAGGAGGCGCTGCTGCTCACGGAGAACGCCGTGGAGCGAGGCTTCCTCGCCGCCCGCCTCCGGCAACTCTCGGCGAGAGAAGCCGCCGCCGATATTGATCCGGTCTGATCCCGCCCGCAAAGGAGGCCCAACATGAGCACGAAAGAGCTGGTAGGCGACGAGCTGTGGGCGGCCGTCGAGCCGCTGCTGCCCCCGAATCCGTCCGGGCCGAAAACGGGTAGGCCTCGCGTGCCCGACCGGACGGCTTTCGCGGGCATCGTCTACGTCTTGAGGAGCGGCATACCGTGGCGGATGCTCCCCAAGGAGTTCGCCTGCAGCGGGGTGACTTGCTGGCGCCGCCTTCGCGACTGGCGCAAGGCGGGCGTGTTCGGGAGGTTGCACCGGGCGCTGCTCGATCGACTCGGCAAGGCCGGGCTCATCGACTGGTCCAGGGCGAGCCTCGACTCGGCCAGCGTGCCCGCGAAAAAGGGGGAGAGAATACCGGCCCTATCCCCGTAGATCGCGGGCGAGCAGGATCGAAGCGCCACCTCCTCGTAGACAGAGGTGGCCTACCATTGGCGGTGTTGCTCACCGGAGCTCAGGTACACGACCCCAAGGTCTTCGAGGAGCTGGTGGACGCCGTGCAACCCGTGAAGGGTCCGAGGGGAAGACCCAGGAAGCGGCCCGAGAAGCTCCACGCCGACAAAGGCTACGACTACCCGCGCTGCCGGAAGTTCTTGCGCCGCCGCGGCATAAAACCTCGGATAGCACGACGCGGCCTCGATTCGAGTGAGAGGTTGGGGCGTCACCGGTGGGTCGTAGAACGAACCCTGGCTTGGCTGTCCTGCTACCGTCGGTTGACGATCCGCTACGAGCGCAGGGCGGACATCCACGAGGCCTTCCTTGAGCTGGGCTGCGCCCTCGTTTGCTTCAACCACCTACGAAGAAGGCCGTAGGAAGTTATGAAACCGCTTCTAACTCGGGGAGCAGCCGCCGCACGTCACTATGCTTGGCTGACAGGTGTTGCCCGATCCGGCGCAAGTCTGGTCGTCGGTACACCCTCCCGTCCAGTCCCAACCGCCGGCAACCGACTCGAGTTCCCGCTCTGAGAGCTCGCTACCCTCAGCAACGTCCTGCGGATTCGCAGGTCGGCGGCGGATAGCTGTGGGTGAACCAAGATCCGCCAGCTACCGCCTCAAGCTGCTCGTCGGAGAGCTCGCCGCCCTCAGCAGAGACCTGGGGGTTCGGTGGCAAGACCAGATAAACGGTATCCGGGGTTTCCTCCACGCAGCGGATCTCTAACTCCTCCGGCAGGGATGCACCTACTTCCTGCTCTATAGTAGCTCTGGGATCAGCTAGCAGTCTCTGCCGGAACTCTTCATCCTCCACGCTACGCTGGATCAGCCTCCGGCGCATCTCCTGGGGATCGTTGCCCGATGGTTCGCTCATCTGTGCTCCTTTACTCTGGTTGGCGTACCCGGGTGCTGGCTACATTGACGGACTCTTCTGCGCTGCGCTGGATCAGCCTCTGGCGCATCTCCTTGGGGTTACCGCCTGATGCTTCGGTCATTTCTTGTCCTCGCTCTCGCTCGTGGGTTGCGGTGCCATCCTCAAACGCCCGCCTCCCGGTAACAGAACGCGGCAGCAGGTTACCAACGCAGGTGTGATCATGCAACAAAGACGCCTCCACTGTTTCAGACAGTCGTGAGATAGAAGGTTGGTCGGTATCCACCATTACCTCCGGGTTTGCCGCGTGGTAAGGTAGATGCCGTCGTATAATTGTCTCGGTATACAGGCAGCCTTTACTGTAGAGGGAGCGTTGGACAACAAAGGAATAGCGTGCGGAGTCCGTTGATCCGCAAACAGGCGTTAGAGCAGGCTAACGCGCCGGACGATCTGGATCGCTTGATGCACGTGACGAGCCCGAAAATGTGGCTGGCCCTGATCGCGCTGGGCGCCATCGTTCTCGCCGCCCTAGCGTGGGGTTTGCTGGGGCGTATACCCGTCGAGGTGACGGCCCAGGCCGGTATCCTCCTCAAGCGAGACTCCGTCAACGAGGTCGCGGCCCAGGAAACCGGCGTGGTCAGCCGGGTCGCGGTCCGGGAAGGCGACGAAATCAGCGAAGGACAGACCGTGGCTTTTCTGGAAGTAGACGGCCAGAACCCCGTCGCGATAAAGAGCTTTTTCGAGGGCACGGCCACGGATGTTCTCGTCGAAAGAGGGATGGTCGTGGACAGAGGAGAACAGGTCGCCGTGATCGAACGCGGGAACGAACCTCTCCAGGCGGTCATGTACGTCCCCATAGATGACGGCAAACGTTTGAAGAAAGGTACTAATGCCTTTATCTCCCCGTCCACGGTCCCCTCTGAGGAGTACGGTTACATGCTCGGCACGGTCTCGCGGGTTTCAGAATTCCCACCTTCCGAAGCGGAGATGATGCTGCTGCTACAGAACCAGGAGCTCGTAAAGTCTCTGAGGGGTGACGGTGATCAACTAGAGGTCGTCGTCGATCTTACACGCGACCCTTCGACGCCCAGCGGCTTCGAGTGGTCTATAGACCAGGGGCCGCCCTTCGATGTTTCTAACGTTACGCTCGCAACGGGGACGTTCGTGCTCGGAAAGGAACGCCCCGCGGAGCTGGTGCTTCCGTCTGAGCGCTAGCCATGACCAGCCCCACGCGAAAAGCCCCCCAAGAAACGGACCTGTCGAACGGCCCCGCGTCCGGTAAGGCGCCCGGTAAGGGTACGCGGCGGCGGATAAAGACGCCGACGGTCTTGCAGATGGAGGCCGTCGAATGTGGGGCGGCGGCGCTCGGGATCATCCTCGGCTACTACGGGAGGGTGGTGTCGCTGGAAGAGTTGCGCGTCGCCTGCGGCGTCTCCCGGGACGGGGCGAAGGCGATCAACATCGTCCGGGCGGCCCGCGGGTACGGCCTGTTATCTAAGGGCTTCAAGAAAGAGCCCGAAGAGCTGTTGGAGATGCCGCTGCCGGTCGTCGCCTTCTGGAACCTCGGCCACTTCCTGGTGATCGAGGGTTTCGGCAAGCACGGCGTGTACGTCAACGATCCCGCCACCGGGCCGCGGGTCGCCTCCTACGAGGAGTTCGACAAAGCCTACACCGGGATCGTGATAACTTTCGAGCCCGGACCGGATTTCGAGAAGGGCGGGTCGCGGCCCAGCCTGCTCGCGGGCATGAGGCGGCGGCTGCGCGGCTCGGAGTGGGCGCTCGTGTTTATCCTTCTGGTGAGCCTGGCGCTGGTCGTACCGGGCCTGGTGATCCCGATCTTCTCCCAGATCTTCGTCGACCAGTACCTGGTCGCGCAACAGACCGGCATTATCGGGCCGCTGCTGTTGGGCATGGCCCTCACCGCCATCCTACGGGCCGCGCTAACCTGGTTGCAACAGCGCACGTTGCTGCGACTACAGACCCGGCTGGCGGTCGGGATGTCCGGCTCGCTCTTCTGGCACGCCCTGCGCCTGCCGGTCGAGTTCTACGGCCAGCGTTACGCGGGGGAGGTCGGCTCGCGGGTGGCTATCAACGACCGCATCGCCCAACTTCTTTCGGGACAGCTGGCAACCACCGCCCTCAACGTGTTCACCGTCTTCTTCTACGTGTTGCTGATGTTCTGGTACAGCATCCCCCTGACCATCATCGGTGTTTTCTTCGCCCTCCTCAACTTCGTGGCGCTCCGCTACGTCTCGCGCAAGAGGATCGACACGAACCAACGGCTCCTGCTGGAGCGGGCCAAGATGACCGGCGTCTCCATGAACGGCCTGCAATCCGTCGAGACGCTAAAGGCCACGGGCAGCGAGTCGGACTTCTTCGCCCGCTGGTCCGGGCTGCAGGCGAAGCTGCAGGAAGCCCAACAAGAGCTCGGCACCCGCACCCAGGTCCTTACCGCCGTCCCGCCAATGCTGGCCGCGCTTACCACCGCGGCGGTCCTCGGCATCGGGGCCCTGGAGGTTATGAACGGAACCCTTACCCTAGGTATGCTGGTCGCGTTCCAGTCCCTTATGGCCAGCTTTATAGCCCCGATCGGCCAGTTTGTAACTTTGGGAACCACGCTACAGGAGACTCACGGCGACCTGAATCGGGTAGAAGACGTGTTGCACTACGAACCCGACCCCTGGGCGCCCGCGAGCTTCTCTTCTGAGGAAGCCCCCGAACCGTCGTCCACCGGCCTCCCGACGGAACTCTCCGGGCACGTCGAGCTCCGGAACGTCACCTTCGGCTACAGCCGGCTAGAACCACCCCTTATCGAGGACTTCAACCTCACCCTGGAGCCCGGAAGCCGGGTTGCCCTCGTCGGCGCGAGCGGTTCCGGGAAGTCTACGGTCGCGAAGCTCGTGGCGGGGCTGTACGAGGCGTGGGAAGGAGAAATCCTCTTCGACGGGGTCGATCGCGACCGGTTGTCCCGGCGGCTCTTTACCTCGTACCTGGCGATGGTAGACCAGGACATCTCAGTCTTTGAAGGCTCGGTGCGCGACAACCTCACGCTCTGGGACGAGACCATCCCGAGTTCCAGCCTCCACCGGGCCGCGGAGGACGCCGCCATCCACGAGGAGATATCCGCGCGGCCCGGCGGCTACGAGAGCCGGGTAGATGAGGGCGGGACCAACTTCAGCGGCGGGCAGCGCCAGCGGCTGGAGATCGCCCGCGCCCTCGTGGGCGACCCGTCGATCTTGATCTTCGACGAGGCAACCAGCGCCCTAGACCCGACCACGGAGAGCACGATAGACGACAACCTCCGGCGGCGGGGCTGCACCTGCCTCATCTCCGCCCACCGCCTATCTACCATTCGCGACAGCGACGAGATCATCGTCCTCGACCGGGGCAAGGTCGTAGAACGCGGCACCCACGCGCAGATGATCGGCGCCGATGGTCCTTACGCCCGCCTGATAAAGGCCCAGGTTTCAGAAGCTCCGGGGAGAAAGGCCTGATGTACAGAGGAGAGCCTACCCCGGAGCAGGCACCGGTCCGCCTCCTGGAGAAAATCGGGAGCCGTGTGGAGGTGGGTGGCGACAAGCCGGTACCGCTAGACGACCGGGACTCTCTCTGGGTGGTCCTCTCCGGTCGGGTGGACGTGTTTTCTGTGCCCGCAACAGACGGTCGTATAACGGGCTCCCGCCAGCATATCTGCAGGATAGAGGCGGGAGAAGCCTTTTTCGGAATAGACCCGCGATACATCGCTTCCGAAGGGCTGGAGTTATTGGCCGTAGGCGCGGCGGGAACCAGCCTGCTGAGCCTGGACCGCCCGGCCCTGGTGGACGCGGCGCAAAAAGGCCCCGAACACACCCTTCTGGCTGCCGCGCTACTCGACGGGTGGATAAGAGGTTTGTCAGCGGCAGCCGTGGGCGAAACGCCGAGACCCGAAGATGTCGAGGTCCTGGAGCCAGGCCGGGAAGTAAACCTGGAGCCAGGAGGGTCGGTCGGCGCAGACAAAGACCAGACCCTGTGGCTTCGTCACCTCTCGGGCACCTCGACCTTTCTCGGCGGAGCAGCCTCGCCAGCTATCGCGGTGGACAACGACTTCTTTCCGCTCTCGGCACCCGCGTGGCTCGAAGCGGACGACGAAACGGCCTCCCGCTTGGAGATCCTGAACACCGAGGATTACCTTCGCCAGGACGAAGGCTCGCTAAATGGTCTGGATGCTTTCTACACGGCTGTAGTGCCGGTGCTAGCATACAATGCGCGGTTGGCCGAAGACGCGCGGCGCGGACGGATGCTCGAGCGGGCCGAGACCGACCGCGAGCTCGCCCTGGGTGCTGTACGCCAACTGGGTAGCGTGACCCAGTCCCACCCCACGGAAACGGTCGGCATACGTGAAGTCTCGGGCGTGACGAACCCTCTGCTCGCCGCTTGCCGGCTGGTCGGAGGACGCCTGGAGATCGAGCTTCGCGAGCCGGAGGAGCAGGCCTTCGGAGACCGCGCCGCGGACCCGATCGAAGAGATCTCGCGGGCCTCGCGCGTTAGAACGCGGCGCGTTCGGCTAAGGGACGGCTGGTGGCGCCGGGACGGTGGTCCTCTGCTCGCTTTTCAAGGCGAGGAGGAACGCCCGGTAGCGCTGCTACCGAAAAGCGCCACAGCCTACGAACTCGTGGATCCCGCTGACGGTACGCAGAAACCCGTAGACGGAGAAACGGCCGAGGGCCTCCAGCCTCATGCCTATACTTTCTACGCTCCTTTCCCGCACCGGCCGCTGGGCGTGCGGGACCTCCTGGCATATAGTCTGCGCGGGTTACGCAAGGACCTTCTCAGGGTTCTCCTGATGGGGATAGCGGGCGGGTTGCTCGGGGCGCTCGTGCCTATCGCCACCAAGGTGATCGTTCAGACGGCGATTCCGCAGGCTGAGGAGAGGTTTGCGGTCGTCATTACCCTGGGGCTCACGATCGGGGCGGTCGCCGCGATGCTGTTCGGCGTCGTCAGCGCTTTCGTCGTGCTGCGGATCGAGACGCGTATGGACACCTCCATCCAGTCGGCGGTGTGGGACCGGCTCCTCAGCCTGCCGGCTCCTTTCTTCAGGGGTTATTCCGCCGGGGACCTGGCGGCGCGGGCCATGGGCATAAACACGATCCGCCAGATGGTCACGGGGCCCACCATTTCTTCGATCCTCTCCGGGTTGTTCTCCCTCTTTAGTTTCGGCGTGGTCTTCTACTACAGCGTTACCCTGGGGCTCCTCGCGACCCTGATGGTCGTGTTTATCGCTATCGTCACGGTCTTCGGCGGCTACGTGCAGTTACGGTACGCGCGCCGGACGACGCAGTTGCAGGGAGAGGTATCCAGCCTGATGCTGCAACTGCTGACCGGCGTCGCCAAGCTGCGGGTTGCGGGGGCCGAAAAACGCGCCTTCGCCGTCTGGGCCGACCGCTACGCCCGCCAGAGGGAGAACTCGGTCAAGTCCCAGGCGGCGTCGAACGCCCTCCTCGTCTTCGGGTCCGCCTCAGGCATCCTGACCTCTATGGTAGTTTTCGCTTTCGTGGCTTACCTGGCGGCCGGCAACCTCAGCACGAGCGATTTCGTGGCGTTCAACGCCGCCTTCGCGCAGTTCCTGGTTTCTTCGGCGGGAATCACGAGTTCGCTAACGACCATCTTGCAGGCCGCCCCGTACTACGAGCGGGCAAAGCCGATCCTGAACACCTTGCCCGAGGTGGAGTCGGAGAAGCCGGATCCCGGGGAACTCTCCGGCCGGATAAGGGTCAGCCACGTGAGCTTCCGCTACGCGCCCGAGAGCCCGCTCGTGCTAGACGACGTCTCGTTGGAAGCTGAGGCCGGGGAGTTCGTGGCCGTCGTCGGCCCGTCGGGAGCGGGAAAGTCGTCGCTGCTCCGGGTCCTCCTTGGCTTCGAGGAGCCGGAATTGGGAACCGTCTACTACGACGACCACGAGCTACCGGCGGTAGATGTACAGGCTGTGAGGCACCAGATGGGGGTGGTGCTCCAGGACGGCAAGCTCATGCCCGGCACGATCTACCACAACATCGTCGGCGTCTCGCAGCTCACGGTAGACGATGCCTGGGAGGCGGCGTATCTGGTCGGCCTCGGCGAGGACATTGAAGCTATGCCCATGGGGATGTTCACCATCTTGAGCGAAGGGGCCACCACCATCTCCGGCGGCCAGCGCCAGCGGTTGATGATCGCCCGCGCCATCGCCCGGAGGCCGCGCATCCTGCTCTTCGACGAGGCGACCAGCGCTCTCGACAACCAGACGCAGGCTATAGTAAGCGAGAGCCTGGAGAAGCTGCAGGTCACCCGCATAGTCATCGCCCACAGGCTCAGCACTATAATCAATGCGGACCGCATCTACGTCCTCCAGAACGGGCGTATCGTCCAGAGCGGCACCTACGAAGAGCTCATAGCACGGGAAGGGACGTTTCGAGACTTGGCCACGCGGCAGATCGCATGACGGGGATCGAGAACCCGCAGACGAGCCGGTTCGGCGAGTATCTTGCGCCGATAGCCTCGGGGATCTCTCCGGCCCTGATCTCCGCCCCCGCCCTCTCACATATAGAGTCGGTGGCGCGCTGGATCCCCGAGCCTCTCGCCACGAACACGTTCGGCTTCGAATGTCGCCTGGGGGAAGACCTGCCGCACGCAGACTTCCTGGTGGTCGCCACCGCCGCCCGCGGACGCAGCAGCCTGGCCGGCCTCGACCCTTCAAGCCCGCTGCCAGACCGGTTAAAGACCCACCCGGTCTGGCAGCGGGTAGAAGACTTCGCCGCCCGCTGGGCGGATCCCTCATCTCCCCTCCATAATGCCGTGGACAACGTCTGGCTGGAATTCGACGTTGATGGACCACCCCCCGAGGTGCCCCTCCCCGGCGTCTTCTTCGGCATCCTACCTGACTACGCCCCGGAGGAGGTCGTTCCGCCCGTGCTGCGGGTTCTCTCCGGGGACGGGATCTCACCCCGGGTACTCGACAACGTTGTCGAATGCTTGCAGGCCCTCCCGCCCCACGGAAACGTTTTCCAGGTTGGCCTGATGCTCTCGCGCGGTCCCGTGGAGGCCGTCCGGTTGTGCATCTGGACGCATTCGAAGCAAGGGCTACTGGAATATCTCGGAAACATCGGTCCAGGGCTTGCCGGAGCCGGGCTACGTCGCGTGCTCGATTCCCTGGATCGCATGGTAGATCACATCGCGCTGGATATGGACGTGGGAGACCGCGTTCACGACAAGCTCGGCTTCGAGTGCTACTTTAGCCAAAACCGCCAACCATCGCGCGAACCGCGGTGGGCCGCTTTCCTGGATTCGCTCGTACAGGATGGCCTGTGCACGGCGGGCAAGCGCGACGCGCTGCTGGCATACACGGGCTACACCGAAGAGAAGGGGGCTACGGGTATCTGGCCGGAGGCGCTACGTCGGGCTTCCGGCCTGCTCGGCCAGCGCTTCACGAGCACCTTCGTACGTTCGCTGCACCACGTCAAGATCGTCTACGAGCCGGGCAAACCGCTGGAAGCCAAGGCATACCTGGCGGGCAACCACCTCTGGCGGGGGCCCCGAAGCTGAGAGGTGCCACGGCGTCAACAGCCGGAGAGCGCGAGAGAAGTATCACGAAATCTGTCTCGTAGTCTGCTTCTGCCTCCTCTGCCCAATAGCTGGCTTCGCTACATCCCTGAATCTACCTGAGACCCACTTGGTTGAAGATGCTGTTTACAAGCTTCTTCGCTTGCTTCTTGTCCGTGCCAGGTGCTACTCCTCCACGCTCCACGTCCTTACCAGGACCTCCAATGAGCGTGTTCTTGCCGGGACCTCCCACTAGCACGTCTCTTCCCCTTCCCCCAAAGAGGGCGTCGTTGCCTCGCTGTCCAAACAGCCGATCACGTCCGACGTTACCGTAGAGAACGTCGTTGCCGGAGCCGCCCCTGATCCGGTCGTTGCCGCGTTGTCCGCGGAGGACATCATTGCCGCTACCGCCCCTGACCAGGTCGTTGCCCCCTAGAGCTCGGATGATGTCGTTACCCCCAAAGCCGCAGATCACGTCCCGCCTGGGGGTGCCACGCAGGACGTTGTCTTTGTTGTTGCCCTTTATGGTGCAGGCCGTCGAAGGCTTTTTGGGTTTTGGGGATGGTTTGGGTTTGGGGGACGGTTTGGGCTTCACGGCATGGTCGCGGGCCAGGTACCGGGCGAGGGCGAACTCAAAGCTCCCGTCGATGTTCGCCGTGCCTCCAACCAGGATGCGCCCGTCGCGCTGGATGAGCGAGGTGTTGGCTTCCGCGTAGCTGCCGATCACGGTCTTCGTGAACCCGTCCCCGCTGAAGCTCGGATCGGGCTTGCCTCCGGCCCCGAAGCGCCCGACGTAGAACTGCGACTCCGCCACCCCCGGCCCGTAAGGTCCGGCGGCGACGATCCTGCCCTTGCTATCGTACGCTACCGAGACCGCCTGGCCGTAGCGGGCCCCTGAAGACGAAGGCGAGACGGCGACGTAGCCCTCCGGCGAACCGAACCTTTCATCCAGGTCGCCGTTGCGCTTGAAGCGGGCGAGTATCCACTCCTGCGCGTCGTTGGTGTTGCCCGTGCCCGAGACCAGGATCCTGTCATTCCGGTCGAAAGCGACGTCGTAGCCGGCGGCCGTCTCACCGATCTCTAACGTGACGTACCCGGCTCCACCACCGAAGTCCGGATCCGGGGTGCCGTCCGGTAGGAACCGGGCGACCAGCATAACCTTGCCGCCCTGTGCCGGCGGCTGGCTGGCCTCCCCGACGGCCAGGATCCTGCCCGAGTCGTCTACCGCGATGCCAAAGCCGAAGGAGTCGTCGAGCACTTCCAGCGTGACGATCCCGTCTCCGCCCCCGAACGTGGTGTCGGCGCCGCCATCTCGTTCAAACCGGGCAACGACGACGGTTTCGGTGTCGTCGAAGGGGTCGCCCTGCGCGCCCACGACGAGGATCTTGCCGTCGGGCTGTATCGCGCCGCCGTTCGCCTCCGGCTCCTCGCCGACCCGGATCCGGGATCTACCCTCGGTTCCGAAGCTGCGGTCGAGCCGGCCGTCGCTGTCGTGGCGGACCGCGAAGAAGTCGTCCTCCACCGAACCGACCGAGACGATGTCGGCTTTGCCCCGCCCCTGGGGCATGGCCGCGGCTACCTCGGCAAGGCCCACGAGCGGGGTCACCGTCACACCGCGCCTGCCGCTCCCGAACGCGGGGTCAAGCGACCCGTCTTTGCGGTAGCCGGCCAGCGCGAGGGCGCCTAGTGCGTCGCCAACAGCAACGATCCTGCCGCCCGGCTGTTCGATAAGCCCATCTATCTCCGAATCGTCCCGGATATTGGTCGTGACGTACCCTTTGGGCGGGTTGAAACTCTTGTCGAGATCTCCGGCCTGAGACGACAGGCTTTTGGCCTGGGATGAAGTAGAGCCTCCTATCGTTAGCAGGAGCATCACACATGCTACTGTTCCCGCCAGCACAAACCACCTGCCCAAGACATTCTCCTCTCGTCCCGCTCTCTCAGCAGACAACAAAACGACCGGCCCACGGAACACCTGCATCCTTTGCGCGTATCCGGTAACCGGTCGTTTCCCACGTACTGCGATAGCGGGACTCGGGTCAAAGCCTCTGTACCCGGCCGGTTGTTGTGTCCTGTAGGGAAGATTAACAAACCCCGGGGAGTTGACAAGCACCGAGGAGGCGCCAATTTTCTCGACGGGGTGGATAAAGCCCGGATCCCCGGCTTCCAAACCATTGACTAGTCCAGTGCTCTGAGGGTAGGATAGGCCTGATATGCACGCCGGAAAAGCCGGGTGTGGTAGTCTTATCACCCCTTACCAGAGAAAGAATATGGAGAAAGAGATACGATGACCGCAGCACTTTACCGCCTCGGACGCTTCTGCGCCAACCACCCTGGTCGGGTAATTCTAGTGTGGCTGCTGGCTGTCGCTGTGATCGGCGCCTTTGCCCTGCTCATCGGGCAGCAGACCAGCAACCAGCTGACCCTACCCGGTACCGACAGCCAGCGGGCCAGCAACCTTCTCCAGAACAACTTCCCCGACGAGGCCAACGGTTCGGTTCCCGTTGCTTTCCGGGCTCCCAAGGGGGAGAAACTTACTGACTCCCGCTACAAGAAGCCGATCGAGAACGTCACCAAAGCGTATTCGAACCACCCCGGCGTCGCAAAGGTTACCGGTCCCTTCGACCAGGAGGGGTCGGACCAGCTCAACAAGCAAGAGACGATAGGCTACATATCGCTAAACCTCAAGGACGGCCAGGGCCAGCTCGACGACGGAACGGCCCGGAGCATCATAGCCGTCGACCGGCCGCTAGAAAAAGCCGGGCTCGACCCCGCCGCCGGTGGCTACCTGGGACAGGAAGTCTCCCGGCCCTCGACCCATCCCTCGGAGATCACGGGCCTCATCGCCGCGATGATAATCCTGCTCTTTACGTTCGGCACCGTGGTTGCGATGGGGCTCCCTATAGTCACCGCGATCCTGGGGCTGGGTGCGGGACTGGGGATCGTTACGCTGCTCAGCAACGTGCTAACCGTGCCGACGGCAGCCCCGGCGCTGGCCACGATGATCGGGCTCGGGGTCGGCATCGACTACGCGCTCTTCATAGTAACCCGTTACCGGGACCAGCTCGCCGAGGGCCTGGAAGCGAAAGAATCCGCCGCCCGGGCGACCCCCACGGGCGGCGGGGGAGTGGTGTTGGCCGGGAGCACGGTGATCAAGGCGCGGGTGGGCCTCTCCCGCTCCGGGGCGGCGGTGGGGGCGCTGCTGG
>JBHJHC010000031.1:0-22585 GCA_050331175.1 Rubrobacteraceae bacterium | reverse complement strand
CCGCGGCGCGGTATTGCCCATCAGCTACTTAAGTATGGTTTGTGTGTATTGTTCTGGAGTTATTGAGAGGAGCTAAAAGCTATATCCAGACTCTCACTTGTACTGGTACAAACAATAGGGGCCGGCCAAACGGATGGTTTCAGGTTAGAAGCCTTTGGACGTGAGTCTTGTCGCTTTTTGGCCGTTTATGATCCACACTGACATGGCACGACAACGTCATAAGGAGAGCTTTGTGGCTGTGAGAGATTGGATACGCCGAAGCCCGCTTGTTGCCTTTTTCGCTATCGCCTTCTCTATCACCTGGTTCTTCCAAGGGTTAGGCCTACTTCTGGCGCAGAGAAACGACTTGGCCCTCAGTAATGAGGACAACCTGCTGCACTTCTTTTCCCTGATCTCCCTGCGTCTCGCACCAGGAGAGGCCTCTGCTTACCTGGTCTTCACTTTGGGGGCCGGTCCGCTGTTGGCTGCGCTGCTCGTTACCTGGGCTACCGGTGGGCGCAGAGGGATCGTGGAGTTGTGGGGCCGGATCAAGAAGTGGCGGATCGAACCGCGATGGTATCTGATCGTTTTGCTGTTGCCGGTAGCTCTCGCCTTGGTCAGCCTGACAGCGGGCGTCCTGTTCGGGGGGCTGCGGCCAGGCTCTTACTCCCCGCTGCTTCCGGTAGCGTACTTCATCCCGTTCTTCTTGTACATGCTCGTGTTCACCGGGCTCACCGAAGAACCCGGCTGGAGAGGATTCGCCCTGCCGCACCTGCAGAGCCGCTACTCAGCGGAGAAGTCTAGTTGGATCCTTGGGGTGCTTTGGGGTATATGGCACTTCCCGGTCATCATCTACTACAACCTCGCCGCCGGTGTCCCGGCCTTTGCCCTGTTACCCATACTGATAGGACTAATTTTGGGCATCGTAGGCTGGACGATAGTGAACACCTGGATCTACAACAGCACCGAGAGTATCTTCCTGATGATCCTGCTGCACGGCTGGTACAACACCGTCAACTCCTACATGGTCCTCTCCTCCCAGAATGCGTTAGCGCAGACTCTGAGCGGGGTTCTGCCGTGGGCACTCGCGATAGTACTGCTGAGGGTGTACGGAGGAGAGAACCTGGCCGCCAAACCTCGTCCACGAGCCGCCACAGCCAAAGTGCCTGGAAAACTGGGAGAGTTGCAGACAAGAAGTAGTGGCGTAGACGGTGAGTCACATAGGAGAGCTTAGAATACCGCGTACCTTGGTGGGTTACGCTCCGGTCCCGGCCAAGATACACAAGGAAACCGGCGCGGCGGACAACATACTATCCACAGCCTTCAAGAGTGCGGGGGAGAAGAAACTGGCTAGAGTCGGCGCGCCAGCGGCGCAGATCGCCGTGTGTCGAAAAGGCGAGCTACTGTGGTCCGCCTGCGCCGGCCGTCTCAGGCGCGACTCGCAAGGAGGCTTCGGAGACAGTACACAAAACGTCAGAAGGGAAGATCGCTTTGTCATCGCTTCGGTCACGAAGCTCGTGGTCGCCTGCGTGGCGCTTTCCCTGGCCGAGCGCGGCGGGTTGGATCTCGACCACCCCGTAGCCCGGTGGCTGCCAGACCTTCCCAACGCCGACCGGATAACTGTTCGCCTGCTTCTGGGACACCGTAGCGGTTTGCCCGAGTATTTCAGTGACAAATGGGTTCTAAAGAAACTGAAGGACGAGCCTCTGCGCTCCTGGGATCGGCAGGAGTTGCTCGAAGCCGTTGGCCGGCTCGGCAGTGAAGACGAGCCGGATCAGCGATTCGACTACAGGAATACCAACTACATTGCTATCGGCGAGATCCTGGAATCTGCTACCGGCAAGAGCGTTGGCAACCTCGTCGCAGAACACGTAAGCTGGCCGTTAGGTCTGAAGACGCTATCGTTCTCCGAAGAAAGCTCTGGAGGCGGGCGCCTCGCCGCCCCGTACATCCGGCGGCTTGGCCGAATCTTCGACCCGTTAGAACGTACCGGAGGGCAGATGCGAACCGACGCCATAGGAGAGGTGTGGACCGACGGAGGAATAGCGGCCTCGGCGGAGGACCTGGCAGCACTGACAGACGCCCTCTTTAACCGCGAGCTACTGCGGCAAGAAACCGTCGAGGACATGACTGTCAGATCTGCCGCGTCCGGCTCCGCCGTGGGTGGCTTCCTAGGAATGCTGCAAAGGATCTACCTCGGGGCCGGCGAGAACTCTTACGGCCTCGGGGTAGCCATCGAGAAACGAGGAGAGACCCGAATCCTGGGACACGAGGGCATGTACCTTGGGTGGTCGGCGACGACGACCTTCGACACCCGCTCCCGCGTAACCGTGACCGTCTTGACGAATCTATCCAACATCCCCGTTCCTGCCGACCGGCTGCAGAGAGCCCTTCATGGTGTGCTGGACGGATAGAGGTAGAGTGGTACGAAGTTTTCAGGTCCCGCCGAGCCAGATCTTACAGCAGACCCAGCTCACGGGCGCGGGCTACGGCTTCGGTGCGATTCTGGACCATAAGTTTGCTAAAGATGATCCGATTATGCCCTTTGACGGTACTCAGGGCGAGGAACAGCCGCTCGCTGATCTGACGGTTAGAGAGCCCCTGGGCAACTAGCCGCAGTATCTCCAACTCGCGTTGGCTCAACGGCTCGATAAGAGGCTGTGAGGAGGGGAAGGCAGTGGAAGGAGATTCGCCCGCGGTCCCTTGTTTGTCAACTTCAAATGCTGCCAGCAACTTGCCCGAATAGTTCGGCATGATCCCTCGGGTGGCTGCTTCGGACAGCAGCCGGGCCATTGGTCTAGCTTCGTCCACAAAGAGTCGGACGTAGCCCTCCGGCTCGGCGAGCGTCAGGGCGCGTTCCAGAGGCACGAGAGCCGCCGGGATATGATCCTGGGCCTCGTAGGCGAGCGCCTGCACCAGCAGGATCTCGATTACGCTTCCCGTCCTCTCGCTCTCTTCAGCCTCTTTCAGCAAACGTTCTAGTAGCCCAACGGCCTCATGAATAGGATGTTCTACCCGTTCGCTCTTGTACTGGGCGATGAGCACCCGCGACAGGGTAATGTGCTCAAATTCGCGCATGTAGCTGAGGTCATCATGGGGAGAAAGACCTCGATCTTGTACCCATCCCTGAGCTTCGTCCAGTCTGCCCTGGGCGATCCATAACCGCACCTTCAAAGCTGCTATGGGACGCACATCTGGTAGGGGGTTCCTGGGGTACAGCCGCTCCGCCTCGTCGAGCAGGTCGAGCGCGCCATCCAGGTCTTCCTGGGCTTCCTTTATTCGAGCCCGGGCAATACACAGACGATGCCGCCAAAAATGTAGCTGTAGCGAGGCTTGCTCGCCTATCTCCTCGCTTCTTTGTAGGTGCTCTCTTGCGGCTGCCAGATCGCCTCGCTCAAGATGTAGCTCGCCCAACCCCAGATGCAGGAACACCGTTATCCAAGGCACAGACTCGTCCTGCCCCATCACAAACTGCAATGACTGCTCGTATGTATGCATTGCCTCATTGAGACGACCCTGCGCGACCCTCATTACGGCCAGTACGGGTACGCCAGCAGTCTCGAAAAGTATGCCGCCACCCTTTTGCAGGGTCGCCAGGCCATCGGCAAAGGTCCGGTGGGCGGCCTCCAGATCTCCACTCGCCCAGTATGAGAGCCCCAGAAATGCAGCCGCAGTTCCACGCTCGTAAAGGGCGTCCTCCGGCAAGAGATCCAGCGCCCGCTGGGCGTACATTACGGTGCCCGGCACATCGCCCGAAGCCTGGGCAAGATAAGCCCGGGCGTTTGCTATAGATCCCCGTATAGACCGAAACTGCTCTTCGTCCACCACGATCATCCCGGCGGACGGAGCTTCCGTTCCTTTATCTGTCTTAGCCACCGTGTCCAGCCACCGTTCAGCATCGCGCAGCCGGGCTTCGGCCGCCTCCAGCTCGCCACCATCCAACAAAGCGAACGCGTACCCGACGCTGAGCACTGGCCTGTCGTGGATCACCTCATCCGGGAGATTCTTCATCCAGCCGAGCAGCGTAGCTTCCCGTCTACTCTTGCGCATGTCCGGCCACGCCAGCTCGATCAGGCTCGCCGCCCACTCGAAGTCCTCAGCAGCGAAAGCGTGGTGAATCGCCTCGGCGCGTAGACCGTTCTGCTCGTACCACTCGCTCGCCCGCAGATGCAGGGTGGAACCCCGGTCAGGCCGCTCCTCCATCAGGCGGGCCCGGAGAACATCGGCAAAGAGGTGATGGTAGCGATACCACTGGCGCTCGTCATCCAAAGGAACGACAAACAGGTTGCTACGCTCCAGGGCCTCCAGCATCTCTCTGCCGTCCTCCTGCCCGGTGACGGCGTCGCACAACGAACCGCTCAACCGGTCGAGAACGGAAGTCTGTAGCAAGAAGCTGCGGACGCGGTCGGACTGTTGTTGTAGAACCTCCTCGATCAGATAGTCCAGCACGAAACGGTGGCTGCCGGTGAAAGATTCGATGAAGCCGCCAATATCTTCTCGCCCCTGCATAGAGAGCGCCGCCATCTGCAGACCGGCGATCCAACCTTCCGTACGGTCCTCAAGGGCGCCTATGTCTTGCGCCGAGAGGTCCAGACCCATCACCCCTTCGAGGAACTCGGCGGCTTCCTCGGGCGTGAAACGCAAGTCGGCGGCGCGCAGCTCGGTCAACTGCCCTCTGGCGCGCAGCCGGGCCAGGGGTAGCTGTGGGTCCTCCCGGGTAGCGACAACGAGATGCATCTGAGATGGTAGGTGCTCGATGATGAAGATGAGGGCGTCGTCAACCGCTTCGTTGCCGATGACGTGGTAGTCGTCGAAGACGAAAACGAAATCCTCCGGGATGGCGGCGATCTCGTTGATCAGAGCCGTCAGAACCGACTCTGTTGGCGGTGGCTGAGGGGACTGGAGCACACCCAACGTCCCTTCTCCTACATTCGGTGCAACCGTCTGCAAAGTAGCGACGAGGTAGGTTAGGAAGCGTATGGGGTCGTTATCCCCTTCGTCTAGCGACAGCCAGGCGGCCGACCTTTGGGAACCGGATAGCCATTCGCTGAGTAGTGTGGTTTTGCCGAATCCGGCAGGGGCGGAGACGAGGGTCAGCTTGCGGTGCAGACCCTCGTCGAGCCGCTCGGTCAAGCGGGTGCGGAGTACGGCATGGGGACGGGGTGGAGAGACGTAGAGTTTAGTGGTTAGAATCGGTGTGGACATAGATCAATAGGCGGTTACTACGTTGGTTCAAGTATACTAACGTTCGCGGATCTCCATTTCCTACTTCTTCCTCTTGTTTCTCGCATCATCGTTGCGAGAACATCATACCGAAGAGGAATATGCCGGCGCCTCCTCGTCGAGAACGGCGTGGGGGATCCTGTCCCTTACGGGGCCATCTTCCGGGTGTTGCGTGGTTTCACTAAACCGAGAATCTACCCACCACAGCGAAAGAAACCGGACCTCTTCCAGGGCGGCGTGGTTACGGCGGCTGTTCCTTCCCTGATAACGAAGGGGTCCCTGGCTCGAGTCCGGGCGGGCCACTCTTGGCTGATCAGCCCTTCAGCCGTCGAGTTTTTTCCGGGCCCACTCTACTTTCGGTATTTTCGACGGGTCGAATTCCCCCACCCGCTCGCGCCCCAGATCTTCCAATTCTTTCAGGCATCCCTCGCACTTTCGGACGAGCTTCACCACGTCTATTCCGAGGGTTTCGGGTTCGAATTCCTTGAGCCGAACGCTGCCTTTGCGCAGGAGTCCCGTGGCCCCGCGCCAGTTGCCGTTCTGCTGGTGATAGAAGCCGACACCGACTTGAAGGATACCCTGGTAGAGAAAGCGTACCCGCCTGGACTCCTGCATCCAGGCTTCTTCGAGGTACTCGTGGCACTCGAAGAACTCGCCCCGGTTAAACTCTTCTATTCCTCTCTGGACGAGTTCGGGTACTTCTTCGGGCACTCTCTCTAGCCGCAGCCACAACCTCCACCGCAGCATCCGCCACCGGATACGTTTCCGCTGGCCATGCGGGCGTCCATCATAGGATTGCTGGAGACGGCGGATGCGCCGGGGGTAATGGAGGCGAAATTGGAGATCACCCGCTGCGATTCATTCGAGCCGCACTCCGGACACTCGGCGGGAGCGTCGGACTCGCTCATCGGACGCATCACGTCGAACCGCTCTTCACACTCGGCACACTTGTATTCGTAGAGAGCCATCTGTCCCACCTTCTGATCCGCGTTTGTATACCAGCTCATTGTACCTCTTACTTTCGCGCCCGTGCATCGAAAAGTGGGCGCCGGCTTTATCGGGGCTGGAGGAGGTTGGGTCCGGGGGACTACCCGAATTACTCCCCCGGACCGATGGCAGGAGCCGGGTCTCGCAATAAGCTCAACGGGTAGGCTAAAGAGCGTAGAGAAGGAGTTGGTATGGAGTCCGAGCAACAGAATTACGGCGTGGCAGAAGGGCAGCCCAGGGAGGATCCGGGTGGGGCTTCCCTCGGTTCCGCAGCAGCGGAGTTTACCTACACGGACCCCGTACGGAGCTTCGTGGACGCAGTAAGGCAGCTGGTTACCCAGCCTGCCGCCTTTTTCCGGGGCATAGCCCGGCGGGGAGACTTCGTTAATCCCCTGGTCTTCGCCCTGGTGTGTACCCTGATCTCGGCGGCAATCGGTGGTTTTTTGGGGGTGCTCTACGCCGGCGTGGGTATCGGGGACGGGGGCGTCGGGGGAGCAATCGGGGGCTTCGTGGCTTCTATGTTTTTCACGCCGATCATCTCTGCGATAGCGTTGTTTGTTGGCGCCGGCATTCTACATCTGCTGGTCGCCCTGGTGATCCAGCCGTCCGATACCGGGTTCGAGGCAACGTTCCGGGTAGTCTCCTACGCGAACGCCGCGCAGCTAGTGGGCTGGGTTCCGGTACTGGGACCGCTGGTGGCCCTGGTGGCTTCCGTGGCCCTGTCCATCGTCGGGGTTCGGGAAGTTCACGAGACGTCGACGGGCAAGGCTGCGCTGGTGGTCCTGATCCCCGCTGCGGTAGCACTGCTCGTAGGGTTGTTCCTTATCGTGGTAATTGGCGCGGCCATACTGTTTGCCTCCTCCCAGTAACGAGGTACCGGCGCCGGGCCTGGGCGGGCCGTTCTCCGGGCGTGTAACGTCGTCCCGAGAACGCGCCCCCCACTCCCGCCGCTCTACGGAATAATCCACCGGCGGATATTTCCCTCGATTGCCGGGATCATTTTTGCGACAATGTCCCCTATCCAGTCTATCCTGGTGAATAGACTGGAATGACTGGTACGCCAGCGTAGGGAGCGGTGTCTGCGGGATATGGACCGGGTAGCAAAGCTCTCGGGAGATCGCGGGCCACTGGTGGCCCGTACCGCTATCGGCGGTCCTCGGGCGAACAGTGTGGGCTGCAGAATGGTCGATGGAAAGGGAGGAACGTTGTGAAAGGTAAACTCGCATTAGCGGCGGCTGCGGGCGTCGCCTTCGGCGCGTACCGGCGGTACAGCAAGCCGGAGCCGCTTGGGGTGGGCTATCCGGAGGCTCCGACCAAGGTGCTCATCGTGGGCGGCGGGTTCGGCGGCCTGGCCGCGCTAGGAGATCTGGTAGCAGAATTCGGCGGCGGCCGGGAAGTTGGTGTGGCCGTGATGGACAGCTCCAACTACACGACGTTCTGGCCGATGGTTCCGTCGGCGATCTCCGGTGACATCGAGGTGCGCCACGCGGCGCACTCTATCCGGCGCATCACCCAGCCTTTGGGGGCGGAGTTCTACCAGGCGGAGATGACGGGGGCAGACTTCGAAGCCGGAGAGGTTCACACCAGCGAGGGTTCGTTCCCCTACGACTATCTCGTGCTCGCTCCCGGCAGCCGGACGACCTTTTTCGGGACCCCCGGGGCGGAAGAGCATGCCATGGATCTCAAAGGCCTCAAAGACGCCCTGATGGTGCGGAACAGGATAATCGACCGCTTCGAAGAGGCCGAGCGGCTGAAGGGTGAGTTCGAGGACGGCCTGCTCACGTTCGTCGTCGTCGGCGGTGGGGCCACGGGCGTAGAGGCGATGGCCGACGCCCACGACCTCGTCTTCGAGGTACTCGAAAAGGATTACCCGAACGTGGACTTCGGGCGGGTGCGGATGGTGCTGGTGAACTCTCCCGAGCACATCCTGAAGGGGCTGGATCCCGCGCTGGCCAACGCCGCCTCCCGCAGGCTCGGTGCCCAGAAGGTCGAGGTGCTCACCAGCGTCAAGGTCAGCGAGGTCCGGAAGGACGGCGTGACGCTCTCTGATGGGACCGAGATCCCGGCCCACACCACCATTTGGGCCGCCGGCATAGAACCTCCTCCCCTGGTCGGAAACCTGGACTTACCTAAGGACCGGCGCGGCCGCATCCTCATAGACGAGTTTCTGAGGGTGAAGGATCGCCCCGGCGTCTACTCCGTGGGTGACTGTACCCACCTGGAGTACGATGGTCCTCCCCTTCCAGCCCTCGCCCAGACCGCGGAGCAACAGGGGGCGGTCGCAGCCCGCAACATCGCGGCGGAGGTCCTGGGCAAATCCCCTACCGAGTTCCAATACAAGCCGCTGGGCCAACTCGTCGATCTGGGACCGGAGAGTGCCCTGGTAGACATCCTGGGGATCAAGCTCAACGGCTGGCTAGGGGCGGCGATTTGGAAGGGAGTCTACCTCCTGGAGCTTGGTTACAACCTGAACCGCGCCCAGGTGCTCGCCGACTGGACCCTGGACCTGTTCGCCCGCCCAGACACCTCCAAGCTCTTCGAGGAAGAGAAACCCTAGCACCGCCGGCGGCTACCCGGAACCGCGACCAGATTCGTTCGACCCGGGACGCGAGCGAGTTCGCCTCGGCTCTGGCGAGAAAAGCCAGTGCTGATGGGCTGAGCCGGACGGTAGGAGCTTGCCTGTACCGCTCCGTAAGCTCTGTATTACGATGAATACCGTAACGCAGTACGGAGGTTGATGATGCCCAAATCCAAACCGTTTACCATAAGGCTCTCCGATGAGGTGGGGGGATGGTTGGATCGTGAGAACCGCCGAACGAAGCTGCCCAAGAGCGCCTTGCTGGAAGTCCTGGCGGAGGAGTCAATCCGTACCCGACGTTTCCCTGGCATCGGTTTTCGGGGAGCCGAGCATTCGAGACGGGCGTGGGTGATCGGCACGGCGCTAGATGTCTGGGAGATCGTAGAACTCCACGAAGGCAAAGGTAGAGAGAGACTCCTCGGCGAGCACAGCGTCTCCGAACGCCAGCTAGACTTAGCACTCTCTTATTACAAAGCGTACCCACGCGAAATAGACGAAGCGCTCGAAGAGAACGCCCGCACGCCGGAGGAATGGCACGAACTCTACCCATCCATCTTGCCGCCTCCGCCTGCACGCAACTAGAGTGCGGCCTCAGGCGCTCTGCGGTATCGGGCGAAGATTCTGCTCCACGCCCCCGTCTCCGGCCGGACGGTGGGCAAGGCCCTCACCGAAGATGGACACGATGTGCGAGCGCTGGACTCCGAGATAGAGCTCGAAGGACTCTCCGACCCGGAGGTCTTAGAACTCGCCGCCACCGAAAGCCGCGTGTTGGTAACCGCCAACGTAAGAGACTCCGAGCCGCTGCTAAGAGAGTGGGCCGGCGAGGACCGTCCGCACCCCGGTGTGATCCTTATTCCTCCCAGCGTGAGAAACGAGGATTTCGGCGTCCTCATCTCGGGCGTGAAGAATACGATAGCGGACACCACACAGGAGGAATGGATGAATCGCGCGAAGTGCCTCGGGAGAGCTTGACCACCCTGCAGAAAAAGCAGAGACGAACTTCATCATCGCCAAAAACTTGCGCCTTCTACGCCCGTCCCGAAAAGTCCTATCCGGGCTCAGAAACCTCATCTTGAGCAAGGATCGTCAGCTCCAAAAGTACTGCAACCGGGCTGGTACGCGGTAGAATACCCTGATACACACCGGGGCCGTAGCTCAGTTGGGAGAGCGCCGCCTTTGCACGGCGGAGGTCAGGGGTTCGAATCCCCTCGGCTCCACCAAGGAATGCAATACTGCCCCCGTCTCGCGGCTACTTTAAGAATCGCCCCGGGCTATGCGCATCCCACGGCACGGAGTATCTGCGGCGTGAGCAACCAGCGAAGCTTGCCCGAACCAGGCTCCGGCGCATCTTGGAACCGGATGCAGGCGGCGCCACCTTTTTTTAATCCGATGTTTAGCGCATCCGCCCTCTCACAGAGCAGGTAAGCTGCTAGCTCGTGCAGGGATGGCCGATGACCGACAAGGGCTATGGTCTCTGCCTGTGAGTAGGTCGCGAGCGCGGCAGCTACCTTATGCGGCATTATGTCGGGCTCCAGAGCAGGGAATACGCCGGGGGCGGGCCACGAAGTCTCTTCGTCCAGGATCTCCGCCGTCCTCCACGCCCGGGCGTACGGGCTACTCAGAAGCACCTCGATCTCGGGCGCCAGGACTTCCAGGCCGTGGGCTGCCGGACGGAAGTTTCTCTCCCCTTCCGGTGTTAGAGGTCGCTCGGCGTCGTTGGGCCAACTCTCGAAATCTCGTTTGTGGGCGACGGCGTGCCGGACAAGATAGATATCCATCGTTCAGGCTACCCGGTACGCGTCACTAGGCGGAACCTTCTCCATAAACCTCCTCAATCTTTTCCAACGAGCGCCTCTGCTACCCACGCGAACTCGTCCCGGAACCTCTGGGTTCGTGCCGGCACGGCACTCTCGAAGATCTTCCCGGCGGCCCGCGTCCGGCGGGCCGCGACCCGCACGTCGTGCAACTCCCCGGTAGAGAGCTTTTCGTTTAAATCGGTGGGCCTTAACTCCGGAAGCTCCGGAGGCGTGAGACCCCGGGCAAAGAGCCCTGCTTCGTATTTGGAGGCGGCCGGGGAGAGCCCGCATTCGTTGCGCAGCCGCTCGACGAACGGCCCGGAAGAACTCTCTAGCGATCGCGGTTCCACCGCATCAAGGGGCCCGGAGAGTTCCCGCCGGCTCCGGAGTCCCGATGTTCCGTTCTCCGAAACCACCGACGCCATTGTGGCCTCCGGTTTCTTGCCTTTGGTGCGGCGTATTCGCGGCGCGTATCCGGACCGGTGAATGCGCCAGTCGTCAGTTTCCGGGTAGACGTCGGAGATCTCGCGCGTCCCCCCAGCGGTCGCAAAGAGGCTCGTCAAAGGAGTATCGTCCTCTATCCACCGGCCGACAGCCCCTACGTCGAGGTCCTCAAACTGCCACTCTGTTTCCCGAATATCTGGCATACCATCTTGTACGAAATCGGTAACGGCCTCTCGATTCCCGGTCACGAGGTGACACATAGTAGCATGTGTCTTTATTGTGTACAATCCCTCCAGATTGCAGGCTCTTCGCATGCTTACCGGGGTTAGATGGTTGAGAAGAGACTCTTGAGTAGCTCTCCGCGGCTCCTGACCCCTACCTTTTCGAAAGTGTTCTGCAGGTGCCGCTGGACGGTGTACTCGGAGATGAATAGGTTGCCCGAGATCTGCCGGGTGGAGAAACCTTGCGCGACGAGACCGGTGATCTCTTTCTCGCGGGACGTGAGGCCGTATGCGGCGGAGTTGAGCCGGGCAATTTCCTGCGGCCTGGAATGCTCTATAACGATCACCGTTTCGGCTGGGCGTCCGGAAGTGAACTCCGTAGGCGAGCCGTGGAGCGTGAACCAGTGGCCCGAGGTTGCCCGGACGCGCACCTTCGGCACGAGATCCGGACCCCGGCCGGACTCCGGGTCCGAAGACAGCCGAACGGCGCTGGCTACCATCCTGACCACCACGGGCAGGTTGTCCTCTGAAAAAGGGTCCCTTTCGTCGAGTTCGGAAAGGAGCCTGCGCGCCGGCAGGTTGTGTGAGAGCACGCGGCCGCCCCGGTCCAGGGTCAGAACCCCAGGTGTGTAGTCCGTTACCGGGGTAGTGGAGGCCCCGGATCGTAGGGTGGCGGTTTTCAGGGCCGGGCCTACGTGCGGGGCGAGTGTGCCGAGAAGCCTCACCTCCTGCCTGGTGAAGTCCGGTGTTCCTGCTTCGCGGATCAGGTCGATACCACCCCAGAGCCCCCCGTCTATAAAGGCGCCACCCAACTCGTGGCGAAAACCCAGGGGCTTCAAGAAATCGCGGTACCTCAAGCTGCGTTCCAGGTTTCCGCCGGTTGTCTCGGAGAGCAGTTGCACCGACCGGCGCTCGCGAAGCATGGAAGAAAGCTGGTCGAGGTCTTCCTCGAAGTAGACCTGGTCGAGCGAGATATCCTCCGTCCCGCGCTCCAGATCCAAACCCTCGGCGACGAGGTGCGTAATGAGTCCGGTAGCCGGGTCCATCGTGGAGGCCACGTACGCGTCGAATAGTATCGCACGCCGCAAGCTTTCAGCTATCCCGTACAGCAGCTCTGGTCCGCCGAGGTTCTCGGAGCACAGACGCTGGACCTCTCCGAGAACCCGTTCGTGTTTGACCGAGACGTTCGTGACCATAGTTTCTAGAATCTGTAGCACATAAACGATAGCGCAAAACGCAGCGTAAAGCCTCCCCCATTCGGGTGATCTTCGGCCGGTATTCCTCAGAAAAATGGCAGATCTCTGCTATAGAAGGTCCCCGGACCTCGCGTTACCTTTGAACGACAAGAATCTTGAAGAGCAAAGAGAGGAGAGTGGCTCATGGTGGCGCTGCCGATCACCACGACCTCGGGGGCGGAATCTGCACTCGGCGAGTCGGCTGTCGAGAGGTTTGCCTCGGGTCTGGGGGGCGAACTTATCCGGCCCGGCGACGAAGCCTACGACGGGGTTCGTGAAATCTGGAACGCCATGATCGACCGCCGACCGGCACTGGTCGCCCGCTGCGCCGGTGTATCGGACGTGATCTCCGCCGTGAACTTCGCCCGGGAGCACGACCTGCTCGTCTCAGTTCGCGGTGGTGGACACAACGTCGCTGGCAGCGCGGTCTGCGACGACGGCCTGATGATAGACCTCTCGCCGATGAAGGGTATCCGGGTGGACCTCGCCGCGATGACGGCCCGCGCCGCGCCGGGCGTCGTCTGGTCCGAGTTTGATCGCGAAACCCAGGCGTTCGGCCTGGCGACCACCGGCGGGCTGGTAGGGAGCACGGGCATCGCCGGCTACACCCTCGGAGGGGGCTACGGCTGGTTACAGGGCAAGCACGGCCTGGCCTGCGACAACCTGATCTCGGCCGACCTCGTAACCGCAGATGGACGTTTATTGCGGGCTGACGAGGACGAGAACCCCGACCTGTTCTGGGCGCTGCGTGGCGGAGGCGGCAACTTCGGCGTCGTTACCTCGTTCGAATACCGGCTCCACCGGCTCGACCAGGTGCTCGCGGGGCCGGTCTTCCATCCGGCAGAGCGCGCACCCGAGGTACTACGCTTCTATCGTGAGTTCACAGCGGACGCGCCGGACAAATTGACCGTCGAGGCCGGTTTCCTCACGGACCCGGATGGGAACCGCCTGGTAGCCATCGTCGTCTGCTACGCCGGGGACATCTCGGAGGGGGAGCGCGTCATCGAGCCGGTCAGGAAATTCGGCCCCCCGGTTGCCGACATGATCGGGCCGAAGCCCTACACTACGTTTCAGGCGATGTTCGACGAAGCCCTTCCACCCGGCCGCCACAACTACTGGAAGTCGAGCCTGCTCCGCGAACCCGGCGACGAGGCGCTAGACGTCATCGCGGAGTACGGCTCGACGATGGCCTCGCCATACTCGATGGTCTTTCTCCAGCACTTCCACGGCGCCTACAGCCGGGTCGGTGTCCACGAGACCGCGTACCGGCACCGGGAACCATCCTACAACCTGCTCGTCTTCGCGAGCTGGACCGAGCCTGCCGAATCAGACCGGCACATTCGCTGGGCGCGGGACCTCTACGGGGCGCTGCAGCCGCACCTCGCCGGTAAAGCCTTCCCTAACTTCCTCGGCCAGGACGAGGATGCAGCAGGGATCCAGAGCGCCTACGGCGAGAACTACGACCGGCTCGTCCGGGTAAAGACGAAGTATGATCCCACCAACTTCTTCCGCATGAACCAGAACATCAAGCCCGGTGGCCGGGGAGGCGCCCGGAGGTGACGGCAACCAGCTTCGAGATCGAGACGCCCCGTCTCAGGCTCCGGCCCTGCACGATGGCCGACGTGGACGCCCTGCACCGCCTGTGGACGGACCCTCAGGTACGGAAGTTCCTCTGGGATGACGTGGAAATAGCGCGGGATCAGGCCGCTTCCGCCGTACAGAGCAGCATCGAGTGCTTCGGGAGCCACGGGTTCGGATACTGGGTGGTGCTAACCGCGGAGGAAGGGAGCCTATCCCCTATCGGCTTCTGCGGCCTTCGCTTCTTCGGCGAGCCGCCAGGGGAGATCGAGCTGCTCTACGGCATCGCGCCGCCCTACTGGGGCCGGGGCCTGGCTACCGAGGCTGCGGAAGCGCTACTCAGGTTCGGCTTCGAGGAGTGTGGTTTCGAGCGAGTCTATGCGGGAGCGGACCCGCCCAACAAGGGCTCTTTACGCGTGATCGAGAAGCTCGGAATGGCCTTTGATCGGTCCACACGCATAAACGGCCGGGAAGCGATCTACCATGTTATCTCGCGGGAGGCGTTAGATCCGGAGGGTCCGCCCCGCACGAGGAGCGAGAACGGTCCGTAGAAGTTTCCTTGCCGCTGGCTGAAGACCTGGGCTTCTAGAGCAGTTTCAGATCCGTCGTGGCGGCGCGCAAGTCTTCCATAAAGTGTTCTTTCTCCCGCGCCCGATCGCGGGCCACGTACTTGCTGCTCCCGAATATCAGGAACTCCGGCATGCCCTGGTGCAGGCTTTCGGCGTGGCGGATCGCCGCCGGCAGGTCCGGCACGTCCTCTTCGGTCCCGACCATCGCCAGCACGCGGGATATCCCTACGGCCCCCAGGTAATCGAGCGCGACGGCGTCCTTGAGTAGCGCCGCTTCGACCGAGGCGCCGGTAAAAGCCCCGGGCGGATGTTGCTCGATAGCGTCGAGGACTATCCTGATGCTCTCCGGCGGGAGGTTTCCGTCGCGCAAGAGCTGCCCGGCAACCGCCGCCGAGCGCCGGGCGTGATCCGGCTCCTTCCTGTGAGAGTAAGCCTTGTACAACCCCACGTCGTGCAGCAGGGCGGCTATGTATAGCAGATCCGGATCGTAGGAAAGACGCTCCAACCGTGCCAGTTCCCGCGCCAGCGCGTACACCCGTCGGCAATGGTTGTAGCCCCAGATCGGGTCGGTGCCCGCCCGGCGAACCCGGACTTCGATCTCTCTTACCAGTGCCTGCATTAGCCCAAGAGTCTAGCCTATACCTCAGGCGCCAGCTTCCAGGCCTATATGCCTATATGTTTACGCCTCCGCTCGAGAACCGGGAGGACACCAGGTGTCCAGGTACTACTCTCCGGGCTGTTGTCTGCTTCCGTTCGCCAAACGCTATTTCTTGGAAGCCTGTTCTCTAGAAGTCTCTGGGCACCCTCACAACTACCTTCCGGGCTCCACTCTTCACAACCTTGCCCTTGGCAGCCCTTACCTGCTTGCCTCCCTGCCTTACCAGTCCCAGGTTCTGGTTCTTCAGTGCCCGGGCCAGCGCCAGCTGGTTGCCCTGGATCACACACGCCGTGTTCGCCCCGGGCTTCCTATCTGCCACCACTACCTGCTTGCCCTGGATCAGCCTCACGGTCGGGTCCTTCACCCTACAGCTTATCTGCTTGAACCTCGGTGCCGCCTTGGCCTTCGCCCGCACTACCGCCCGGGCGCGGTTGTTCCTGCCGTTGGGGTCCCTGACAGAGGAGCTTGCCCGGGCCTTGTTTACCAGCTTGCCAGACCTGTTTACCTTCACCACTATCTTCTTGGCTACGCTCCGATCATCGGCAAGCCTTGCGATGTTGCATCTCACCGTCCTGGCCGAGAGCTTCCTGCAGCCCTTTGAGGTAGAGAGTACCTTCACGCCTCTTGGGAGGGTATCCACTATCTTCACCCTTGTTGCCCTATCTGGGCCGTTGTTCTTTACTCGCAGGGTGTAGGTGAGCTTGGCTCCTACGGTGGGACGTCCCTTGCTGGCTTTCTTGCTCAGCGAGAGGTTTGCTTTGTCGGCTGGTGGAGGTGGAGGGGAGACCTCTTTCTCGAAGGAGCCTGAGTCGCAGCGGGGTCCCTGTGGCCGGCTCACTCCCCGCTGGTCGGTGTTCGGGGGCGGGCACTCGCCCTGTGCCACCCGATTCAGGGCGGGGCTGCCGGATTGGAGGGCGTGGGTCTGGGTCGGTCCTCCGTTGTTTGCCAGCGGTCCCAGACCCGGGTCATCCACCCCGGTAATGTCGTTTGGCCCGTCGAAGGCATCCTCTCCCTCGCCATCACCTATCACGTTGTAGCCCAAAGAGAAGAAGGGATTTTGTGGCGGGAAATCCCGGTAATCGACGTCGGAACTGGTGTTGGCGGCTATGATCGAGGAGCCTACCTCCGTGCGGGTAGATGAATCCCCGGAGGTTTGCACCCCGCTGCCGTTAAATTCGGGAGCGGTGTTGTCGGTGATGGTGGTGTACTCGATGATCGTCAGGCCCCGGAAGTTGGAGACTCCCCCGCCCTGGCTGTTAGTAGAGTTACCGGAGACGGTGGAGTTGGTTATGATGGTCTTCTCCGATGGCTCGGGGTCCAGGTTGGTTACCTCAGTCGTGAAAGAGTAGATGCCGCCACCGTTGCTAAAAGCAGTATTGTTGCTTACGGTAGACTTGTTGAGAGTTAGCTTGCCTTCCAGGTTTGCGATGCCGCCCCCAAGGATAACTGCAGCATTACCGTCTACGGTGCAGTTGTTGACCGTCATCGTGCCCGTATTGCCGATGCCGCCCCCTCCCGCAGCAGTATTGCCTTCTACCGTGGAATTGTTTAGCCTCAGCGTGCCTCGATCGTTGAATATGCCGCCGCCAGTATCCGTGGATCCTCCGGTGATCCTCAGCCCACTTATGTTTGCCTCCGCACTGCGGATCGTGAACACCCCGAAGCTGTCGTTGCCGTCTACACTCAGCTGATCCGGCCCCGGTCCCTCTATCGTAACGTCCAACCCTGCCACGTCGTTCTCTATGATGAGGCTTCCGCTCGTAAGTACTATCGTGCTGTTGGACGGCAGGTCGAACGTTATCGTGTCGCTTTCATCGTTGCCGTTGGCCTCATTTATCGCCGCCCTTAGTGACCCGCTCCCGGAGTCGTCGGTGCTGGTCACGGCAAAATCCGCTGCCCGCGCCGGACCGGCTGCCAACACCACCAGGGCTACCCCTAGAACTCCCGCTACCAGCCACCCCACTAGCCTGCCGGACGGCACGCGCCCGCCCGAGCTTGCCACACCTGACGTTCTCAACGGCTCTCCTCCTGCGATCTACGAGTCAACGGCGACTCACGTTCCCGTCCCTGCTACTGCCTCCCCGGGTATGGCAAGGTCCCCTGGATCTCTGAAGCCGCCTACAGCGCTGCTCATTATCTCACAAAGCATTGCACGACGGAACATCCTTATGAGAATGCAAGATAGAACACCCAAACGAGGGCACCGCCGCTACGCCCCGCGCACCGGTCGGGGGCGAGGTCGTCTATTTGGCGCGCAGGCCGGGGCGGGCTGGAGAGAACCGGATAGCTTTTGCGGGTTCTGGAAAACTCTCGGGGTGGAGGATGCGGGCCAGGATCTCTACTCCTTCCACGAGCCGGGGCGCCGGGCGGCTGAAGTACGAGTTGGCGTCCACCGCCCACACCTGTTCCTTTCTTACCGCCGCAAGCTCCGTCCACCCGTCGAGCGCCGGCAGGTGCCGGGCTTCTTGGATGGCGCGGTCCGCGTCGAAGCCGCAGGGCATCATCACCAGCACGTCGGGGTCGGCCTCGAAGATCTCCTCCCAGGAGAGCCGCCCGGAACGTTCACCGGCAGCGGCAAACAGCTCTTCACCACCCGCCAGGCGCACCATCTCCGGGACCCAATGGCCGGCCGAGAACGGCGGGTCCAGCCACTCGATACACCCGACCCTGGGACGTTCCAGGCCGGAGACGGTTTGCTCTATCCGGCCGAGCCTCTCTTCCAGCCCGGAGACTTTCCGGCGGGTCTCTTCGCCGTTTCCGACCAGCTTCCCTACCTCGACGGTATCGTCGAAGACCTCGCGGATCGAGGTTGGGTCCGTCGAGAACACCTCCGGTTCTATCTTCAACCCGGCGGCCACGCGCTCGACCAGGTTCAGGGAGACGGAGCAGACCTCACAGAGGCCCTGCGTGACGATGAGATCCGGGGCCAGGTCTTCCAACAGCTCCGTGTCGAGGCTGTAGATGCTGTCTTCGTCGGTCAGGTGCCGGCCGACGGCGGCGTCAATCTCGGCGCTGCTCATGTTCTCCCCGTCTATGAGGGAGCTCGTGAGGTGCGGCAGGTTCTCGACGCCGGGCGGGTAGTCGCACTCGTGGGTTACGCCGACCAGAGAGGCGCCGGCCCCGGCGAAGTGGACCATCTCGGTGGCGCTCGGGAGCAGGGACGCTACGCGCAGAAGGTCCTCCTAGTACTGCTGCTTGCGGAGGTCTCGCAAGAGGCTCGCCTGGCCGATGTCGTCGATGGTGAGCATACCGACCAGGTTGCCCTCTTTTACCACGGGTATCGCGCGGAGGTTGCTCTCCTGGAGCATACGATGGCCGTCCTTGAAGAGGTCGGCGTCGGGGGAGATGGTCGGAAACTCCGTCTTCATCAGGTCCCGGACGCTGGAGAACTTGTCCGGGGAGTGGGCGGCGGCCATGATCTCGTTGCGCGTGATCATGCCGACCAGGTTCCCTTCTTCGTCCACCACGGGAAAGTCTTCCTGGTAGCCGTGGATCACCGCGTCCAGCACCTGCCCGAAGTTGTGGTACGGGGTAACGGTCTCCGTGCGGCGCTTGGTCCCCATCACGTCCGAGACGTCCAGGCCCCGCATCGTCTCCCTCTGGCGGACCATCTGCTGCTCGCCGTTGGCGCCGAAGAAGATGAAGACCGCGATCAGGGCCAGGAGGAAGTTGGTCGAGAGCAGCCCGAACACGAAGAAAGACAGCGCGAAGAACTGCCCGATGGCGGCGGCGATGTTCGTGGCCCGGACCGGGCCGAACCGCGTCGCGAGCAGGCCCCGCAGGATCCTGCCGCCGTCCATCGGGAAGGCGGGGATCATGTTGAAGACCACGAGGAATACGTTGATCGCCCCCAGATACAACAACACGTTCCCGATGGAAGCCTGGGCCTGCAGGATGTTGGCGAGCGTGGAGAGGTTGAACCCGAACAGGAACGCCAGGGCGACGAAGATCGGGGCGAGTACCACGTTCACCAACGGCCCCGCGATGGCTACCTTGACCTCGTCCATGGGCCTCTCCGGCATGGACTTCATCCGGGCCAGCCCGCCGATGGGTAGCAGGGTTATATCCTGAACCTCGACCCCGAGCCGCTGGGCCATTAGCGAGTGCCCGTACTCGTGCAGTACCACGCAAACGAACAGCGCCACCACGATCCCCATCGTGACCAGGGCGTTCACCACGCTCTGGGTGTTGGCATAGCTCAGGTAGGCCAGGAAAGCCAGCAGCAGAAAGAACGTCCAGTGAACCTTTACGTCGATGCCGAATGCCCGGCCTATCTTGAAAGAGTTACCCATTTCCATAGAGTGTACCCCACGGGTAAAGACCGGGTGTAAGCGCGTTATCCTGCTAGAATCGAGGCGTGACGGACCGCACATCAGACCACCGCCTGATCCAGGACAAAGAGAAGCTCCCCAGGATAGCGGAGGCCCTGAAGAACGCCGAAGCTATCGGGGTCGACACGGAGACGACCGCCCTCAACCCCCGCGACGGCAGGATGCGCCTGCTCCAGCTCGCAACCCCAAACGAAACTTTCGTTATAGACACGTTCGCGGTAGAAGACCTCTCGCCACTCGCGGGGGTACTCGAAGAGGGTCCGGTGAAGGTTCTCCAGAATGCCAAATTCGATTACCAGTTCCTCTTTGCGGAGCACGGCATCCGGCTCCACCCGATCTTCGACACGATGCTCGCGGCGCAACTCCTGGACGGCGGGGAACAGGGAGCATCTTACGCGCTGAACGCCGTGGTGGAACGCTACCTGGACGAAGAGGTGGACAAGTCCGTCCGGCAGGAGGACTGGTCCGGGGAGCTCAGCGGGCGCCAGATCGAATACGCCGCCCGGGACGCGGAGATCCTGCTCCCCCTCCGCGAACGCCTAGCCCAGGCGCTCGAAGACGAAAAGCTAAAGCTGGTCTCCGATATCGAGTTCGAGGCCGTCGCCGCGCTGGCCGAGATGGAGCTGGCCGGCATTAAACTGGACGTGGAGAAGTGGCGGGCCCTGACCGAAACGGTGCGGGCCCGCCGCGACCAAGCCGCCGAAGAGCTCGACGCCAGCTTCCCCGAACCGGACGGCATGCTGCCGCTCGAAGGCCTGGGCCCCCGCCTGAACCTGAACAGCCCGCAGCAGATCACCGACGCCTTCCGGTCTCTCGGCATAGAACTCCCCGACACGAAGGTCTGGACGCTCCTGAAAGTGGACCATCCCGCGGCCAAAGCCCTGCTCCGCTACCGCGAACTCCAGAAGAAACTCGGCACCTACCTGGAAACCTACGCGAACTATATCCACCCGAAGACCGGAAGAATCCACGCCAACTTCCTCCAGTGCCGGGTCCCTACCGGACGCCTCGCCTGCACCAACCCAAACGTGCAACAGATACCCCATGAAGACGAGTTCCGTAGTTGTTTTGTAGCGGAACAAAATAACACGCTCGTGATCGCCGACTACTCCCAGATAGAGTTGCGGATACTGGCGGAGGTGTCGGAGGACCCGGAGTTCGTGCGGGCGTTCCGGGAGGGAGAGGACCTGCACCGGCTGACGGCGGCGACGATGTACGGGGTGGGGTTGGAAGAGGTCAGCAAGGAGCAACGCTCGGACGCCAAGAGGATCAACTTCGGCCTCATGTACGGGCGCGGGGCGAAGAGCCTTTCGGCCCAGCTCGGCACGGACGAAGAGAGAGGCCGCCGGCTCATAGACGAGTACTTCGCCAACTACCCCAAGGTTCAGCGCTTCTTGCAGAGCACGGCGAACAAGGCTTCGAGGGAGCGTACCCTGCGGACGCTGGCGGGCCGGCTCCGAAAGTTCGGTCCCGGCTCTGGAGTGGACGACCGGGGCGCCATGCGGCGGGAAGCCATGAACTATCCGATCCAGGGCTGTCTGGGCGGCGAGGTTCGGGTTTTCGAGCGGTCGGAGGGCTACGTGCCCATACGCTCCCTGGTCGGACGCCCGGTTTCGGTGTGGGACGGGAGCCGTTTCTCACGGGCGTTGGTGGTGCCCAGCGGAAAGAAAAGGTTGGTGCGGGTATTGCTGAAAGGGGGGCATGGTATCCATTGCAGCCCGGACCACAGGTTCCTGGTGCGCAACAATAATGGTGGCGAAGCGTGGAAGCCCGCCGGGGAGATCCGGGCGCAGGATCGGGTCGTGTTGGCTGGTGGGATCGGGAAGTGGGAGTTGGATCTCCGTCTACCTACCTGCGGGCCTGGTAGGTCATGGAACGCCAATTCCGCCGATCTCAACGAAATCGGGACCCGCGAAGAGTTGGGAGAGTGGCTGGGACGTATCGCCTCGGATGGATCCGTCAGCGGGCGCCAGATCAGGCTCCTGATAGCGGAGCACGAGGAAGTCCTGCTACCCAGGTTGCTCTCCCTGACCCGGAGGCTCGGGCATGTCACGCATCGGACGCGGGTAACGGAACACCAACCAGAGGGGCTGCACGAGCTTACCCTCGCTTGCAAGAGCCTCGCCCTGCAGATGAAGAGTATGGGCGTAAAGGAACGGGTACCGGATGTGGCCTGGCGGAGCCGGAGCGTTCTTTGTGGATATCTGCGGGGGCTGTTCGATGGTGATGGCACCGTCCACCCCGACGGGCCGGTGCTCACCTTTGGCAGTGGTGAGAAGCATCTGGGGTGGGCCAGAGAGGTTCAGGAATCCCTGCTACTGCTGGGCATCCGGAGCAGGGTAGGAGTCTACGATACCCGGGTCAACGTCCGGGTAATGAAAAAGGATGTACCCTTGTTCTGTTCCGAGGTCGGGTTTATGAACCCGGCAAAGCAGGAAAAAGCCGAAACCATTGTTGCGTCGCCCTGCAAGGGCAAGGCCGGTGGCTCCGACGCCTATGGTAGGGTCCAGAAGATCGAGCGCGTCCAGGTAACAGATAAGTGGGTAGAGATGTACGACATCGTGAACAGCGAGACCGGAAGGTTCGCCGCTAACGGCATCGTGGTCCACAATTCGAGCGCCGACATAGCCAAGCTCGCCCTCGCCTACATCCGCCAGGAGTTGCAAGATCTGGACGGCCGGCTCATAAACTCCATCCACGACGAGTTCGTGGTGGAGTGCGCCGAGGACATCTCCGGGAGAGTCTCCGGCGTCATGAAGGATGCAATGGTCCGGGCCGGAGAGCAGCTCCTGAAAAAAGTGCCGGTCGAGGTCGAGGTGGTCGTCTCTAACGAATGGCGGAAGTAGCGCAGGCATTCGGCCGAACGGCGGAGAAGCGGGGCCCCGCGCCCACAACAAAAGAGTCCGCGAGGGGGCGGAAGAACAAGGGGGTGAGAAAGAAGTAATAAATAATTAAGGAGTCAACGACAGGCATCAACATCACAAGC
>JBHJHC010000030.1:0-10644 GCA_050331175.1 Rubrobacteraceae bacterium | reverse complement strand
TCTTCCCCGGCTCAACTCACAAACGGGTTTATTTGGATGGCGGGGCGGGGACCCCCGGTTGGGGCGCCCCTATTCGGGGGTCCCCGCGCGGGGCCCCCCCCGGGCGCCGGACCAACCAGAAGAGCACCAGCAACACCCCGGCTCCTACGGCGACCGGAGTAACCCGCTTCATTACCGCCTCGTAGCTCGCCGCGCCCAGGTCCAGCGGTTCGACCTCGCTCTCTTGGTGGATCTTCCGCACCGGCGGCTCTTCTCCGGTTTCCTCCGACCCGCCGGATCCATTCCTTTCAGCCGAACCGTTCGCGCCCGCGGCGGCCGGTTCGGACTCTTCCTCCGGTCCGGACTCTTCCTCCTGGACGTTCTCGCCCAGGATCTCCTTTTCCAGGCACTCGGCAAACTGGGTCAAGAGCTTCTTCGCCACGTCCTGCTGCACGCCCCGGCCAAACTGGGCCGCCCGTCCGGTGAGGTGCATATCCGTCTCGACGTGAACCTTGGTACCGCCGTCCTCTTCGTTCAAGGTCGAGGTGATCGTGGCGTTCGCCGTGCCCTGTCCCCGCTGGTCTTTGCCGCTGGCCTTGAGCACCGCCCGGTGGTTGTCTTCGTCCGTGTCCTCGAAACTAACGGTCCCGTTGTACTCCTGCTTTACGGGCCCCAGCCGGACCGTCATCTTGCCCCTGTACTCGTCGCCCTGTTGCTCGGTCAGAGCGGCGCCCGGCAGACACGGCGTCACCCGTTCGAGGTCGAGCATAACCTCCCAAGCCTCATCTACCGGTGCGTTTACGGTAAACTCGTTCTCTAACTTCATCGCTCCTCCTTACATCCTCCCTACAGTTTCTGCTCCAGGCAGTCGGCAAACTGGCCCATAACTTTCGAGGCCACGTCCTTGTGGACCCCGCGGCCGAACTGGGCCACCCGGCCCGAGAGGTGCATGTCGGTCTCGACGTGGACTTTGGTGCTGTCGCCGCCCTCTTCACTCAATGTGGAGGTTATGGTGGCCGAGGCCGCGCCCTGGCCGCGCTTGTCCTTGCCCTCCGCCTTGATAGTCGCCCGATGGTTCTCCTCGTCGGCGTCTTCGATGCTGACCGTACCGTCGTAGGTCTGTGTTACGGGACCCATCTTGATCGTCATGGTTCCCTTGTACTCGTCGCCGCGTTGCTCTGTTAGCTGGGCACCGGGCAGGCAAGGCGTAACTTCTTCGAGGTCCAGCATCGCGTCCCATACCCGATCTATGGGCGTGTTTACCGTGAACTCGTTCTCTAGCTTCATGTGCTCCTCCTTTGTTCGGGCGCAGCCCAACGGGCCGCGCGCTCTTCCAGCCGATCGAGGTCCTCGACCGTATCTACATCGGCGGGGTCCGCCACCCCGTCACACGGGACCCGGGTTACCAACTCCGGATGCCCCCTGATAAACCCCCGCGCCCCCTCATCTCCGGATAGCTCTTCTTCCAGCAGCGGCCACACCTCCCGGCTCAGAACTACCGGGTTGCGCGGCGCGCCGTCGTAGGTGGCGACCGCCACGTCCGACCCATTCTCGAAGGCCGCAACGAGCCGCGCGACGGCCTCCGGGCCGACGAGCGGTTGGTCCGCCAGCAACACGACCGCCGCCCGGGTGCCGGGTTGCGTCGCCGCCAGGCCAGCCCGCACCGAGGTAGACATTCCTTCTTCCCAGTCTGGGTTTTCCACCACACGGACCCCGTAAGATTCGCCCACGCCCCGCAACTCCTCCGCCTGTTCCCCGGCTACCACGATTATCTCATCCACCGGGGCTTCGCGCAGCCCGGCGAGTGCAACCCCGATCAGGGTCCGTCCCGCGAACGGCGCGAGCAGTTTGCCGCCCCCGAACCGGGTTCCGGCCCCGGCGGCCAACACGATGGCCGAGACACCGGTCATGCCGGGAGGCTCACCTGCTCCCCTCCCGGACGCCGGGCTCCGGCGCGTGGATCGGGCCGCTCCTCTCCGAGAGCCGCCCGCCGGAATGGCCGGTGTGCAGGGCTACGATCTCACCCGCGATAGCTACCGCCGTTTCTTCCGGGGTTCGGGCCCCGACGTCGAGGCCGATGGGGCTCGCTATTCGGGAAAGCTCCTCGTCGGCTACACCCTCTTCTTTCAGGCGCGCCGTCCGGTTGTCGTGGGTCCGGCGGCTACCCATGGCCCCGATGTAGCCTGCGGCGGTCTTTAGCGCCTCCTTTAGCACGGGCACATCGAACTTGGGGTCGTGCGTGAGGACGCAGATCACGCTGCGTTTATCTACCTCAGCCGTCCTGAGGAACTCGTCCGGCCAGGCGACCACCACCTCGTCGGCGCTCGGGAACCGCTCGCGGGTGGCGAAGACCGGCCGGGCGTCACAAACCGTAACCCGGTAGCCCATGAACTTGCCGATCTGGGCCACGGCGGCCGCGAAGTCTATCGCCCCGAAAACGTACATCCGGGGCGGCGGGGCGAAAGACTGGATGAATACCGCAACGTCTTCCATCCGGCGCTGGCCCGTAGGCCCGAGGTGGACCGTGCTGGTTCGTCCGCCTTCGAGCAACCCGCGGGCGGCTTCGACGATTGCCTTGTCCAGGTCGGTGTTGCCGGCCGTGCCCTCGTGGCTTTCGGGGCTTACGAGCAGTTTGCTTCCCAGGCCCGGACCCTCGATCACGGTGGCCATCGCAACCGGTGACTGCCCGGCCAGCGCCTCGTGCCAGCGCCTCAGGATCTCACCCATTACCAGGTCACCTTCTCGACGAAGATGTGGATGATCCCGCCACAGGTGAGGCCCACCCCAAACGCCTCGTCATCGGAGATGCCGTAGGTCACCAGCCGGGGCTTGCCGGTCTCGATGGCGTCTATAGCCTCCTCGAAAACGGCCGGTTCGACGCAGCCGCCGCTGACCGAGCCGACTACCTGACCATCCTCGCTGACGGCCATCGAGGTTCCGGGTCCCAGCGGCCCGGAGCGTTCGACTTTTACCACGGTGGCGAGCGCCGCCTGTTTGTCCTGCTCGCGCCACTCGGCGACTTTGTCTACGACGGGGTTCATGTTGCGCCTCCTTGCCGATCCGTGACCGCCCCGGCTACGGCCCGGGCCAGTTCTTCCAGACTCTCGAAATTGTGGCCGGAGAGAAAGCCGTCCACGTGGGGCAGCGCGGCGGCCATGCCCTTCGCGAGCGGCTGGTAACCCGGGGCAGCCTTTAGCGGGTTTACCCAGATGACCTTGTGGGCCAATCGTTTTATACGCCGCATCTGCTCCGCCAGAACCTCTACATCGCCCCGATCCCAGCCGTCGGAGAGGATCACTACGACCGAACCTCGCGCCATCCCGCGCTGTCCCCAACGGTCCACGAACTCCTTTATTGTATCCCCGAGCCGGGTGCCACCGGACCAGTCCTTTACCGCCCCGCCCGCTTCCTGGAAAGCCCGGTCCGGGTCGCGGCTCGTAAGCTCCCGCGTCACGCGGGTGAGCCTGGTCCCCAGCACGAAGGCCTCTACCGAATCGCCGGAAGAGACGCCCGCGTGCAGCATGCGCAGCAGCACCCGGCTGTAAGAAGACATAGACCCCGAGATGTCGCAGAGAAAGATCACCTTCCGAGGCTGGTCTTTGGTCCGGCGGAAGCGGTGGCGCACGGGCTCGCCGCCGGTCCGCAGGGCGCCGCGCAGCGTCCGGCGAGGGTCGTGGCGGCCCCTCGGGGCGGACTCCATCCTCCGGCTCTTCCGCAAGGCGCCGGAGAAGCTAAGGTCCGCGAGCAACCGGTGCAGCTCGTCGAACTCCTCGGCGGTATAGAGGGCGAAGTCTTTTGCCCGCAGCACGTCCACCGGGCTGTAGCGCAGCCGGACCGCCTCCTCGCCCTGCGGGTCCCGCTCGACGGTTTTCTTGGGAGGCTGGACGGAATCGTCTACGGATACCGAAGGCCTCATCCTGGGCGGGCGAAACGGCCTGGAACGGCTCATGCCCTCCCAGAAGACTTCGAACGCCCTGTCGTAGAGCTCCGCGTCTTCCGGGCGGGAAGTCAAGGTGATCCTGCCGGCCCAGTAGACGTCCTCCCGGCGCGTAAAGTCCAACTCCTCCAACGCCCGGGCGAACTCCACCACCCGGTCGGTTCCGGCGTTGATACCCGCCCGGCGCAACAACCGCCCGAAGGCGACCGCCGCATCCAGCATCGCGGTTTGCCGCGGCGCGGCCTCCAACACTACCCCCCGGCGAGCAGGCTCATGGCCGCCCCGAGCGCCCGCTGCTGGTCTTCGCGGTACTTGACCACCGAGCCTAGGGTAGCCTCGATCAGGTCTTCGTCCAACTCTTTGGCCCCGAGGGCTACGAGCGCCTCGGTCCAGTCCAGCGTCTCGGCCACGCCGGGTGGTTTGTAGAGATCCAGCTCCCGGAGATGCTTGACGGCCCCCGCCACCTGCCGGGCCAGCTCCTCGTCGGCCCCGGGGACCCTGAGGCGAACTATCTCCACCTCCCGCTCCAGCGTCGGGTGATCTATGTAGAAGTACAGGCAGCGGCGCTTGAGGGCGTCGTGGACCTCGCGGGTCCGGTTGGAGGTCAGGATGGCTATCGGGGGGCGGTCGGCCTTTATGGTACCGAGCTCCGGGACCGTGATCGCAAACTCCGAGAGTATCTCCAATAGAAACGCCTCGAACTCGTCGTCGGCCCGGTCTACCTCGTCTATGAGGAGCACCGGCGGCGCCGCCCCCTCGTGCTCCAGGGCCTGGAGCAGCGGGCGGCTGACCAGAAACTGCCGCGTATACAACTCGTCCTCGAACCTCTCCCGGTCCTCCCCCGCCCCGAACGCCTCCGCCGCCCGGATGTGGAGTAGCTGGCGGGGATAGTCCCACTCGTAGACAGCCTGGTAGACGTCTATCCCCTCGTAGCACTGAAGGCGGATGAGCGGCGTGTCGAGCGTCCGGGAGAGGACTTTCGCCACCTCGGTCTTACCGACCCCGGCCTCACCTTCGAGGAACAACGGCCGGCTGAGCTTGAGGGCCAGAAAGATCGCCGTGGAAAGCCCCTCTCCGGCCAGGTAGCTGTGCTCCCGGAGCCGGCCCTGAAGGTCGAGGGAAGAAGAAACGCCGGAGGGCAGGGCCCCCCGGCGTCCGTCCGCAAACTCGGTCAACGGTTTAGCGCCTCCTCGACGGCCCGGCGGGTCCACACCCGGGCCAGGTGCCGGCGAAACTCCTCGGAGGCGGCGTCGTCCGAGCCGGGGCTCGTGCCCTCGTCGGCGGACTCCGCGGCTTCCGCCACCGCCTCAGGGCCCGCGCCGGAGAGCGCCTCCTCTACGGCGGTGGCTCTTATGGGCGTGGAGCCCATGCTGGTCAGCCCGATCCGGGCCGAGTCGATGTTGCCGTTGCTCTTCTCGACTATGGCGGCGACCCCGACCACCGCCCAGTCCTGGGACCGGCGGGAGAACTTCTTGTAGGACCAGCCGGTGTCCGGGCCGAGCTTCGGGACCCGGACTTCGGTCACGACTTCTTGCTCGTCGAGGGCCGTGTAGAGCCAGTCCAGGAAGAAGTCGGCGGCGGAGATGGTGCGTTCGCCCTCGGGACCGGTGACCACGACCTCGCCTTCGAGCGCGGTCAGGACACTGGGGAGGTCGCCGGAGGGGTCACCGTGGGAGACGGCCCCGCCGATTGTGCCCCGGTGCTGGACCGAGGGGTCTCCGAGCATCCCCGCCGTGTGGGCCAGGATGCCGCAGTGCTCGTTTACCGTGTCGTCCAGGTGGATCTGGCGGTGGCGCGTCAAGGCTCCGATCGCCAGGTGGTCGTCCTCCTCGCGGACGTAGTTCAGGTCGTCGAGGCGGCCCAGATCTATGAGGGCCGTGGGGGCTGCCAGCCGGAGCCTTAACAGCGGGATCAGGGAGTGCCCGCCGGCCAGCAGCTTGGCATCTTCGCCGTGCTCGCCCAGCAGCTCTATGGCGTGATCAACCGATTCCGCAACCTCGTAGTCGAAAGGTACGGGATACACTACTCGTCACCTCCCTGTCCGTTCGCGCCGGACTTCGCGTCCTGGATCGCGCTCCACACCCGCATCGGCAGTGCGGGCTTGTCTATGTGCGTCACCCCGAGGTGGGATAGCGCGTCTATGACCGAATTGATGACCGCCGGCGGCGAGCCTATGGTCCCGGCCTCACCGATGCCCTTTACGCCCATCGGGTTGGAGGGCGAGGGCGTTACGGTCCGGTCGAGGGTAAAGTTGGGCAGCTCCGGGGCGCCGGGGATCATGTAGTCCACCATCGAGCCGGTCACCAGCGTGCCGTCCTCGTCGTAGATAGCCTCCTCGTAGAGCGCCTCCGCTATACCCTGGGCGATGCCGCCGTGGATCTGGCCGTCGACGATGATCGGGTTGATCACGGGTCCGCAGTCGTCCACGCCGAAGTAGTCCCGGACCCGGACTTTGCCGGTCTCGGTATCAACCTCGGTAACGCAGATGTGGGCCCCGAACGGGAAGACGAAGTTTGGCGGATCGTAGAAGTAGTTCTCGTCCAGCCCCGGCTCCATGCCCTCCGGCAGGTTGATGGCCCCGAACGCCGCACCCGCAACATCCTGGATGGTGACGTTCTGGTCCGGCGAACCGGCAACAGAGAAAGACCCTCCCTCGAACTCCAGGTCGTCCTCGGAGGCTTCGAGCATGTGGGCGGCGATCTTCTTTGCCTTGTCCGCGACCTTCTCGGCCGCCAGGTGTACCGCTACTCCTCCCACTGGCAAGCTGCGCGAGCCGTAGGTGTCGATTCCGTTGGGGGCGGTGGCCGTATCACCGTGGATGACCTCCACGTCGTCCGGCGTAACACCCAGGGCGTCGGCGGCGATCTGGGACCACGAGGTTTCGTGGCCCTGACCGTGGGGCGAGGTGCCGGTCACAACCTCGACCTTGCCGGTGCCGAACATCCGTACGTTGGCCGCCTCCCATCCCGGGAGCCCGTAGCGGAGCGTAGATAGGACTTGTGATGGTCCGAGGCCACAGATCTCCGTGTAGGTCGAGAGTCCGATGCCGAGCTGCACGGGGTCGTTCTCGTCGCGGCGCCGCTGTTGCTCCTCGCGCAGGCCCTCGTAGTCCGCCATCTCCAGCACCCGGTCGAGCGCCGGCTCCATGTCCATCGAGTCGTACTGGATGCCCGCCGGGGTGTCGGTCGGCTCGTCGAACGGCTCGTAGAAGTTCTTGCGCCGCACCTCGGCCGGGTCCATATCTAGCTCGCGGGCCAGACTGCTTACGGCCCGCTCTATCGCGTACGCTGACTCCGGCCGCCCAGCCCCCCGGTAGGCGTCGGTCGGGGTCTTGTTGGTCATAACCCCGGTGCAGGTAAAAGAGTATGCGTCGAAGTCGTAGACGCCACAGTACATAAACGCACCGAGTATAGGAGTACCGGGTGTGATAATTTGCATGTAGGCGCCCATGTCCGCAAGGAGGTTCACCCGCACGCCGAGGATCTTGCCCTCGCTGGTGGCTGCCAGTTCTATGTCCTGGATCTGGCCGCGCCCGTGGGTGGTAGCCTGGTAGTTCTCGGAGCGGTCCTCGACCCACTTGACCGGGACTTCTAGTTTACGGGAGATTACCGCGGCCAACGCCTCTTCAGCGTAGAAATTGAGCTTGGAGCCGAACCCGCCGCCGACGTCAGGCGCCACGACCCGAACCCTGTGGTCGTCTACACCAGTTACCGCGGAGAGTAGGGCCCTCACTACGTGTGGTATCTGGGTGGCGCTGTAGAGGACCACGCCGTCCGCCGGCTCGGGGTGGGCGACTACCGCCCGCGGCTCGATGGCGTTCGGGATGAGGCGCTGCTGGATGTAGCGCTCCTTGACAACGACGTCCGCGTTCTCGAAGGCGCCGTCCACGTCCCCGACCTCCATCGGCCACACGTAGGACTGGTTGGTTCCCATGTCCTCGTGCACCAGCGGCGCCCCGTCTTCGAGGGCGTCCTCGAGATCGGTCACAACGTCGAGCGGCTCGTAGTCCACCTCGATGTGCTCCAGGGCGTCGTAGGCTTTGTAGCGGTCGGTCGCGACCACGATGGCCACCGCGTCGCCCATGAAGTTGACCTCGTCTCTGGCCAGCGGCCAGTGATCGGGCATCTTTATGTCTTCCGTAACGGGCCAGCCACAGGGCATGGGCGCCGCCCACTCGTCCTGCAGGTCTTCGGCCGTGTACGCCGCAACCACGCCCGGACGCTCCAGGGCGCCCGAGACGTCGAGGTTCGTTATCCTGGCGTGGGCGAACGGGCTGCGGAGTACCGCCGCGTGCAGCATGCCCGCCATCTTTATGTTGTCCGTCCAGTGGGCCCAGCCGGTAACCAGGGCCGGGTCTTCTTTACGCAGTACGCCGCCTCCGACGTACTTCTCAGATGCTTCGGTCACTCTATCTCCTTTCTGGAGGAGCTTTCAGGGCTAGGACGACACTTGGTTGCTCATCTCACCGGCCGCCTGCTGGACGGACTTCACGATGTTCTCGTAGCCCGTGCAACGGCAGTAGTTGCCTTCGAGAGCCTCCCGGATCTCCTCCTCCGACGGGTCGGGGTTCTCGCCCAGCAAGCTTACCGAGGCCATGATCATGCCCGGCGTGCAGTATCCGCACTGCAGGCCGTGGTTCTCGTGAAAGGCCTTCTGCATGGGATGCCACTCGCCGTTTTCGGTCAGGCCCCGGACCGTTACCAGGCTCTGCCCGTCGGCCTGCACCGCCAGCAACGTACAGCTCTTGACCGACTCGCCGTTCATCAGCACCGTACACGCCCCGCAGTTGGAGGTGTTGCACCCAACCATCGTGCCGGTCATGTGCAACACCTCCCGCAGGTAATGCACCAGCAGCAACCGGGGTTCTACCTCGTGCTCGTACGTGTCCCCGTTCACCTCTACCCGAATGTGCCTCACGTTCCTCCTTTCCTAACCAACATTCCGCATGAAACATGGTTTCCGAGGTCCTTTGCCCTTGCAGTCAAAGCGATCCCGGAGGACTGATTTTCACCGTCTGAACAGACCTATATCTATCTTTCCCCTTTCTCGAAAAACGAGCGGATTTAGTTTAGCACGGGTAGGGTAACCGCTCCAATGGGCCATACGGGCCTCTATGCCGGAGCGGCTTCCGGGATGGACGGGTTCCGCAGCCCCTACCGGCCCGCTCACCCGGCCAGGCCAACCGGTTGGGAGGAGAGCTCGTTGTAGTGCCGGTAACGTTCGGGGTGGAAGAACGCCTCGACGTTCTCTATGGGTTCGTCTCCGGCTACAAACGTGACGCGTTCGACCTTGAGCACCGGTGTGCCAGGCTCTATTTCCAGCAAGCCGGCTATGTCTGCGGGGGCTGCCGCCGCCGTGATCCACTGTTGGGCCTGCGAGACTTTTCTACCGACCGTCTTCTGAAATAGCTCCCGGAGCGAAACTGACCTGTAATCCGCGTCCTGAAGCTCCGGAAACCGGGTAACGGGCAGGCAAGAGTCGCACACGAAGATCGGCTGCCCGTCCGCCAGCCGCAGCCGGCGGACGTAGAGCACTTTCTCGCCAGGCTCCACGCCGAGCCTCTTTGCGGTGGTGTTATCCGCACCGATTTCCTTCTGCGAGATCAGGCTAGCCCCCGGCTCGTAGCCCCAGCGCTCGATCTCCTCGGAGAAGCTATACAGATACGCCAGGTCCGACCGCAAACGGGGACTGGCCAGAAAAGTCCCCCGTCCCGGCTCCCGCCACACGACCCCCTGCCGCCGCAACTCGTCCAGCGCCCGCCGGGCCGTCGTCCGGCTGACGTTGTAATCCCGGACCAGATCCGCCTCACTCGGCAACCGGTCCCCGACCCCGATCTTTCCCGACTCGATCTGCTCGACCAACTCCGAGTGAAGCTGGTGGTAGAGCGTCCCCTCGCTGGACCTCAATAGTGAGCTCATGTTAGAAATTGTCGTATCAATCTAACGATATGTCAAGCGGCTCAAGTTACCCTTACCTACCGCACAGATCGACTCCCAACGTCTGCGAGACATGGTTGGAGCCCGGCCGAGGGAAATCTCGCGGTCCCCTGGCCAGTTCAGGTCTGGTATAGCAGCCGCGCGCATTCGTCCAGGCTCGCGCACTCGCAACGCAGCGCCTCTTCCAGCAGCTCTTTGGTCCCTCGCAGTTGCGTGATGGCTTCCTCCACCTCAGCCAGCTTCTCCGATGCCAAAGCCTGCCAGCGCTCGGTTGCTTGTGTTCCAGCCGGGAAACCATGTAGGAGGGTGCGGATCTTGTCTAGAGTGAATCCGGCACGCTTGGCGCCCCCGATGAGGGCCAAGCTAAGCAGCACTCCCTCATCGTAGCGCCGCTTACCGCCTATCCTCTCGGGCTCTCCAAGTAAACCGACTTCCTCGTAGTAGCGAATCGCCGAAGCGCTCACATCCGCACGCCGGGCAACCTCGCCGATGGTCAGAAGCTCGGGCATCGTAACGATCCTCCTACTTCGGTCTTTATAGTTTCGGTTTTACTATTTTCCCTTGACTTCAAGTACGCTTGAAGTATTACCCTCGATCCGCAAAGGTGCAAGGGCACCCAGTTGACGACCACGTTACTTTAGGAGGTAGAGATGTTGGCAACGCTGAGAAATTGAGCCGGCCAACGTTTTAGAGTTGAGCCACCCCGGCTAACGCGCGTAGTCTAACACCATCAACGTTTACGGAGCCACCTGGGCACCTCCCTCTGTTCGTTTGCGGGTCCGGTAGGAGCTG
>JBHJHC010000029.1:0-70474 GCA_050331175.1 Rubrobacteraceae bacterium | reverse complement strand
ATAACGTGACTGATCGCGGGGGACGTGGGGGGGCGCCACACGTCCCGCTCTCAAATAGAAAGAAGGATTACGATATTTCCCCCCGCACGGGGGGGGGGAGGCAGGGGGGGGGCGCGTGATCTTCAAGCTACTCTCCCTCCTACTCCGCTACCCGGACGACGAGCTGTTGGAAGCCCGTCGCGAAGTCTCCGAGGCTGTTCCGAATCTCCCCGATTTCCCGCCGCGCGAGTTCATGCTCAAGTTCCTGGAATACTGGCAGAACGAGCCGCCGCACCGGCTACAGGCGAGCTACACCGAGAACTTCGACTTCAAGCGCCGCGGCAACCTGTACCTTACCTACTACCGCTACGGCGACCAGCGGATGCGGGGCCAGGCCCTGGTCGAGACGAAGAACGTCTACGAACGGGCCGGCTATCCGCCAGATACGACGGAGCTGCCAGACTACCTGCCGCTCGCGCTGGAGTTTACGACGGTAGCCCCAGAGAGCGGCCTGGAGTTGCTCGCCGGGCACCGGGCCGCAATCGAGGTCATCCGGCGGTCGCTGTGGCACGACCGGAGCCCGTACGCACACCTTATTGAAGCCCTATGCTACTTCCTGCCAGAGCTCGACGAACAGGCCGAGTTGGAGATGCAGAAGCTCATCGTGCAGGGACCACCGCAGGAGAGTGTAGGTCTCGAACCATATGGGGCCGAGTCGCCGCCGGGCGGCGCACTGGGCAACGCTGTGAGTGATGCCCCGGGTAACGTTACTTTTCACGGGAGGAAGCGTTGAACCTCTGGAATCAGTTTCTGTGGGTAATATTTCCTTACCTCGCCCTTGTTACCTTCGTGCTCGGGCACGTCTACCGCTACCGCTACGACCAGTACGGCTGGACGCCGAAGTCTAGCCAGATCCTAGAGCGCCGGCTGCTCATGTGGGGGGTCTTGCTCTTCCATTGGGGCATCTTGTTCGTCTTCGCCGGCCACGCCATGGGGCTACTGGTGCCGGCGGAGTTCTACCGGGCCATCGGGGTTACAGACCACAACTATCATTTGCTCGCCTTGTGGGCCGGTGCGCCGGTCGGGGTCGTCGCCGCTATCGGGATCCTGCTTTTGAACATCCGCCGCTGGTTCATCCCGCGCATCCGGACCAACACGGACACGATGAAGTTCGTAACCGACGCCCTGCTGCTCGGGGTGATCCTACTGGGTCTGGGAGCTACTATCGGGTATAGGGTGTACGCGGAGCAGTACCAGCTACAGGCCGAGTTTGAGTACCGGGAGACCATCGGTGTCTGGTTCCGCAGCCTGTTCTACTTCGCGCCGCGACCGGAGCTTATGGTCGGTGCGCCGCTTATCTTCCAGGTTCATACCCTTTCGGCCTTCGTATTGTTTGCCTTGTGGCCCTTTTCAAGCCTGGTACACACCTTCAGCGTTCCAGTAGGATACCTGCGGCGCAGCTACGTCCAGTACCGCAGCCGCACCCCGAAAGCGACGATAAGTCGAGAGAAAGCGCGCAAAGCGGAGAAAACGGAGAAGGAACCGGTCAAAGCCGAGCAGGGTAGCGGCGTCGAGTGAGTACAGAGGTGAGTACCGGGAGGTGGGCGTGTGTTTAGCAGCATATCCGAGAAGTTGAACTGGGGCGCCATAGTATGGGGCTGGGCCGTCGCAATAGTTACAGGTATCCTGGTTAACATTATCTTCGAGGCGGCACACGTCTTCGTATTCAGCGGCAACCCTCTGGAACCCCCAAACCTGACGACCGCCCTCGTGGCTATATCCCTGGTCTCCGGCTTTCTGGCTCACTTCGCGGGAGGGTATGTAGCCGGTAGAAAATCTCAGGCCCACGGGGGGTTACAGGGTGTGATGGTAGCGGTGCTAGGATTTCTCTTCGTGGTCGTTGCCGTGGCGGTCGTCTCGGCTATTCTGGTGGCTACCGCCGGCATCGTTCTGGTAGAAGGTGGAATATCTTTTCCCACCGTGACACTCGGCTTTGCCGGTGGCGCGCTACTGGCGAGCTTAGTCCTCCTTATCTTCAATATACTTGGGGGCTACTTTGGCGGAAAGCTGGGCGAGTGGGAGATCGGCCCGACCGGCACCTCCGGCGGTACGAGCCGCACCCCGACCCAAAGCCAACGAATACGATAGGACACTACCCTTGAACGAAACGAACCTGTCAGGAAAGACCGCGGTAGTTCTCGGCGCGTCGAGTCTTTGCGGAAGAGCCACCGCCAGGATGCTGGCGAGCCGGGGCGTCAACCTGGCTTTGGGAGGCCGTAGCCGGGGCGAGTTGGAGAGTTTGCAAGAGGAGATCTCGGCCTTCGGCGGCCAGGTGTTAGTCGTAGGCACCCACCTCGCCAAACGTCATCATCCCGCACACTTGGTAGAGGCGGCGCTAGAGGAGTACGGTGGCCTGGACATTCTGCTGTTCATGGCCCATGCTACTGCGCCCCCCCTGGACAGCCTCGATCTCGACGCCTGGGAACGCTCTATAGACGTGAACATCAAAGGGTTTATGTACTGCCTGTCAGCCTCTCTGCCGGCCCTGGCCGAAGATGAAGGAGGGTGCATAGCGGTACTGAACATCGGAGAACGGGAAGGAATGCCAGACCCTCTGCTCCGTGCCAGCCAGGCTGCGTTGCGCACAATTCTGGAAGAAATTTCTGGAGGTTCTGGAGAATCTTTCGAGCATCCCTTACGGGCTATAGAGGTCTGTTCTGACGCCTGGCTCGTAGATAGCCCTGAAAGATGTGCGCAGACGATGGTTAATGCTCTTGACTTTCTCCCAGAAACGAATGCTGGGCTTTTCAAGTATCGGACATGATACCGAGGTCATTTGACAGTAGAAGGTGCCGGTCAATGTTGCAAGGGGGTAAGCCCAGACGTTCCGACCTCTTTTTCGAAACCACGCTGGAAGCCGTACGTGTTCGACGAAGATGGTGCAATAGACCGGCGTAACTTCGAGATAAACCTGCTCTCGGAGCTCAAGAACAATCTCAAGAGCGGAGACGTGTGGGTCTCCGGCTCCAACAAGTTCAAGGATTTTGAGGATTACCTCACCCCGAGACCAGCACGGGAAGAGATGCGCGAGAGCTTCACCAGCGACCTTCCGGGCGACATCGCCCCGGACCCGAGAGCATACCTCAAGCATAAGAGTACCCAGCTTCACGAGCAGCTCTGCCGGGTGGCGCGACGGTTGCCTCGCGGTCTACTGGAAGGCGTGAGGTTAAAGGACGGGAAGATCAAGGTCACTCGACCGAAGAGAGAAGAGCCTAAAGGCATGAAGGAGTTCCGGCGCAGGATCTATGGTTTTCTGCCCCGCATAAGACTCTCCGACCTGATCGTTGAGGTGGACTCCTGGACCGGTTTTTTGGGACATCTCACCCATGTAAGGAGTGGTGAGCCCTGCACGAGCAGGGAGCTCATCTACGCGGCGATCCTGGCCGACGGGACTAACCTTGGACTTACCAGGATGGCCGAGGCCACCGACGATTCACGGGTCTCATACAAGCGTCTCGCCTGGACCGCCGACTGGCACGTAAGGGAGGAGACCTACCAGAAGGCCATAGCCGAGATAGTCAACGCCCACTACCGGTTGCCCCTATCTTCTCACTGGGGTGGTGAAACGACCGCCTCTTCCGACGGACAGATATTCTTCGCTGGGGGTCCACGAGACGCCCTATCTCAGACCAACACCCGCTATGGCCGTGGACGCGGCGTAATCTTCTACACCCACATCTTCGACCAGTACGCGCACTTCTACTCGAAGGTCATAAACACCACGGTAAGGTACGCTACCTACGTGCTGGACGGTCTTCTCTACCACGAGGGTGACCTAGAAATAGAGGAGCATTCAACTGACCCTGAAGGTTTCACCGACCAAACGCTTGGAGCAACGAATCTCCTGGGCTACCGATTCGCCCCCAGGATGCGCAACATCAGGGACATGAATCTATACGCTATAGAGAAAGCTGCCCTCTGTAAAGAGCTTGCACCGCTGAAGCCTGGATCTCCACGATCCGCGAAGCCGGGGTACCCTGCGGCCCGGTCAACAGCCTGGCCGCGGTCTTCTCCGACGAGCACGTGCAAAGCTCCGGCATCTTGCAGACGGTGGAGCATCCGGCCGCCGGAGAGCTGGAGATGTTGGCCTTCCCGGCACTCGTCGACGGCCAGCGTCCACCGGTACGGCTTCCACCCCCTACCCTCGGGCAGCATACCGAAGAGGTAGATGCCGGCGGGTGGAGCTAGCAGCGAACCCTGGCGGCCTCCGAAGGGACAGAGGTCTCATATCGTGCCCGCCGAAGTGAGCCCACGAAAACCGCAGAATAGCTTTGCGGAGTTGTCGAAACGGAAGAGTTGAAACGAGAATGTTCAGCGGTTAAGCTTGACGTCCAGCGATCGGACGCTGGCAAGCCTTTCGGCGGCCGCGTCGACGAAGGGAGAGGATGGTTTGAGACATATTCGGGGGCTCGTTGGCGAGACTGCGGACATCTGAAAGAGCGCGCGCTCGAAACCTCCGTTCGGGAGCACGGCCGGCCAGGAGGCCGATCTCCAAGGCTTCTTATCGAGCTTTTCAACGCCGCCGGCGCCGGCGTTTCCTTATCCGGAGAGTCGCGGCACTTCTTGTAGTGGTCGTTTCGGTCGCGGCTTTGTTCAACGGGGTAACCTCTTCAGCGGCCTCTTCTACCGCGGCGTCGGTAGAACCTGTTTTGCCTGTAGAGTCCGTGGACTCCGGGGCCCTCGCGGCTCCCTCGTTCGCCGCCTCCCCGGAATCAGCCGCGCCAGAGCCAGCCGCGCCAGAGCTAGCCGCGTCAGAAGTAGACATGGCCCAGGTTTGGGCTGCGGCTATCACCCAGGACCGCTCGCCGAGCCTGGCGACTCTTGGAGAAACCGCGACTTCGGGGGGCAGGGTCGCCCTGACTTTCGACGACGGGCCGGATCCGAACGTCACGCCCCAGGTTCTCGATACCCTGCAAGCCTACGACGTCAAGGCCACCTTTTACGTTGTTGGACGATACGTAAAGCTGCATCCGGAGATCGTGCGCCGAATAGTCGAGGAGGGGCACAGCCTGGGGAACCACAGCTACAACCACACGAGTATGTCTACGCTGAACGCGGCCCAGATGAACCGGGAATTCCAGGCGACCCAGAATGCCGTTGACAAAGCCCTCGGCTACAAATATCCGATGTTTACGATGCGTCCGCCCTACGGTGATCCGTACTACGACGGCTCGGGCAACTTGCCCATATTCCAGGAAGTCATGCGGGAGCGGGGGCTTTTTCCCGTATTGTGGACCCCGAGCCCCCACGACTACCTCTATGATGGTCAGCCGGGCAAGATCATCCAGAGAATCTCGGAGCTCCGGGCGAACAAACAGGGGCCGGATCAAAGCGACGAAGTGCTGCTCTTGCACGACAGCAAGCAGCAATCGGCTGACGCTTTGCCGGGCGTGATCGAGCTCTACCAATCAGAGGGTCTAAAGTTCACCAGCGTACAACAACTTCTGGCCGACAAATACCTGAACGAGTAGCGGACGCTTCGAAACCCTCTGTACCGCCCGTTCCAGGCGCGGGTTTTAGTGCAAACAACCCCCGCTTCCCATGCCTTCTCCCCGGCAGAACGGTTGCGATATAATTCGAGTTCTTGCACCGAAGGGGACAAGGAAAGGAGACTCTATGACAGAGGTTGCCGGCGCGCAGGAGCTCGGCAGGGAGCAACTGCTGCACGCCTACCGGGTGATGCGCACGATCCGGGAGTTCGAGGAGCGGCTGCACACGGAGTTCGCGACGGGTGACATCCCGGGATTCGTACACCTTTACGCGGGTGAAGAGGCTATAGCCGCCGGGGTCATGGCGCATCTCGATTCGGACGACTATGTAGCCAGCACCCACAGGGGCCACGGCCACGCCATCGCCAAAGGCTGCGACGTCAAAGGAATGATGAAGGAGATCTACGGCAAAGCCGACGGCCTGTGTCGCGGCAAAGGCGGCTCCATGCACATCGCCGACCTGGATAAGGGCATGCTAGGGGCCAACGGCATCGTTGGCGGCGGACCGCCGCTCGTGTGCGGCGTCGGGCTCTCGGCCAAGGTACGCGGCACGGAGCAGGTCGCGGTCTCCTTTACCGGCGACGGCGGATCCAACCAGGGCACCACGCTGGAGAGCATGAACCTGGCTGCCGTGTGGGATCTTCCCGTAGTCTTCGTTATCGAGAACAACGGCTACGCCGAGGCCACCTCGACCAATTTCTCGACCAAAGGCCTGGACATCGCCAAGCGGGCCGACGGCTTCGGGATGCCGGGCGTCGTCGTGGACGGCCACGACTTTTTCGCGGTCTACGAAGCGGCCGGCGAAGCTATTCGCCAGGCCCGCGAGGGCGGAGGGCCATCCCTCATCGAGTGCAAAGTCAACCGGTACTACGGCCACTTCGAGGGCGACGCCCAGACCTACCGGGGCGAGAACGAAGTGGAGAACATTCGCAACGAGAAGGACTGCCTGATGCTCTTCCGGCAGCGCGTTACCTCCGCGGACCTCGTGGAGGAAGATGAGCTCAACGAGATAGACGAGGAGGTCGGGCAGCTCATAGACGAGGCGGTTGAGGAAGGACAGGCCGCCCCGGAGCCCGGGGAGGACGACCTGCTCAAGCACGTGTACGTGTCTTACTAGGAGAAGCGGGATCCGGAGGAGAGGGGCCGCAACGTTGGCCGGCGGTCATCGTCTGTCGTTCCGCGGGATGCTGTGGATGGTCCCGTTCGCGACGATCGTACACAACGCGGAAGAGTACCCGGCGTTCGTAGACTACGCCAACCGGCACGGCTGGCGCGTAAGCCGGCCGCAGATGTTCGCCGTGGTGGTCGCCGTATCGGTACTGCCGTTCCCCGTTGTGGCAGCTGCCACCCGCAGCCCGAACCGGAGCCCCGGGCTCGTTCTGGGGCTCGCTATCAACGTGCCGCTCGCGCTATATCTGTACCGGCGGGCGGCGCGGGAGGGACACCTCTCCACCAGGCAGTTGAAATGGGCCGCGGTGCTGGGGACCGGCTCGCTCTTCCCCGTCTTGTTGGCTGCCCAGTTGGCCGGCCGGCTGGTCGAGGTCTGCGACAAAAAGAATAGGAAAGGGGCCTGAGAAATGGCGCGCACGATAACTTTTATGGAGGCGATCAACGAGGCGCTCCGGCAGGAGATGGAGCGGGACGAAACCGTGGTGGTTTTCGGCGAGGACAACGTCGGCGGCGCGGGCGCGCCCGGCGAGGACGATGCCTGGGGCGGCGTCATGGGTGTGACAAAGGGGCTGTACGGCCGGTTCCCAGACCGGGTGATAGACACCCCGATCAGCGAGTCGGCGTTTGTCGGGGCGGCGGCGGGGGCCGCCTGTTCGGGCCTGCGGCCGGTCGCCGAGCTAATGTTCGTGGACTTCTTCGGGGTGTGCTTCGACCAGATCTACAACCAGGCCGCCAAGTTCCGCTACATGTTCGGCGGCAAGGCCGTAACCCCGATGGTCATAAGGACCATGTTCGGGGCCGGCATCCGGGCCGCGGCCCAGCACTCCCAGAGCCTCTACCCCATCTTTACCCACATACCAGGGTTGAAGGTCGTGGTTCCGTCCAACCCGTATGATGCGAAGGGGCTCATGATCTCCGCGATCCGGGACGACGACCCGGTGATCTTCTTCGAGAACAAGGTCCTCTACGCCGTCGAGGGCGAGGTTCCCGAAGAGTCTTACGAGATACCACTCGGCGAGGCCGAGTTCGTGCGCGAGGGCGACGACGTTACGATAGTCGCCGTCGGGCGTATGGTGAACATGGCCGAGCAGGCGGCGGAGGCGCTCTCCGACGAGGGTATCGAGTGCGAGATCGTGGACCCGCGAACGACCTCCCCGCTGGACGAAGAGACCATCTACGAGAGCGTCGAGAACACGGGGCGCCTGGTGGTCGTGGACGAGTCGAACCCGCGCTGCAACGTGGCGACGGACATCTGCGCCCTCGTGAGCCAGAACTGCTTCGACGACCTGAAAGCCGCGCCGAAGATGGTGACCGCGCCCCACACGCCGCCGCCGTTTTCTCCGACGCTGGAGGATCTCTACGTCCCGGACCCCGAGCGGGTCGCCGCCGCGGCGCGCGAGGTTACGGGCTCCGGCGTAGGCTCGCAGGCATGAGCGAGACGCAACAACTCACCAAGCTCGGGATGCCCAAATGGGGCCTCTCCATGACGGAGGGGACCGTGATCGAATGGCTCATGGAGGAGGGCACCGAGGTCAGCAAAGGCGACGAGATCGTGGAGGTCGAGAGCGAGAAGATCAACAACGTCGTCGAAGCCCCGGCGGCTGGCGTTCTGCGCCGCCGGGTAGCCGATGAAGGCGAGGTGATCCCGGTCGGCGGGATGCTCGGCGTTATAGCCGACCCCTCCACACCCGACGAGGAAATAGATTCCTACGTCGAGGAGTTCAAGGCGACTTTCGTTCCGGAAGAAGAGGAGGCCGGCGGCCCGGAGCCGGAGACCGTCGAGGTAAACGGGCGCGGCATCCAGTACCTGGAGATGGGCGAGGGCGGCGTGCCGCTCGTCCTGATCCCCGGCTTCGGTGGCGACATCAACATCTGGGTCTTCAACCAGGAGACCCTGGCCACCGAACGGGCGGTTTACGCCCTGGACCTGCCGGGCCACGGCGCCTCGTCCAAGGACGTGGGCGAGGGCGACCTGGACTTCTTCGTAGAAGTTTTGGAAGGCTTCCTGGACGCCCTGGACATCGAGAAGGTGCATCTGGCCGGGCACTCGATGGGCGGGGCCGTGGCGGGCGCGTTCGCCATGGCCCACCCGGAGCGGGTGGCTTCGGCCATCATGATCGCCAGCGCCGGGCTGGGCGAGGAGATCAACTCCGACTACATCGAGGGCTTTATCGCGGCGAATCGCCGGAGGGAGATGAAGAACGTTCTCCAGCTGCTCTTCGCCGACCCGGATTTGGTGACGCGCCAGCTCGTGAACGACGTGCTCCAGTACAAGCGCAAGGACGGGGTGGACGAGGCGCTCCGCACCGTCGCCGACAAGGTCTTTCCGGACGGCAGGCAGGCCGGTGTCCCGGACGTGGGCAGCATCTCCGTTCCGGTGCTGGCGATCTGGGGCAGCGAGGATGAGATCGTGCCGGCCTCCCACACGGAGAACCTGCCGGAGTCGGCGCGGGTCGAGATCATCGAGGGCAAGGGCCACTCGGTCCAGATGGAGGCCGCGGGCAAGGTAAACCGCCTGATCGAGGGTTTCCTCAACGAGCAGGAGTAGCGTGCCACCACCGGCTGCGCCGGCCGTCGGCGTGATCGCCAACCCCGCCTCCGGGCGCGACATCCGGCGCCTGGTCTCCGGCGCCTCGGTCTTCGACAACGCCGAGAAGGGCAGCATGGTCTACCGCCTGATGGTCGGTCTCGGGGCCGTCGGCGTGGATCGCGTCCTGATGATGCCCGCCGAGTCCGGCGTCTCCGAGAGCCTGCGCCGTCACCTGCGCGGCCACGCCTCTGACCGTCGCCCCTTGCCGGAACTGGAGACCCTGGAGATGCGGATCCGGAGCGACGCCCGCGACACGGTGGAAGCCGTGGAGGAGATGCTCCGGCAAGCCGTGGCAGCTATCGTGGTCCTCGGCGGCGACGGCACCAACCGCGTCATCGCCCGCCACTCCCCGGACGTCCCGCTCTGTTCCCTCTCGACCGGGACCAACAACGCCTTCCCCCGCATGCGCGAGGCGACGGTGGCGGGTATCACGACCGGGCTGGTGGCGACCGGAAAGCTCGGCGACGAGGTCCTGCGCCGCGAAAAAGCCCTCCGCATCGGGCTGAACGGTGACCCGGACCACGACTGCGCGCTGGTGGACGTGGCGGTGTGCTCGGAGCGGTTCGTGGGGGCGCGGGCCGTCTGGCGGGCGGAGGACGTTTCGGAGTTGTTCGTCACCTCGGCTCCGCCCCACGCCGTCGGGTTCTCGTCCGTGGCCGGTATGCTAGATCCCGTGTCCCGCGACGAGGCGCACGGCTTGCACGTCAGCCTCACCGACCCGGCGGCCGCGGAGCTCACGCTAACGGTCCCGCTGGCGCCGGGCCTCGTGGTGCCGGTGGGCGTGGCGGAGAGCCGGCGCATCGAACCCGGCGTAGAGATCCCGATAGAACCCGTATCCGGCAGCCTGGCGCTGGACGGCGAGCGAGAGATAGAGCTCGGCCCGAGGGACCGGGCCGCGGTAAGGCTGGACGCGAACGCCCCCCGGACCATAGACGTCGAGGCCGCCATGAAGGAGGCGGCCCGGCACGGCCTGCTGAACGGGATGCTCTAGAGCTTACCCTGCTCCGGGCGACCGGCCCTCGAAGTCGTCGCGGAGCTCGTCCGGGTTCAGGTTGTATTCGGTAAGCCACAAAGGTTATCCGGCGGGTTAGACTAGCATCCTGGAGGTATCCGAGAAAAAAGGAGTGGATCGGTGGCCGAACCCTCGAAGATTACCCAAACGGTGTTTCCACCCCTGCCGCTGGAGGAGTGGGAGGATACGAAAGAGACCCTCCACCGCTACGCCCAGATCGTGGGCAAGGTGCGGCTGTCCTACGCCCCGTACCGGAATCACTGGTGGCACGTGCCCCTGTACGTGGGTACGCGGGGACTGACAACCAACCCCATCCCCTACGGGCAAACGACGTTCGAGATCTCCTTCAACCTCCTGGACAACAAGCTGGAGGTTTCGACGGCCGACGGCGGCTACTTCGCGTTCGTGCTCGACGACCTGCCCGTGGAGGAGTTCTACCGCCGGCTCTTCGAGGGCCTGGATACCCTGGGCATAGATGCCTCCATAAACCCCAAACCCTTCGACCTCGACGACGAGCACGCGCTGGACGAGAACGTCTTCCACTGCGTCTGCAACCGGGAGTACGTCCGGCGCTACTGGCGCATCCTGGTGCAGGTGGATCAGGTATTCAAGGAATTCTCGGGACGTTTTTACGGCAAGCAGAGCCCGGTGCACCTCTTCTGGCACAGCTTCGACCTGGCCCTCACCCGCTTCTCCGGCCGGCGCGCCCCGGAGCGGGAAGGGGCGGATAAGGTGACCCGCGAGGCTTACTCGCACGAGGTCGTATCTTTCGGGTTCTGGGCCGGGGACCAGACCGTCCGCGAACCCGCGTTCTACGCCTACGCCGCGCCCGAACCAGAGGGTCTGACCAACCAACCGCTGAGGCCGGAGACGGCGTTCTGGACGCCGGAAGGCGGGACCGCGCTACTCATGTACGAGGAGTTGCGTAAATCCGACGCCCCGAAGGAGACCCTGCTGGAGTTCCTGGAGAGCGCCTATCAGGCCGGGGCGAAAACCGCCGGCTGGGACGTGGAGGAGTTCAGAGCCGAACCCGCCAACTGATCTCCACCCGGTACCCCGCCGCTCCTGGGTTCGTCAACGCGGCAGAACGAAGACCGTGGCATCCAGTAGAATCGCGCGGTAAACCTCGCGAGCTACGTAACGTTTGAGTCAACGCGTATGTTGGCCCCTAACGGCCCAGTTCCCTCACGTTATCCCACAGGATGTAGAGGCCGACGATCAGGACGGTGAGGACTGTGATCTGCCAGAAGAAGTTCTCCAGGAGGATCAGGGCGCCCACTATCGCCAGCGCGATGTTCAGGCTACCGACGAACCTCGTGAGACGCCTGCGGAAGCTGGCCTCGACGAATGCGAACAGGGCCACGGCGAAAACGAGCGCGGAGAGCAGGTGCTCTCTCTCATAGGCGAAGATCAGGACGAGCGTCACGAGGACCACGGCTATGCTGGCGGCAGCCCAGAGTTGGGCCACCTTGCCGGCCCGGGTCTCAGATTCGGAGGCCGGACGCGCGGCGTGCTTTATGTGGGCCCGGGTGGGCGGGCGTTCGCCGTTTTTCAAACGCTCGGCGTGGTCCCCGAGTGATCCGCTGAGAACTTCATCCTCGGCGAGTTCCGCCCGCAGTCGGTCTACTTCTCTCGAAAGCTCCGCAATGTCCCGGGTCTGGGCCTCGTGACGCTTCGTCAGGTGGGAACGGCCCCGGGTGGCCTCCGCTTCCATGCCGAGCGCCTTCAACCGATCGCTCTTCTCCAGCAACTCGGATCGAAGCTGGCCGCGACGTTCTTCGATGGCCGTCTGCTGCTCGAGGATTACTCTCAGCTCTTCGGAGCGTGTGGGTACCTTATCGAGCCCGGCCCAGCCTACGGGGTCGTACCACTCCTTGCAGATGGTCTTATCGCGGTTGTACATAGGCCCGGCTGGGGCATCCTCGCCCTCGAAGGGATCGCGGGTGTACAGGCCCCATAGCCCCCGGTACTCGCGCACCCACGGAGGAAGGGGCTCCTGCATGAGGCGCGGGGGATCCCACTCGCTGTCCTGTCCCGGTCCAATCGAGAGCCCGTCCCCGCGCGCATAGTCCACGAAAGGTATGGTGAACTGCTCATAGGCCCTCTCCGCGGAATACTCCTCGGAATACTGGCGCAGAGTCCTGTACCAGAAAGTCCTCAAGGCCCTCCTGGCCGCGCCAAGAACTTTCGGTAGTGGGAACGCCAGTTCGGTCAGATATTCGCCCGCCGAGTAGCGGCTAGCATGCGACCCGACGCAAACGTACACGACGGGATGATCGCCTACCTTCTCCAGCTCCGGATCGTCCCACCTGCGTCTGAGATCGTCGCCCGTCTCTTCGTGCGCGGCAAAGGCCGCCCATTCCGGGTGCACTTCACCGGACTCGGACTCCGAGACGAAGACCATTACCTTCTCCCAGTCGGACTCGTGGTCGTTGGCCCCGAAGAAGTTGCTCCTCCAGTCGTTGAACGCGTAGAAGAGAAAGTACTGAAGTACGATCCAGCCGTCCTGGCGGACCACGCGCCCGTGGTACCTGAAGCGGGCGCCTTTTTCCATAAAGCGTCCGTAGAGGACGCGCGCGCCCTCTACGCCCCCGCCGGGAACCCGCCCCCTCGCCAACAACACGAGCCCGAACAGCGCGTCCGCCAGACGCGAGACGTAACCCACGCGTGCGAGCCGTCCTCCCCCGGCGTGGAACTTCTCTTTGGGCCAATCGGGGTCGCTGTGCGGACGTCGGCGCCGAAGGCGGCCGAAGAAACCCCGCTTCTTGTCCCCATCGGGGCGCGGTATCTTCAAGTAATGGACAGCCCCGGTAGTGTCCTCGGGCTGCTGGGCGAGCTTCTCCAGAGAGAGGTTTCCCTCCGGAACCAGGCAGACGGGATCCTCACCAGGACGCTGGACCCAGAGGCTGCAGGCTTCGGCGTATGGTGCGCAGTCCATCGGGTAGAACCATTCGCCCTTGGTGAAGTGGATAACGGGCTCGAAGCGGCGGAGCAGGGCCTCCGCTTCCCTGGTACTCAGGCTCTCCTCACTCACCGAGAGCGGTTTCCGGGGAGCTTCTCACAACCGTCGGACGCCTGGAGTGGACCGTTGCCCGCACGCCCTGGGAGTTGAGGCACAAGATCATCAAGATACAGTAGGCGATGATCGGGTAGGCGAACCACGGCCGGGGATCGGGGAACGAAAACAGGCAAGCTAGCATTGTTATGGCCTGCGCGATCGAGGCCAGCATCCAACCTCGCCGCCGGAGCAGGAGGAAACCGAGTCCGGCAAGCAGGAGCAGTACTACCGGCACGAGGAAGTACACCGCAAACAGGATCGCCTCTACGAGTTGCTGCTCCAGGGCTTTCGAGACGTTCTGACCGTTGGAGAGGGCCGTCGCCCTGTCCCAGTCGATGCTGGTGAACAACCAGACGCCGATCCCTACCATCCCGACAGCCTGCAAGATCAGGAGCACACCGAGTATCCGCGTCTGCCGGTACAATGCCACTCTCCCATTTTAGTAGGAAGCCAAATGCCTAATGGATGGTAGCATAGCCTTCCTCCTCTACTTCAGCTGCATCGCTCTAACATCGCTAGGATATGGCGACATCACACCCGCCAAGCTTTACGCCCAATCGTTCGCTGCGTTCGAGCCCATTATAGGTGTGGTTTATACGGTTGTTCTGCTTTCGAGACTCGTGGGGATGCAGGAAACAACAAGGGAATGAAAGCAACAGTTTCACGGGATCAGGACTCGCTGCTCCCTGATAATGCATAGAAGGAGCTCAAGCTGCTCCCACAAAATTTTACGGAGCCAACGTCTGGACGGGTGTATATAGCGCGGTGATGTCCGCGCCGCTATCATCAGGAACAAATGCCTGAAACTGGTTGAAGACGAGCAGAGGGGGGAAGCCGTGTTCGAGGGAGTCCTCATAGCCAGCCCGTTTGGGGTAGGAGCTGTAGTAACGGCGCTTATCGCCTTTACTTTCTGGCTAGACCGCAGGTTTCGTGTTTTTTCATTCTTCGGCACCGCGATCCTGGTCATCACGGGCGCGGCGATCCTGGTCAATTTGGGCGTGATTCCACCCTCGATCCCGGTCGGGGATCAGGAGGAGATCAACCCGGTCTACACCTTCGCCACCGACTACGCGGTGCCGCTGGCTATCGTTCTGCTGCTGGCGACCGCGGACCTTCGGAGCATCCGGCGGGCGGGGAAACCGGCCATCATAGCCTTTCTCATCGGCGTGGCGGTGACGGCTGTCGGGGCGGTGGTGGCTACCCTGATCATGGCCGGCCCCATCGGTCCCGAGGCCTGGAAATTGGGCGGACAGTTCGCCGGCAGCTACGCCGGCGGAGGCCTGAACTACGTCGCCGTGGGCGAGGCCGTGGGCACCTCAGACACCATGTTTGCCACGGGCGCGGCGGCGGACACCGTTATGACGAACATCTGGATCGTGATGACGGCGTTTATCCCGGTCGTGTTGTTGCGGTTCTATGCCTCCATCAAGGACTGGGACGATGAAGCCGGCGATGAAGAAGACACCGGAGCCGGCACGGGTGATGCCTTCTGGGAGGAGAAAGGTATCTCCATCTACGACGTCGTTTACCTGGCCGCTCTGACGTTCATCGTGGTGGCCGTGGCCGAGTTCATCGCGCCGTACATCAACCAGTTGCTCGGGTTCGAGGTCCCGACGGTCATCTGGTACACGACCATAGCCCTCGCGCTGGCGTTTACGCCGCTGAGCCAGTTGAGCGGCGGGGAAGAGTTCGGCAACTTCTTTCTGCACCTGTTCTTCGTGGTGCTGGGCGCCGGTACGGTGCTCTCCACGCTGGTAGATAAAGGCCTGGTCGTGTTCCTGTTTTTGGTAATCCTCATCAGCTTTCACGGCGTGATCATCTTCGGGATCGGCTGGCTGGCGAAGCTGGAGATCGAGACGCTCTCGGTGGCGAGCCAGGCGTGCATCGGCGGCCCTTCCACCGCCCTGGCGCTGGCGATCTCCAAACGCTGGCGGGCCCTGATCACACCGGCCGTCTTGATCGGGGTGTTAGGATACGCGGTAGGAAACTACCTCGGAATAGGTTTGGCCTACCTGCTCCGCTCTTGGACGGGGTGAATACCGTGAAAGACCTGAGCTCGAAGGAAGCTAGAGAGAATATCCGATCCGGCGGGTACACCGGGCCCACGAGCGGCCTCGCCAGCGGCCACGTACAGACAAACCTCGTTGTCTTGCCCGAAGACTACGCCTTCGACTTCCTGAAGTTCTGCATCCGCAACCCGAAACCCTGTCCGGTCCTGGAGGTCACGGACGAGGGCTCCCCGGAGCCTCCGGTATTGGCGCCCGAGGCGGACCTCCGGACCGACCTGTCAAAATACCGGGTTTACGAGGAAGGCGAGCTGGTGGACGAGCCCACAGACATCCTCTCGTATTGGGAAGACGACCTGGTGTCGTTCCTGATCGGTTGCAGCTTCACCTTCGAGGAGGCGCTGCTGAACGTTGGGCTGCAGATAGCCCACCAGGAGCAGGAACGCAACGTTCCGATGTACGTCACCAACCGCGAATGCATATCCTCCGGCCCGTTCTCCGGCCCGATGGTCGTGAGCATGCGCCCCTACAAACCGGAAGAGGTCTCCACGGCCGTTTCCGCCTCGGGCCGGTATCCGACGATGCACGGCTCCCCGGTGCACGTGGGCGAGCCGGAAGCACTCGGCATAGGAAACCTCGACGAGCCGGAGTTCGGAGAGCCGGTCTCTATCGGGGAGGGTGAGATCCCCCTTTTCTGGGCCTGCGGCGTTACCCCGCAAGCAGTGGCGATCCACGCCCGCCCGCCGCTCATGATTACGCACAGCCCCGGCCACATGTTCATAACCGACCGCATGAACGCCGAATACGAGGTTTGAGCCTCCCACCGTTTACCAGACTCGTGCGAGATGTTATTTTCATTGCACGAGCAATAAACCCGCTAGTCTGAAGGGGCCTGGGCTATGAACGACAACTCCGTAGACATCACCGTGGGCATCTCGGGCCTGGATCTCTTGAAAGGGTCATCCAAACTCAGGGACCTTCTGAGGGCTTACACTGCTATATCCCGGGCGCTCAACCTGGCCCAGCCCCTCCCGGACGTCCTGAACCTCATAGCAGAGAAAGTCTCGCAGACTATGGGCCACAAGTACTGCGCCGTACTACTCGCCAACGAGAAAAACGAACTGCTCATAGAAGGATCTTTCGGCCTCAGCGAGGAGTACGTCCGGGCCCTGAACACGGATCTCAAACAGATGATAGACGGCGAAGACGACATGTCGAGGTCCGTCACCGCCCAGGCCTACAGGACGCAGATGCCGGTTTACGTGGCCGACATTACGGCGGACCCGCGGTTCAGGATCTGGCGCGAGGCGGCGCTGAAAGCCGGGTACAAATCCATAGTAGCGCTCCCCCTGGTGTTTCGGGAGGAGGTCATCGGAGTGTTGAACTGCTACGACGAACCCCGACGCTACACCGAAGATCAGGTAGAAGCCCTGATGGTGGTCGCCGAGCAGGCGGCATCCGCGGTGGGCATAGCCCGCCTTATCGAGGAGCAGCGGTCCACCATCGAGAAGCTCAACTCCCTCAACCGGCACGTCGTCTCCCAGCACGAGCTACTGAAGAAGTCCGAGAAGACGCACGACACGCTTACCACCCTGCTACTCGAAGACCGCCCCCTGGACGACATAACCGCCACTATTTCGAGCCTTCTGGATGCACCCGTGGTGCTGCAGGACGAGCAGCTCCAGACGCTCTCCCAGGCAAGCCCGGATGGCGAGCCCCGGGAAGGGTTGCCCACGGCCGCGAGGGACTCTTCGCAAACGCGGCGGCTCCTGTCGGACCTCAACGAGACGGGCCGGGCGAAGAGCCTGGAACCGGAAAACCCGGCGGAGGAGGTGATGCTCGTTGCTCCCGTGGACCTCGGCGGTTACGAGCGCGGTTACCTGTCGGTGCCGCTCAAAGGCGAGGCCGAAGAGGATTTTTTCCTCAGGACCCTGGAGCAAGCCGCCACCGTTTACGCCCTTTACATGGTCAAAGAACGCGTGGCCCAGGAAACCGAAGACAGGATCAAGGGCGACTTGTTGGTAGACCTCTTGACCGCCCGATTCCGGGACGAAGCCGAAGTGAAGGAGCGGGCCTACTACCTCGGCGTCGACTTGCAGCGGGGGCCGTTCAGGGTCTTCGTCGTGCGCCACGGGTCGCTCGCGGGCTACCTGGAGCGGGAAACTTCGAACCCGACGAACCTGGGCCACGCGAGGAACAGGCTGCTCGCCCTCTTCCGGAGCCTGACGGCCGGCTCCAAATCCGGAATGGCCGGCGCCGAGGGGGAACACCTGATCTCCCTGGTACCCCAACGGGCGAACGGCGACCCGGCCGGCATGGCGGAGGACTTGCTCGGTAGCATCCGGCGGGAGTTTCCCGGGTTACCGGTCTACGTCGGGGTTAGCTCCGAGTGCGCCGAGCCGAAGGACTTCGCCTCCCGCTACGAGGAGACCCGGTCCCTCCTGGAGTTTGCGGTGACCCTCGGAGCCTGCGAGAAGCCGATCTACTACGACGAGTGGAAGGTCTACGGCTTGCTGCTCCGCGGCGCCGGGAGGCAGGAGGTCCTGGATCTCGCCCGTACGGTGCTGCATCCCCTGCTCTCCCGGGAGCAGAACGGGCAGGGAGAATTGCTGCCGACGCTCCAGGCTTACCTGGACAACAACCTCAGCCCCGCCCGGACGGCCGAGGTCCTGTACGTGCATCCCAACACGGTCAAGTACCGGATCAAGCGGATCTCCGAACTGATAGCCCTGGACCTGGACGACCTGGACAACGTATTGACGGTAAAGGTCGCCCTGATGATCCACAACCTCCAACCTACCCTCCCCGACCCCGCAACCAGCCCCGACGCTAACCCCCCAGGCCTGCCAGCCCGCAAACAAGCCCTGCTAAAACCTGTAAATTAGCACTTTAGCTAACGAAACGGCGTAATTTTTGTCCTTTTGGATATATATCTTGCCGGACTATCAGGATAGTATTTCCCGATACAGATGGTTTGAGGGTTAGAGTGGATTTTCGGGTGTGCAGGAAGAGCTAGGGGGCGTATGGGAACTAATCGCCGGTACAGGAAAGGCAAGCCTGACGACCCGGTCCACCGCCGGATGCGGGTAACAGTTTAGGGAGGAGAAACAGAAGCATGTTACGAAGGCTGAAGAATCTCGGGCCGGGGTTGCTGGTGGCCGCGGCGTTTATCGGGCCGGGTACGGTAACGACAGCCAGTGTGGCGGGAGCCAGCACCGGGTACGCGCTATTGTGGGCGCTGGTGTTCTCCATCGCCGCGACGATCATTTTGCAGGAGATGAGCGCCCGGCTCGGGCTCGTGAGCCGGGAAGGACTGGGAGAGGCGCTCCGCACCACGTTCGACAACGTGGCCGTGAAGGTCGTAGCCATAATCCTGGTAGTCTCCGCCATAACCATCGGGGCCGCCGCGTTCCAGACGGGCAACATCACGGGCGCGGCGTTGGGGCTCGAAGCCATAACCGGCATATCGCCCCAGGTCTGGGCGATAATCGTCGGCGTCATAGCGTTCGCCCTGCTGGCATCGGGAATATACTCGGTTATCGAGCGGGTGCTGGTTGTACTGGTCGTCGTGATGAGCGTGGTGTTCATCCTCACCGCGATTCTCGTGCGGCCGAACGTGGGAGACATCCTCGCCGGTATTTTCGCCCCGGGCATTCCGTCGGGCTCGTTGGTTACGGTAGTGGCCCTGATCGGCACGACCGTGGTTACCTACAACTTCTTCCTACACTCCAGCTCGGTGCAGGACAAGTGGCCGGAGAGCGTGCCGATGGATGAGGCGTTGGGGCAGGCCCGGTTCGACACGGGGGCTTCCATAGTACTGGGGGGCATCATTACGCTGGCGATCATCGTGACCGGCGCGGCGGCCTTCTTCGGCACCGGCACCGAGATAGAGAGCGCCGGCCAGATGGCCCAACAGCTCGAACCACTACTGGGGCCGGCCGCAAAATGGTTCTTCGCCGTCGGCCTGTTCGGGGCGGGCCTGACGAGCTCGGTCACGGCGCCGCTGGCCGCAGCCTACGCGACCTCCGGAGCCTTCGGCTGGGGCCGGGACCTCCGGAGTTGGAAGTTCCGGGCGGTGTGGGCGATCGTAATAATCTTCGGCACCACCCTGGCCGCGGTAGGGGCCAACCCGGTCCAGGTCATCCTCTTTGCCCAGGCCGCAAACGGCCTGCTCTTGCCGCTGGTCGCCATCTTCTTGCTGATCGTCATGAACCGGTCGGATCTGCTGGGGAACTACCAGAACGGAATAATCGGTAACGTACTCGGCGGGATAGTCGTGCTGGTCGCCCTGTTCCTCGGCGGGCGCACGCTCTTTACTGTGTTTACGACCCTATTCGGAGGTGGTGGATGAGCGATTTGAGGCTCGGGGTAGACGTCGGCGGAACCTTCACCGACCTCGTGGCTCTGGGGGGCGGGGACGTGCTGACCGCGAAGGTGCCCTCGACCCCGCAGGACCAATCCGAGGGCGTAATGAACAGCGTTCGGGCGGGTGAGATCTCGCCCGACAACGTCACCGCTTTCGCCCACGGCATGACGGTCGCCACGAACGCCTTGCTGGAGCGCAAGGGTGCGAAAACGGCCCTCGTAACCACCGAGGGGTTCCGGGACATACTGGAGATCTGCCGCCAGGATCGCCCCTCGCTCTACGACCTGACGGAAGACCGGCCCCCGCCACCCGTTCCCCGAGGCCTGCGCTTCACCGTCCGGGAGAGGATGGGACCCGAGGGCGAACTCGAGCCGCTGAACGAGGAAGATCTGGAGTCCGCGGTCGAGGCTATAAAGGAAGCCGGAGTAGAGGCCGTAGCCGTGTGCCTGCTCTTCGCCTTCATGCACCCGGACCACGAGAAACGGGTCGGCGAAGCTCTCCGCGAAGCGTTGCCGGAGGTACACGTCTCTTTGAGCAGCGAAGTGCTGCCGGAGTTCCGCGAGTACGAGCGGTTCTCGACCACCGCCGCCGACGCCTACCTCGGCCCGAAGCTCGCCGCTTACCTCCACACCCTGGACGAGGAGATCGAGGGGGCCGGCATGCCGACCCCGCTGGTGATGCAGTCTTCCGGCGGCGTAATAGACCTGGAAGTCGCCGCCCAGGGTGCCGCCGCCTGCGTGCTCTCCGGGCCCGCGGGCGGGGTGGTCGGCGCCGCCTACGTCGCCAAGGCCAGCGGCTACGAGAACCTCCTGACCTTCGACATGGGCGGCACCAGCTCGGACGTGGCCGCCGTTTTGGAAGGCGAGGCGCTCACCACCACCGAGGCGGCTATCGCGGGTGTTCCCATAAAGCTGCCGATGGTAGACATCCACACCGTCAGCGCCGGCGGCGGGTCCGTCGCGTGGGTGGACGCGGGCGGCGCCCTGCGCGTCGGCCCCCACTCGGCGGGGGCCGAACCCGGTCCTGCGTGCTACGGCAAGGGCGGCGAGGAGGCCGCCGTCACCGACGCGAACCTCTTTCTGGGGTACTTGCAGGACGGCGCGGAGCTCGGCGGCGAGGTGGAGCTCGACCGCGAGAAAGCGAAAGAAGCCCTCGAACGGGTAGGCGAGCAGGCGGGCATGGACGCCCTGGAGACCGCGCTCGGGGTCGTGCAGGTGGCGAACACGGAGATGGTGGGCGCCCTGCGCGTGATCAGCGTGGAGAAGGGCCTCGATCCGCGGGAGTTCGCCCTGGTGGCGTTCGGCGGCGCCGGCCCGATGCACACCTGCTCTTTAGCCGAGGAGTTGAACATGGGCACGGTCTTGGTCCCGAAGGCCAGCGGTGTTCTAAGCGCCCTGGGCCTCGCCGTCTCCGACGTGCGCCGCGACTACGTAACGCCGCTCCTCGCGCCGCTGGAGGAGATCAAAGAGGGCCCGTTAGAAGAAGCCTTCGAGAGCATGGAAGAGCAGGCGGTGGGGCATCTCGGCGACCCGGAGTACACCCGGCGGGCGGACCTGCGCTACGCGGGGCAGTCCTTCGAACTGACGGTCGAGGCTGACACCTTCGACGAGCTCGCCGACAACTTCCACGCCGCCCACGAGCGGCGCTACGGCTACCGGATGGAAGAAGAGCCGGTAGAGACGGTAAACCTGCGCCTGATCGCCACCGTGCCCGTCGAGCGGCCGGAGCTGGAAGAAAAGGAGCCGGAAGGCGACGCCGAATCCGCCCGGCGGGAGGCGAACTTCGACGGCGAGTGGTCCGAAGTCCCGATCCTGGACCGCACGAAAATGGGCGTCGGTTCGGAGGTCGAAGGCCCGGCGGTCGTGGAGTTCGCCGAGTCGACCTGCGTCGTGCGTCCCGGATGGAACGGCAAAATAGACGAGGCGGGAACCCTGATCCTGGAGCGTGAACAATGAGCAACGGAAAGCTTGATCCGGTAACCCTCTCGGTCCTCTCCAGCGCCCTTTCCGGGGCGGCAGAAGAGATGGGCGCGGTCCTGATCCGGGGCGCCTACTCCTCGAACATCAAGGAGCGGCGCGACTGCTCCGCGGCCATCTTCGACGCCGAGGGCCGGATGGTGGCCCAGGCCGAACATATCCCGGTACATCTCGGCGCCATGCCGGAGGCTGTGGCGGCCGTGATGGACCGGAACCCGGAACCCGGCGACGTTTACGCCCTGAACGACCCCTACTCCGGCGGGACCCACCTGCCGGACATTACGCTCGTTTCACCGGTTGCGAGCGAAGATGAGATCGTCGGCTACGCCGTCACCCGGGCGCACCACTCCGACGTGGGCGGCATGAGCCCCGGCTCCATGCCGTCGGATTCGCGCGAGATCTACCAGGAAGGCATCATCATCCCGCCGGTGCGGCTCGTCCACGACGGCGAGTACGTCGAGGAGATCCTGGACCTGATACTCGCCAACGTCCGCACCCCGGACCTCCGGCGCGGCGACCTGCGGGCCCAGATCGCGGCGAACAACCTGGCCCAGACCCGCGTATCGGAGCTGATCGAGCGCCGGGGCCGGGACATGGTGCTGACCGCCTTCGAGGAGGTCATCGGCTACACCGAGCGCCGCACCCGCGAGGCGATCCGGGACCTCCCGGAGGGAGAGTACACGGCGGAGAGCGAGATCGAGGGCGACGGCGCGAACGACGAGGATATCCCGATAAAAGTCACCGTCGAGATTGAGGACGACGAGATTACTATAGACTTCACCGGCACCTCCGGCGCCGTGGCCGGAAACGTGAACTGCCCGCTGGCCGTGACCCGCTCGGCCTGCTATTTTGCCCTGCGGGTCCTTCTGCCCGGTGACGTCCCGGCAAACGCGGGAACGTACGCGCCCCTCAAGATCCACGCCCCGGAGGGAAGCCTGGTCAACGCGGAGAACCCCTCGGCGGTGGTTGCGGGCAACGTGGAGACCAGCCAGCGCGTCTCGGACACCATCCTGCTGGCTTTCTCGGAGGCTGCGGACGTGGTGGCCCCCGGCCAGGGCACGATGAACAACCTGGTAATCGGCGGGGGCGGCTGGACCTACTACGAGACGATCGGCGGGGGCCAGGGCGCCGGCAAGGACTCCCACGGTCCCTCCGGCGTCCACGTCGGCATGAGCAACACGCTGAACACCCCGATAGAGGCCCTGGAGCTGGAATACCCGATGCGCGTCGAGCGCTACGAGTTGCGCTACGACTCCGGCGGCGAAGGCGAGAACCGCGGCGGCGACGGCATCGTGCGCTCCGTGCGCGTCCTGGAGCCGGCCAGCCTCTCTATGCTCACCGACCGCCGGCGTCGCGGGCCTCCGGGGATCGGGGCCGGCGAGCCCGGCGAGCCCGGACGAAACCTGCTAAACGACGAGGAGTTGCCACCGAAGGCCAGCCGGGGGCTGGAAGAGGGTGACGTGGTCACGGTCGAGACGCCGGGCGGCGGTGGTTACGGGGAGGCCCCGGGTTAGGGACCGGCGGGCTCTGGAGGAACCGGCAGAGGCTCTTCCTTCGCGAGCAGCGCCAGCAAGACCGTGGCGTTCGTCCAGCCGAGCGGCGCGACGGTCGTCGGCGCTCCCGTTCCGTCCACCTTCTCCGGAAACGAGCCGAGGCTCGTGCGATGTTCCGCGAGCCATTCCAGGTAACGGTCCGCTGTCTCTCCGTCGCCGTTCCCGGCCGCGGAGAGCGCGAAGAAGGCTGTTTCCGGGGTCCAGGCTACGGTAGGCTTCTGGCGCCACCGCTCACCAGGCAACATGCCGCCGTTCGGGGCCCGCAGTTTCCCGGCCGCCGCCTCGATGGCTTTCTCGACCGCCGGGTCCGGCGGGGCCAGCGGCGGGGCCAGGAAGTTCACGGCGGCGTCTGCGCCGCTGCCGGGGCGGGTGGTGCGCGGGTAGCCGTGGGGCGCGAACTCGCGCGCGATGGCCTCGTCGAGCCGGGTGGCGGCTTCCGCGTAGCGCCGGGCTTCGGTTGGGTGGCCGAGGTCTTCCGCCAGATCCGCGGCGGACCGGAGGCCGGTGCGCAGGGGCGCGCTGGTACCTAGATTCGGTTTCCAGGTAGGGATTTCCCAGTAATCCGGCCCGCCGGGCGGTAGCCCGTCGCTGCCCAGCGAGCCGGCGGCGGCGTCGGCCGACCGGCGAACGGCAGGCCAGAGGTCTTCGGCCCGGTACTCCCCTCCGGGCGCCGTCGCGCCGTAGAACCAGACAGCCCAGGGAAACCAGCCGGTGGCGTCGAGCTGGGGCGCGCGGCCGTCATCTACCGGCGAGCCGTCAGGTTCGTAGCGGGCGTGCCAGGTCCCGTCTTTTTTCTGGGCCTCCGCGAGGAAGGCAAGGATCTCGTAGGACTCTTCGTGGTGGCCGCTGGCGGCAAAAGCCACGGCGGCCCAACTCGCGTCGCGGGGCCAGACGTAGTCCCATCGCTTGTAGCGGGCGGCCACGGTGGCCCCGTTGGAGTCCGTCAGGAGGCCGAGGTCGAGCAGGGCGCGCTCCGAGATCCGGCGTTCCTCTCGGGTTGCGCCCGGGACGCGGCCTTTCTCCAGCCAGGCCCGGGACGCGGCAACGGCTCTCCTCGCGCCGGGATCTCCTGGTGGAACGGTAACGGGTTCGGCGGCGTCCGGCGGCAGGTAACGCAGGTTGCCGCCGGGGAGGCGTAGGACGTTGGAGCCGGGCACGTACGAGGCGCCCCGGGCTTCTCGGGGTGGGATCCGGTACGTCGTGGTTCCGTTACCGAGCAGGCCAGACATCTGGAGTGGCACGGGGTCCGGGTATTCTCCGGCCTCCCGCAGCTCTTTCGCGCCGAGCGCCAGGGCGAGCGCCAGGATCAATGCCACCAGCGCCACGGATCCTCGCCGGTACCGCATGAGGCTACTTTTCTTCCCCCGCCGCATAGCAGGTGAATTTTAGAGCATCCGGGGCATCGGGGGTTTCGGCGGGCTAGGATGCATCGTAGTGCGCCGCGTGAGACTCCCGGGGCACGATGACCTTCAAGGCGTTCGGGGCTACAGAGAATTCCAGGGGCGTGTGGGCGACGATCTCACCGTCCACGTTTATGGGCAGGCCGGGCTCGGTCTCCAGGACCACCCGCCGGGTCCGGTAGTGTTGTACGCTGCCGTTCGAAATGAAGTCTCCGCTCTTCAAATAGCGGACCACGCCAACAAGATCCCGGTGCCGCCCGAGCCGTATGGTATACAGGTCCAGAGTCCGGTCGTCCATACCGGAGTCGGGCGCAACCACCATCCCGCCACCATAGAAGCGGCCGTTTCCGACGGCTACCTGCAGCAAGCGGTCGTGTTCCACGGGCTCGTGATCCCCGTCCGGAAACGTAAGCCTCACGGAGAACGGCTCGTGGGCCAGGAAAGCCTTGAGGGCGGCTACGGAGTAGGCCAGTACCCCCGCGTGTTTCTTCAAACCCGCGGAGAGCGCCTGGGTAACACCAACCCCGAGCCCCGCGGAGGCGACGTTCACGTAGTAGTTGTCCCCCGCCAGCCCGAGGTCCACGTCTACGATCTTGCCGCGCACTATGGTCTCGCAGGCTCGTTGGAGGCCGAAAGAAATGCCCAAAGTCCTGGCGAAGTCGTTGGCGGTGCCCAGGGGCAGGAGACCCAGAACCGCCTCGCGGTTCGGGAAGAAGTCCACCACGGAGCTCACAGACCCGTCGCCGCCACCCAGGATAACGAGGTCGTAGCTTTCCGCCAGGAGATCGCGGACCACCTCTGGCAGGCGGGCGGGGTCGCGTACGGCGTGGGCGGCGTCCAACGACAACCCGAGGGCCTCCAGCCGGCCGAGCGCCTCAGAAAAGGCGCGCTCCCCGTTGCGGGCGCGGGTATTGACCACCAGCGCCGAACGCCGAACCGGGGTTACGTCCAGGGCGTCGCCCAAAAATCTCCTCCGTTGGTAGCTCGAGAGGTTTCCGCTAAAGATACGGGCGGGCAAGGTCCGGGTTGCAGATCCTGCCCGCCCGTCCTCAGCTATTCGGGTTTCGGTTTCTAGAATAGTAGAATAAGCCAAGACTCTGAAGTCCGGAATAGTGAATGGGATGACGAAATGCCTATCTTCGAGAAATTATCCGAGTACCGTTACGAGCAGCTCGTGTTCTGCCACGACGGGGCCACGGGGCTCCGGGCGGTAATCGCGATCCACGACACGACGCTGGGGCCGGCGCTCGGGGGCTGCCGGATGTGGCCCTACCCGACTGAAGAAGAGGCGCTAGTAGACGTGCTGCGGCTGGCGCGCAGCATGACCTACAAGGCCGCCGCGAGCGGCCTCAACCTCGGCGGGGGGAAGTCCGTGATCATCGGAGATCCCCGCTCGGACAAGTCGGAGGCCCTGTTTCGCTCCTTTGGGCGTTACATCGAGACGCTGGGCGGACGCTACATCGTGTCGGAAGACGTGGGAACCTCCGCGGAGGACCTGGAAAATATCCGGGTCGAGACCTCGCACGTGGCCGGCGTGGACGTAACCCACGGCGGCTCCGGGGCCCCCTCGCCGGCCACGGCTCTCGGGGTGACGCAGGGCATTCGGGCCTGCGTGGAGGAGGTGTTTGGCACGCCGTCGCTCGATGGCGTCACGGTCGCCGTACAGGGCCTCGGGAACGTGGGCTATCTCCTGTGCCAGCTGCTGCACGAGGAAGGCGCGAACCTGGTCGTTGCCGACGTGAACCCGGCCGTCGTAGAGCGGGTAACACACGACTTCGGGGCCACCAAGGCGGTCGAGCCGGACGAAATACTCTCGTTCGACTGCGACGTCTTCGCCCCCTGCGCCCTGGGATCCGTGGTCAACGACGACACCATCTCGGAACTCCGCTGCTCCATAATCGCCGGGAGCGCCAACAACGTACTGGCCGAAGATCGCCACGGGCAGGCCCTGGCCGAGCGCGGCATCCTCTACGCGCCGGACTACGTGATAAATGCCGGCGGCCTCATAAACGTGGCCGACGAGTTGGAAGGCTACAATAAAGATCGGGCCATAAAACGTGTCAGCCGCATCTACGACTCGGTAAAGCAGATCATCGCCATCAGCAAGCGCGACGGCGTCCCGACGAACGTGGCGGCAGACACCCTGGCTCTGGAGCGGCGAGACGCCATCGGCAGCATGGAGCGGCTCCACACCGGCCATCCCTACGGCCGGCTCTACCGCCGCCGGGAGACTTTGTAACCACCGCGGCCTCCGGTGCGATTACGATGATAGGAGCCGGATATTCAAACCAAACTATTTTTCGTGGGGTATTGTTTAAGGTACGCTGCCAGGAGTTCCGGACAGAAAGGGCATTGAATGAGCCAGGAAAACGACCAGGTATTGGTCCACCTGAAGGATGGCTTCTACACGGAGATCACGGCCAACGGCCACACCCTGGTGGCTGACGAGCCAGCCGAGGCGGGTGGCACGGACGAAGGTCCAACACCCTACGATTTTCTCCTGGGCGCCCTGGGGTCCTGCACCGCGATGACCTTGAGGATGTACGCCAACCGCAAGGAATGGCCCCTGGACTCGGTAACGGTCCGTCTCAGCCACGGCAAGATCTACGCCGACGACTGCGAGATTTGCGAGACGGAAACAGGCAGGATCGACCGCATAGAGCGCGAGATCGAGCTGGAAGGGGACCTGGACGACGAGCAGCGGGAGAAGCTCCTGCAGATGGCGAACCGGTGCCCGGTACACCAGACCCTGACCTCCGAGACGATGATAGAAGATCTGACCCCAACCCGGAGCTAGACCATATCCGGACGCCGGGCGAAAAGAGAGACGAGGCCGCCACCGTACATCACGAGGAGTAGCGGCAAACTCATGATAGCGCTCCCGAGCTGTATGTAGGCGGTCGCAACACCGTTCGAGAAGGCAGGTAAAACACGCCTATTCCCCAAACCAGCATGGCCAGTACGGATCCTTCGGCATACACCATTCCCGGAGGAGCCGCCTCAAGAGGAATCCCCTGAAACGGGGTCAAACGCAACAGAAGCACGTTGAGCCCGCATACCAGAGAAGTTCCCAGGAGCACGCCCACCAATAGCCGCAACACGGAAGACCCTTTTTCTACCGGCCAGGTCTTACACCGTAGTTCTAGCGGGCAGACTGGCGGCCCGCAGCTCCTATCCCGGTCTCACCGGGCTTAGATGTTTTTGACCGCCTCGTCGATGGGAGCATCTCCGGAGAGGATCTCGAAGGTTTTTCCGGAGGTATTCCCGGCTTCGAGGGCTGCGGCGAAGGTGCGGGCGACGTCTTCGCGCGGGATCTCCCCGTACCGTCCCAGGGACTCGGCGGCGGCGATGTTGTTCGTTCCCGCTTCATCGGTCAGGCGTCCGGGGCGGATAATGGTGTAGTCCAGGTCGCTGTTACGCAGCCGGTCGTCGGCTTTACCCTTGGCCCTCATGTAAGGCTGCATCTTCTCCTCGCGGCTCTCCGGATCGTCGGCCCCCATGGTGCTGAGCATCAGGTAGCGGTGGACGCCGCGCTGCTCGGCGGCTTCGATCAGCTTGACCGCCCCGCCGTAGTCCATCGTTTCCTTGCGCTCGCTTCCGCTCCCCGGTCCGGCCCCGGCGGCGAAGATTATCGCGTCGCAGCCCTCTACGGCTTCCCCTACCCTGCCCTCCACTTCGTCCTGCTCGAGGTCGACCAGCACCGGCTCGGCGCCGTCGGACTCGACGTTCGGCGTCTGCTCCTCTTTCCGGACCAGCCCCCGGACCTCGTGGCCGCCCTCGGCCAGCATCCTCACCAACTGCCGGGCCGTCTGGCCGTTCGCGCCTGCTACCAACACCTTCATCTCGGATCCCCTTTCCGGAAGCTCAAGAGTCGCCTGATGGGTAGTCTACCCGTTGGAGGACGGAGATACCGGGGCGGGCTGGATCCCAAGTACCGCCGGCCCTCTAGCGTCCTCTAAGCCGTCCGGCGGGGCCACTGTGGCCCAGGTCTATCTTTATGATGCTGCTCCACGGGAAAAAGGTGGTCTTGCCGTCGGCGGAGACGTATACTCCATGCTCCCCCACCCCGTCCAGCGTGCAGTCGAGCCAGCGCGGCACGTCGGCGTCTGTGTACCGGACGTTTACCTCCTCCCCGGTCCAATCCTCCGGTACCGTTCTCTTCTCCGTCACGCCGCCTCCCTGCTCGTCCTTCGCCGGTCAGCATATTCTAACGTCGCCCCGCCGCGCGAAACTGAAGCGGATGCCCCCTCACGGGCAAGACTAGCAGGAACTCGCCGGCGAGTCGCGGGCGGCGGGTAGGGACCAAGCGGTAGCAATACCCTTCACCTCGGCAGCCGCGTATGTAGTGTCCCGGATCGTGTTGTAATAGGCTCGCCAGAGGACAAGCAAACCAGGAAGGAGATGAACTTTGGACGCCCGAAGGAAGAGTAGGCGCGTGGCCATAGCATGCCAGGGGGGCGGTAGCCACACGGCTTTCACCGCCGGGGTGCTCAAGGCACTTCTTCAGAGTGAGGAGCTAAAGCGATCCGAGGTGGTTGGCCTCAGCGGCACCTCCGGCGGGGCGGTCTGTGCGCTGCTTGCCTGGCATTATCTGTTGAGGGGCAACGAGACTGGGGCCCGAGAAGCACTCGACGCCTTCTGGCGAGACAACTCCGCAACCGCGCCCTATGAGCAGATCGTCAATTCCTGGGTTCTCTGGGCTAGCAAGCTCCAGCATTACGTGACCCTGCCGGCACTCAGCCCCTACGACAACTACTTCTCGACCACGACGCTCCAGGAGTTCAAGAGAATGCTCGAGCGGCGGGTGGACTTCGGGACCATAGGGGTGCAGCCGCCGAATTCCTATCCCGTGCTACTCGTTGGGGCCGTGGATGTACTCTCCGGGGAGTTCAGAGCATTCAATAGCCGGCGGGACAAGATCACCCCAGAGACGATACTCGCCTCGGCGGCTATCCCGGATCTATTCCGTTCCGTTCGGGCTGGCGACGGGGGCACCTATTGGGACGGCCTCTTCTCACAGAATCCGCCGGTAAAGGAGCTAACCGACGAGAAACCCGATGAGATCTGGGTGATCCAGATAAACCCCAAAGAGCTTGAAAGAGAGCCCAAGACCATTAGGGAGATTGCCGACCGGCGCAACGAACTCTCCGGCAACCTCTCCCTCTACCAGGAACTCTACTCCATCGAGAAGATAGATCAGCTCCTGAACGAAGGATTTCTTACTCCCGAGAGCAAGTACAAACAGATTGTGGTGCGCGTAATCGAGCTCTCGCGCTCCCGCTTCTCCCGCTTTCTGGGTGCCACCTCGAAACTGAACCGCGATCCGCGCTTTATCGAGGAGCTGATGTCGCACGGCGAAGACCGCGCTGAGGAATTCCTCGCAGCACTAGCCTTTGAGGAGGCCTGGAGAAACCGGGACCTGGACACCGTGATGAACTTCTTCACCGAAGATGCGGAGCTCATCTCCCCGGCATCTTTCCCGGGACGGGGCCCGTACAAGGGCAGGGCCCAGATACAGTCGTTTGTGAGTGAGTACCTCACGGAAGACGTTCGCCTGGACCTCACGAAGAAGCAGGTTGCCCGCAACGGGGTGTCCTGGACGGTGAGGGCACGCACGGAAGATAGGTCCGCAACCCCGTTGGAAGGCGCCGTCCAGGCGCAGTTCCGAGGAGGGAAGGTAAAGACTCTCCACATGAAACCCGGGATACGGGCGGAGTAGGCAAGAAAGTGCGCTACTGGGTAGACCAACGCCCGCGCGCGATCAGGCCCTGAACCCCGCGAGATCGTCCGGGAAGTTCCTCAAGTTTTCCGGGTGAGCCACCCGTCTACTCCGGCGGGGCGAAATGTATGTCGTTTCTCTCTCCACTGAGGAGAACCTTCTGAATGTCCGGCGGTCCATCGGGGGGTTCGAACTCCGCCACGTCACCCACCGGCACGCCAACCTCCCGGAAGAAGTTTTCGTGAAACCCCGCGCCCGTGCTGGTGATCAAGAGCTTCCCAGTACCCTGCCCTACGTTCTTGAAGGAGTGCGGAGTCCCCCTGGGAATCCACACGAAAGCCCCGGCCTCGGCCTCGATCGTCTCGTGCCCCGCGAGTAGCGAGAAGGTCCCCTCCAGGACGTAGAATGCTTCGTCTTGCTTGTAATGGGTATTGGGTGGAACACCGAGTTCCGGCGGGCACACAACCTCGTAGATGTCCACGTCGTCGCCGGGAGCTTTGATCGTTACGAACATACCCAGGACCCAAAGAACCTCTCCTTCACCGGCCGCCAGATGCGCAACCGCCTGCTCATCAGGTTTCAACATCGCTCATGCTCCTTTCCGCTCTCAGCGCTGTTTCGGGCGGACGCCAGATCAAACCCGCGTCTCCTCCCATTACTCGACAAGTGGTAAAATCTTTTTACCATAACTGTATAGTACGGTCTTCCGGCCAGATTGTCAAATGTTTTTACTATATTTCTTTACGGGAGGTATTGTGACGGACCAGACGGCTAGTGGGGGTTCCGGCGGCGAGCCGTTTAGCCAGCTGCTACGAAACCCTTACGAGGCGTTCTTGAGGGAGATACACGACAGCCTTGCTGCCGCCGGTTACGCGGACAGCTATCCTTCCTGGGGCACCAACGTCTTTCACTACCTTCGGGAGGGAGGCCTCCGCCTGACGGATCTGGCCGGGCGGACCCACACGACCAAGCAGGCCATGCTCTACGTGGTAAACCGGCTAGAGGAAGCGGGTTACGTCGAGCGCGTGCCGGACCCGGTGGATGGTCGGGCCAGCATCATCCGGCTCACGGAGCGGGGGTGGGAAGTGCGGCGGGTGGCGGATGACATCATGGCCCGCATGGAGGACGAATGCACCCGCCGTCTCGGCGAGCAGAGGATGCGCCAGTTCAAAGAACTAACGGTGGAGGTAAGCCGGGTGCTAGAAGAGTATCAGGAACGCGGTTAAGAACGGCCTGGTGTGGTGCAAGCCGGGGATCGGGGCGATTACCAGTCCGGCTCAGTGGACCAGCATCTCGACCACGAACACGGAGATAAAGCCGGTGAAGAGCACGAGCGTGTGCCAGGGGGTCTCCGAGACGTTGCGGACGCTGACGAGCAGCTCCTCCGTCACCAGGTAAAGTAGCGCGACGGAGCCGAACGCCAGAACCGCTATCACCAGCCCGGCCGGGGCTCCGCCCAGGAGCGCAACGCCCAGCATGGCGCCGGCCATGACCAGAAAACCCAGGCCCAGCCCGACCCAGATCACCCACCGCCGCGAGCGACCCGGCTGGCCGATGGCCGCCGCGGCGCTCAAAGAGAGAAAGAACAGCTCGACCGCCAGGGCCAGCGCGAGCAACGGCCCCGCCCCGCCGCCGACCACGAACCCCAGCCCGATCACGAACCCGTCCACCAGCGTGTCGACCCCGGCCGTTACGCTCAGGCTGATAGCTCCACCACCATGAGTCCCGGCCTTCACGCTGCCCTTGGCACCCGTTCCACCACCGTGGCTCAGCAGTTTTATGGCCAGCATCACGCCCAGGCCCGCCAGGAACCCGACCACGGCCAACCCGACGTGTTGGCCGCCCTCGACCACCTTCGGGAGCAGCTCCCCGGTAACGGCGGCGAGCACCACCCCCGCGGCGAAGTGCTGGATGTAGCTCCTCGCCTCCGGACCCGGCGTCCAGTAGAAAGCCAGCACGCTGCCCGCCACCGCCGCTAGCAGCGGGATCAGAGTAAAGAGAAAAGCCTGCAAAAACACGCCGGTCCTCCCGGTTCATCTATCGACGGATCTCTGGCGCCTCCCGGGGCCACAGGACGTAGTTACCCCCGAACAGCCGCCCCGAACCCTGCGGATCCCACCGAACCCGCGGCCCCGAGCCGGGGATACCGTACCGCCAGGGTTTCCGGGGTTGTCCCGGCGCCCGAGATCAGGTTAGACTTGGGCGCGTTCTGCCAGACACGAAACCTACGAAAACCAGGGAGAAACAACATGAGAAACCCTCCGACACAATCCCGGGGGCCTCGATGAACATAAAGCAGGCCAACGGGCTCGGCAGGATCCACGTGGCAAAACCCGGGATGCGGGAGACGTACTGCGGCCGCCCGATAGACGAAGACGCCTGGGTCACCACCTCTCAAGAGGCCAACTGCACGGGCTGCGCCCGGGCCGGGGCCCCCGTTCCCCAGGGAACCGAAGCGGCGAAAGGCTAGCACGACCCACGACATCCCAGACACCTGGTGACGGAGCGACGCCGGGAAGCCCCGGCGTCGCTTACCGGTACTTCACACGAAGCCTCGGGCGCGAGCGCCCGTATGCTACCCTCGGACGCATGCTGCTCACCGAAGCCGGCAACCGTGGACCCGCTCCTTAAACTCTTGACGACGACGGTCCTCGGGGCGGTGGACTTGTGGGTCGGCATGGCCGCCGGCCTCGTGGCAGGACTTCCTCCTCTTGCAAGCGGGGCCGCCGCCGTAGCAGGTGCCGTCTCCGGAGTCTTGCTGGTGGCCCGGGCCGGAGAGTGGTTGCGACGCTGGGCCTACGACCGGCAATGGCTCGCCCGGCGCCGCAGGCGCATAGAGCGCGCGTGGAGGCGTTACGGGATAATCGGGGTGGCTTTGCAGGCCCCGATGCTCACGGGGGCACCCCTGGCTACCGTCCTGGCCCTGGCCCTCGGGGCCCCGACGCGCCCGCTGCTGTTCTGGATGATCTCCAGCGTGGTGCTTTGGGGGGCTGTCTTGATCGGGGCATCCGCCCTGGGTTTCGCGGTTTTTGATCGCTGAGCCGGGGCTACGAAACTACTCCATTTCCTCCGGCTCTTCTTCGTCCTCCAGCTCGTCTTCCAGGACCGCCGACGAAGCCACTTTGAAGACCATGATCTTGCCGCGCTCCGGGAAGTCCAGGATCTCGACGTCCCCGGTGACCGCGAGCTGGTCCCCCACCAACGTCTCAGCATCCTCGACCGCCGACATCTCGACCTCGACCTCCAACATATAGCCCGTGCTTTCGCCTCCGGGCTCGTTGTCCGCCCTCCGGAGCCATCCTTCCAAATAGGCCACTTCTCGTCCCTCCTAGCGTTGGTTGACAGGAACTATGTTACAGGAAAGAACAGGACCGGAGCTCCCGCCGTTGTTCCCGGCGCAAGTTACAATCTGCCTCTGCCCCACAACGGACTTCGGAGGAAAATTGGCTTTCGAGATACTTTCGCCCGGTACCGCTGCAGAGAGGACCTCCGTTATTTGCCGCTTCACGGACGGAGGTTGGTGGAACGTGCTGGCGCTGGCCCACGAGTGCGGGTTCGATCCCGACCAGCAATACGCGAACCACCTTTATCCCAACCCGGGCGAAACCAGCGAGTTGGAGGTCCGCCTCGCCCAGCAACTGTATATCGGTGTGAGCGCCATCGTAAACCAGGATACCCTACCCTTCGCCACTACCTGGGAATCTGACGACGGCGAGCTGCATTTCCGCTGGGTGGACGAACCCCACTACGCCGGGGAGCGTGCGCCGGAGGAGGCTCAGGCCGGCTCCTCCGAGGGGACTGAATTTTCCCTGAGGAAAGCGGAGCTGCAACAGCTCATGGACCATCTCTACAACGGCCCGGTTCTTTTGCGGCGGGCCACGGCCTGATCCGGCTCCCGCTAAACTTCCGACCCGTCCGGATACCGGTTCGGGGCCTTGAGCGTGAAAGCGGTGATCTCCGGGCGGCAGAGAAACCGGACCCGGAGGTGCACGAAACCTAAACCTCGGTTCGTGTACTGCAACATGCCGCCCACCTTGTAGAGCCCGCTGGTATACCGCTGCGAGAAGGGCGGCAGGACCACCGGCCCCCTGAACGGCAGCCGCACCTGTCCACCGTGCGAGTGCCCGGAGAGCTGCAGGTCGAAGCGTCCGGTTGCCGCCGCTACGTCCGCGAAATCCGGCTCGTGGGCCAGCAGGATCGCCGCCCCCTCCTCCGGCAGCTCCTGTAGCACCCGGTCCAACCGGCTCCGGCCTTCCATAACGTCGTCTATCCCGGCGAGATGCAGCGCGGCGTCCCCGCGCCGGAACGTGCGGGTTTCGTTGGCCAGCTCCGCGATACCGCTCTCCCGGATGCAGTACCGCACCAGTTCCACATCCGCCAGATAGTCGTGGTTGCCCAACACCGCCAACACCCCGTCGGCGGCTTTTAGCCTCTCCAGGGCCTCGACCAGCCGCCGGGGGGCGGGCTGGTCCACGGTGTAACTCAAAAAGTCACCGGTAATGACGACGAGATCCGGGCTCTGGCCGTTTACCAGGTCCACTATCCGGTTCAAGCGCCGAGGCTTCACCCAATCCTCGAGGTGGATGTCCCCGATCTGGACCACCCGGTACCCGTCGAACTCCGGAGCCAAACGGGGCAGTGTAAGCCCGACAGGACGAACTTCCACCCGCCGGGGCTCGACTTCGCGGGCGTAGACGAGACCCCCCACCCCCACCGCCGTTCCGCCGAGCGCCGCGGCCGCCAACCTTCGCAAGAGCTTACCGGACATCCGGAGATCCTACCAGAGCCCTAGTCCAGGAGACCCTGCCGTTGCAGTTCCCGCCGGAGCTGCTCTCCGGCCGGGGAGCCCTCTTTGTAGAAAACAGCCGGCTCCCCGAGGGGTGCCTCTACAATGGTACGCAAGCCCGCGTCCGAACCGTAAACCTGCCCGGACCACAGGTGCACCCAACGGCCCGCCGGCAGATACACCTCGACCCACCCGGTCTCGGCGTCGAGTACCGGCGCAACCATGAGCTCGGAACCGACCATGAACTGTTCCTGGAGCTCGTAGACCTCCGGGTCGTCCGGGTAGTGGATAAAGGGGTGGCGGACGACGGGGAGCCCGGTCTCGGCGGCTTCCCGCACGAGTTCTTTCCGGTACGGTTCCCAGGCGGCGTAGACTTTGGCGAAGCGGGAGAAGCGCCGGAGGGTCGTTTCGTCGGAGTAGATCTGGTAGTTCACCTCCGGGATGTTCCCCTCGTGGGTGCGGAAGACGGGCGTGAAGGCGGAGAGCTCGGTCCAGCGCAGCAGTAGCTCCCTGGAACGGACGTACCGGAGCGGAAAGCTGTCTATCGCCGTGTAGCCCCCGGTGTCGGAGTGGGTCAGGCTGTAGCCGGAGAGGCCGCTCGTGAGCATCCCGGTGACGGCGGTCTTGATGCCGTCGTGGCGGTCCCAGGTAACCATCTGATCTCCGAGCCAGAAGAGCGTGGCGTAGCCGGGACTCCGGGTAAAACCGGAGCGGTTGAAGAAGACCAGTTCCTCTCCCCGGCCCGACTCACTGATGGCCTCCCGGTTTACTTCGGCCCACTCCTCGGCGTAGCGGTTGTGGTAGCTTTTCGGATCCACCCCGGAGTGCAGCACCGCGTCGTAGGACAATCCCTCACCGAAGTCCGCCATCCAGCCCGAGGCGCCAATGCCGAGCATGTTGTCTTGTATTATATTTTTGATCCAATCTCGCGCTTCGGGGTTGGTCAGGTCGAGGTGGGCGGCGGAGAAGTCCGTGATCCTCAGCATGGAAGTGCGGCCGGTACTATTCTCGACGAGGTATCCGTTGCGTTTCGCTTCCTGGAACAAGTCGCGCCGGACGTCCTGTTTCCCTGCCGGGTTGGCCAGTAGCGGGCTCACGTAGAGCATGACCCGGGCGCCGTCGTTTTCCAGGTCGGACACGAGCCCGTTCCAGCCGGGGTAGTGGCCGCGGTCGAGCTCCCAGTTCCACCAGAGCTGCGAGCCGAAGCTGGTCCTTCTTTGTCCCACCCAATCCTGGAGCCAGAAGGCCGCGACCGGGGTATCCAGGTCCTCCAGCCGTTGGTGTATTCGCCGCACCTTCTCCGTACCGCCTTGCAAGCCGACGACCGCGCCGGAGAGGAGCCAGTCCGGCAGCGGACGCATCCTGCCGGTGTATTCGGTGTACGCCTCGATCAGCTCTGCTGGCGAGTCGCCGGAGAGGATCTGGCCTTCCATCCTCCGGGAGAACACCTCTACCTGCACCCGCTCGTCGTCCCTCAGGTCAAACGCCGAATACTCGTAGTTTTCGAGGAACAGGGACCGTAACTCGCTGGTCATGTAGTGCGGGATGCTGGCGTAGCTGCTGTACCACTTGCCGCCCGCCCCCGCGTTCAGGTTCGCAGCCAACGTGATGGGCTGGGCACCGCGGCCAATACCTTGCTCCTGGATAAAGACCGGCACCTTTGTACCCTTGAGGTCGAAGTACGAGTACTGCGTCCCGAACCCGAAGAAACGCTCTTCGGGAGTGGTGGCGTAGGTCAAATAGACCCGATTGTAGGGTTCCTCGACTTCGGCCACAAAGCGCACCCGGCCGTCCGATGCCGGTGAGAGGGCGAACGTGTACCCGGTACTTTCTCCCCGGCCCGCGAGCCGGCCCGTGATAAACAAGCTGTCTTCCCGCTGCTCGACACCGTTTATGGTCTGGTCCGGCAGCCGTTCCAGGACCTCGTCCCTTATGTGATAGTGGGCCCGGGAGCTCCGGATCTCCTCCCGCCCCAAACCCGCCGACACGAAACTCTCTCCCGGAACGCTCCGCCACAGCGCGCGTCCCGGTTCGCCCCCGTGGGCCACACGGAGAACCGGTCCTCCCGGCACCTCCTCCAGCGAAACGACAAACGCCCCGACCCGATACACACCCTCCGCCACCGGCGCCACCGATACCTGCGCACCCGGATCCGGCCCTCCCACCCTACCCCACACGAAGTACAGCACCAGCGCGCAAACCAAAGCCGCCAACCCCACGAACACCGCCAGCCGTCCCACAAAAACACTCACCATCCCAAGCCTACCCGCAACGCCAGCCTCGCGCTCGCAAATTCTCGGGAGCGTAGAAATTTCGGGCTTGACGAACCAAGTATCATGTGGTACTTGTTTTATTATGAGAAACTCCACTGTATTACGCAACGGCGGCAGGTAGCTATCGTGTCGCGCCCGGCCCGGTCTCGTGGGGGCGGTTGGTTGCGGGGCGGGTCTCTTCTTTCTCGGGGCACCTGGATAAAGGGACCTTGTAGGGCATTTCGGTATTGTCCTCCGCGGGCGGGTTTGTTCGGTGCGACGCTGCGGGATTTCGTACTCGCGCTGGGCCGCCGCCTCCGGTGGTGGTCGTTTGGCGCTTTCGGCAACAAGGGGCGCCAGGAGGGCGCCCAGTACCTGGCGGGTAGGCGCGCTCCGCCCCTTCTGTGTAGCTAGCTCAAAACTTCTGACACAGGAGGATCATGATGCAAGAACGACCCAACGTGGTGGTCGTGGTCTCGGACACCTTCCGGCGGGACCACCTCGGAACCTACGGCAACCGGGAAATACGGACGCCTTATCTCGACGCGTTCGCCCGTTCTTCGGTAGTCTTCGACGAGCACCGTGTCGCCTCTTTTCCGACCATGCCGGCCCGGGCGGACATTCTGACCGGCACTTTCTCCTACACCTTCATGGGCTGGGAGCCGTTGCCGGCGCACCTGCCCACGCTACCGGAGCTCCTCTCAGGGGCCGGCTACCTGACGATGGGGGTGGTGGACACCCCGTACTTCATCCGGGGCGGGTTCGGGTACGACCGGGGCTTCGACGACTTTATCTGGGTCCGGGGCCAGGGGGACGATACCCGGCCGCGCGAGCGTTCCGACTACCGCTCTACGTGGCGGGAGGAGTCGGACCGGCTGGTGGCACGCACGGTCACGGAGGCCGAGCGTTGGCTGGAGCGCCATTACAAAGAGCAGTTCTTCCTTTACGTGGACACGTGGGACCCGCACGAGCCCTGGGACGCGCCGGAGTATTACACCGCGCTCTACAGGCCGGATCACGCCGGGAGGCAAATCTACCCCGCTTACGCGAAGTGGGAGGAAGCCGGCCTCACCAAAGAAGATGTGGAGCTCGCCCACGCCACCTACTGCGGCGAGGTTACGATGGTGGACTTCTGGATCGGGCGTCTTCTCGCGAAGCTCGACGTGTTGGGATTGCGGGAGAACACGATCGTTATCTTCCTCTCCGACCACGGCTTCTACTTCGGCGAGCACGGGTACTTCGGCAAGGCCGAGTGGATCAACGACAACCACGCCGTCCTCTCGGGAGACGCCGTCGTCCCCGGGTGGCTGGCCGAGTCGTGGCTCCTGACCGTCGCTCCCTCTCCCCTGTACGGCGAGCTCACGCGGGTGCCGCTCATAGTGCGGGTCCCCGGCGTTTCGCCCGGCCGGCGGCAGGCGCTGACTACCGCGCCGGACCTCGCGCCCACCATATTGGAGCTCGTCGGGTTGGAGGCTCCTCTCACGGCGCAGGGATGGCCGTTTGCCGGCGTGATCCGGGGTGCAAGAGAAGAGCACCGGCCGTTCGTCATAAGCTCCTGGCCGCTCTACTTCGCCGAGGGCGAATTCACGAGCGCGGTCGACTCCCGCACCCGGCGCATCGCGAGCTACATGCCCATCACGGTCGCCACGAAGGACCGGACCCTGATCCTGGGCGGCCCCGGCCAGCCCCCGGAGCTCTACGACCGGCCGGAAGACCCCCACGAGCTGGCGAACGTCTGGTCGTCGAACGTCGAAGCCGGCGCGGCCCTGGGTGAAACCGCGATCTCCTTCCTGGAGCAGCAAAACACTCCTGAGGAGTACCTGGCCCCCCGGAGAATGGCGCTGGAAGAGTTCGCACCGGGCCTTCCGCAAATACCGCCGGCGCCGGACGGTGAAAGTGGTCCGGAAAGGCACCCCGACAGATTGGAGGAAGCAGGATGAGCGTACAGGTAGAAGCGGTCCGGACCGTCGAGGTGCCGACCCGCATGGTCCACGGACCGGGCGCTATCTCCCACCTGGGAGAGCTGGTAGAAGAGCTGGGCGTACAGCGCCCGCTGCTGGTCACCGATCCGGGCGTCGTCTACGCCGGGCTGGCCGACCGGGCGCTGGAGCATCTACGCGGCGCCGTCGTCTTCGACGCCGTACGGGCCAACCCCGACGTAGAGCTCGTCGGGGAAGCTAGCGCCGTCTACCGGGAAGCAGGCTGCGACGGGCTCGTGGCGCTCGGCGGCGGCAGCTCGATGGACACGGCCAAAGGCGTGGGTGTCGAGGCGGCGCACGGGGGCTCGATCCTCGACTACGAGTACGGCCATACCCCGATAACCCGGCGGATACCCCCGCTGGTCACGGTGCCGACAACGGCGGGAACCGGCAGCGAGGTTACGTTGTGGGCCGTCATCGCCGACCCCGGGCGCGGGATCAAGTTCAACGCCGGCGGGACGCCCCTGATCGGGGCCTACACGGCCGTCATAGACCCGGAGCTGACGCTCGGCCTTCCGCCGGCCATCACCGCCGCGACCGGCATGGACGCGCTCTCGCACGGCATCGAGTGCTACACCTGCGACTTTCACCAGCCGTTCAACGACGCGGCGTCCCTGGCGGCGATAGAGCTCTCCGCCGCGTGGCTCCGCACCGCCTACGAGGACGGCACGAACCTCGAAGCCCGCACCAACATGGCCCACGCGGCCACCTTCGGCGGGCTCGCCTACGGCACGGAGAGCGCCGGTGCGGCCCACGCGATGAGCCAGTCGGCCGGAGGCGTCCACGACTGCCCGCACGGCGCCCTGACCGCCAGGGTCCTCGGACCGGTCTGCGAGTACAACGCCCCCGCCGCGCCCGGGCGGTACGCCCGCATCGCGGAGGCTCTCGGGGTTAACGTCCACGGGCTACCGCCGCTCGAAGCCGCAAACGCCGGTATCGAGGAGCTCTACCGCCTCACCGAGGCCGTAGATATCCCGACGATGGAGGAGCTCGGTTTCTCGGAAGAGGAGATCCCGCACCTCGCCCGGATCGCCTACGAAGACCCGCAGACCGTCGGTAACCCGCGCGGGGTAACACCCTCGGATTACGAGGAGATCTACCTCAACGCCTTCTCCAGGGGGAAGTGAATGGAAACCACAGTAAAGCACTCCGGCATGTACGTCGCGGGCGCGTGGAGCGACGCCGGATCCAGCACCCGGATCGAAGCCACGAGCCCCGCCACCGGCGAGGTTATCGGGAGCGTCCCGGAGGGAACCCGCGAGGACGCGCGGCGCGCCATAGCCGCCGCCAACGACGCCTGGCGGGGTTGGGCCGCGCTGTCCGCCTTCGAGCGGGCCGCCGCCATGGAGCGGGTGGCCGACCTCGTAGAAGAGCGTCGCGAAGACCTCGCGTGGACGCTAACCCTGGATCAGGGCAAGCCCCTGCACGCCGAGGCCTACGAGGAGGTTGACGAGCTGGTCGGGTACTTCCGCATGGCCGCCGCCGATGCCACCCGGCTCGACGGCTCGATGCCGCCCTCGGTGGAGGCCGACAAACGGATACTCCTCTACCGGGTTCCGCGGGGGGTAGTCGGCGTCATAACCCCGTGGAACTGGCCCTACACCATGGCCGCCGAGGTTCTCGCCCCCGCGCTCGCAACCGGTAACGCCGTAGTGTGGGCGCCCGCCCCCAGCACCGCCATCTGCTCCGTAAAGCTCGCCGGGTGCATCGTCGACGCCGGCCTGCCACCCGGCGTCTTCAACATGGTCACCGGCCCCGGTCCCGTCGTGGGCGACGAGGTGGCCGCCAGCCCCGGCACGCAGGCGGTAGCGTTCGTCGGGTCGGTTGAGACCGGCCAACAGGTCGCCTCCCGCGCCGCCGGAAAGGCCCTCCTGTTGGAGATGGGCGGCAACGGACCCGTGGTCGTGCTCGACGACGCCGACCTCGACGCCGCGGCGGAGGCCAGCCTGGCCTCGGCTTTTCTCTGCGCCGGACAGAGCTGCACGGCCGGAGAACACTTCCTGGTACACGAGCGAGTCCACGACGCCTTTCTCGAAAAGCTCGCCGCCGCCACCGGGCGCCTGGTACGCCTCGGCGATCCCTTCGATCCGCAAACCACCCTGGGACCGCTCAACAACGAGCCGACGGCCCGCAAGATGGACGAACACATCTCCGACGCCCTCGACCGGGGCGCCAGCCTCGTAGCCGGTGGCGGGCGGGCGGAAGACTATCCTACCCGGCTCTACTACCACCCCACCATACTCGACGGCATAACCGGTGAAATGGCGGTCGCCCGGGAAGAGACCTTCGGCCCGATCGTGCCGATAGCCACCATCCAGGACGAAGCCCGGGCGCTCGAGATCGTGGACGCTTCTTCCTACGGCCTGCTCTCCGCCGTTTTCACGCGGGATCTGGGTCGCGGACTGCGGTTCGCCGAGGCGGTGAGAACCGGTTGGGTCAACATAAACGCCACCTCGAACCACTGGGAGAGCCACCTGCCCTTCGGTGGCCGTTCCGGCTCACTGTCCGGCGTGGGCCGCGTCGGGGGGCGGCATCCCATGGAGACCTTTACCGAACTCAAAACCGTCATCCTATCGCTTCCGGGGACCGGATAGGGGCCGGAGAAGTCCCGGAAAGAGCATCTGTAACACTGCGGGCTGGGAGCCAGGGTTCCGGTTCCCAGCCGTACTAGCCTCGCAATCCTCCGCCGAATTCCGTATAATTAGCCGTATCGGGCGAGAAAGTTAGGCTTGTACACGATACTTTTCAACATTACAGGTTCATAGAAGGTATACCATCCGGCAGTCAAGAGCAGAGGAGGTCCGTCTTGTCCGAAGCACCGGCCAGATATGGGATCGACGAGACTATAAGAGTCCCGATCACGCTAGAAGGCGATTCGGGTATAGCCCATGTCAGGGTTGTTTTCTGGCGGATAAAGCACGGTAGTAGCGTGGGACCACGGGGTTTGAATCCGAACGACACCCTGGAACTGCGGGGCAACGGCGAGCAACAGAAGCACGCCACCATCGAGACCAGGCTGCAAGTCAACGACCAGCACGTCCCCGGAGAATACCTTTGCGTTGCCATCCAGGTCTACGACCCGGAGGGGAACATGACCGTGATCCGCAACCCCACCCCGGCGATGACGGTGCACATTGTCGAGAACGGCAAGAAAGGCCGTCAAGGCCCTAAATTCCTCGGCTGGGGAAACGAATCCTCCGGCTAGCGGCGCCGGCCAGGCGTTAAGACAACACTTGGCGGGCGAGTACGAACCAGCTTCGGCCTACCTGGCCGCCCTCCGGGAAGAGACCATGCGCCGGGCCTGGGGGGACCGAGATCTCGACGAACGGCGCCGCCTCGTGGTGGCCGCCATCATCTTCGGCGAGCAGTTCGAGGAGCAGCTCGCGGCCTATCCGACGGGCACCGACCGGACCGAGGCCCAACGCCTGCTGATGCGCGTTATAGATTCCACGATAAACGAGTTCGCCCACCGGGAAGACCTGGACAAATCGGTGGCCGCTGGCTTTCTCAGCGAAGTGGAAAACCGGGACCTGATCCTGGAGTTCAACGAAGTCCTCGAAGCCCGGGAAGCCAGCCCGGAAAGACCCCTCGACGATCTACTCCAGGAGGCGATCGACAGCCGGTTAAGAAAGGCCCGCTGGGCGGATCACTGGTCCTCGGGCTAGTAGACGTCCTTACATTCGGTTCTCTCCCGCTGCCGTCGGAGCCCGGGCCTGTTGCCCTCCCAGCATTCCACCGTTCGCGCCGGCAGGTAGATGATACGGAGCCACAGAACCAAAACTATAAGAAAGGCCATCCCGGCCCCCGCAAACTGTACAAACTCTGAGAGCATCCCGTCTCCGTTCATGAAAACCCAAACTAAAAGCTACTCTATGCAACATCCAGATTATTGAATGTTGCGAGCCGTTTGTCTGTAAACTCTTTACACGGGCGTTCCGGCAAAGGTGAACAATGGCCTTCGAGGCTCCGCAAATAGGCTGACAACATTTCGCACTTGAAAGCCCTCACGGTGGTGCCAGCCAGCTTTCCCAACCGCTCCTCTCTCATTCTTCACACGCTTTTCCAATAGAACTCTGGATTCCAGGTGAGCTCGACATCCGGGACGCTACAGCAGGGTCCACGAAACCACTGGCCCTGCCACCCCATACTCCACTCTAACCCCATGAAAAGTGCGGGCCGCAGAAGATACCCTCCCACAGCCCGCTACAACAAAATGCCTCGGAAGCTGCTCCAACTTCTCTGTGTTTGTAAGCTAGAAACCCCTTGGCACCCTCACTACTACCCTGCGGGCTCCGCTCTTCACCACCTTGCCCTTCGCTGCCCTTACCTGCTTGCCTCCCTGCTTTACCAGCCCCAGGCTCTGGTCCTTCAGTGCCCGGGCCAGAGCCAGCTGGTTGCCCTGCACCACGCACGCCACGCTCTTGCCGGGCTTGCTATCCGCTACCACTACCTGCTTGCCCTGGATCAGCCTCACAGTCGGGTTCTTCACCCTACAGCTTATCTGCTTGAATCTCTTTGGCGACGCCTTCGTGGGCTTCGGCTTCGCCCTTACAACAGCCCGGGCATTGTTGTTCCTGGGATTTGGATCCCTGACAGAGGAGCTTGCCCTAGCCCGGTTTACCAGCTTGCCAGACCTGTTTACCTTCACCACGATCTTCTTGGCTACGCCCCGTCCATCTCCTAGGCGGGGGATGTAGCATCTCACGTTCCTGGCCGAGAGCTTCCTGCAGCCCTTGGAGGTTGAGAGTACCTTCACTCCCTTTGGCAGGGTGTCCACTATCTTCACCCTTGTTGCCCGGTCGGGGCCGTTGTTCTTGACCCGCAGGATGTAGGTGAGTTTGGCTCCAACGGTAGGACGAGCCTTGCTGGCTTTCTTTGAGAGGGAGAGGTTTGCTCTGTCTCGTGGTGGAGGCGCAGGGTCTCCTTTGTAGCGAGCCACGGCAAACTCAGTGCCAGAGCCGGTAATGGCACGACCGGCAGCTACAATCTTGCCGTCGGGCTGGAGCGCTACAGCGTTGGCAAAGGAGCTGTCATTTCCACCAACATCTGTAGTGACGGTGCCATTGGTGCCGAAGCTCGGGTCCAGCGTCCCATCCGCGTTGTAGCGCGCCACGGCAAACTCGTCACCGGAGTCAGTACCGGCACTACCGGCGGCTACTACCTTGCCGTCGGGCTGGATCGCTACACCTTCGGCAAAGGAGGTGCCATTACCACCAACATCGGTAGTGACGGTGCCAGGGGGATTTCCCGAAGGGTTGAACGTGGGGTCCAGATCCCCTGGTGCCGCCTCCGCCTCCCCGGCTCCCACCAGCCCCAACATCACCATCGCACTTACTACAGCCACCAGCCACACCATAACCCTGCCTACAGCCCTGCTGCCTACAGAACTGGCCCCTAGCCGCTTTCCTTCAACTACACTAAACCCGCCCAACTTCACTCCTCCACCTGAACACACCTCTACACACCCTGCTGCCGCCAGCTTCCCCCAACAAGCTCCCTACAGAGCCATACGCTTATCCGAATGGCAAGATAGACTACTCCCAACACGAACGCAAGAAAGGCTACTTGGAGGCTGTGCCAATAGGTGGCCTATCAGCAGGTAACCGGGCACGGGGTGCTAGATCATCTCGGGGCTGCGACGAGGACACAATGAGTGGAAAGAGGCCGGGGCAACGGAGGCTTTGGAAGAATGTGATCACAGTTGTGAGAAGGCTAATCGCAGAAGGTAGGATGCGCTACCGATCTGAAAGCCGACCTCCCCGAAGTCCATGACCTATCCGCGGAAGCTCTTGTACTCGAGGCGGCGGTGACGGCAAGTTGGGGCGGTTCGTCCCGGCGGGCGGGGGTTCACGGCCGCAGGATCAGACGGAATACCTGTTCGTCGGAGCCAACCTCTTCATCACCCGGGACAGCATGGAATCCGTTCTTCTCCAGGACGCGGGCGGACGCGGCGTTGCCCCGTTCGACGCCACCGGCCAGAGAATGAATACTCGGTTGCCCCCGACACCAGCCGACGAATCCCCTTACCAGCTCGGTGGCATACCCCCTGCCCCAGACCGTTTCGGATAGCAGATAGCCGATCCGGACCTCTATGCCATCGGGTGCGGAACCGGGGTCCGTCTCGAAGAGAATTATCAGTCCGATCGCCCGGTCCGTCGATCTCTCGACGACGAGAAGCGTCGTTCCCTCGTTATCCCGCTCCTCTATCCAGGTCCGCGCCCGATCCTCCGTATACCTTCCCCGCCAGGAAACCGGGAGAGACCTCGTGACCGGGCCAGTAAGCAGGTTGGCTACGACCCGGGCAAGCTCCTCATCGTCGAGGGTGGACGAATGCCATTCGTCCACCGAGAGGCGATCTGTCTCGAACGTGCAGGCCTCACAGACCATCGGGATCCGTCCGGCCGCCGCGCGCCCGATCCCCAACGGGCAGACCGGGATCGGGGGCTCCCCCCAAACTCTCCGATATCATCTGGTGCTTACCTCCTCGGTCCGACCGGTACACCACCTTATCTGCTTTATCCTACAAGGCCTGGTGGACACGTCCCGGCACCAGGTAGCCGAGAACGAGCGTGGTAAGTTCATCGGCCAGTCGTCCGTCCTCAAAATAGCCTGGACGGCTTACCCCGGCGGCGTGGGTGGCGGATTCCACCACCCTGTACACCAGGAACGCGGCCAGATGGAGATCCCTGGGTGCCAGTTGCTCCCGGCGATCTTCCAGATACTCGCGCAACCGCTCCTCGATCCGGGCCTCCACCTCTCTAACCATGCCGAGGCCGCCGACCAGCGGCACCTGCTCGACGAACGCCCGGTGCAACCGGGGCTCCACGGCGTGCGCCTGGACTGCCGCCCGGATCAGGGCGCGCACGGCGTCTTCTACCTCCATCTCCGCAAGCTCGCTGAACTTCTCCTCGAAGACCGCCAGCATCTCATCCAGGTGACGCCTCATGAGCGTCGCCAACAGCGACTCCTTGTTCGGGAAATACTGGTAGATAGAACCCACGCTCACCCCGGCCACCTCCGCAACCCGGTTGGTCGTCATCCCGTCGTACCCCTCACGAACCAAAACGCGAGCAGTGGCCGCCAGGATGATCTCGACCATCTCCCGGGACCTCGCCTGCTGGGGCAACTTACGGGGCTCCGGACCGCTCTTTCCTTTCAACGAATATCCTCCCGAAACGCGAGTACAAAACGCGACCTTTTGCTCATATTATGGAGGTATAAGTTTGACGGCTCAAGAGGAGGTTTCGAGGCGATGATTGCGAGGATCAGTACGGAGTTGGATGCCCCGGCACGGGAGGTATGGGCGTTACTGAAGCGCAAGCAGACGTTTCTGTACGTCACCCGGGGGGTGATGGGCGTTCCCGCCGCGAAAGCCTGGCCCGAAGAGCACCGCGAAGGCTTGAAGGTACGAGGCAGGATCTGGTTTTTCCACGCTATTCCGGGGTGGCGGCACGAGATCCGGGTAGTTTCGGTAGATAAAGAAAGGCGTGAGATACGCACCAGGGAACGTGGCGGGTTCGTGGAGGTCTGGAACCACCTGCTAAAGGTCGAGGCCCTTTCCGAGGAGAGTAGTCTCTACACCGATGAGGTCGAGATAGAAGCCGGTATGCTTACCCCGGTGGTTTGGGCGGTTGCCCACCTCTTCTACCGCTACCGGCAGGCGCGCTGGAGGTCGCTGGCGAAAGTGATCTTCTCGCGGGGGTAGTAGCGGAGGTTCTACGGCGAGCCCTCCGCCAGAAAGCCTTCATCGCCCCCGGCCAGGAGCGTGTCGACCGGCCGGGACGAGGGCCAGCAGGCCGATCGCCGCAACACCGGCGGTCACCTTCAATACCGGACGGGCCGGCTTTCACAGATCCGGGTCCGCCTTCCTCGCTGCTCGCACGACTCCCCCTGGACGTGCATAGATCCGGCTGCGGGGTCGATTCTTGCCCCGGAACACAAGAACCCTCTGAGAAGCTGTCAAGAGGTCCATCAGAGTTCTCCTCCAGAACGAAAGCAACGGGGTAAAACGAGGTTTTTCGGCTGGTTCAAAGGAAGGCGGGCTCCCACGCCTTGACAAACAAGCACATAGTGCTTACTCTACGAGCCAGTTGGTGTATTAGAGCGAGCGAGGGACTCTTGTTAGGAGTTTCCGAAGGGTCACAGTTAGAGATCTCCGGCCTCAAGCGCGAGGCCGCGCGCCTGCTCACTCCCCCCATCCACCCGCGAGTATCCACGTTGGCTGTACCCGGGGCCATCCGGCGACTAATTAGCCGGGCGGGCCGGGACGGCATAGTCCGGTCCGCCTAGAGCCGGAAGCGGGGTAAGGCTCCGTTCTTCGGCAAGGGTCTTCAAAAACTCGCAATCCTGGAATGGGGCAAAACGTGGAAAACACAGCATTCAATATCGAATACAAACCGAGGATCGGCAGCGAAGCCATGTGCGAGGCGCTCCTGGATGAGGGCGTCGAGTACATGTTCGGGTATCCGGGAGGCGCGATCATGCCGTTCTACGACGCGCTACCGGATTACCCGCTAAAACACGTCCTCACCCGCCACGAGCAGGCCGCCGCCCACGCGGCCGACGGCTACGCCCGCGCGACCGGAGAGGTCGGGGTGTGCGTGGCAACCAGCGGACCGGGCGCGACGAACCTGGTAACGGGGCTCGCGACCGCGCAGATGGACTCGGTGCCGCTCGTGGCGATCACCGGCCAGGTCGGCCGGCCCGCGCTGGGCAAGGATTCCTTCCAGGAGACCAACGTCATGGGCATGACGCTGCCGTTTACCAAGCACTCTTTCCTGGTCGAGGACCCGGACGAGCTGTACCCGACCATCCGGCGGGCGTTCGAGATCGCCCGCAGCGGCCGTCCGGGTCCCGTTCTCGTGGACGTGCCGAAGGACGTGCAGTTCGCCGCGTGCAACGACAACGGCTACCGGCGGCTCCGCGAAGCCCCGGCGCCATCCGAGTCTCCCGCACTCCAGCGGGCGGCGATGCTCTTGCGGAACGCGCAGCGGCCGCTCATCCTGGCCGGGCACGGCATCACGCTCTCCGGCGCGGAGAGGGAGTTGCGGCTCCTGGCCGAGCGGACCGGCACGCCGGTCGTCACGACGCTGCTCGGGATCAGCGCTTTCCCGGACGACCATCCGCTGTATTTGGGGTGGCCGGGGATGCACGGCCAGGCGAGCGTCAACCGGGCCATAGACCGCTCGGATTTACTCTTCTCGGTCGGGATGCGCTTCGACGACAGGATCACGGGCAACGCCAGCAAGTTCGCCCCGAATGCGAAAGTCGTCCACATAGACGTGGATCCCTCGGAGCTCGGTAAGGTCATCGAGCCGACCGTCGGCATAGCAGCGGACGCCCGCTCCGCCCTGCGCTCGGTCCTCGGGCACCTGGACAACGCGCCGGCCAGCTCCGAAGGCTGCGGGGCGTGGCGGGCGGAGCTGGAGGAGAGCCAGCAGCCGGAGCGGCAACGCGAGGACGACGCCCGCGACGAGTACGGCCCGATCCGGGTCATGGACGCCATCCGGGAGGCAACCGGCGGCGACGTGCGGCTCGTCACCGACGTCGGCCAGCATCAGATGTGGGCCGCCCAGTTCTTCAAGTTCAACAAGCCCAACAGCCACATAACCAGCGGCGGCCTCGGCACGATGGGCTTCTCCCTGCCGGCGGCGATGGGCGTGGCGTTCGCCTACCCGGACGACAGCGTGTGGGTCGTCGCCGGGGACGGCGGCTTCCAGATGAACCTGCAGGAGCTCGCCACCATCCGGGACTTCGGGCTCAACATCAAGGTCGCCATACTCAACAACGGCTACCTCGGTATGGTGCGCCAGTGGCAGCAGTTCTTCCACAACCGCCGCTACTCGGAGACCCCGATGACGGGACCGGATTACGAGAACCTCACGGCCTCTTACGGGCTCGCCGGGCGAACGGTAAAGCCGGGCGACGACATCGGGGAAGCCGTGCGCTGGGCGGAGGAGCAGGAGGGCTGCACGATCCTGGACTTCCACATAGACCCGGAGGCAAACGTGTACCCCATGATTCCTTCGGGCATGAGCGTGAACGAGATGATCGAGGAAGATGGCGCCTGAGAAGGCGCCCGACTCGACCGACAAAACCGTGCCCCTCAACACACTGGAGGTCTGTTTCACCGGCGGCATGCTGGCCCTGAACCGCTTCCTGATGACCTTGCAGAACAAACGGATACCGGTCACCGGCTTTACCCTGGGACATGCCGGAGAGGAGATGCGGGCCACGATCCTGCTAAACTGCCCCCCCGAGATGGCCCGCCGCTACACGATGCTCCTCTCCAACCTGGAAGACGTGCAGGAAGTTACCCTGGCGGACGAGAGCGTAGAGGTCGTATTGCTCAAGACCAGCGGCGGCTGGCGGGAGGCGGCGGAGCAGAACGGGATCCAGGCCCACGAGAGCGCCGGCACGGTCGTGGCGTCCGGCGGGCCGGCGGAGATAGAAAGCTGGCTCTCGGCGCTGGAAGACGGAGTAGAAGACATAGTCCGGTTGGGGCCGATGGTCCGGCCGGGGAACGGAGGAGTTTAGATGGCCCGGGTATACCGCGAGGCAGACATTGGAGATGAGATCACCCAGCGCAAGGTCGCGATCCTGGGCTACGGCAGCCAGGGCCACGCCCACGCGCTAAACCTCAAAGAGTCCGGCTGCGACGTGACGGTCGGCCTCTACAAAGGCAGCCAGAGCTGGCCGAAAGCCGAAGAAGCCGGGCTGGGGGTAATGGCCATCGCCGACGCCGTACGGTGGGCGGACGTAATAATGATGTTGTTGCCGGACGAGAAGCAGGCCGCCGTCTACGAGAGCGAAGTTGCTCCCAACCTGGAAGAGGGCAAGCTCATGCTCTTCGCCCACGGCTTCAACATTCACTTCAACCAGATAAACGTCCCGCCCGAGGTAGACCTGGGGCTCGTGGCGCCGAAGGGGCCGGGGCACGTACTTCGGCGGCTCTACGAGGAAGGAAAGGGGATGCCCGCTTTGTTCGCCGTCGGCAACGACGCGTCGGGATCGGCGCGGGACATGATCCTCTCCTACGCCCGCGGCATCGGGAGCGGCCGGGCCGGCATTATCGAGACGACGTTCGCCGAGGAGACCGAGACCGACCTCTTCGGGGAGCAGGCGGTCCTGTGCGGCGGCCTCACGGCCCTGTTCAAGGCGGGATACGAGATTCTGGTGGAAGCCGGTTACCAGCCGGAGCTGGCCTACTACGAGTGCGTCAACGAGCTGAAGCTGATCGTGGACCTCATCTACGAGAACGGCCTGGCCGGGATGCGGTACTCGATCTCCAACACCGCGGAGTACGGCGACTACGTCTCCGGACCGCGCGTCATAGACGAGTGCGTAAAGCAGCGGATGCGCGAGATCCTCGACGAGATTCAGAGCGGCAAGTTCGCCCGCGACTGGGTGCTGGAGAACAAGGCCGGCGCGGCGAGCTTCCTCGCCATGCGCCGCCGGGAGGCCGAGCTGCCGGTCGAGCAGGTCGGGGCGGAGCTCCGGGTTCTGGCGGCGGAGGGAGCCGAAATAGCAGGAGGTAACGACTGATGGCCCGCAATGCATTCGCCGCTTCGGACGCGGAGTGGTGCTACCACGACGGCGAGTTGACCAAGCTGCAGGACGTCCGGCTCTCCCCCGCCACGCACGCCCTGAACTACGGGACGGGCGTCTTCGAGGGCATCCGGGCGTACTGGAACGAGGACCGGGGCACGCTACAGGTCCTCAAGCTCCGGGAGCACTACGAGCGACTAGAGAAATCCTGCCGGATGCTGCGGATAGAGCTGCCGGCTTCCATAGACGAGCTGTGCGACATCACGCTGGAGATCCTGCGCCGCAACGCCCCGCGGCAGGACACCTACATCCGGCCGCTAGCCTACAAGGCTGTCGAGGCTGTCGGGGTCAACCTCCGGGGCGAGTCTCAGCTCTCCATCTACACGGTCCCGATGGGCAACTACGTGGAGCTGACCGGCCTCAAGGTCTGCGTCTCTTCCTGGCGCCGGACCTCGGACGCCGCCATTCCGGCCCGCGGCAAGCTTACCGGCTCCTACATCAACACGGCCCTCGCCGTGGACGAAGCCCAGCGCGGCGGCTACGACGACGCCATCTTCCTTACGCGAGACGGCCAGGTCTCCGAGGCGAGCGCGGCCAACATCTTCCTCATCCGCAAAGGGCAACTCATCACGCCGCCGGTCACGGCGGACATCCTGGAGGGCATCACCCGCGACGCCGTTATGGAGCTCGCGGAGGAAGAACTTGGTATGCCGACCATCCAGCGGGGCGTTGACCGGACGGAGCTCTATGTCGCGGACGAGGTCTTCTTGAGCGGAACAGGTTTCCAGATCGCCCCCATATCCGAGGTGGATGACCGTCCCGTCGGCACCGGCAGCATGGGACCCGTTGCAGAGCGTCTGCAAGAACTGTACTTCCGGGCCGCCAGGGGCGAGTGGGACAAATACGCCGACTGGACCGTCGCCGTCGAGGTTGCACAGAAGACGGCGGGGTGAGATACTAGCCTTTCACATGACGGTCTTTACGACACTTTCAAGAGCGTACGAGTAGGGTCATTTGCAGCCGTTCCCGCTGACAGCTTCTCTTTACACCCTACGACTAATCAGGGTGGCCGCCGGGCGAATTATCAGCCCCGGCCTCTAGCTGCCGGGCCAGGAGAGCTCGCGGCCACCTAAATACCGAGCCGCAGATTCCAGGTAAGTTTCCAAGACAAGAGAGGTGAGTGGCTATGCGCCACGTACAGATTTTCGATACAACCCTTCGTGACGGCGAGCAGTCGCCGGGGATCTCGCTCTCCGTGGAGGAGAAGATGGAGATCGCCCACCAGCTCGCCCGGCTGGAGGTAGACGTAATCGAGGCCGGGTTCCCGATAACTTCGGAGGGCGACTTCGAATCGGTGTCCCGGATCGCCGCGGAGGTAAAGGGCCCGACCATCGCCGGGCTCTCCCGCATCCACGAAGGCGACATCGAGCGGGCCTGGGAGGCCGTCCAGTGGTCGGAGCGGCCCCGCATCCACACCTTCGTCGGCACCTCCGATCTGCACATCGAACACCAGATGGTCTCGAACCGGGGAGAGATCCTGCAGCGGGCCGGCGAGGCCGTCCGCTTCGCCAAGAACCTCTGCCCCGAGGTCGAGTTCTCCCCGATGGATGCCACCAGAACGGACATCGGCTACCTCTCGGACGTGGTAGCCGCCGCGGTCGAGGCGGGGGCGGACGTCGTCAACATCGCGGACACCGTCGGATATACGACGCCCCTGGAGTTCGCCGAGTTCTTGACGGAGCTGCAGGACCGGGTTCCGTGCCTCGCTGACGCGATACTCTCGGTTCACTGCCACGACGACCTGGGGCTCGCGGTGGCCAACTCGCTGGCCGGGGTACAGGTCGGGGCCCGGCAGGTCGAGGTCGCGGTCAACGGCATCGGGGAGCGGGCCGGCAACGCCTCGCTCGAGGAGGTCGTTATGGCGCTCACCACCCGGAAGGACCACTACGACGCGGAGGTCGGGGTCAAGACGCGCCAGCTCGCCAACACCTCGCGCATGGTTTCCAACATGACCGGCTACGACGTGCCGCCGAACAAAGCCGTGGTGGGGCGCAACGCCTTTCTGCACGAGTCGGGGATACACCAGGACGGCGTCCTGAAGGATCGGCGGACGTTCGAGATCATGCAACAGGCCGATATCGGGCTCGAGGGCTCGAACATCTTCCTCGGTAAACACTCCGGCCGCCACGCGCTCAAGGAAGCCCTGGAGGAACTGGGCTACACCATCGAGGGTGAAGTCCTCAAGCGGGCGTTCGAGCGCTTCAAGGACGTGGCCGACAACAAAAAGACCGTTACCGCGGCAGACCTGGAAGCCATCGCTGCCGACGAGGTAGGCTCTTTCGAGGGCAAGTACGCCCTGGACTCGCTCCGGGTCGTCGCGGCGACGGGCCGCCAGAGCCGGGCGGCGGTCACCATTTCACACGCGGAAGAGGGCATCTTCGAGGCCGAAGCCGAGGGCGAGGGTCCGGTGGACGCCGTGTTCCGCGCCATAGACTCGGCGACCAACATCAAGGGCCGCCTCACGGACTTCCGCATAGACGCCGTTACCGGCGGTAAGGATGCTCTCGGCGAGGTGCGGGTCTCGGTGGAGTTCGAGGGCGCCGAGTACGCCGGCCGCGGGCTTTCCCAGGACGTGGTCGAGGCTGCGGCCCGCGCCTACGTGCGGGCGGTCAACGTCTTTACCGGCAGCAAGGCTGGTGCGGCCTGGATCGAACCGAAGGTAACCCCGTAGCGGGGCTCCGGTGCAAGAAGCCGCTCTACAGCACCCCGGGAACTCGGGAAGATGAGAACGAACAGCGGTAAGCGCCGGGTTTTCGACGTCAGCCACGAGGTGGAGGACGGCATGATCACCTACAAGGGCCTCCCGGCTCCCGTAGTCTGCGACTACCTGAGCCGGGAAGAGTCCCGGGAGCACTACGCCGGCGACACGGAGTTTCACGTCGGCAAGATCGAACTGGTAGCCAACACCGGCACCTACGTCGATTCCCCGTTCCACCGCTTCGCGGACGGCAAAGACCTCTCGGAACTACCGCTAGCATCCCTGGCGGACCTGGAGACGATCGTCCTCCGCTTCGACCTGGATCGGGGCCGGGCCATAGGCCCCGAGTATTTCGAGGGGCTGGGGGATCTCGCGGGCAAGGCGGTCCTGGTCCACACGGGCTGGGATGCCCGCTGGAGGACGGACCGGTACTTCGAGGGACACCCGTTTCTGACGGCGGCCGCCGCCGAATACCTGGTAGGCTCCGATGCGGCGCTCGTCGGCATAGATTCGCTGAACATAGACGATACGGAAGATGGCTACCGGCCGGTACACACCGCGCTTCTCGGGGCGGAGATCCCGATCGCGGAGCATCTGCGCGGGCTGGGGCAGCTACCGGATCGGGGCGCCCGATTCTCCGCCGCGCCGGTCAAAGTAAGGGGTTTTGGAACTTTTCCTGTTAGAGCTTTTGCAGTAGTGGAGGGTTAGATGAGCGCGAGAGACAGTTTCGACCTGGTTTTGCTCCCCGGTGACGGCATCGGGCCGGAGGTCGTCGGGGCCACCCGGCGGGTGATAGATTCGGTGGCGGAGCACTTCGACCTGGACATCCGCTACGAGGAACGAAACGTCGGCGGCGCGGCGATCCGGGAAGAGGGAGCTCCTATCTCGGACGAGACGCTAGAGAAAGCCCGCGCCTCCGACTCCGTTCTGCTCGGCGCGACGGGCCACCCGGACTTCGACGATGCCCCGGTCCGCCCGGAGGTGGGCCTCCTGAAGCTCCGCCAGCATCTGGGGGCGTTCTCCAACCTGCGCCCGGTCGAAACCATACCGGCGCTCGCGGACTCTTCGACCTTAAAGCGCGAGGTGCTGGACGGGGTGGACATCCTGGTCGTGCGGGAGCTGACGGGCGGGATGTACTTCGGGAAAAAGAACGAGGGCGGAGACTACGCGAGCGACCTCTGCGAGTACAGCCGGGAGGAGGTCGAACGCGTGGCCCGCGTGGCCTTTGACGCCGCCAAACGCCGCAAGCGCCGGGTAACGTCCGTGGACAAGGCGAACATCCTGGCGACGAGCCGGCTGTGGCGGAGCGTGGTCGAGGAGGTTGCGGAAGACTACCCGGAAGTGGAGCTGGACCACGTGCTGGTAGACGCCGCGGCTATGTTCCTGATCCGGGACCCGGGACGCTTTGACGTGATCCTTACCGAGAACCTGTTCGGAGACATCCTCTCCGACGAGGCCGCCATGCTTCCCGGCTCCATGGGTATGCTGGCGAGCGCGTCTTTGGGAGAGCCGGGCACGCCGGGCATCTACGAACCGGTCCACGGCAGCGCCCCGGACATCGCCGGACGGGGCGTCGCGAACCCGTACGCGACCATCCTGTCGGCGGCCATGATGTTCCGCCACTCGCTAGGCCGCCCGGACGCGGCGAACGCGATCGAACAGGGCGTCTCCATGGGGCTCGAAGCCCACTACCTGACCCCGGACCTGGGGGGAAACAAGAGCACCGAAGAAGTAACCGAGGCCGTGAGCAAGTGGATCGGGGCCGGAGAGGGAGTAATATGAGCGTCAAACTTTTCGACACCACCCTACGCGACGGGACCCAGCGCGAGGGGGTGAGCCTTACGACCGAAGACAAGGTCCGCATAGCCCGCGAACTCGACGCGCTGGGGCTCCACTACATAGAGGCGGGCTTCCCGGCCTCGAACCCCAAAGACCTGGACTTCTTCGAGGACTTCGACGCCACGGAGCTCGAGAACGCGCGGCTGGTAGCCTTTACCCGCGCCCGGCGTCCCGGAGGCCGGGCCGAGGACGATCCGGCGGTGACGCTCCTCCCCTCGCTCTCCGCGCCCGGGGCGTGCATCGTCGCCAAGAGCTGGAAGATGCACGTCGAGAAGGTCCTGCGGACCACGCCCGGAGAGAACCTGGAGTCCATAAAGGACACGGTAGGCTACCTGGCCGCCGCCGGCAAGGAAGTCATCTTCGACGCCGAGCACTACTTCGACGGCTTCAGAGACGACCCGGGCCACGCGCTAGAGGTACTGCGGGCCGCCGCCGGGGCGGGCGCCACCACGCTGGTCCTCTGCGACACCAACGGCGGAACCCTCCCGACGGAGTTGAAGGCCGTTGTCGACGCTACCGTAAAAGAGTTCCCGGGGGTCGAGATCGGCATCCACACCCACAACGACGCCGGCTGCGGCGTGGCCAACGCCCTGGTCGCCGTCGAGGCCGGGGCGACCCACGTTCAGGGTACGATCAACGGCGTCGGGGAACGGTGCGGCAACTGCGACCTGGTTACCACCCTCGCGAACCTCCAGCTCAAGATGGACCTGGAGGTAATGGACGAAGAGAACCTCAAGAAACTGACCGAGGTCTCGAACTACGTCTCGGAGTTGATGAACCTCACCCCCGACTCCCACCGGCCCTACGTGGGCCGGAGCGCCTTCTCCCACAAGGGCGGATTGCACGTAGACGGCGTCTCCAAAGACCCGACGACCTACGAGCACGTAGCCCCCGGTTCCCTCGGCAACCGGCGCCGCACGCCGGTTGGGGAGCTCTCCGGCAAGAACTCCATCCGGGCGAAGGCCGAGGAGTTGGGCCTGGAGACCGGGGACGTCACGGCGGTGCTCTCCGCGATAAAGCAGCGAGAGTACGAAGGCTACCACTACGAGGCGGCGGACGCCTCGCTCGCGCTCCTGATCGGGCGGGCAACCGGGGAGGACCGCCCGCTCTTCGAGCTCGAGACCTTCCGGATCATCACCGACAAGCACCCCGAAGGACCCGCCAAGACGGAGGCGACTATCAAGCTGTTCGTCAAGGGACAGCGGGTGATCTCTACGGCCGAGGGTAACGGCCCCGTCAACGCCCTGGACAACGCCCTCCGGCAGGCAATAGAGCCCCACTACCCGGAGCTAAAGAACATCCACCTCTCAAACTACAAGGTGCGAATTCTCGACGAGCACCGGGCGACGGCCGCGACCACCCGCGTCCTCATAGACTCTACCGACGGCAAGCGCGTCTGGGGCGCGGTCGGGGTTGGAGAGAACATCATCGAGGCTTCGTGGCAGGCGCTCGTGGACGGGTTGGAGTACGGGGTCAATACCGGGTCGGTCGAAGAGCCCCGGCTATCCGAAACACCGGAAAGAGGCAGCCGGTAGCGCAGCAATTACAGGACCATCAGGTTCGCGCCTGGCTCTCCCCTGCGGTCCACGCGCAGGAGGGCGAAGGTATGGTGTGGCTGGCGGCGCTTGTCCGTCGGGCTACCGGGGTTGAGGAGCATGAGCCCATCCTCGTCCTCCAGCCAGGGGATGTGGGAGTGGCCAAAGACGACCCCGCGGGCATCCGGGAACCGGCGCCTCATGCGGTTTCGACGCCCCCTTTTTGGGCCGGAGTCGTGGATCATGGCTATCTTTGCGCCACCCAGATCTAACTCCAGGACCTCCGGTAGTCCGGCCTCCGGTGGGTCCAGGTTGCCCCGAACCGCCTTTACGGCGGCGTACCCGGCGAGCGTGTCGAGCAGCGCGGGGTCTATGAGGTCTCCGGCGTGCAGGATGACATCCGCCCGCTCCAGATGCGCCAGCAAGCCCTCCGGCAGGGCCCCGGCCCGGCGGGGGATGTGGGTGTCGGCAAGGACCACGGCCAGCATGCAGGCACGTTACCCCAGAAGGTGCGGGGCTAGTAGCCTTCATCCTCCAGCGTTACTTTACCGCGGAAGAGGTAGTAGATAAGGATGAAGTAGGCGGCGGCCAGGACTATGCCGACCGAGAACCACATTATGCCGACCGTCTGGCCATACTCGGAGGTCGAGGCGTTAGAGATGGTAAGGCTGTTCTCCAGGTTCACCCCGGGCAGGACCCTCGGGTACACGCCGTAGACCGAGCTGGTAAGCATCCCGATAATAAAGAGGCTGGAGGAGAAGAAGGCCGCCCGATCCCGGCCCCGAACGCTGTACAGGATCATGCCGGCGGCCCCGGCGAAGGCCAGCAGCGGCAGCACGTAGCCCACGGGTAGCCGGTTGTAGCTCTCGATCATCCACGGGCTCACCCAGAAGGTTACGGGGGTCGCGATCGCGGCGAGTACGACGGTCGCGATGGCGAAGTTCGTGGAGATTTTGCGGCTCCGGGCGTTCAACTCGCCCTCGGTCTTCAGCGCGATCCAGTTCGCCCCGTGGGTTATGAGGATGGTGAACGCGAGCAGCCCGATCAGGATCGTGTACCAGTCGAGGATGCCGGGGTCCTGGGCGAACGGGCTGAAGTTGGTCCACAGCGGCTGGAAGAAGTTACCGTCCTCGTTGAGCGGGACGCCGCGCACCACGTTGCCCAGGGCCGCCCCGTAGAAGATGGCCAGGAGCGAACTGCCGAAAAAGAACATGAAATCCCAGAACGCCGCCCACAAAGGGTCGTCTATGTGCTTCCTCAGCTCGATCGAGAGCCCCCGGACCATGAGCAGCCAGAGCACGATCATGAGCGGCAGGTAAAAGCCGGAGAACCCTGAAGCATAGAGGAGCGGGAAGGCGAAGAAGAGCACCCCGCCGGAGGCTATGAGCCAGACCTCGTTGCCGTCCCACACGGGACCGATGGCCTTGAGGATCATGCGCCGTTCCTGGTCGTTTTTCGCCGCAACGAGGTGTATCGCCCCGGCCCCGAGGTCGAACCCGTCCAGCAGCACATAGGCGGTGATCATCAACGCCACCAGCACGAACCAAAGCGTGTCCATACGCCCCTCCCTCTAAACTCTCTGGGGTTCGGGCCCCTCGTCGGCATCTTCTGTCGGGAGGCCGAGCATCCCTTCCTCGCTCTCCGGGCCATGGGCCACCTCGCGGACCATGAGCACTATGTAGAGGAGGCCCATGAGGGTGTATATCCCCGCGAAGCCCATGAGCGTGAAGAGCACGCTCCCGGACGAGACGAGCGGGGAGATACCGTCCTCGGTTCGCAGCAGGCCGTAGGCGATCCAGGGCTGCCGGCCGATCTCCGCCGTAAACCACCCGCCGATGTTAGCGATGAACGGGAACGGGACGGCGAGCATCAGAAGCCAGAGCGCCCAACGCGATTCAAAGAGCTTACCCCGCCAGAGCAGGAAGGCGGCGATCACCATGATACCGACGAAGATGGTCCCGAGACCGACCATAATGTGGTAGCTGTAGTATACGAGCGGTACGTTGTCCGGCCACTGGTCGCGCGGGATAGAGTCGAGGCCCTTGACCTCGGCGCCCCACCGCTGGTGCGTCAGGATGCTCAAAACCTCCGGGATAACCAGGGGGTTGTCGAGGCTTAGAGTTTCCATGTTCGGCTGGCCCAGAATCACGATCCCGGCGCCGCGCTCGGTCTCGAAGACACCTTCCATGGCCGCGAGCTTCGCCGGCTGCTTTCGGGTTACCTGGGCGCCGGCGAGGTCTCCGCTCGGGAAGATCTGCCAAACGCTCGCGACCAGGCCCACGATCACGCCGAGCTTCAAGAAGATCTTGCCGTACTCCGGATGCCTCCCGGAGAGCACGTAGTACGCGCCCAAGCCCGCCATGACGAACGCTCCCGTGACCGCACAAGCCCCTATGGTGTGCATGAGCTGGGGAACCATCCACGGGTTCGTCAGGACGGCCCAGTAGTTGTTGAGCGTTATGCCGCCGTCGGCGGTGCGCTCAAAGCCGACCGGGTTCTGGAGCCAGGCGTTGGTCGTGATGATGAAGTATCCGGAGGCCCAGGTCCCGAGCCACACCATGAGTGCGGAGAACCAGTGCACCCGCTGCCCGAAACGCCTTTCCCCGAACAGGAACAGCCCCACGAAAGCCGATTCCAGAAAGAACGCAAACGCCCCTTCCATGGCGAGCGTCTGGGCTATGATGTCGCCGGCGAACGCCGAGAAGGCGGACCAGTTGGTCCCGAACTGGAACTCCATCGGGATACCGGTAACGACGCCCATGATAAAGGTGACCGCGAAGATCTTGCCCCAGAACCTCGCCGCCCGGTTGTAGATTTCGTTGCCGTTTCGCATGTAGATGCTCTTGAGAATAAAGACCAGCAGCGCGAGCCCCATGCTAAGGGGTGGGAAGAGAAAATGGTAGCCCGCCGTCATAGCAAACTGCATCCGGGACAGGATCAGGGCTTCTTCCACGTTCCGCCTCCTAGGCTTCGTTGCCGCGTATCGTTACAGTTGCAGTAGCCAGGCTATCCAGCAAAAGAATACCAGACCTTCGTTGGCCTATACTTGATCAAGATTGACTAATTCTAGCCGTAAGCGAATTTACAGGCAACATGTTCAGGCCTCCACCAGCATCTGGTTCTGGACGGCGAGCATGCGGGCGTAGAGGCCGCCGGCCCCGCGGAGTTCCCTGTGGGTTCCGCGCTCGACGACGCGGCCATTATCGAGCACCAGGATTTCGTCCACGCTCTCCAGCTCTACCAGCCGGTGGGTGATCAGGAGCGTAGACCGGCCCCGCATGAGCTCCCGCCCGGCACCCAAGACTTCTTTCTCCGTTATCGGGTCCAGGTTGGCCGTAGCTTCGTCCAATATGAGGATCGGCGCGTCTTTCAGGAAGGTACGCGCGATCGCGACCCGCTGGCGCTCCCCGCCGGAGAGCTTGAGCCCCTGCTCGCCGAGGTGGGTGTCCAGCCCTTGCGGCAACCGGTCCACGAGCTTCGAGAGTTGCGCGAGTTCCAGGGCTTTCTCCAGGGCCGCCTCATCGGCCTGTGGGTCGGCCAGCCGCAGGTTCTGGAGCAGGGTATCGTTGAAGATGTGCTCCTGCTGGGAGAGCAGGCCGATCCGGCTCCGCAGGTCCTCCTGGGCGTAATCGCGCACGTCACGCCCGCCGAGCCGGACCTCACCGCTCTCCGGGTCCCAGAACCGGAACGCCAGGTTCGCCAGCGTGCTCTTCCCCGAACCACTCGGTCCCACGACCGCGAGGCGGGATCCAGGCTCGAGGGTCAGCGAGACGTCTTCCAGGGCGAGGGACTCGTCGGACCCGTAACGGAACCTCACCCGCTCGAACTCCAGGGAGGGGTCTTCCGGAACGGGGACGGGTTTCGCCGGGTCCGTTACGTCCGGTTTGGAGTCGGCGATCTCGAAGAGCCGCTCCCCGGCGGCGAGAGACCGGCCGAGAAATTGGAAGGCCGTACCCAGCGGCTGGACCGCCTCGAAGCTGCCGAGCACCACGAGTGCTATAAACGCCAGAAACACCCCCCGCAGCTCGCCCGCCGCGACGAGCGGTATCGTGATGGCGAGCGCCGAGATCACCGCCAGGTTCATCAGCAAGTCCCCGAGGGAACTCTGGAGTCCCGTGATGAACGCCATCCGCTTTTGTATCCGGTTGAGCTTCCGTCCCAGAACAACCACTTTCTCCTGTTGGTCCCGCTCCCGGCCGAAAGCCAGCAGGTCCTGCACCCCCTGGATTCCGTCGATTATCTGGGCGTTCAGCTCGGCCCGCAGCTCCAGCTCCCTCTTTCCGAGCCCCCGGGCGAGAAACCGCACCAGGACCGGGACCCCGGCGCCGGCAACCAGCAGAAAAGCCAGCGTGACGAGGGCGAGGATCGGGCTGAAAAAGCGGTAGAAGATCCCGAACGCCAGCCCGGCGGCCATGGCGGCTATGACGACCGGCCCGGTCACCCGGACGTAGACGTTCTCCAGTTCCTCGACGTCCCGCGAGATCCTGGCGAGCAGGTCCCCGCTGCGGTAGCGGAGCAGGTTGCCGGGAGCCAGGGGTTCCAGCCGGCCAAAGAACCAAGTTCGTACCCGGCCCAGCAACTTGAACGTCGCGTCGTGGGATACCAGCCGCTCGAAGTACCGGCTGAACGAGCGGGTAACGCTGAAGACGCGGACGAAAAATATCGGGAGCGCGAGCATCGAGATGAACGGTACCAGCGCGGCGGCGGAGATGACGTACGCCGCCGTCGAGAGGAGCCCGACGTTGCTCACCACCGTGGCGACCCCGAGAAAGACCGCGAGCGCCACCTGCCAGCGGCAGGGCTTCAGGAACGCGAGCAAGCGCAGGTAAGTCCTCATGCGGTGGTGTTCCCGTAGGCGCCGACGAGCCGGGAGTAAGGGCCTTCCCGGCCCCGCAGCTCAGCGTGGTTCCCTATCTCGGCCAGCCGCCCATCCTCCAGGACCGCGATCCGGTCCGCCGTGTAGACGGTGTTCAGGCGGTGGGCGACTATCAGGACGGTCCTGTTTTCCGAGAGCTGCTCCAAGGCGTCCCGGATCAACTCTTCGCTTTCGGGGTCCAGGCTGGAAGTTGGTTCGTCCATCAGGATCAGGGGTGCATCCTTCAGGAAGGCGCGGGCGATCGCGAGCCTCTGCGCCTCGCCGCCGCTGAGGCGCAGGCCACGCTCCCCGATCTGGGTTTCGTAGCCATCGGGCAGCCGCCGGATGAACCTCCCGCAGCCGGCGAGCTCCGCCGCCCGCTCCGTCTCTTTCCGGCTCGCCCGCGGCCGGGCCATCCACACGTTTTCGAGCACGCTTCCGTAAAACAAGTGCGGCCGCTGGGGCACGAGGGCCAGGTGCTCCCGCCAGGCTCCCACCGGCATTCCGGAGACCGGCACGCCGTTCGCCATTACCGCCCCTTCGTCCGGTTCCAGGAAGCGCAAGAGGAGGTTGACCAACGTGCTTTTGCCCGACCCGCTCCGTCCCACGAGGGCCGTTCGGGTCCCGGCCGGAAGCTCCAGCGTCAAACCCCGGAGCGCGGGGTCTTCGCTTCCGGGATAGGTGTAGCCCACATCCGACAACTCCACGGACAGCCCGCCTGCTATGCGGGACAGGTTGCCGGAGGCCGGGCTTACCGGCGGCGGGGTGTCGAGGATCTCGACCATCCTTTCCGCGGCGGCTTTGCCCTCCATCCCGGCGTGCCGGTGAACCCCGAGCTCGCGGAGCGGCCGGTAGAACTCCGGCGCCAGGAGCAGCACCACGAACGCCTCTTCGAACGCCATGCTCCCCGAAACCAGCCGCACCCCCAGGGTAACGGCTATGAGGGCTATCGCCACGGCGGTCATGAACTCCAGCACCAGCCCCGAGAGGAAGGCGAACTTCAGCACCCTCATCGTGCGCCGCCGGAACTCCTCGCCCACCGCGGCCACGTGGTCCTGCTCGGCGGAGCTGCGGCCCAGTACCTTGAGCGTCGGCAAGCCCTGTAAAGAGTCCAGGAAGTGCGCCCCCATTCGCGAGAGAGAATCCCACTGGCGCTTCATGTGTTCCTCGGCGTAGCCGCCGACCAGGATCATCATCACCGGTATTACCGGCGCGGTAATGAGCAGCAGGATCGCGCTAGAAAGGTCCCGCGGCAAGATGTAGCCTGCCACGAGCAGCGGCACGAAGGCACTCAAAGCCATCTGCGGCAGGTAACGGGCAAAGTACGGCTCCAACCGTTCCACGCCCTCCGTCGCCGTCGTGGTCAACTCCCCGGCTCGTTCGCCGCCCGCGTAGGTCGGCCCCAGGCTCAACACGTGGGCGAAGATCCTCTCCCGCAACTCGGATTTCACCCGTACGGCTCCCCGTTGGGAGACGATCTCTCGCACCCACATCAGCATCGCCCGCCCTGCCGCCGCGACGAGCAGCAAGATCAGCAGGTTTTGCACGCCGGCAAGGTCTGCGTCCTTCAGAAATACCTGGTCCACGATCCGGGCCAGGAGCACCATCTGAACCACGGTCACGACAGCCGTCAGGATCCCGAGCGCCACCGTACCGCCGACGAAGAGCCGGGCCGTCCCGACCTTTCGGAACAACTCCCTATTCAATCCAGGTACCCCGTTTGCAAAACGGCCGATCCTCGCAAGACGTAGAAGCTCACGTACGGAAGTCTACCTCGATCTACGAAACATCTTTGTGAACAACCATAGGTCACCCGGAGGTCTCGGGATCACCGGGACTATCATCCTCTTACCCGGGCACGCCGCCCCTTTCGGCCGCTGCAACCGCCGTGGTGCTCGAGCCCGCGAACGGATCGAAGATCAAACCTCCTTCCCGGGTCGAGGCCAGCAGGGCGCGGCGGACGAGCCGTAGAGGCTTCTGGGTCGGGTGGTAGCCGGGCGTCTTCTCGCGCCCGGGCACCGCTGGATATGGCGTCTGCCCTTGCTCGCCCAGAGCTTCTACGGGTAACCCGTATCTCCTAGTTGGTCTCGTTGTCCTCTCCAAGATCAAAGTCGTCCGGGTTGGTAGCCTGGGCGGGCTGCTGGGGAATTACGCCGGTCGCGCCCCCCGCGGTCGTTTGCCGCGGGATACCGGCCACAACGAGCGTCCGTACCTCGTTCGTGCCGTAGAGGGTGAGCTCGGCGCCGCTCGCCGTCAGTTGTCCGCCGGAGGCTACGTTTCCCTCCACCCACGCTCGGACGTTCACCGGGTCGGTTTCCGCGAAAGCGAGGCTTCCCACGTACCCAAGGAACTCGGCTGCCGCCTCCTGTGTAGCGTCGTAGATGGTCGCCTCTACAGAAAAGATGGACAGGGGTCCGTCGCCCGTAACCTGGACCTCGTAGAGTAACGGGCCGTTTCCCGGCGCTGACCCGCACCTCCACACGGTCGTATCTCCCCGACCCGGGCTCGGTCCCGAGCAGACGAAGGCGTCACCACCCGGTCCGTATTTCAGATAGCCTAGAACGTTCATGACCCCAAGGCCTGAGATCTCCGGCCTCTGGCTGGGTGGCAGGTCCTCGTAAGACTCGGGCAGGGGAAGCGTCGGCGGCTCTTGCCGGCTCGGAGCGACTTCTACTCTGGGCGGCTCTTGCCTGAACGGTTCCTGCCGGGCGAATTCCTCGTCCACGGATCGGATGGTGAACCAAACTCCTAGAGCCGCGACAGCGATTATCAAGAGTACGAAGACGAGCAGCACCAGGAGAACCACCACCACCTGCCACGGCTGTATGTTGCGTATGAACGCTCTTGCTCTCTCGGGCACAGTGTTCCTATCTTAGCCCGGATTAGTAGTGAACGACTCCGAAAGCCCCTGAAAGAGCTCGCCACAAGTCCTGCCCCGGATGTCTCGATTCTGGCCGCCTCCCATATCCTCTCGGTTAACGCGGCGAGGGTGAGCGGGCTCCCATTAGGAGATATCGTAGAAAGTTGTGGATCGAGAACCCGTGAAGAACGTGGTGCACCTTCCCTTCGAGCAATCGAACGGAACAGACCGACGCGCCAACGTCGGCGGGAAGGAGACACCGATGCAGAGAATACATCAGAGCGAGGAAGCCCGCGAGGGGTTCATGCTCGATCTCGACGAGATCGCCCGCGAGGGCGCGAGAAGGATGCTCGCTCATGCCCTCGAAGCTGAAGTCGAGGCGTATGTCCAGGCGTCCACAGCAGAGCGGGACGAGCGGGGTCATGCACTCGTGGCAAGAAACGGCTATGCCAGGAAGCGGGAGGTCCTCCTGGGAGCTGGCCAAGTGGAGGTTCGCGCGCCGAGGGTCAACGACCGTAGGGTGGATAAGGATGGCAACACTCTGGGAGGTTTTCGAGCGTGATACTCCCTCCCTACATGCGCAAGTCCCCGAAAGTCACGGAGGTTCTACCGCTGCTGTATCTGCATGGCTTATCCAGCGGGGATTTCGCCCCGGCTCTCGAAAAGTTCTTCGGCACAGGCTCGGGGCTTTCGGCTTCGACCATAACGCGCCTCACCGAGCAGTGGCAGGCCGAGAGGGAGGCCTTCATGCGGCGCGACCTCTCGGATAGGGACTACGTGTATGTGTGGGTGAGCTTCGCTGGCGTTCACACCGGCGTCAGGCTCGGCTCCGACGGACGCTTGTGCTCTTTGGTGGTTGTGGGGGCGAGGATCAACGGCACCAAGGAACTCGTGGCCATAGAGGACGGCTACCGCGAGTCCGAGGAGTCGTGGGCATGCCTTCTGCGCGACCTCAAAAAGCGTGGGATGAGGGCGCCGGAGCTCGCGGTCGGCCACGGGGCTTTGGGCTTCTGGGCGGCGCTGCGCAACGTCTTCCCACAGACCCGGACTCAAAAAGACTGGGTTCATAAAACCACAAACGTTCTCGACTCGCTGCCCAAAAGCGTCCACAAAAGGGCGAAGGCGGCGATCGGGGAGATCACCCAGGCGGAGAACAAAAAGGGAGGCCAACAAGGCGGTTGAGGCATTCGCAAAGGAGTTCGGCGTGAAGTGGCCGAAGGCCGCGGAAAAGATTACCTCCGAGAAGGAGGTGCTGCTCACATTCTACGACTATCCGGCTGAGCATTGGGTTCACCTGCGTACATCGAACCCCATTGAGTCCATCTTCGCGCCGGTGCGGGCGCGCACCGACGTTACAAAAGGGCCTGGTTCACGCCAGGCGGGCTTGACGATGATTTTCAAGCTAATGGAGGCGGCTGAAGGTAGGTGGAGGAGACTGAACGGGCATCATGGCGTCGCCTTGGTCAGGGCCGGCGCGAGGTTCGTAAACAGAGGATTGGTGGAGGCAAACAGCGAGGAGAAGGCCGCCGCGTGATTACGGTCGATCCACAACTCTTGACGATACCTCTGGCATGGGCGGGCCGGTCCCAACACTATTCCACCACTCGTGTATCGGCAGCGTAAATTACGCTCCGGGGCGCTCACCCACCGGGGCGCTACCCGTCCCCACATCCGGACCGGGAGTGGGGTACCGGGCCATGTCGCACGATTTGAGGGGAGCCAGCGGAGATAACACGGAGGGCACGCGGAGGGCACCATCAACAGCGCTGTCGTGGAAGGGCGGGCCTCCACCTCCCGGATACCCACCCTGAGTACTACCCCTCCTCTATGACGAGGCGTGTTCGGCTTTGCTAGCTTGTTCCGCCTAGAAGGCCCTGGGCACCCTTACCGCTACCTTGCGGGCTCCGACCTTTACTACTTTGCCCTTGGCTGCCCTAACCTGCTTGTTTCCTTGCCTTACCAGTCCCAGGTTCCGGTTCTTCAGCGCCTTGGCCAGAGCTAGCTGGTTGCCCTGGATCACACACGCCACGCTCTTTCCGGGCTTGGTGTCTGCTACTACCACTTGCTTGCCCTGGGCTAGCCTCAAGGAGGGGTTCTCTACCTTGCAGCTTATCTGCTTGAACCTCGGCGTCGCCTTGGCCTTGGGCTTGGCGCGCACTACCGCCCGGGCACTGTTGTTCTTGGGGTTTGGGTCTCTGACAGAGGAGCTTGCCCTCGCTTTGTTTACCAGCTTGCCACTCCGGTTTACCTTCACCCGCAGCTTCTTTGTCACACTCTGGCCGTCTGAGAGGGTCCCGATGTTGCAGACTACCTTTCTCTGGGACTGCTTGTTGCACCCGCTGGACTTGGAGGTGAGCTTCACACCCTTGGGCAGGGAGTCCACTATCTTCGTATTGGCGGCTCTATCGGGGCCGTTGTTCCTCACTTTCAGGGTGTAGGTAAGTTTCTGTCCTACGGTAGGAGGAGCCTTGCTGGCCCTCTTCTCTAGCGAGAGGTTAGCCTTCTTGGTTGGAGGCGGCTGTGGGGAGGGTGTGGCCGTACCCGAAAGCGCTACCCTATCCGGGCTGCTAGCAGCGTTGCTCTCTACCACTAGCTGGGCGCTCTTTGCTCCTTCCGAGGTGGGCGCGAACACTACCTCCAGGGTGCACTGCTGCCCAACATCTAGCGTCGAGCCTCTGCATTGGTTGCTATTGAGGGTGAACTGGCTGTCATTGGTGCCTGCAAGGCTGGTACGGTCTATCCTTAGTGGTGCTTCACCGGTGTTCTCGATGGTGAAGGTTTGCGCCCCGCGGGTGCCGGCCTGCCGGCTACCGAAGTCGTTGGTGTCTGGTGTGATCTTCAGGGCTACCTGCGTCTCGTAGGAGCCGGAGTCGCACAGCAGCATTCCGTCGGTGTCACCGTCCTGTGGCCGGATGAAGCCGCGCTGGTCGGTCTCCGGTGGCGGGCACTCACCCTCGGCCACATTGTCTATGGCCGGGCTACCGGCTAACAGGGCGTGGGTCTGTGTGGGGCCACCGTTGGCTGCCAGAGGTCCCAGGCCGGGATCGTCCACGCCCACCCAATCTCTATCACCGGGGTCGGGGTTGGCCGGATCTGAGTCGAAGGCGTCAATTGCATTACCGTCGCCTATCACGTTGTAGCCGTTTGAGGTGAAGGGGTTTGGCTCGCCCCCCGAAGCAGGAATGTAGTCGACATCGGAGTTCTCATTACCGGCGATGATAGAGGCGCCTACCTCCGTGCTAGATGAACCTTGCTGAACAGCGCGGCCCAGCACACCGCTGCCCCGGCCTTCCGGAGCGGTGTTCTCCGTAATGGTGGTGTGCTCTACGCTGACGACGCCCCCGAACTCGTTGAAGATGCCACCGCCACCCCCGAAACCACTGACGTCTTCGGCGACGTTGCCGCTCACGGTGGAGTTGGAAAGCTTCGTTGTAGCTGGACCCAGATTGTAGATTCCGCCACCCTGTTCATTAGCGGTGTTGTCGCGAGCGGTAGAACTGTTGAGCGTCACCGTTTTAGGTCCGCTGTTGTAGATGCCGCCACCGAAATCCGCGGTGTTGTTGGCTACATTAGAGCCGTTGACGCCCACGGTCCCGGTCGTCCCGGTACTCAAGATACCACCGCCATTACTATCACTACTGTTGCGGGTTACGGCAGAGTTATCCAGGTCCACCGTCCCGCCGTCGTTGTAGATGCCGCCGCCACCGAAATCCGCGGTGTTGCCGGTTACCGTGACATTGACGAGCCTTAGGGTGCCCTCGCTGAGGATGCCACCGCCGGTCGAGGCGCTTCCTCCGGTGATCTCTAGGATAGAGATCTCTGCCTCAGCCCCGCGCTCTACAGCTAACACCCGGCTCTGATTGTTACCGTTTACAGTCGTTTTGAAATCAGAAGTGGAACCATCCGGGCCTGTTACTCCTCCGCCGCTTCCCAGTATCTGTACCTCGTTGCCGCTATCGGGCTGTATCTGTAGCTCACCCAGGGTTAGTCGAATCGTAAATTCCGCTGGGATGGTTATCGAGTCGGGTTCGCCGTTGTTGTTCGCCTCTTCTATGGCGGCCCGAAGCGTGCACTGGTTTCCGTCTGCGGTGCCTGCGTCGCATACCCCGTCGTAGGGACCGGCGGGCGAGTCGGTGTCAGAGCCATCAGCGGTGGTGTTCACCACAAACCTCGCAGCCTGTGCCCCGGTGGCACCCAGGGTGCCAAGCACAGCCATCGCTACCACTGTGGCCACCACAAACAAGGCAACTAACCTGCCCAGCGACCGGTGTCCTATTCGGCCTGCTTCCACACCAGATGCGTCCAACCCTCTATCCTTTCCTTGCCACCGTAGTGCATGCTTTAGCCCGCGCGAGATGAGTATTCCTCACTAAAAGCCCCTTGGCACCCTTACCGCTACCTTGCGGGCTCCGACCTTTACTACCTTGCCCTTCGCTGCCCTAACCTGCTTGTTTCCTTGCCTTACCAGTCCCAGGTTCCGGTTCTTCAGCGCCTTGGCCAAAGCTAGCTGGTTGGACTGCACCACACACGCCACGCTCTTTCCGGGCTTGGTGTCTGCTACTACCACCTGCTTGCCTTGAGCCAGTCTCACGCTAGGGTTCTCTACCTTGCAGCTCACTCGCTTGGTGGGTGTCGGCCTCGGCCTTGAAAGCACAGCCCTCTTTGGCTTCGCCCTTACTACAGCCTTTGCACCGTTGTTCCTGGGGTTGGGATCGGAGACACTGGAGCTTGCCCGGGCGGTGTTTACCAGCTTGCCTTTCCTGGTTACCTTCACGGTTATCTTCTTGGCTGCACTCTTGCCATCAGCTAGGGTGCCTATGTTGCACACTACTTTCCTTGCTGATTGCTTCTTGCAACCTCTAGAAGAGGAGGTTACCTTCACGCCTCTTGGCAGGGTGTCTGCTACCTTCACCCCGGTTGCTCTATCTGGGCCGCTGTTCCTCACTCGCAGGGTGTAGGTGATCTTGGTTCCTACGGTGGGGCGTCCCTTGCTGGCTTTCTTGGTCAGCGAGAGGTTCGCTTTGGCCGGTGGAGGGGTGACCTCTGGTGGTGGAGTTGACGCTGCCTCTTTCTCGAAGGAGCCCGAGTCGCACAGCGCACTGCCGTTGCCATCGCCGTCCTGCGGGCGGATTACTCCACGCTGGTCCGTGTCGAGGGTGCACTCGCCTTCGGCCACCCTGTCTAGGGCGGGGCTACCGGATTGCAGGGCGTGGGTCTGGGTCGGTCCTCCGTTGTCGCCCAGCGGTCCCAGACCTGGGTCAGAGACCTCGTTTATGTCGCCTCGACCATTGAAGTCATCCGCACCCTCTCCGAAGCCTATTACATTGTAGCCCTGTGAAACAAAGGGGGTATCCGGTGGATTAAAGAAGTAATCCACGTCTGAGTTGGTGTTGGCGGCTATGATCGAGGAAGCCACTTCGGTGCGGTCCTGGTCGCGGCCGGTGGCCGACACGCCGCTACCTCCTCCTTCACGAGCGGTGTTAGCTGTGATGGTAGTGTACTCGATGGTCGTGGTACCAAGGGCGTCGATGCCGCCGCCACTACCACTAGATGTGTGTTGCGTGGATTCAGTATGAGATAGAAAGGGGGCCATCCGACTCCCCGACGAAAGGAACCTCGGATGACCCATCCGCAGCATACTCCCACCCTCGCTTCCCTGGAAGAGGCACTCACCGTGCTCTTCTG
>JBHJHC010000028.1:0-46793 GCA_050331175.1 Rubrobacteraceae bacterium | reverse complement strand
CCGGCTACCGCTTCGAACCACCAAAAGACCACTAGTCTCTACGCCCCAATTTAATCGTCGTCTCCTCCCTCGTAGTCGCCACCGCCGTCATCGTAATCGTCGTAGTCGTCATCGTAGCCATCGTCGTCTTGTGGCGCGGGCTGGGCCGGCGCCGGCTGTGGTTGTGGCGCAGGCTGCGGCGCCGGTTGCGGCCCCGGTTGCGGAGCAGGTTGCGGCGCCGGCTGCGGTTGTGGCGCCGGTTGCGGAGCGGGTTCCGCCGGGAGAGGCTGCGCCGGCTCCGCGGGCCCGGGCTGCGGCCCAGGTTGAACGGGTGCGGGCTCTACGGGCGCGGGCTCTACGGGAGCGGGCTCTACGGGCGCGGGCTCTACGGGAGCGGGTTCGACAGGCTCGGGCTCCTCGGGAGTGGGCGAGGCTTGATCTTCCTTCGGTGGGTCGGGTTCCTCGGCGGGTTTTTTCTCCGGCCGTGGTTCGCTTAGCTTGTTGCGGACCTCGACGACTCCGCCCGGTCGTTGCTTTATGTCCACGATAGCCTCGCGCTTGCCGCGTACCACGTCGAAATGCCAGTTGTTCTCCGAGAAGCTAAAGTCCGCAACCATCCACTCCCCGTCCCGAAAGACGTCGCGGTAGAATTCCCGCACCTGTTTGAGGCTGGCGGGGGCCAGATAACGGGTTTTGGTTACGTTGAGATCCTCATCCCGCTCCCGCTGGTACGCGACGCGCGTCGAACCGGGATAGCGGGGGAGATCGTCGATATCTTCTCCGGACACGTCTTTATCCGGAATCTTTACCGGTGGCGGCGCGGAACGGGTGGTTTCCGGCGGAGTTTCCTGGGTACTCTGCGGGCGAAGCTCGGGCAACGCCCGGCCGACCGCGAACCCGAGCATGACCAGCGTGAGGGCGAACGAAGTCGCCAGAATCAGAGTCGTCCTCAACCCGTAATTCTGCAACCCGGGCTCCGCAAACTAATACAAAGCGTATTCACTTCACCGCCGGCACACCGCGAGATCACTATCGTACCTTCAACCTCGAAACTATCGTCCAAGTACTGTTGGATTCAAGTAGTTTAACGTTAGAATCCTCTAATTTTAGGGATTGGAGGTCCAGGAGACTTTCCGGCCGGGATGGTCTGCTATTCTGCAGGGAGCAGCGTAGTCCAGAAAGGGGGGCTTGTGAGCCGGGTTAGAGAAGTTATGCCGGGCGGAAGATCAGGCCTGGTACGTCCTTGAGCGCGCACGACCGAGCCCTGATCCGGGGCTGCCGCAAAGGCGACGCCCGCTCCTGGGAGCAGCTATTGGATGAATACGAGCGTCTGGTGTTCTCCATCCCGCTGAAATACGGCCTCTCCCGCGAGGACGCCGCCGACGTAACCCAACTCGTTTTTACCATCCTGCTCCAGAGCATAGAGACCCTGTCCGAGGACAGCCGGCTCGGACCCTGGCTCTCGACCGTAACCCGCCGCCACACCTGGCGGCTGCTACAGCGTAACCGCCGGGAGAGCACCGGCGCGCGGGAAGACCTCTCCGACAACGCGGTCCTCGTCGGCAAAGATACCACGGACACCGTGGAGCACTGGGAGCTAACCGAGTGGCTCAACCACGGCCTCTCGCTCCTCGGCAAGCGCTGCCGGGAGCTACTGCTCGCCCTCTACTTCCAGCCCGAACAGCCCTCCTACGCCGAGATCTCCGATAGCCTCGGTATGCCCGTCGGCAGCATCGGCCCTACCCGCGCCCGCTGCCTGAAGGACCTGAGAGACGTCTTGCTAAAGAGAGGTTCCGCCTGAAGGGCAACCGGTACAGGCTCCGCCGAAATAGTTTGTCACAAGAAGATGTATTTTTCGATTGCCGGTCCGGCATCTATGGGTATGATAACGGAGCGGCAAAGCAGAGTCCTTTATGCGGCTCCCCAGAAACGAGGAACGGATGACGGAGCAGAACGACATCAACTTCGGGCGTGTTATGGACTGGATCGAGGGCCGGCTCTCCGAAGAAGAAGCCGGGATCGTCGAAAAGGAGGTGGCGATGGCCGGGGAGCAGGCTCGGCGGGAAGTCGAGTGGCTGCGGGCGTTTGCCGGGGTGAGCGAGAAGACCGTTCTCGAAGCGCCACCGCCGGAGGTGAGGGAGACCCTGAACCGGCGGTTCGCCTCCTACGCCGAAGAGAACCGGGCTCCCGGCTTCTTCAGGCGCATCATGGCCACGCTGGCGTTCGACAGCAACACCCGTCCGGCAGTAGCCGGTTTCCGGTCCGCCACGGGGCCGTCTTCCCGGCAGCTCGTCTACGACGCGCAGGTCGCCGAGATAGCGATCAACGTCCGGGGACGCCCCGGCAACGGGCACGTGGACATCTACGGCCAGATCTTCCCGGACGTAGAAGAGAGCCCCGACGCCTTCAGCGTCCAGCTACTCAAGGGCACCGACGAGATCGGGCTCACCGCCGCGGACGAACTCGGAGAGTTCGCCTTCGAGCGCGTGGAGCAGGGTACCTACGAAATGGTGTTGAGCGCCGCCCAGATAGAGTTCCTCATCACCCCCGTCGAACTCTACCCCTGACCCCGTGCCGCAACATCCCGAGATAAGCCAGGAATTCGTAGACGAACTCCTCTCCCTGTCCGACCGGGAGCAGAAGGCAAACTTCTTACGCGAAGCGGACCTGCTAAACGCCGATGGCCTTGATCGGCTGCTCGACGAAGCCGACCGGCTGCTGGGCAGCGATCCGGATAAGGCAGAAGGGTTAGCCAAACTTTGCATCCGCTTGGCAGACCACGCAAACGCCCCCGCTGCCGTGCCGCGCGCGAACTACATCTGCGCCGGAGTTAGCAACTTAAGTGGTGATCTTGAAACAGACCTTCATCTCACTAGCGTAGCCTACGAAGAGTACATTGCACTTGGTATGAACTTTGAGGCTTTACGTACCAATGTTGGTAGGATGACTGCACTCGTTCATTTGGGGCATTACAAAGAAGCGCTAAACATTGGGCAAACCATCTTGGACACCCTAAATGGCGAGGGTGAAGTGGAGGTAACTCCTACTCAGCAACAAACTAAACTACTCACTGCGCTCGTACAGCAAAACCGTGCCGCCTGTCTTGACCATATGGCCAGTTACGAAGAAGCACTCGACTCTTACGCAACTTCAGAAGAGCTTTACCGAAATCTTGGTATGACGGAACGTATAGCAGATGTAAGTACCAATCGAGGTGTTATCCTTTCACTTCTTGGTCGGGCTAGTGAGGCGCTGGCGGCTCACAAGGAAGCTGCACAGACTTACGAGGGAACCGGAGCCACCATAGCTTACGCTCTAGCCCTTCATAATATTGGCGAAGTCTACCTGCGACAGGCCAACTATGTTCACGGTCTCAGCACGCTAGAGCAGGTACGTCGTCTGTACGGCTCGCATAAAGAGCTTGCGTACAATCACATTCTTGTCCTGGACATAGCCGACGGTTACATGGCACTCAATATGTACTCGGAAGCTCTGGATGCGTATAGGGAGGCTGAACACTTACTACAGAATGCAGGTATAGCTCATGATCACGCCCGAGCATTGTGGGGTGTAGGATCAGCCTCAATCGCCAAAGGGGAGCTGGAAGAGGCCGAACTGGCTCTTGCTAAGGCCGCAAGGTTGTTTGAAGAAGCAGGGAATATGTCGCTATTCTCCGGTGTATTGTTAGAACAAGTCTCTTTGCTAGAAATTTGTGGAGAAAACCAAGAAGCTTTAGCGACGGCAAGACGGGCTCTGGAGCTAGTGTCCGATCACGACTGGCCAATACAACGATTCTATGCCCATCTCCGTTTAGCTGGTTTGCTGCTGCCGGACACCGCCAATGCAGAGCTTCACTTGCTCGAAGCACAGCACATAGTCAAACGTTTGTCGCTGCGGCAGTTGCGTTACCAGCTAGACGAACGGTTCGGTCGCCTTCGTCGTATTCAAGGTCGCGATGAAGAAGCCCAAGAGCTGTTCGAAACGGCAATTAAAGAGATCGAGAGCCTCCGTGGCAACGTTGTACAGGACGTTATGCGGTCGTCTTTCTTGCGGGATAAAACTACCGCCTATGAAGAGCTTCTGCACTTGTACCTGGATCAAGATAGCGAAGAAGGTACACGGAATGCTTTTATTGTTGCCGAACGGGCCAAGTCCCGATCGCTGGTGGATTTGCTCACCGGCGTCGCTATCAGAGACAGCACGTCTACAGATCCCGAGCTCCAGGAGCGTCTCCAAGACTTACAAGCCGACCTGAACGCGGTTTACAGCCGACTGCTCCACGCCGAAGAGGGCACGCGCAAGATGACCTTTTCGCCTCTGAACGACCGGGCGACCGAGCTGGAGCAAGAGATCAGCCGGTTGTGGCTACAGGCCGCAGCTTCGGCGACTGCATCTGACCTTCCCGCGTTCTCATCACCGCTCGAAACTACCGTCGAAACGGCTCCACCGGGAGTTACGCTGGTGGCTTACCACACTGTTGGAGAAGAGGTTCTGGCCTTTGTCACAACCCAGGACAGTATCCGGGTCGTGCGACATCTCAGCACGATCTCTAAAGTACAGCAGCTCTTGCAGCAACTCACGGTGCAATGGGAACGCGTGCAGGCAGGAGGCAGGCTTACCCACCGGCGGGCACGGCTTCTCGAAAAGTCCGCACAGCGGGTACTGGGCGCTCTCTACGACGAGCTTGCAGCACCGCTCGAAGAGCTAATAGGTGAAGACAGTCTCTCTAGCGAACCTTATACTCTGGCGAATCTGACGGTTGTGCCGCACGGATTGCTACATCAGGTTCCGTTCCATGCTCTGTTCGATGGAGAGCGGCATCTGCTAGAGCGGTTCGAGATCTCCTACGCTCCCAGCGCCACCGTATACGCGATCTGCCAGGAAAGAACGTCGCAGGACCTTAGCAACCCTGGTAAGTCTCTGGTAATGGGCGTCGAGGACCCGACCATACCGAACGCCACCGGTGAGGCCCACACGGTCGCGGAGCATCTTACCGGTGCTGAGGTGCGGGTCGGTAGCCAGGCTACCGTGACCGCGCTTTATGAGGAAGCGTCCGGCTGTGACATACTCCATCTGGCATGCCACGGCCTGTTCCGTAACGACAACCCGATGTTCTCTTCGCTAAAGCTGGATGACGGCTGGGCTATGGCTGCGGACGCTTTGAAGCTCGACCTGGATGGTGCACTCGTAACCTTGAGCGCCTGCGAGTCAGGAAAAAGCGAGGTGATCGGGGGCGACGAGATCCTGGGCCTGACCCGGGCCTTTCTTGGGGCCGGAGCTGCGACGCTGGCCGTCAGCCTGTGGCTGGTGCAGGACGAGACAACGGCGGAGTTGATGGACGCCTGGTACAGACGTCTCCGTGGTGGGGTAGGCCGGTCATCCGCCCTGCGCGAAGCCCAACTCGAAATCAAAGACCGCTATCCCCATCCCTACTACTGGGCACCGTTTGTCCTCATCGGCAGCCGGTAAGTGGTTAGTGAGGTAATAGCGGGCTTGAAGATGAGAATTTTCTAATCCTTTTATCATCTGGCTTTAATTGTGTACGTTTAGGGTGGGTTCAGCGCATTAGAAGGGTTGACGGGTCATCAGTCTGCGGGAGGTAGTTATGGAATTCGAATCTTCATCGGTTGTCTCATCCGGTCCCCGAAACTCGCTCTGGCGTCTCCTGACGGTGGCGCTGACGGCGTTGCTCTTAGCAACCGCGAGCATTTACTGGGCTGGTTCTGCCCGCGCCGACGAAGACGACGGCGATGACGGTGATAGCTTTGTGCCCCGACAGGTTATTGTGCAGCTAATGGGGGACGCCAGGATAGGTGCCATAAACAACAAGTACAATACCCGGACGCTCGAAAAGTTCCCCGGTAGCAAGGTCTATCTCCTTGAGGATAGAGAGAACCGGAACCTGGAGAACCTTACCGAGCGTATCCAGAGCGACCGCCGAGTACGCTACGCCGAGCCGAACTACAGGACCGAGTCGCCTGAAGGAGATCCTCGCAGAATGGCTCGCAGTGTTAGTGCTCCCGAACCTTCAACAGATCCCGCACCGTTTAGTAGTCAGTACGCTCTAACTGGAGCATTGAAGCTATCAGACGCTCACAGCAAAACTCGTGGCAAAGGAACCGTAGTGGCCGTCCTCGACACCGGGATGCAGATGGGGCACCCAGAGTTGCGGGAGAGCATCACCGGCAAACGCTGGGACTTTGTCGATGGCGGCGACCCGACAGACCGGCCAGATGGCAAGGACAACGATGGCGACGGGGTGAAAGACGAGATGGTCGGGCACGGGACGCACGTGGCCGGGATCGTCAAGCTCGCGGCTCCCCAGGCAAAAATCATGCCGCTACGCGTGCTCGACTCGGACGGACGGGGCAACGTCTTCGTGCTGGCCGAGGCGATCCGGTACGCGGATCGCAACGGGGCGGACGCGATCAACCTGAGCCTCGGATCTGCGGGCGCGTCGGAGTTCTTGGAAGACGTGATCGAGGACGCCGCCGATAAAGACGACCGGCCTGCCCGCGAAGCCGTCGTAGTGGCCGCGGCCGGCAACTCGAACAGCAACGAGCAACACTACCCAGCAGCCGAAGAGGACGTCCTGGCCGTGACCTCCGTGAACGGGCAGCTCGCCAAGTCGGACTTCGCCAACTACGGCGCCTGGGTGGACATAGCCGCGCCGGGCAGCGAGATCTACAGCACTTTCCCGACCAACCAGTACGCCTCCTGGAGCGGAACCTCGATGTCCACTCCGTTCGTCGCCGGCCAGGCAGCCCTCATCCGTAGCGAGGGCCAGGGTATGGGCTCCGAAAGCGTAGGCTGCCTCATCCGGGACAATGCGCAACCGCTCGGCGACACCAGGCTCGGCAAAGGACACGCCGACGCAGCAGCCAGCCTGCCGTCGAACGGCGCCACATGTCTCGTGAACGGTGAAGCGGTAGAGGACAACGAAGGCGAAGAGGACGACTGAAGGGGACATTGTGGTAATCATCATAATTTCTCTTCTCAAAGAAGGTTGAAGGTGCTACGCTGCAGGGCTTGGTAGTCAGTGTGACTGCAGCGTGAGTAGCCTCTGTGTCAAAACCGCCCAGAGGAGGGCGTGGGATCGGTCAAAGGGCGTTGGCGGTAGCTCAACATGTCAACCCCCGCTTCCGCCGCTGAAAGCTGCTCCGGCTCATCTGAGGGCCACTGCGTAAGTCCTGTCAATAAGGGGCGAGTCTCCTCAGCATCCACGTTACTCATCAGAATATTGTGTAAAGAGCCTCACGCTTGGAAGCGGATCTCTAACCTCTTCTCGAGCGAACTCCGCACCCGGACTTCTACGATACTGGCCTGGAGCATCGCAATCGTCGGTGAGGTTAAAGTCGGATTAGAAAGCTCTCATAAGCCCGTTTCTAATTATCTTTTAATCGTATCTGGCGCATTAGTCGGGTGTAATGATGGTGGACGACGAACAGGAGGAGGGCACTGTGGAGCCGTTGAATAACCCGACGATAAAATGTGGATTTTCGAGCCGGGCCGTGCCGCCGGAGGACATGCGGGGCCTTTTACCGATGGGTGGAACGCCCGAGGTCGGGGACCTGGTCGTGGCCGAGGTCTTGAGCATCGGAAAGAACAAGACCATCGAGGAGTGTACCGGCCGGACGATGTACCTCTTTCCCGGCGACCTTATAGTCGGGGCTTTCGGCAATCGCTACGCCACGGACCAGTTCGAGGGCTACGTGCCGCACGGACCGGTCGAGGCGTGCGACATGCTCTCTGTCGGCGGCGTGTGTGGCGAGGTTACCTCCCGACACGATTCCACGGCGGGCCCGACCCGGCTCCGGGTGCTGGGTCTCGTGGCCGGCGAGGATGGGCGGGCCATCAACAGCCGCGCCTACGGCCTTCCTCCCAGGGGCGTCGCGGGGGGTGCGGAGGTGATCCTGGTGGTCGGCTCTTCGATGAACTCGGGCAAGACCACGACGGCCGGCACCCTGGCCCGCGGCCTCTCCCGGGCCGGCTTCGAGGTTGCCGCCGCGAAGGTTACGGGGACCGCCGCCGGCAAGGACGCCCGCTTTTTCGAGAGTTGCGGCGCCCGCCCGGTGCTGGACTTTACCAGCGCGGGCTATCCGTCCACCTACATGCTCGGCCTGGGGGAGTTGCTGACGATACACCACGGTCTCGCGGGATACCTGCAAGAGACCGGGCCGGACTACATCGTGCTGGAGGTCGCCGACGGCATCTTCCAGCGCGAGACCCGGATGCTCCTCGACTCCGCCAGGTTCCGGGCGGACGTGGACCACGTCTTCTTCGCCGCCGGGGACAGCCTCGCCGCCGAGTGCGGCGTTCGCTGCCTGCTGGAGCGCGGGCTGCCGCTGCGCGCCACGTCCGGGGCGCTCACCCAGAGCGAGCTGGCGATCCGGGAGACGGAGGAAGCCACCGGCATCCCGTGCCTGGGGATCGGGCGCATGATGGGCGACGAACTGCTGGACGTCCTCCAGGAGGCCGGAAACCCGGCCCCGAACGGGAAGGTCCACAACGTGAGCTTGCTGGGGGCGGCGTGCGGATAAAGATGAGGGAGCGCCTGTCACGTTCGCAGTTGGTTCAAACATTCTCGCACGTCTGGCCGTACATGAAGCCGGAGTGGGCCATGCTGCTGCTGGCCGGGGCCGCGACGCTCGGTCTCACCGTGGTCGAGCTTTCGGTGCCGATCATGATCGGCATGTTGCTCGACTCGCTTTTGGTGGAGCTCAGGGGACAGCCGGGGGCGGAGTCGGGGACGCTGAATCACCGGGTTATCATCGGGCTGCTCGCGGGGGCCGCGCTACTCCGCGGCTACTTTCTCTACCAGCAGCGCTCCCTGGCCGGGCAGGCCGGACAAAGGGTGACGGCCCGGATGCGGAGCGCCGTGTGGTCCCACCTCCAACGGTTGCCCCTCGAATACACCAACCGGCGCGGCCCCGGCCGTCTGCTGGTGCGGTTTATCAGCGACGGCAAATCCGTCCAGCGGCTGGTCTCCCGGAGGCTGGTCCAGGTAGTCCAGGACGTGCTGGTGGTGGCCGGGGTGCTGGTGGCGCTACTCTTCCTCAACGTGCGGATGGGCCTCGCGGCGATACTGGTTCTGCCGCTGGTGGCCCTCGTGTTCTGGCGGCTCAACCCCAAGCTGCAGCAAGCCAGCCGCGCCACCCGGCGGCGGCGGTCCCGCCTCTCGGCCTACCTGGGGCAGAGGATAACGGGCCTCTCCGCGATAAAGGCGCACGGCCAGCACGGCAGGGAAGCCCGGCGGGTGGAGAAGCTGAACCGCAACATAGCCAGCCGCGGCGCCCGGCAGGAGAAGGCCGGCGGCAAGCTACTCGGGGCTTCGGCGGGCGTCGTGGCGCTCGTCACCGCCCTGGCGCTCGGGCTGGCCGTAGAAGAAGCCGCCGCGGGCCGGTTGACCGCCGGCAGTCTGGTAACGTTCTACGCCCTGATCGGGCTTCTGGCCCCGATCTTCCAGCGGATCACCATAACCGACCGGACGTTCCAGGAGGCGGAGATCTCCATCCAACGCATGGCGGATATCCTGGCCCAGGAACCCGAGAGCCCCGAGGACGAAAACCTGCCGGATCTGGAGCTGGACGGGGGAGAGGTCTCGTTCGAGGGAGTGTCTTTCGAGTACCCGGACGGGCGGCGGGCGCTCGACGGCGTGAGCTTTACTGCCCGCAAGGGCGAGCTGGTCGCCATAGAGGGGCCGAGCGGCGCGGGCAAGAGCACGCTCCTGGAACTGGTTCCCCTTTTCCGGAAGCCCGCAGAGGGCAGCATCAAGATAGACGGCCAGGACGTTACCAAGGTCTCCCTCGAATCGCTGCGCGCCCGGATCGGGGTGGTTACGCCCCACACGACCCTTTTCGACGCCACCGTGTTCGAAAACGTTTCCTACGGCGCGCGCGACGAGGATGAGGAAGAGCGCATACGGAGCGTAGCCCGGCTGGCGGGTGTGGACGAGATCGTCGCGTCCCTCCCCGACGGTTGGGATACGAAGTTGCGTGAGGGCAAGCGGGGCCTCTCCCAGGGCCAGCGCCTGCGGGTCTTGCTCGCCCGCGCCCTGGCGGCTGACCCGTCCATACTCCTGCTCGACGACGTGGACTCGGTGCTGGACGAGGAAACCCTTCGAATCCTGTCCCGGCAGATGACCGTGATCGTCACCACCAACGACGCCTCTACCATCCCCGCAGATAGAGTCTACGAGCTGGAGGATGGCCAGCTTGCCGGGGACTCCAGCCCGGAACTTGCCTGCGCCTAGGGATGCTAGCGAAGGCTGGACGACGCGTGAAGATGTTCGCGGAGAACGAAGCTCAAGCCGCCGGTTCGTTGCCGGACGGCCGCGGCAGGTTTTACTTCGTGGAAGGCCGGGGCGGGGCGGCGCCGCTGCCCGTCTGGTACTACCGTCCGCCGGGTTTCTCCGAGAGCGGGCCGATAGTCTTCGTCCTGCACGGCACCCGGCGGAACGCGGCGGAGTACCGGGATAGCTGGACGGAGACCGCCCGGCAGCTCGGCTTTCTCCTGGTCTGCCCGGAGTTTCCTGCGGGGCGCTATCCTCGCAAGGCGTACCAGCTCGGCGGGATGGTGGGTCGTTCGGGCGAACGCACCCCGGAAGGGGCGTGGACGTTCGGCAAGATCGAGCGCCTGTTCGACTTCGTCCAGGTGCTGGCCGGTAACACCAGCGACCGGTACCACATCTACGGCCACTCGGCGGGCGCCCAGTTCGTCCACCGCCTGGCGCTCTTCATGCCGGGGGCGCGCTTCGCGACGGCGGTTGCGGCGAACTCCGGCTGGTACACGATGCCCACTTACGGGGGCAAGAAGTTCCCCTACGGCCTGCGGCGTTCCGGTCTTTCGCGGGAGGCGTTGAAGGATGCTTTCAGCCGCCGGCTCGTGGTGTTGCTCGGCGAGCGCGACACCAACGCCGAAGACCCAACCCTCCGCAGGTCGTCCGCCATAGACCGGCAGGGTCCCAACCGCTTTGTGCGCGGCAGCGCCTTCTACGCGACCGCGATCGGCGAGGCCGCCCGGCTCGGGGCGGCGTTGAACTGGACGCTGCGCGTCGTGCCGGGTGCCAGGCACTGCGACCCGCACATGATGCCGGCGGCCGCGCGGGCGCTCCTGGGTGACCAATGGGACGGCCGGGACCTCAGGAACGCGGTGTAGGATCACCGGCATTCTTCGGGATGCTGTTTGCAGTAGGGGGTGTCTGAGGGGAAGAGATAACGGTGGCGGGCGACCCAGCCGTAGACGAAATCTTCCGCGGGCCGGACGCCGGGTAGCGCATACAGGAAGTATGGGAGCCGGGTCCCCAGCGCGACGGAGATGGCCAGGTTGACCGCCGCCGCGCCCCGGTGGCGCCGGCCTCCGGGAGCGATCGCCCACGAAGCCGTCCGGCATTCCTCCTCTATCAGGCCGAAAGATGCCGGGACGCCGGGTTTCTGGTAGGGGACCGCCGTCACGCGGCGGTTGCGGTCGAGCCTCTTTATGAGGCGCACCGACCGCGTTCAGAAACCTCAGGTGCCGTCAAAGACCAGGGTGATGCGTTCAGGCAGTGGCGGCAAGGAGCCTACCTCACGAACTAGCGAACAAAACGTTTAACGAGCCGGTCGAGGTCGAAGAAGGGGCTGAAGATCAGGCCCGCAAGCTGGTAGCGGAAGGTGATCTTCATGGTGAAGTAGATGCCCCAGTGCATGAGGAAGGCGTTGATGGCCCACAGCCGGGAGAGCTTCTTGTTGAGCAACGCCAGCGGGGCGCCCAACTCCAGGGCCAGGGAGCCGGCCGCCAGCATCCTGAACAGCCCTACTTTATCGTAGAGGGTGAAAGCCAGGGGTGCCGCGCCCTCGCCCAGAAGCTCTTTGCGCAGGCCGTCGACCCCGATCTGGGACCGGAGGGTCTCGCCGCCCGCCCAGCCCCAGCCGAGCGGTCCCTTTACCTTCGCCACGCCGGCCAGGAAGTAGGTCAGGGTCGTGGCCGTGTTTATCAGCCGGATCGGCCAGCCGTAACGCCAGTCGCCCGCCGGGTTGGCTTCTTGTCGTACGTCCGGGGAGCGGAGCGAGCGCGCGAGCGCGTCCACCGAGAGCGCGTCCGCCGAGCGGCTCAATCCCAGGATTGCCGCGTGTAGCACCAGGGCGTTGTCGTTGTGGTAGATCATGGACCACGAGTTGCGGTAGGACAGCACCCAGAGCAGCAGCCCGGCGAACAGCGGACCCGTGTAGCGGTGCCGCAAACCGAGGATGAAAGCGACGTTCGCGGCGAGGGTCGCCACCAGCACTCCCCGAAACGCGCTGGTGGGGATGGGCTTTTCGAGGTAAGACACGGCTCCCACCGGCTTGAACAGGGCTGGGTCGGTACGGGCGACTTTCAAGAACATCCTGTAGCGCCGTCCCAGATAGTAGAGGGTGTACGCCCCGATCAGGACCCTCAGCAACGCCGGCCTCGTGGCCGGCGCCTCCTCGAACCAGAAGTCGTCGATCGCGCGGAGTAACCGCTTCACGAAATATCCCTCCTTACCGGGCACGAGGCCCGCACGTTCTCCGAGAGCGGTTCCCTGGCGCCGCTGAAGTAGTCCGCCAGCCGGTACCTGCCCGTGACGACCTGGACGGTAACCACCCCGGCGAAACTGCTTTCTTTTTCGAGGGAGATCCTGGCCGCGACGGTCTGGCACAGGGCGTCGGCCCGGCCCTCGCGAACGGTCCGGTTGATCTGGCGCCGCACCTGGTTCATACCGCCTCCGCCGGCGTACTTGTAGGGGATCAGGTAACGTTTCCCACGCCCGTCCAGACCGACCAAATGCGTGACCCGCACTTTCTCCGGCCGCTTCGCTGAGAACATCGGGTAGTGAGAGAGGGGGAAGTCGTCTTCGGGATCCTCACGCCAGTTCCTTACGAGGGGCCAGAGCGTGGCACCGACGGTCAGGATACTCAGCCCGCCGGCGTACCACTTTGGCCCTAACAGTTTCTGCACCATTGCCTCCAGTCCAGTTCCACTATCACTTACTCCCCCGGCCCGGCTTGGATGGTTTCCTGAAGAGCCGGAACGCCAGCAGGTAAAACACCGCGGCCATGATGAGGAAGCTCAGGACGTCGTAAACTACCAAGCCCGGCTCCTGGTCAGAGACCGTAAACACCGCGGGCAACGATATCCAGTACGTCTCGTAGTCGAAAAGGAGGTCTATAAACAGGTTGTTGGCCGCGTGGGCCCCGAGGGCAAGTTCCAGGCCATTATCCAATAGAGTAATCAGCGCGAAAAAGCCGCCGAACACGAAATAGTAGCCGCCGGCGCCCAGAAAGTCTCCCAGAGATTCCCGGCCTCCCAGGTGGCCGGGGATAAAGACGAGGCCCATAACCGCTGCGAGCAGGAAAATGTTGCGGAGAAACAGCCCGAAGCCTTGCAAGACAAAGCCGTCGAAGAGCAGCTCTTCGGTGGAGGTCTGGATCGGGACCAGCATCCCGGCGACCAACAGCAACACGAGAAAGCTACCGGGCTCGAAGTCGAGCGTGTACCGCGCAGGATCGAGGAGATATCCCGCCAGGGACGCGACGGCGACGACGGCCAGCCAGAGCCCGAACCCCTGGGCCATCCGGCGCCAGTTCACACCCGGACCCGGCGTAACGAGCGAGAGGAAAGGTCTCTGGTGGATGAACCGAACCACCAGGTAGACTCCGGCCAGGACCACCACGAAGCTGAGCAGGACGGCGGCGTAGTCTACCAGCGGGTTAATGCCGACCAACTCGCCCGTTTCCCCGTCGAGGTACGTGCCGGGGTCTCCGTCAGCCCCGGCGATGAGTATGGGGATCTCCAGGAACAGGTAACCCGAACCGAACCAGATTATGACCAGGATCAGGGCGGAGACCAGATACCGCCGCGGGGAGGTCCGGCCGCGCCGGGCGAGCTGGCTGAACTCACGTTCCAACAGCATCCTCGTGGTTGTGGGCCAGCTCTTTCAACACCCGGATCAGCTCCTCGATCGTCGGACGATTCTCGGGGTCCTGGTTCAGGCAGCTATCTATGGCTTCGGCGAGCGGCTCCGGGACGCTCCGCAGGGAGCCGACTGGTTCGAGCCGGCGTTCGAGTTGCTCGTATTGGTCGCCCTCACCCGTGGAGTCCTCGAAGGGGATCTCGCCGGTCAGCGCCTCGAAGAGCACCGCCCCCAGGCCCCAGACGTCGGTAGCGGTCGTGAACTCGTCGCCGAGGGCTTGCTCGGGGGCCAGGTACTGGCTCGTTCCCAACCCTTTTTTGCCCAGACCCGGGGGACGGGCGATGCTGAGGTCCAGGACCTTCGCCAGTTGGTTTTCGGCGACGATGTTTGAGGGCTTGAGGTCCAGGTGCAGTATGCCCCGGCCGTGCAGGTAGTGAACCGCCGAGCAGAGGTGGAGGCCGAGCTGCACCACGTCGCCCACGGGCAACAGGCCGGGGCTTTCGTCGATCAAATAGGCGAGCGTCTGGCCGGTAAGGGTCTCCAGGATCAGGGCCGGTTTCGGCTCCTCGTGGATTTCGTAGAGACGGACGATGTGCGGGTGGGTGAGCTGCTGGAGCAGCTTGCCCTCCTCTATTAGACGCTGAGCGACTTCCGGCTCATCGCGGTCCGGGGCTGGAACTTTACAAACGCAGCGGCTGGCCCGCTCCCGGCTGTAAACGTCGTACACGTCGTAGTTGCCGCTCCGGTGCAGGTGCCCGATGACGTTGTAGCCCTCCAGAACCTCCTCGCCCGGCTCCAGCGGCGGCGGCCCTTCTAGCGGCTCGTCGGTGTGGTCGTCCGGGTACTCGCCGTCCGTATAGTCCTCCCAATCTTCGTTTTCCACGGCCATGCTCCTCTCTGGTTCGGTTCCCGGAGCGCTATTCCCGGACGTTCCGTCTTGCTGGTGCAGGTGGTAGAGCAGGGCGTAGGCGCCGTCGCGCTCCATAAGTTGTTCGTGGACGCCGCACTCCGTTATCTGTCCGTCCTCGATGACGAGGATGCGGTCCGCCTCGCGCACGGTCATGAGGTTGTGCGAGATGATTATGACCGTCCGGCCGCGCATCAGGCGTCGCAGCGGCTCCATGATCTTGCGGGTGGCCGCGGCGTCCAACCCCGTGGTCGGCTCGTCGAGGACCAGCACCGGCGCGTCCCGAACCATCGCCCGGGCTATGGCCACGCGCTGGCGCTGGCCACCGGAGAGCAGCCGTCCCTTCTGGCCGATAACCGTGTCGTAGCCCTCGGGAAACCGGGAGATAAACTCGTGGGCGTCGGCGGCCTTCGCCGCGGCGACTACCTGGTCCTCTGTCGCGCCGGGTTTGCCGTAGGCGATGTTCTGGCGCACCGTCCCGTCGAAGATGAGCGTCTCCTGCAACAGCACGGCGACGTTCTCGCGCAGGGACATCAGGCTCAGGTCTCTGAGGTCGTGGCCGTCGAGCCGGATCTTCCCGGAGGAGGGGTCGTAGAACCGGAGCAACAGCCGGGCTACGGTGGACTTTCCAGCCCCGCTCGGCCCGACGAGCGCGAGCGTCTCGCCGGGACCGGCGGAAAAGGAAACAGCGGTTAGGGTTGGGTGTCCGCTTTGCGGGTAGTAAAAGGAGACATCCTCGAACGTCACGCGGCCTGCGGCGTCGCGAAGCTCTGTTGCGGTCTCCTTTTCCTCCACGGCGGGCTCTTCGTCCAGGAACTCCAGGATTCGCTCGGCGCCAGCCGAGGCGGCGTAGAAGGTGTTGATCAGGCTGCTGAAGCCCCGAACCGGGCTGTACAACCGGCTCAAAAAGACCAGAAAGACTAGCAATCCACCCAACGTTAGCCGGCCCTGGGAAAGCTCGTAGGCCCCGAAGGCCACGACCACCAGCACGCCGGCAAGTTCTATGATGTTGACCAGCGGTGAGAAAAGGGCGCCGAGCCGGGTGGAAGCCATCTGGGCCTCGAAGCTGCCGACGCCTTCTTTGTGCAAACGCCGGACTTCGTCTTCCTGGCGGTTGTAGGCCTGGACCAGGGTGGCGTTGGAGAGGCTCTCCTCGGCGGCGGCGCTAATGGAGCCCGAGCGCCGGCCCTCCTCGCGGGCGGCGGCTTTGATCAGGCGCGAGAAGTACCGGGCCGCGAGCCAGAACAACGGCACCACGAACAACGAGATTAACGCCAGTCGCCACTGCAAGTAGAACAGCGCCCCGACGAAAAAGACTAGCTGGAACATGTAGGAGAGGGCCGCGGTGACTCCGGAGACGACCAGTTCCTCTATGTCATCCACGTCGTCGGTCAACCGGCTGAGAACATCCCCCAGCCGCCGGCGGTCGAAGAAGTCGAGCGAGAGTCCTTGCAGATGCTCGAAAAAACTCGTTCGCAAGGACAGCACGAACTGCTCCCCGATCCAGCTAGAGAGATAATCGTCAAAAAAAGATACGATGCCGTCCAGGACGGTCAGGCCCAAGTACGCCAGCGCCACCCAAACGAGCAGGCCGAAGTTCTGTGGCACCAGCACCTCGTCCACGAGGATCTTGTAGATCCAGATCGTGGCCGCCTCCACGGCCGGTCCCACGGCCACGAAGACGAGGGTTAGCAGGATCCAACCGCGAAAAGGCCGGGCATACGGCCAGAAACGCCGAAAAAGTTCTCCGACGGATACCAGCGGCGCCGCCTTTACCAGCGACTCGCCTTCTCCCGTGACTATCAGCAACCGCCGGAGATAATCTCTGAGCCGGGTCAATTTCCTTCCCCTGGTGTGCAAGTCAATGGCCCCGCCATTATAGACGGGGCCATCTTCATGTAGCGGCTGGCTGAGGTCTTTAGGTGTCGGTGCCGCGACGCCGACGACCGCGACCGCGCCTCCGCCTCCGACGGCGGCGACGCCTCCGCCTCCGGCGGCGGCGGTCACTGTCCGAGTCCGTACCGCGACGGCGCCTGCGCCGCGCCGGTACCAGTTCCCTGAAGAACATACTCTCTACTCCCTCCTCTCGAGGTCGCTCTCAAGCTGTGAGTAGAAGATAGGCTCTCAAAAATAGATAATCAAGACAATTTGCATTAAAAGGCTCTAATGTGAGAACCCTCTAATTTTGGCCGGGTTCGATCCTTACTCGTTCTCTTCCCGTTCCTCCTCTCCAATTTGTTCTCCCTCTTGTTCCTCTTGCTGTCCTTCCTGTTCCCCCTCTTGTTCCTCTTGCTCTCCTTCCTGCTCTTCGTTCTCGTTGTCCTGGTCCTGGTTGTCGTTGTCCTGGTTGTTGTTGTCCTGGTTTTGGTCTTCGTTGTTCTGGTCCTCGTTCCCGCCTCCTCCACACGCCGCGCCGAACAGCAAGGCCGCTGCGCCACTGGCGCAGACCGCCAGGAACTGTTGGCGGCTCATCGGTATGCGGGCATTTAGCGGAGTCTTTCCGCTTTCAGGATCTTTGTTCCAGTTCACGGGTTGCCTCCATCTCCGTTCCGTCGGATCTAGTCGTTGGCGCCGTCCTCGCGATGCTGCGGCGGTGTGTGGTTTGCATCGTTCTGCGTCCCAGAGGACAGAATCAATCAGGACTTCTATCTTTCAATGGATCTCACTTCCTCTGGGCATCGATCTACTTTCTGGAGAAGCTCTCCGAGTAGAGCTACCTCGTGGATCGAGCATAACACTGGTACACAATGAAGTTCAAAGTGGGCTCAACCAATTATCTCCAACGTGAAAGTTCCCTGGTGGACGAGCCTGCACTCGGGCTCCTGGTCCGTTCTGGGATGGAGTTTGGGGCACGCTCCGACCCGGATTCGCTACATCGAGCAGAATAAGAAAAACCCTGCGCCGATTGGCGCAGGGTCCCGAGTCCAGATTCCTGGCTGACGTTTAAGTCGCTTGCCTTTCCCGTTTTACCTCTTTCAGTTCCTCCTCGATGTCGGAGATGCCGGTGTTGGCGCGGACGTAGATCTCATCGTAGTCTATCTGAGTTCCTTCTTCCATCTCCCTTTGGGCGTTCTTGCCGCCGAGCAAAGTACCCGCCAGGCAACCCAAAAAGCCTAGTGGTATGGAGACCAGGCCCGGATTGGACAGCGGGAAAATGGCGCCTTCTTCACCCAGAAAGATCGGGCTCACGATCACGAGCAAGACCGAGGAGATCAGGCCGGTAAGCATTCCGGTGATCGCCCCCACCGTGTTGAATCTCCTCCAGAAGATCAGGAGTATCAAGACCGGCACGTTGGCGCTGGCGGCGACGGCGAAGGCCAGGGCCACCAGGAATGCCACGTTCTCGCCCTGCAGCACGAGGGCGAGGATTATCGCGAGGATCGAGATCCCCAGGGCCGTCAGGCGGGCGGCTCTTAGCTGCTCGTGTTCGTTTGCCTCTCCGCCCCGGATCACGTTGGTATAGAAGTCGTGGGCGAAGGCGCCGGAGGCCGCGATGACGAGCCCGGCTACCGTGGAGAGGATCGCCGCGAAGGCCGCCGCCGAGATGAACGCTAGAAAGAACGGTCCGCCCAGTGCCCCGGCGAGCAGCGGGGCCGCCAGGTTGCCGCCTTCGTCGGCCGCGGCGATGGTTTCCCGGCCCACTATCAGCGTCGCGCCGTAGCCCAGGATCGGCGTTAGCAGGTAGAACCCGCCTATAACCCAGGTCGCCACGATGATCGAACGCCGGGCCGCCTTTGCGTCCGGCACGGTGAGAAAACGTATCAGGATGTGTGGCAGGCCCGCGGTTCCCAAAACCAGCGCGACGCTCAGGGAGATGGCGTCGAGGTTCTCCGTAAAGGCTCCGGGGGCGCTGGGTATAACCGCTTCGCGGCCGACCTCGGCCTGAACCTCGTTGAAGATGGCTATTGGGTTGAAGCTGAATTGTGCCAGCACGGCGATGGCCAGAAGCACGGAGCCGCCGACCAGCAACATCGCCTTGACGATCTGGATCCAGGTCGTCGCTATCATGCCGCCGGCGACCACGTAGATCGTCATCAAGACGCTGACGATTATGACCGACATATTGAACGAGACCGCGGGTATCAGGAGGTTGATGAGGGCGCCCGCCCCGATTAGCTGGGCGATCATGTAGAACATGCTGATCGCCACCGTGTTTAGCGCGGAGGCCGAACGAACTCCCTTGGTGTTGAACCGGGCCGCGAGCGCGTCCCCTACAGTGTACCGGCCCAGATTACGCAGCGGCTCCGCCACCAACAAGAGCACCGTCAAATAAGCGACCAAGAACCCTATCGAGAGGTAGAACCCGGAAAAACCACTGAGCGCAATAGCGCCGGCGATACCCAGAAAAGAGGCAGCTGATAGGTAGTCGCTGGAGATGGCGAGCCCGTTCTGCCAAGGCTTGATCTTCCCCTCGGCCACGTAGTGCGAGCTGGTCGAGGTGTTCTTCTTGGCAGCCCAGTAAGTGATGCCCAGGGTTATCAGGATGATTATGGTGAAAAACGAAAAAGCTATGATGTCGTCGCGGCTCACGATTCGGCTCCTTCTTCAGAAGCTTCCTGGAGCACCCGATTTATGGTCCGGTCCCACTTGTTCGCCTGCCTAACGTACAAGTGCATCAGAACCCAGGTCATTATGAACTGTGCGAAAGCGTAAGCGTAGGCGCCCGTGATCGCCCCGACCACCGTGAAGTTCAGCACGGTGGTGAACGACGCCAAGATCGGCAGCCCAAAGTAAAACACCATGAAGAAAATGGTCGCCGGAATGATGAACGCTTTCTTGTTCCTTACGAGCTCCTGGAAAGCGCTGGTGCGTTCGATGCGCACCCATTCTTCGTGATGCTGATCCACGTATTTTCCTTTCCCCTAGCCTTCTGGTCCCCAGTTTCGTCGTAGCTTCTGTGCCTCTCCTCTGTAAACCCCTTTCTTGGCGGACGGCGGCCCCGCTGCTGCAGTACCTCAATCCTCGGCTTTCTCCGCCCGTTCGAGACGCGGCGGAACGATGACAACCGGGACTTTGGCCTCGTGTATGACGTGCTGGCTAACGGAGCCCATAAACAAACTGCCCCACGCCCGGCGCCCGTGGCTGCCCATTACGACGAGGTCGACGTCTTCCTTGTCTATGGCCTCCAGCAACGCTCGGGATGGGTCCCCGAAGAGCAGCCGGGTTTCTAGCTCCAGGCCGGCAAACGGGCCAGCTTCGGCCATCCGCCGGAGCGAATCCTCGCCAGCTTGTTTCATGTTGTCCAGCGCGTGGCCGTACATGGCCCGCATATTGAACTCATCTTGCGCCCCGCCAAAAGACTCCACCACGTGGGCCAGTATCACGGTAGAATCCGAGGCGCGGGCCACGGTCGCCGCCACTGAAAGAGAATTGACCGAAGAACGCGATTCGTCTACGGGAACTAGAATGCGTCGTAGCTTGAGAGGTTCGGGTGCTTCCATCTATTTCCCTCCTATGCCCGGTGTCACAGACAATGCATTGTAGTGAGCCTTTGACTGAAAAACAACATCCGGGCGAGGGATCTACCCGATTTTCCGAGCTTGTCGAAGCCTGGCGGATGCCTCTGCCCGGCAGTTACCTGAAGAATTTCGGATAAAAGAAAAGGACGGTAGGGGCCACCCACCGCCCCCTGATTTACCGCGTACTCCTCATCTTCCGGGGGGAAGTAGAGATCCTTCTCCGCCGGCATGACTATTGCCTTCGCCCGTACGCCTCGTAACTACCGAAAGGGTGCGGGTTGTCTTTTCCCGGCCGGCGGAGATCTAGCCGATGCGGGAAGCGTCGGCCGGGGAAGAGGTTTTCCTCTCCCCCGGCCTCCAGGGGATCACGCCGCAGGCTCTACGCTCACCGCGCAGGCTTTGAGCTCGGCGGTCCCGGATTGGGGGTCTATGGCGTTTATGGTCAGGACGTTGGTGGGTACCTGATCCGGGAAACTGTAGCCCAGGAACAGCAACCCGGGGCGTACCCGGTCGGTTACGCGGGCTTTGACCGCCGGGACCGTGCCCCGCCGGGAACTGACCTGTACGAAGTCGTCGTTCTCGATCCCGAGCCTCTGCGCGTCTTCCTCGCAGATCTCCAGCAACTCTTCCGGGTCTTTTACTTTCTTGTAGTCCTGGGTCATCGTGCCCGTGTTGTAGAAGGCCAGCCGGCGCCCCGTGGTGAGCTGGAAGGGGTACTCTTCGTCTGGCATCTCCACCGGACCTTCGTGGTCTACCGGGTGGAACGGCGCCTTGTTCACCACGTCGTCTGCCCACAGCTCGGCGTGCAAGAATAGGGTCCCGGGGCCGTCGTTCGTTACGACGTCCTCGACGACCGACACGCCGCCACTCTCTTCGGCGCCTTTGACCCCGGCGGCGAGCTGCTCTTTGGGGGTGATGTCGGAGATCTCCGCTTCGCTCCCGTCGAGGCACGGCCACTGGATGCCGCCGAACTCCTCTATCCGATCGTAGCTGATGCCGGAGAAGTTCGGGGCGAGCCGCCGGACTTCGTCCCACACGTCCTCGGCGGACTCGAACTCCCATCCGGCGCCCATCCGGTTTGCGATGTCCATGAGGATCCACTCGTCGGGGCGCGCCTCGCCGGGGGGGTCCACGACCCGGTGGACCCGTTGCACCCGCCGCTCGCTGTTGACGACGGTCCCCTCTGTCTCGGCCCAACTAGCGGCCGCCGGGAGCACCACGTCCGCCATGCGGGCGGTTTTGGTCATGAAGATGTCCTGCACCACCAGGAAGTCCAAATTGGAGAACAGGTGGTCGTGATGGTGTTCGTTGGCGTCGGACTGGGTCGGGTTTTCCCCGATAATGTACATACACCGGATGTCGCCGTTCTCCACGGCTTCCATCATCTCGGCCTGGTTCCTGCCGATCTTCTCGGGTAGCGGCGCGCCCCAGACCTCCTCGAAGAGCGCGTGCGCCTCGGGATCGTCCCATTGCCAACCGCCGACCATGCGGTTTGGGATCGCCCCCATGTCACCACCGCCCTGCACGTTGTTCTGGCCGCGCAGCGGGTTCAGGCCGCTGCCGTATTTGCCCACGTGGCCGGTAAGGAGCCCGAGCCCGATCAGGGCAAAGACCGCGTCCGCCCCGTTGTGGTGTTCCGTAATACCGAGCGTCCAGTTCAATATGGCTTTGTCCGCCGTGGCGTACATCCGGGCCACCTCCCGGATGTCCTCAGCCGGAACACCCGTAACCTGCTCGGCGTACTCCGGCGTGTAGCCGGCCACGTTCTCTTTGTACGCCTCGAAGTTCTCCGTCGCCCGTTCGACGAACTCCTTGTTGTAGAGGTCCTCCTCGATAATGACGTGGGCCATCGCGTTCGCCAGGCAGATGTCGGTGCCGACGTTGACCGGCAGCCACTTGTCGGCCTTCTTTACCTGATCGATCCTGCGCGGGTCTACGAGCACCATCTTGGCGCCGTTCTTGATCCCGCGCCGCATGTGGTTGTAGATGATGGGATGACATTCCATGGTGTTGGATCCCCAACAGATTATGACGTCGGTGTTCTCGAACTCCTCGTAGGAAGTGGTCGCCCCACCCGCTCCAAACGTTGCCACCAGACCGGTGACGCTGGCGGCGTGTCAAGCACGGTTGCAACTGTCGATGTTGCTGACCCCTAACACCTGCCTTACAAAGCGGCCGGCCAGATAGTTTAGCTCGTTGTTCGAACGCGAAGAGCTGAACACGCCGAAAGCGTCACCGCCACCCACATCTTTTATCTCCGTCATCTTGGACGCGACCAGATCCAGGGCTTCGTCCCACGAAGCCGGCACCAGCTCGCCACCCTTGCGCACCAGCGGCCGCGTCAGCCTTCCCTCGTTGTAGAGATGCCGCCAGCCCTCACGACCCTTTATGCAAGCCTCGCCCTTGCTGGACGGATTGTCCTTCTCGCCCGTAACCTTGCTTATTACGCCATCCTCGACCTGGATGGTCAGCCCGCAACCCACGCCGCAAAAGCCGCAGATCGTCGTCTTCAACTCCATGCCGTTCGGGCTCTCAGTAGTGGTCAACCCCTACTCCTTTCACTTCTGGTAAAGATAAGCCTCGTGTGCCGGATTGTAAAACGGTATCGCAATACGGCACAAGGTCTGTTTGTTACTACGCGCTCTCATTATACAAGATCGCACGGTTTTTCAGGCTCGAGCCGGGTTTTCTGGGGTTGAATCGGGCCGCAGTCGCTCGTGGCCGGCGTAGACGTTGAACCGTCCGCCGCGCAGGAAGCCGACGAGCGTCATCCCGAATTCCCGGGCGACGTCCACGGCGAGGCTGCTCGGGGCGGAGATGGCGCCCACGATCGGGGCCCCCGCGGCGAGGCATTTTTGCAGGATCTCGAAGCTGCTCCGCCCGCTGACCATGACTATATGCCCGCCCAACGGGAGTCTCCCTTCGAGCAGTGCCCATCCGACGAGTTTGTCCGTGGCGTTGTGGCGTCCGACGTCTTCCCGGAGGGCGAGGAGGTTGCCTCCGGCGTCGAACAGGGCGGCCGCGTGCAGGCCCCCGGTGGCTTCGAAGAGCCCTTGCGCTGCCCGGAGTTTCTCCGGCAGGGAGTAGATGGTCTCGGCTGAGACTTCGGGGCCCGGCGGCATAACCGGACAGCCGCGAAGCTCCAGTTGCTCCAGGCTCGCCTTGCCGCACACGCCACAGGCGCTCGTGGTGTAGAAGTGGCGTTCGAGGGTACGGAGATCGTAGCTATGTCCCGGGTTCACCTCGACGTTCACGATGTTGTACTGCTGCTCGGCGTCGACCTCGGGGTCCACACAGTAGCTGATGCGCCGGATGTCGTCCCGGGAGGAGACGATGCCCTCACCGAAGAGAAACCCCGCCGCGAGTTCGAAGTCCGCGCCCGGTGTCCGCATGGTGACGGCTACCGGGCTCGTTTCGTCGCCGGAAACGAGGCGTATCTCCATCGGCTCTTCGGTCGCCAGGGTGTCCGGACGGTGGCGGGTTTTCCCGTTCTCGAAGACCTTTATCCGGGTCTTCGTCTTGCTGCCCCGGCGCCGGGGTTTGGTTTTCCCTAACATTGGAATCTCCGCTCGTGACCTTGCTACCCAGAGTTTAACATTGCGCCGGTGAGGTTCGTGCTAGCATGAAGTCATGGTGGTGGAATGCTGAGGCTCGCAGGACTCCCGCACGTCGGGCGTTACCCGGTGGCCACGGCGCGGCGGATGGAGGAGCACATCGAGGTTCACTTCGGCGGCCGCGGCGACGAGCAGGTCATGAACGTGCCGCTCCGGTACCTCGACGGTGAGGACGAAGAAGCCGCCGAACTACGCTTGCTGGCCCAGCTACAGCAGATCGGCTACGAAGTCCGGCGCAGGGAGTAGTCTCTAGCCGGACAGCTCCCGGACCTTCTGGCGCACCTCCCGGAGCCAGACCGTGCGCCTCGACGACTTGCTCCGTTCTACGAGCCCGGTCAGAACAGACCCCGTCAAGGAGGGCAGGGCGGTGCTCTCTGGAACTTCGGCGTAGCCGTCGTCTCCGAGCTTCAAGATCCCCAGCTTCTCCCCATCGTAACGCCAGACCTCTGGAACTCCGAGTTGTGCGTAGATGGGGAGCTTGTTTATCGAGGGGCTGGTGATGTCTATCTCGATCACCAGGTCCGGTGGTGGATCCACGGTCAGGTCTATCCGGTCCTTGCCGCGAACCCGCTCCTCATTTTGGATGTAGAAACAAGAGTCCGATTCGAAGCCGCGTTCGAGATCCTCGCGCCGGAAGGTTGTGGAACCGAAGTCCTCGGCCTCGATGCTCATCTCCTCTGTGACGGCCAGTACGAGTTGAGCGATCCGTCGGTTGAGTTTCTCGTGTTCGGATGACGGGCTCACGATCTCCAGCATACCCCGATCAAAGAAAAAGCGTGGCGCGCTGCTGCTCCTGTGATCTGCCAACAAAGCTTCATAGGTCTCCCAGCTAACGTTGCTCAGAAGCACTCTCTGTTCCGCCGGGCTCTTTACCGTATCCAAGATCGTCCTTCCGGAACCCTCGTAGCTACCCCAATGATAACAGCGATAAGGAGAGATCCACCAACGAAAAGAGAGGCCGGGAAACCCCGGCCTCTCTTCCTTCCCCGCTATCGGTTTTCTAGGAGTTGATGTAGCCGTTCGCGTCGATAACGAACTTCTCCGCGGCTCCCTTGTCGAAGTCTTTGTAGCCTTGCGGGGCTTCGTCGAGGGAGATCACGGTGGCGTTCACGGCGTCGGCGATGTGGGCTTTGTCGTTCAAGATCGCCATCATCAGCTCGCGGTTGTACTTGAGCACCGGGCACTGGCCCGTGTAGAAGGCGTGGCTCTTGGCCCAGCCGAGGCCGAAGCGCATCTTGAGCGTACCTTCCTGGGCGTCCGGGTCTTCGGCGCCGGGGTCGCCGGTCACGTAGAGGCCCGGGATTCCCAGGGACCCTCCGGCCCGCGTTATGGTCTGGATGGCGTTTAGCACGACCGCCGGGGCTTCGCCCGCGTCGGGACCGTGGCCGGTGGCTTCGAAGCCGACGGCGTCCACGGCGCAGTCGACCTCCGGTTCGCCGACGATGTTCGCGATGTGCTCTTCTACCGGCTCCTCATCGCCGATATTGATCGTCTCGCAGCCGAAGGAGCGGGCCTGCTCGAGCCGCTGGTCGTTCAGGTCGCCGACGATGGTGACCGCGGCGCCCAGGATCTGGGCCGAGTAGGCCGCCGCGAGGCCGACGGGACCCGCGCCCGCGACGTAGACCGTCGAGCCGGTCGTTACGCCGGCCGAGACGCAACCGTGGTAGCCGGTCGGGAAGATGTCCGAGAGCATGGTGAGGTCCAGGATCTTCTCCAGTGCCTGGTCCTTATCCGGGAACGGCAGCAGGTTGAAGTCCGCGAACGGGACCAGGACGTAGTTGGCCTGGCCGCCCTTCCAGCCGCCCATGTCCACGTAGCCGTAGGCCGAGCCCGCGCGCGCCGGGTTGACGTTCAAGCAAACGCCGGTCTTCCGCTCCCGGCAGTTGCGGCAGCGGCCGCAGGCGATGTTGAACGGGACCGAGCAGATGTCGCCCTCATTGACGAACTGGACGTCGTTGCCGGCCTCGACGACTTCGCCCGTGATCTCGTGCCCCAAAGTCTGCCCGATCGGGGCGGTCGTCCGGCCCCGGACCATGTGCTGGTCCGAGCCGCAGATGTTGGTCGAGACGATCCGCAAGACGGCCGCGTGGGGCGCCTCGACGCTCATGCCCATCGCGCTGGCTACCTCTTCGGGTACTTCGAGCTTCGGGTACTCGTCCTCCTCTACCGCCACCTCTCCCGGTCCTTTGTAGACCACGATCCTGTTGGTGTCCGCCATGAGGTCTCCTTTCCTTGATGCCTGGATGCTTGCCGGCGTAAAGGCGCAGCAAGACTGAACCGTCCATGCTAAGTAGAATCACGAGGTCGTTCCGCTGTAGATCCCTCCTTGCCCTGTCCCCACAGGTAGCCCAGGTTCGTTCTCTGGTCACGGTATCAGACGCGCTAATCCCGTGCAATACGATTTTCTGGATGTGTGTCGGAACGGGTGGTTCGTACCCGGAAGCTGGAGGTTAGAATGAGAGGAGGAACCGGAAACCGGGGTTTCTGAAGCGTTCTACGGAGAGGGGTAGAGGTGTTCCTCAAAACTACCGAAGGAGACGGGCTCTGGTCCAGGCTGAGGAGGCATGTCGGGCTTAGAGTAGAGCATCCGGTAAGTTCCGCGACCCGAAACATCCGGTCGCGGCTCTCGGACCAGGGGGTTCAGAAGACAGAGAGCGTCTGCCCGTACTGCGCGGTAGGTTGCTCGACGCTGGTCTACCATCGGGACGGCAAGATCATCGACATCGAAGGCAACCCCGACAGCCCGGTCAACGAGGGCACCCTCTGTCCCAAAGGTTCCGCCACGCTCGGCCTGCACGTCTCGCCCTACCGCTGGACCAAGGTCCGCTACCGGAAACCGTATTCCTCCGGGTGGGAAGAACTCTCGATAGACGAGGCGATGGACAGGATCTCCGCCCGGCTCAAGAAAACCCGCGACGACCACTACGACGGGCGGAACGAAGCCGGAAAAAAGCTCAACCGCTCGCTCGGGGTAGCTTCTATCGGGGGGGCCGCGATAGACAACGAGGAGAACTACCTCATCACCAAGCTCTTCCACTCCATGGGTTTCACCCAGATCACGAACCAGGCCCGGATATGACACAGCTCCACGGTGCCCGGTCTGGGCATCTCGTACGGTAGGGGCGGCGCGACCTCCAATTTGATGGACCTCCAGAACGCCGACTGCATCATTATCGAGGGATCCAACATGGCCGAGGCCCACCCGGTCGGCTTCCGCCACCCGATGATCGCCAAGAGCAAGGGCGCCAAGCTGATCCACGTAGACCCGCGGTTTACCCGCACCAGCGCCATGTGCGATATCTACGCCCCGATCCGTCCCGGCACCGACATAGCCTTTCTCGGCGGCCTCATCAAGTACGTCATCGAGAACGAAAAATACTTCGCCGAGTACGTCAAGGCCTTTACCAACGCCGCGACCCTCGTGGACGAACGCTTTGACGACGCTGACCCTACCGGCTTTTTCTCCGGCTGGGACGAGGAATCGCAGTCCTACAGCGCCGAGACCTGGCAATACCAGGGACAACCCCTGCGCCACGCGGCGGCCGGCGGCAGCCAGGATGCCTTCGTCGGAGAGTTGAAGGACGAGGGCGAAAATGGTCTCGACAACGGGCGGCAGCGGCCTAACGACATGACGCTGCAAGACCCGCGGTGTGTTTTCCAGATCCTCAAGCGCCACTACGAACGGTACACCCCGGAGATGGTCGAGAGGGTCTGCGGCACGCCCAGGGAAGCTTTCTTGAAGGTCGCCGAGACCATCTGTGAGAACTCCGGGCGGGAGAAGACTACGGCCTTCTGTTACGCGGTGGGCTGGACCCAGCACTCCAAAGGAGTCCAGATCATCCGCTCCGCCGCCATACTCCAGCTCTTGCTCGGCAACGTCGGGCGTCCCGGCGGCGGGATCATGGCGCTCCGGGGCCACGCGACGATCCAGGGCTCAACGGACATCGCCACCCTCTACAACGTGCTACCCGGTTACATCCCGATGCCCAACGCCAGCAAGAACCACGACACCTGGGACGACTACGTCCGGACCGAGACCGCCGAGACCGGCTGGTGGAACAACTTCCCCAAGTACATCACCAGCATGATGAAGGCCTGGTACGGGGACGCGTTTGACCCGCGCACCGGCGACGAGCTATTCGACCAATTCCCGCGCATCGCCGGCGACCACTCCTTCTACCCCGCCATCCTCAACATGAAAGACGGCGTGACGAAGGGTTGCTTCGTCTTCGGACAGAACTTCGCCATCGGCGGCCCGCACGTCCAGGTAGCCCAGGAGGGCCTCAGGAACCTCGACTGGCTCGTCGTCCTCGACGCCTACGGCATAGAGACCGCCGAAGCCTGGAAGCTCGGCGGAAAACCGGAGGAGTGCGGTACGGAGGTTTTCTTTATTCCGTCCGCGCTCGTGGCCGAGAAGGATGGCTCCTTTACCCAGACCCAGCGGATGTTGCAGTGGCACGACAAGTCGGTCGAGCCGCCGGACGACGCCCGGAGCGACGCCTGGTTCGTGTTCCACCTGGGACGCAGGATCAAGGATCTCTACAAAGACTCCGAAGAGCCCCGCGACAGGCTCATACAGGCGCTTACCTGGGACTATCCGACGGAAGGGGAGCATGAAGAGCCGCACATCGAGAGCATCCTCCAGGAGATCAACGGCTACACGGTCGAGACCGGCGAGCCGGTAAGCGGGTTCCAGGACCTGCGGGCGGACGGCACGACGGCCTGTGGCGGTTGGATCTACGCGGGCTGCATGGCCGGGGGCGTAAACCAGGCCCGCCGCCGGAAACCCGCCGCCGAACAAGACCTCGTCGCCGCCGAGTGGGGCTGGGCCTGGCCGGCCAACCGGCGCATCATCTACAACCGCGCCTCCGCCGACCCCGAAGGCAAGCCCTGGAGCGAGCGCAAGAAGTACGTCTGGTGGGACGAAGCGGAGGAGCAGTGGACCGGCCTGGACGTACCGGACTTCGAGGCCACCAAACCGCCTTCGTACCGGCCGGATCCCGACAGCCGCGGCGTGGACGCCCTGCCGGGAGACGGTCCGTTTATCATGCAGGGCGACGGCCGGGGTTGGCTCCTCGCCCCGGTTGGCGTAAAGGACGGTCCGCTGCCGACCCACTACGAGCCGGTGGAGTCCCCGGTCCCGAACCTGCTCTACGAAAACGTCCAATCCGACCCGGCGGCCAAGACCTACGAAGATCGCGAAGATAACCCTTTGAACCCGCCGCAGGACCCGCGATATCCGTACGTCGTCACGACCTACCGGCTCACCGAGCACCATACTACCGGCGCGATGAGCCGCTGGGCCCCCTGGCTCTCCGAGCTCCAGCCGGAGCTGTTCTGCGAGATCAGCCCGGAGCTCGCCGCCGAGAAAGGCGTGGATAACGCCGGTTGGGTGACCATCTCCACGAGCCGGGGCAGCATCCACACCCGGGCCCTCGTCTCCGACCGCATCCCGGTCTACGACTTCGAGGGCCGGAAGCTCCACACTATCGGCCTGCCGTATCATTGGGGGCCTTCCGGCGTGGTCACGGGCGACGTGGTGAACGACCTGATCCCCATGACCGCCGAGGCGACCGTCGCCATCCACGAGGCCAAAGCCTTTACCGCCAACCTCGAAAAGGGCCGCCGGTGAGCCGCGAGACGCCCCAGCAGGAGCTACTGGAGCTTGGTGCCTGGCTCTCCGAAAACCCGCGGGTCGCCCGGAAAAACCTCAAGCCTATCCGAAGCTCGAAGCCGCTGGAGCCCGGCGTCTACTTCAACCAGGGCACCGGGATCGTGGAGCGGGTCTACAAGGCGCAGCGCCCGGCGCTCGGTAGCCGGATGTTCCGGGTAAACAGCGATCCCGCAGCGCCGGTCTACGAGCTCCGGCAACGCGTTACGGAAGGGAGGAGCTAATGGCGACCGGCTTTCTGACCGACACCACGGTCTGCATCGGGTGCAAGGCGTGCGAGGTGGCCTGCAAGCAGTGGAACCAGCTCCCCGCCGACGGCTACGAGTTCACCGGCGATTCCTACGACAACACCAAACAACTCTCCGGCACGACCTGGCGTCACGTCTCGTTTATCGAGAACCCCAAGAAGAAGCGCCTTACCGGCGACGTGGACCTGGTGGCGCTCGCCGAGGACGTGCGGGAGCAACTTCCGGGCGGGGCGGAGCTCGACGCCCTCGGACGCTGGACGTTCATGAGCGACGTGTGCAAACATTGCGTCGAGGCGCCGTGCCAGCAAGCGTGCCCGACGGGTGCGATCGTCCGCAACGAGTTCGACAACGTTTTTATCCAGCCCGACGTTTGCAACGGCTGCGGGTACTGTATCCCGGCCTGCCCCTGGGGCGTCATAACCCGGGTCCCCGAAGACGGCCGCGTTTTCAAGTGCACCCTCTGCTACGACCGCCAGCGTGACGGCCTGGAGCCCGCCTGCGCCAAGGCCTGTCCAACCAACTCCATCATGTTCGGCGACGTAGAAGAGCTGGAGCAGATCGCCGAAGAGCGGATACAGACGCTCCACGAGAAGGGCTACACGAACGCCTACGTCTACGGTACGCCGGAGGTAGGGGGGACCGGTGGGATCAACGGCAACCGCTCCAGGTTTATCCTCATGGACGAGCCGGAGACCTACAACCTGCCGGAGCACCCGTTCCTGCCGCAAGACAAGCTCAATCAGGCCAGCGTGGCGAGTATCGTTGCCGCCGGAGTTTTAGGCGCCGTCGTTGCCTGGGCTTTCAAGGGTTAGGGGAGAGACATGGCCGAAGCGACACGAGAGACGCCACAGCAGAACGGACAGGTCGAGACCTCGCACCATCCCAAGACCGATCCGGAGCGGCGGGATCGGGGATACTACGGTATCCCACCGGTAAAGGAGCATACCTGGACCTGGGAGATCCCGGTCTACTTCTGGCTTGGCGGCATCGGCTCCGGGGCGCACGTGGTCACGACGATAGCCCGGCTCTTCGGCAACAAGGATCCGGCGCTTGCCCGCACGGGGCGGTACATCACGCTGGTGTGCATGGTCTTGAGCCCGATACTCCTGATCCTGGACCTCGGACGACCCGAACGCTTCTACAACATGCTCCGCATCGTCAAGTGGCGCTCCCCGATGAGCATGGGAACCTGGGGCCTGACGATCTTCGCCAACCTCACCGGCATCGTGGCCGCCTCCCAGGCTGCCCGCGACGGACTGCTCGGCCGGGAAAACCTGCTGGCCCGGCTCCTCTCCGCGCTGCCGGTCCGGTTTCTCTCCTGGCTCGCGACGCCGTTCGGTTTCTTTGTCGGGGCGTATACCGGCGTCTTGCTGGCGTTGACCTCGGTGCCGATCTGGGCCCGCAACGCGGTGCTGATGGGACCACTGTTCATAACCTCCGCCCTCTCGACCGGCCTCTCGGCTATTTCGTTCGTCTTGCATCTGGGAGGCCGGGGACAGAGAGACACCCTCGAATCCTTAAAGAGAGCCGAGCGAACCACGCTGCTACTGGAGTTGGGTCTCGTGGTTGCTTCGCTGGTACAGATGGGACGGTGGGGCAAACCGCTCCGGACCGGCAGGATCGGCGCGTGGTTCTGGGGCGGAACCGTCGCCGGTGGCCTGCTCGCTCCATTCGCACTGCTCCGGGGCCGCGAGGAGGGAACCGAGGGCCGCGGTCGCAGCCTACTCGCATCGCTGCTGGTTCTTATCGGTGGATATATCCTGCGGCGCACGATACTGGATGCCGGCAAGCTCTCCGCCCGCGATCCACAGGCCACGTTCACCTTCGCCAAAAAGGAGAACCTGCCGCTGCGGGAGGAGAACGTCCAGGACTAGGGCCGGATCTCCAGCAGGCTTTAGGCTCGTGCCAGATAATCCTCATCGGTTACGGGCTCTAACCAATCGGTGGCGCCGTCCGACGCTAGCGCGGGGTTTATCGCTATGTGGACCATGAAGGTGTCCGGTGCGGCGCCGTGCCAGTGCTTTTCGTCCGGGGCGATGTAGACGGTGTCTCCGGTGTGGATCTCCAGTACGTCCTCGCCTTCTTTCTGGGCGCGGCCCGTGCCGCTGACGACGTAGAGGATCTGGCCTTCCGGGTGGGTGTGCCAGTTGGTGCGGGCCCCGGGCTCGAAGAGAACCCGGAATAATCCCGCTCCCGGCCGTGGGACGGAGGCCACGTCCATCCAGGTGGTGCCGGTGAACCATTGTTCCGGTCCGCGGCGGGTCTCGACGTTGCTGGCCGAAAATATTTCCATGGGGTGCTCCTCGTAGTTCGCTACACAGTTCTACGAGAGACGATACCTGAAGATTTCTTCCAGGGTAGGCTCTACCGGGCCTTCGTCTTCCGAAAACGCCCGCTCTATCTTGAGGGTACTCCGGTCTTTGTTGAGTTCGAGGGTTGCCACGTGGTTGTCGAACCAGGGGCCTTCGTGGGTAAGGCGCCACCCGGCTCCGGATTCTCCGACCCCGGCGGAGCGGGAGAGAAGCTCACCAAAAAGCGTCCCCGCCTTCGACCAGCCGGCACGGAAGACGGGGCGCAAGATCCCGGGGAGCGGATTGCGGAACGGGGAGCAAGTGGCCTGGTAGGCGACGTTCCCGTTTCGGGAGCCGGGGAGATCTATCTCCGCCAGGTAGGTGTGGTGTACGTCGCCGGAGAGTATGACCACCGAGTTTGGCACGGGGCCGCGCTCGCCGGCTTCGATCGCCCGCAAGAGCTCTATAAAGCGGTCGAACGAGTTGCGGAAGGCGGGCCACTGTTCCATGTCTATGTGCTGACGGAGCCACTCTCCGGCGCGGGAGGCGCGCTTTCCCCAGGCCCCGGCGCAGACGGCCTCGATCCAGTTTTCCAGGTGATGGATGCCCGGCGCCATGATAAGGGGCAGCGAGGTACCGATTAGCAGGTGGTCGAAGCCGCCGGTAGCATGCTCTTCTACCCACTCCCACTCGAAATCGTCCACCATCTTGCGGTCTTTCTCCGTCAGTACCCGTCCCGCCCGGGAGTCCACGACGACGAGGCGGTTGTTGCCGAAGTCCCGGTAGAAGCTCCAGCGGGCTTCTTCGGCGTTTCGATCGGCATTGTAGGCGAAGTCGCGGAGCAACGGCCCGGCATCCTCAGCCTTCTTCGCCCCGTCGAGTATCTCGTTCTTCTCCAGTTCCTCCGGGGATAGGTTGCCGAGATGCTGGTAGATCCAGTACGACATCAAGCCGCCGATTACGCGCTCGCTCCACCAGGGCTTGGTGCGCATCTTCTCCAACCAGGCCTCCGAGGTGTTCCAATCGTCGTTGACGTCGTGGTCGTCGAAGATCATGGCCGTCGGGATGGTCGAGAGCAGCCACCGGATGGCGGGCTCGCCCCACGAGTCCAAATACAGATGGGTGTATTCCTCGAAGTCGGCAACCTCCTCGCCCGGCGGGAGGTCGGTGTCGCGCCGGAACCGGATGAACTCGAGCGTACCCACAGAGACCTCGTCGGCGTAGATCTGGTCCCCCAGCAGCAGGAGCGCCTCCGGCCACTCCCGCTCCGGCACCCGGCGCATCCGGGTTGCGAGGGCGTAGAGGGCGTCTACGTTGTAGCCCTTGGAATCTTCTTTGCCGTCGCGGGTGTACGGCGGTTCGTGGGGAACCGCAACCCGGCAAGAGCCGAAAGCGAGCCTGAACGGGGCGCTGGTGTCTAAGGTCCGGATGACGCTCGGCGGAAAGTCCGAGCCCGGCTCCGGCCAGGCTACATCCCGGTCCAGGGTGACCGAGTACTCGTAAGAACTCGCGGGTTGCAGGCCCGTTACGCGAACGAGAGCATAATGGTGTCCTTCGACGTGGAAGGTACGAGAACGATGTTCTGACTCTCCAGCGTGTATCGCTACCTCGCAAGCACCATCCGTCTCTACCCACACGGTGGCCTCCCGGGCGTCCGTATAACGGAGTAGGGGTCCGAGCACTAGGTTTGGCGTCACGCCTCGCAATTCCTTTGTTCGACTATCCTGAGAAACGTCCGCCAACTATACTAGCTTCCAGGCTTCCCCGACGGTGAGTATACCCACACGTTCGTCCAATCGAAGCAGCGGGCTCAATCGTGAAGTCCTGGAAAAAGTCAATGGTGCGTGGGGGCATTCTTTGTTGTTGCACTGGCGGCATCTACCCTTGACCGGCGTTGCGGTAACCTTGATCGACCGGTTACGCAGGAGTCGTGGATTTGACGACGTAGTCTACGACGCTCGCCAACGAGCCGCGCTCCACGTAGGCGCTGCGTTGGAGCCCGGCGCCGCTGCCCCGGGCAATGATCTCCAGTATGCCTCCCAGCTCGTTCTCGCAACCGAGGTCCTGGGCGGCGGGACGTAGCTCGTCGACCAGCCGCCGGGCCAGAGCTCGGGCGCCGAGCTTCTCGCCGGTGGCGAAGTCGTAGAAAGTCGCGTCGAGGCCGTGCCGGGTGGCGAGCCACTTGTTCTCCTCGGTCAGGAGGGGGTCCTCTGGTTCGCGCTCCCCGGCGGTAGCCACCAGGCATTGGGCCAGGGCCGCGAGGGAGACGGTGTAGAAAACGTCCGTCTGGACGTCCATCGACCGGAGTTCCACGGTGCCGAATTTCGGATGGGGTCTCACGTCCCACCAACACCAGGAATAGTCCGGGATGTTGCCCGAGGCGACGAGGGTTTCAACGTGGCGCTCGAACTCGTCCCAAGACCGGAAAGCGGGCGGCAGGCCGGAGCGGGGGAAGATCTCGAAGACTTTAATCCGCGTGGAGGAAAGCCGGGTGTCAGAGCCGCGCCAGAACGGGGAATTCCCCGATAGGGAGAGCATGAGTGGCACGTGGCGCGAGAGAACACCGGTGGCATGGATCGCCGACTCTCTGTCTGGCACGGCTACGTGGACGTGCTGCCCGTAGATGGCCTGGGTGCGGGCGACCCATCCCATCTGCTCTTCGACTTGCAAATGGTGTTCACCCCTGGTGAACGGCTGCTCTACCGGGTTGGAGAACGGGTGGGTCCCGGCCGCGGCGAGTTCTACGCCGCAGCCCCGCACCAGGCCGCCCAGGCTGCTGCGGAGCGCGGGCAACTCGCTCCCGAGCTCCGCGACGTCGCCAAACACCGGGGAGACCAGCTCCACGCAAGACTGGGAGAGTTCGGAGGCGATCCAGGCCGCCCCATCCGCCGCAGCGAGTACCTCGTCTATGGCCGGGGTGAGCTCCCGGCTCTCGGGGGCCACCAGCTGGAACTCCTCCTCGACCCCAACGGTAAAGGGCGCGCCGGAGCCGAAGTTACACTCCATCTCGCCACCTTCTTGGGTGTTGCAACATTCCTGGAATCCTCTCTCGCGAAAGCTAGCGGCCCCGCCCATTATAGACAGGGCCGCCACCGGCATTCCCTTTCGGAGGCTGGGAACTCTGGCGGGCGAGTTTCCGGGAAGGAGGCGGTAGGGGTCGCGAACCGGGGTTAGCTGTGGCGCGGTTTGCGGCCGAGGGTGGATTGTATGCGGCGGGCTTCTTCGACGTCCCGGAGGGCGTCGAACAGCTTACCCTCGGGTACGGTGGCGTGCCACTGTTGGGTCCGGTACCCGTAGCGACGCTTTAGTTCGTGCACCGAATCTGTTGTATAGCGGAGGGCGTAAGTGAGCCGGCGCGTCTCGTTTGGCTGGCGGGGCAAAAAGCCGTTTCGGGCCTCCGTCCACCAGGAGACCTCCGGTACGGAGGTTTCTTCGCGGAGCAGCAGGTTCGACTCCCATTCGACCCGGAGGGCATTCATCTCGAAGGTTCCGGGGAGCGTGTTCAGCGGGGCGAGGGCGAACGAATCGTCTCGTCGGAAACCGAACATCAGTTCGAGGGTTTTCTCGTCCTTTCCGCGGTGCTTTTCGTAGCGGGAGCGGAGGGCCAGGAGTTGATGGTCGGAGTAGGCCCGGAGGCCGTTCAGGGTGGGCCGCCGGGGGTTGAGGTTGTTCCGGCGCAGCATCGTGGCGAAGGAATCGTAGGACCGGAGGTTGCGGAGGAGCCAGACCAGGAAAACCAGGATCGCCAGCGCAAAGCATACGCCCATCGTGGTGTAGAACACCCAGTGGGGCACCGAGACCCCCTGGCCCTCGATCTGCCGCTCCCCGAACACGTTGTAGACGAGCACGATGGCGGTGGTGAGCGTTATGAAAGCGGTAAACCCGACCAACAAGAACGCACCGAGCCGTCGGAGCGGGGGCGAACAGGCCGCTGCCAACCCCTCCCAGAGCAGGCGTTCCTCCTGGACGTCCAGCGAAGATGTGCGCAACTTCTCCACGACAACCAGTATACCCAAAGGCGCCGGATCGCAGTGGGTGAAGTATCACGGGTTGTCGGAAAACCTGATCGGCGTTGGTTGCTGTTTACGCCGCCTGTTCGCGGGCGAGTTTGCTCTGGCGGGAGATAAGCCGGTCGAGCCAGGCAAGCCTCTCGTCGTTCAGGGTGCGCCCGGCGTTAACGTACCAGTTGAGCGCCTCGCGATGATGCCCGAGGCGCCGGTTTAACTCGCCGACGAGGTAGGTGGTTACGGATAGCTCCCGCCCGGAGAGCCCTTCCCGCTCCAGCGAGCGCATGAAGTAGCGTACGGCCCTTAGCTGGAAGGTGCTCTCGAAGGGTTGTTCTTTCTCCTTGCGGCAGACCCACGAGGCGCGCAGGCAGATGTCGCCCAGGTCCCGGGCGCGGTAACCGCGCTCCTGGCCGCAGATCTCCGCGGCGTGAAAGGGCAGCCACGGCGGCGGGCTGGCACGAAACACCCGGAGCAGGCCGTCCTCCCCGAGACGCTCTTCGATGTCGTGGCGTTCGTCGGGGCCGAGAGCCAGCGCGCCAAACTCCTCCTGGGAGGCGAAGAAACAGGCCGGACACATCGTGACCGCGCTCTGTATGAGCCGGGAGCCGTCGGATAGGCGGCCCGGGAACTTGGGACACAGATCCGCATCCCGCCCGACGGTAACGTAGCCCTTGACGGATGGAGCCCGGAAGATGTACCGGCACGCGGGACACTGGACGTATACCCGCTTAACCTCTCCCACGAGCCTCCCCAACGGCCTGTGGGTTACGCGGGAGATTGAAGTTTCTGAGGCCCAAAGTACATCCGAGTTTACCATAGGACCTGCTGTTTCCGGCCCGGTATAATAGTCGATCAGCGCCCCAAGAGAGGATGGTTTCCCGTGGAGCAACCCAAGAGCGAGGCGGAAGTCGCCCTGGAGCTGATGCGCCTGGTGCTGGAACAGACCGGGAACCGCCGCTTCTCGCCGACCCGGACGCTCGCCCTCTACCATCTCTGCAAAGAAGCCGTTGCCTACACACCCGAGGGTCCGGTAACCGCCGACTACCTGGAGGACAACCTCCGGAAACTGTTGCAGTAGCGGCTCCCGGCTACTAGAAGCCTATCTTCTTGCCGCCGGCTTCAGACGCCCTGGAGTCTTCTTCACGAGCCTCCTCTGGTGCCGGCTCCTCTTCAAAGTACTCGACGCCGCCGAGCAGCATTTTAGGCTCGACTTCCAACCCGCCGGCCAGCTTGCGGATCGTCGTCGGATAAGCTTTGCGCCGTCCCGTCTCCAACTTGGAGATCGTATCCCGCGCCACGCCGCTCCTCTGCGCGAGCTGGTCCTGGCTCAACACCGCCCGCTGCCGAAACCCCCTCAGATGCGGGAGATCCATCCCGGTCACCTCCAAACACTGCAAAAACCTTGTATAAACACTACAACAATGTTACTCTAGCAGAGTATAGCTCACGAGCTTTAGAGGAGGCGCGCAGATGACGCTGGATCCGAGGCTGGTCATTCCATATGTGACGGAGCAGAGTCCGCGGGGGGAGCGGACGATGGACATTTACTCGCGGCTTTTGGCGGACAGGATCATCTTTCTGGGCACGCCGGTGGACGATCAGGTCGCGAACGTGATCATGGCGCAGCTTTTGCACCTGGATTCCGAGGACCCGGAGCAGGACATAAACCTGTACATAAACTCGCCGGGGGGCAGCGGGACTGCGATGCTGGCGATGTACGATACCATGCAGTTCGTTTCGGCGGACGTGGCGACGACGGCGCTGGGCATGGCGGCGTCTGCGGGCGCCATTCTGCTCGCCGCGGGGGCCGAAGGCAAGCGGAGCGCCCTGCCAAACACCCGGATTCTTATTCACCAGCCGAACATACAAGGGTTGGGTGGGCAGGCGTCGGACGTGGAGATCCACGCGCGGGAGATCATCGCCCAGAAGCGGCGGGTGAGCGAGATCCTAGCGGAGCGCACGGGCCAGCCGTTCGAGAAGCTGGAGCGCGACACCGACCGGGACTTCATAATGAGCCCCGAAGAGGCTGTCGAGTACGGGATCATAGACCGGATCGTTGGCCGTCCGGAGGAGCGTGCCGGAGAGTAGACCCTACCTTTTCGGGAGGAGCAGCTTCCGGAATGCGTCTCACACAAGAGTACATCCACAACCGGCGGGGATATCGCTTCGGAACGTACTGCTGTTGGGTCCGCGTCTACCGGGGCGAACCGGGCGACGCCCCGGTGGTTATCTGCGAGGAGCTGCGAGACGGCGGGGTGCTGGTTTCCGAGATCTCCGAGTACGTGGCGGCGGACGTGATCCGGGCCCACTTCCCGGAGGGACTACCGGACCTCCCATGTCCCTTGCTCTGGATCGAGCACCGCCCTTCCCGAAAGCGAGGACCCGGCCGCTACCGGCTCGTCAGCTTCTCGTGCTACACGCCGCGTCCCGCAGGCGTCGGATTCCTGCGGCGGGAGAAGCTCGGATCCTCGTCTCGTCGGGAACACCTGAGCGCCGAAGAAGTCGCCGTCTTGACCGAAGCGTAGCGAACTTCGCCGGGCCGCGTAAATCCATGGCCAGGGTCTCCCGATAGTAGACTGTTCGTAGTGTTATGCCAGGCGTGAAAGACATGAAAAAAGCGCCCTACCTGCGGGGCAACCCGGTGTTCGGCAGCGCCCGGGAGATGCGGCGGGACCCACTTCGGATGCTGACCGAGACCCGCCAGCGGCACGGGGACTTCGTGCGTTTCCGGCTCGGACCTTACAGGGTCCACCTGCTCTCACATCCGGATTGCATCGCCCACATCCTCCAGAAGAACCCCCGCAACTACCTCAAAGACGGCTACGAGCACATAGAGATAGTGGGCAACGGCCTGCTCGCCAGCGAAGGAGACTTCTGGCGTCGCCGGCGCCGGATCGTCCAACCCGCCTTCCACCGCGAACGCCTGAGGAACATGGTCCGGACCATGACGGACGCCACCGAAAACATGCTGGAGAGATGGAGGTTCCACGGCGCAAACGGCGGGGGGCCGTTGGACATCGACGCGGAGATGTCGCGCCTTACGTTGGAGATCGTGGGCCGCACCCTTTTCGGCGTAGACCTCACCGGCGCGTACGGAGAGGTTGGGAAGGCTCTACAGACGGTTCTCACCCTCGGATTTCAGCGCACCGGGAGGTTCCTCCCGGTGCCAACCAGCATCCCCACGCCGGCCAACCGCCGGTACCGGGCCGCCGTAGAGAAGCTCAACAACGTGGTTGACGGCCTCATCGCGCGGCGCCAACAGCGTGGTGGAACTCGCCGGGACCTGCTATCCATGCTCCTCGAAGCCCGCGACGAGGGACGTGTGGACCTGGGACCGCGGCAACTGAGGGACGAGGCGATGACCGTTCTCACCGCCGGTTACGAGACCACCGCCCGCGCCCTCACCTGGACCTGGTATCTGCTGGATTCGCACCCGGAAGCGCGGGCGAGGCTCGAAGACGAGTTGGACCTGGTACCGGGAAGACGCATCCCCGCGTACGAAGACCTCGAGAAGCTTTCCTACACGGAGATGGTTTTCAAAGAATCCCTGCGCCTGTTGCCGCCCGTGTGGGGTCTCAGCAGGCTCGTGGCGGAAGAGGATGAGGTCTGGGGTTACCGGCTCCCCAAAGGTTCCCGAGTCGTCATAAGCCAGTACGTCACCCACCGGCACCCGGAGTTCTGGGAAGCGCCGGAGGAGTTTGAGCCCGAACGTTTCGGGCCGGACCGGGGAGCCGGACGCCCGAAATACGCCTACTTTCCGTTCTCCGGCGGTCCCCGCCAGTGCATCGGCACGAACTTCGCCGCGATGGAAGCGAAGCTGATCCTGGCAACGGTAGCCCGGCGCTACAGGCTCGCGCTGGCTCCGGGCCACCCGGTGGAGCCCGAACCAAGCTTCACCCTGAAGCCCCGGTACGGGATGCTCATGACACCTGAAGAACGAGGATAGCGGAGTGCGGGCCAAACCACTGCTGTACGCGCTCGGCGGGCTCGCGGCCGCCGGTTTTCTGGCGCAGCGGCGCCGGCCCATACCTCTGCCGCCGTTCCTCTGCTTCGTGCTGGAGAACCCGGTCACGAATTATTTCGTAGGCGGCGATACCCTCCTCGAGCGCCTGCATCTCGCGCCGGGGATGAGCGTGCTCGACGCGGGCTGCGGACCGGGCCGGTTGACGGCTCCGGCTGCGAAAGTAGTCGGAGGAGGAGGAGGGCGAGTCGTAGCCCTCGACAGCCAGAAGGCCATGTTGCGCAAGCTGGAGGAGCGTATCCGCTCGGAGAACCTCACGAACGTTCGACTCGTCGAGGCCGGCCTCGGTGAGGGGAGGCTGGAGAAAGAAGCCTTCGATCGGGCGATCCTGGCGATGGTGCTCGGCGAGGTGCGGGACCGCGGGGCGGCGCTGCGCGAGATCTTCGCCGCGCTCAGGCCCGGCGGCCTCCTCTCCGTGACGGAGGCGTTCGGTGACCCGGACTACCACCGGCCGGCCACCGTTCGTCGGGAGGCTGAAGAAGCGGGCTTTATCCCCGTTGCGAAGTACGGCAACTTTCCGGCGTACACCCTGAACTTCGAGAAGCCTTCAACGGTGGAAGAACCGTCGCCAGAATCCCTTGCCCTCTGACGGTGGTTCGGGTTGGAGTTGGCGCTCCAAAAGGCTGGTGAAGGCGTGGCGCGGGATCACCTGCACCTCCATTCCACCCTCCAATCGCTCCGGCGGCGGGCTCAATGCCACGTGCTCTACTTCGTCGCCCTGGTACTCCAGAAGCGCGAGTAGATCTTCAGCCGACACCTCCCGGGCCCGCCAGTTTCTGCCGAAATCCCCCGTCGAATCGAGAAACTCCTCTGCCTCCCCAACGGACTCGAAGACCGGTATCGCCTCGCCGTCGTCGAGCACGATGGCGAGGAGCTCATCCTCCAGTTCCGGGCCGCCGACGACTACCACGTGGTTTGCCAGAGAATCCATGCGCTTACTCTACCGGATGACGCCGGAAGGAACCAAAACCGCTTGACAAAACCCGGTCCTGTATATATAGTCGAATTCAACTAGACGTAAGCGACTAACATGTGAGTAAAGGAGTGCCTTGTCGCTGAAGAGGAAGGTGTCGAACCCTATGGCGCTGGCTGGTGATGTCACTCCTTTTCGAGCAGCTGCTACATCCCTACGAGGTGGACTCCACGATGTGCGGGCGCAACGGGCACGGGTTCACCGGGCTCAAAGCCCGGCGGAGGGGGGAGCATGATCTGAAACAAGAAGACCCCCGGCGCCAGGTGTTGGCGCACCGCGCCGGGGGCGGTATCCCCGAGATGGTTCCGCGGGACGGAACCCGTATCCCGAAGCGTACACTTTCAAGGATAGCAGGTAGAAGCCCCGCAGAACGAGACCCGAACGCGCGGTGCGGATCCAGACCCACCCCTGCGGAAAGGAGCTCTACCAATGTCTATCAGGCCTGAACCCGACGAGACTACCGGGAACACACCGGACGCGGCGGCCGTCCGCGGACTCCTGGATCGGCTCATCGACGATTGGGCGCGGGGCGACGGCGAAGCTTACGGCTCCCGGTTCACCGAAGACGCCGATTATGTCTCCTTCGACGGGACGCACACCAGGGGGCGGGCGGAGATCTCCGCTTCCCACCAGCAGCTCTTCGATACCTGGCTCAAAGGGTCCCGCCTCGTGGGGCAGGTCGAGAGCATACGGTTTCCAAGCCCCGATGTTGCCCTCGTGCACGCTACCGGTGGAACCATAATGCGGGGCAACAACAGACCCTCATCCGAACGAAACTCGATCCAGACCCTCATCGCCACGCGCCGGGATGGAGAATGGCGCTTCGCTGCTTTCCACAACACCCGCGTTCGTCCTATAGGCCACAACGCGTTTACGGCCCTGGCCTGGATACTCTCGGACCTGCTGTGGAAGATCCTCTCTGCCAGCAGAAAGAAGGCGCATGGGTAGCCCGTCCGTATCCGGGTCTACCGAACGCAAAGCCCTGATCGCCGGCTGCGGCGTCGCAGGGCTGGTCCTGGCGATGTCCTTAAAGCGCGCCGGCATAGAGCCGGTCATTTACGAGGCGCGGCCGGAACCCGACGACGAGGCCGGCTACTTCCTGAACCTCGCCCCGAACGGCGTCGCCGGGCTCGATACGTTGGGCGTGGGGGAGGAAGCGTTGGAGTCCGGCATTCCCACGACCCGGATCGTCTTCCAGAATCATCGCGGCAAACAGCTCGGGGCGCTTCCCGAAACTACCATCCTCATCAAGCGAGGGTTGCTCAACAGAGGACTCCGGGAGGCGGCGCTGCGGCGCGGTGTTACGGTCGAGTTCGGCAAGCGGTTGGAGGACGTGGAGATCACATCCGGGCGCGCGGTGGTCGCCCGTTTCGAGGACGGTACGGAGGCCAGCGGCGACCTCCTCGTGGGCTGCGACGGCATCCACTCTCCGACCCGCCGCTCCATCATGCCCGACTCCCCGGAAGCCCGCTACGCGGGAACCATAGATTCTGCTGGTTTCACCCGCACCCCGAACATACCGCCCTCTAACGGCGTCATGCGAATGACGTTCGGCACCCGGGGTTTCTTCGGCTACCAGGTGACTCCCTCGGGTGAAGTCTACTGGTTCGAGAACTTCCAGGAGTCTACCGAGCCGGACCGGGAGAAGCTCGAATCCATACCCGAAGACCGGTGGCGGAAGAAGCTGGTAGGCATACACAGGAACGACCACGAGCCTATCAAGGAGATCATTAGCTGCACCGAAGATAGGATCGGCCGCTGGCCGGGCTACGACATGCCTTCCCTAACGACCTGGCACAGGGGACCGGTGTGCTTGATCGGGGACGCCGCCCACGCCACACTGCCGAGCGCGGGCCAGGGTGCTTCGATGGCTATCGAGGACGCGATCGTGCTCGCCAAATGCCTGCGCGACGTACCGGATGTAGAACAAGCCTTCTCCACATTCGAGGCCCTTCGCAAAGACCGGGTGGAAAAACTAGTAGAGGAAGCTCGCAGAAACGGCAGCCGGAAGACCCCGACCAACGCTCTCACCCGGGGTATCCGGGATCTGGTACTGCCATTCTTCCTGAAGTTGGGCGTCAGGAATGCCGGGAAAGCTTATTCCTACAGGGTTGACTGGGACGAGAAGATAGCCGTCTCTTCCGGGAAGCTGTCGCGAGGGAGTTGAGATGACCGGAGACAACCGGCGGACAACCAGTAGGCGGGAGGCGTTCGAAGCCCTTCCCGACGCCGGTGTTGCGTTGCTCCCGATCTTCCACCGCGACGGGTGGGGTGTGGGGATAGATTGAAACGATGAACCGGTCAGAAACAGTCCGGAACGGTGAGAAGGCGGTAGGTAGTTCCAGGAGCAGCTCGTTCCGGACGGCCTCACGTCCAACCCGTTCTCTCTAGGAAAGGAAAACCTCGTGCAAGTGCAACAAAACAGCGATTCAAGATCCTCGCGAAGCGAGGTTCAGGGCCGAGAGCGGGGCGAAGATGGGGTGCAGAATTCACGACCTTCGGGCAACAGGCCTCCCGTGGCGCCGGTCCTGGTAGTTCTGGGCGTCGCCGCCTGGTGTATCTCGGTCATGGCAATAGGCGTCAACCTGGCCGAGTCCGCGTGGGAATGGGCGTGGGTCCTGGCGTTCGGAACCGTGATCCCGGTTGCCCTGCTGTGGCAGGCAAAACGCTTCCTCTCACCTCCAGCGCCACTACGTTCCGTATCGGGTGGCGAGAAGGAGAAAGAGCTTCTGCAGGCACTCGGTGAGCGCGGTGAGCTCACCCCCGTCACGGCGGCCATACAGACCTCTCTGACGGCAGACGAGGCTGCAGGGAGGCTCGAAGAGCTGGCTCGCAGCGGGTATCTCTCGTTGGTGGTCGAAGACGGAGTCCAGGCGTACGCCTTGCGGGAGCGGGACCGTCGCGGGCTGCCGGAAATGCCCCCGACGGCCCGTGGGTCGGATGGCGAAAGCGGCCAAGCTTCATTCCAACTCGACGATCCTTTGAGCGAACGTGAGTTGGAGGTCCTGAAGCTCCTGGCCTCGGGCCGGACCAACTCGGAGATAGCGCGGGACCTCTTCGTTACGGTCGGTACGATAAAATCTCACACGAGCAACGTCTACCGTAAGTTGGGAACCCGCAACCGCGCCGGGGCACTCGCCCGGGCGCGGGACCTCGAACTATTGGCGTAGTTCGCCGTAGAAGGACGTTCGCTTTTTCCTGCCGGTACCAAGAATCAACCCCGGTCAACCACCTGAATCCGTCTTTCGTCTGATGACTTTGCCACTGGTTTAGCTATAGCCTCGCGGTGTACCGACCGTAAGGCCATCGAGTAGCCAGGACGATAGAGGTATGTTCGGAAATCTTGGGAAGGAAGTCGCATGAGGATGACCCGCAGCAAGTTCTTGAAGCTGGGGCTCATGGGTGGAGTGGGTCTCGCACTGCCCCTGGGTACGGTGTCGATCCCGCTGGCCCGGCTGGGGGCCGCAGCGGCAGTAACGAGCCCGGACGTGGAACCTTTCTCAGCCTCGCTGCCAGTTCCACCGGTACTCGAACCATCCCGGTCGGACGCGTCAACCGACTACTACGAGACCGCGCAGAAGGCGGCAAGGCAAGAGATCCTTCCCGGCTTGCAGACGACCATCTGGGGCTACGACGGCATCTTTCCCGGTCCCACCATCGAGGCCCGTAGCGGCCGGAAGGTCGTAGTTCGCCAGAGAAACGAGCTGCCGGTTCCGGTGGTCACGCACCTGCACGGCGGTAAGACGCCGCCCGAGAGCGACGGCTACCCTACGGACCTGATCCTCCCCGAAGGATACAGATCCGGCCCCTCCGGCCACAAAGGTCATGGGCCGGCTGAGAAGCACGCCCACCTATTCAAAGACTACCACTATCCCAATGAGCAACGTGGGGCGACCCTCTGGTACCACGACCACCGCATGGACTTTACAGGCCCCCAGGTCTACAGGGGGCTCGCCGGCTTCTACCTGCTCCGGGACGAAATCGAGGACGAGCTTCCGCTGCCCACAGGCGATAAGGAGGTGCCGCTCATGATCTGCGACCGGACCTTCGAGCAAGATGGCTCCTTCTACTACCCGTCGGTAGATCCTTCTCTGCAAGGCGAGCATGGCACCCTGGCAAACGCCATCAACGGTATGTTCGGTGACACCGTACTCGTCAATGGTATTCCGTGGCCGTTTATGGAAGTCTCGAACACCCGCTACAGGTTTCGCATCCTCAACGCCTCAAACGCCCGCGTCTACGACCTCGCCCTCGATCCGCCGCCACCCGGCGGCAAGCCGTTCGTCCAGATAGGCAGCGACGGCGGACTGCTGGAAAGACCCCTGGCCCACGACAGGATCCTGACCTCTCCGGCGGAGCGCTACGACGTAGTGATCGACTTTTCCCGCTATCCGGTTGGCACCGAGGTAACGCTCGAGAACCTCGAAGGCGAAGGCCGCCTGCGGGACGTAATGCGCTTCGTGGTGACGCGCCGGGAAAAAGATGAGAGTAGCGTACCCGACAGGCTTGCACCGGAGCTGGACTTTCCCGACCCGGAGCAGGCGGAGGTAACGCGCCGGTTCCAGTTTATCGCGGGAGGAGCTTGGGGTGGGATGTCCACTATAAACGGCAAGATCTTCGATTCGGACCGTATAGACGCCGACCCGCGCCTGAACTCTACAGAGGTCTGGGAGATAAGCGCGGACCCGCAGCATCCCGTTCACCTGCACCTGGTCCACTTCAAGGTCCTTTCCCGCAACGGCGAGCCGCCCGAACCCTACGAAGCCGGCTGGAAGGACACCGTCTTTACGCGGGGCGGCACCGTGCGGGTGGCCGCCAGATTCGAGGGCTACAGGGGCAAGTACGTCTTCCACTGCCACAACCTGGAGCACGAGGACATGATGATGATGGCGAACTTCGAGGTTGTCTAGAATGCCGGCGAAGACCTTCGGAAACCGGAGTTTTCCGTCCCGTTATCTGGCGGCTGCCCTGGCGTTCACCTCGCAACTGATCCACCTGTGGTTATTGCCCGCCGAGTTCGTTGTTCGACCGTTGAGCGGCTCCCTAATACTCCTGGTGGCTATCTGCCAGGGCTTTCTTGCAGTGAGCCTTTTGTTTGGACCCGGCAGGTGGATGGTGCGCTTTGGCATTTTCCTCAATGCGGGCGTAGTGCTCGTTTGGGGCGTAACCCGCTTCTTCGGATTTCCGGCGCTGCTGGGTTTCGCGCGGTTGCCGGTGGACCCGCTCAACCTAGCCGCAACCGCGGCAGAAGCCGGGCTAATCGTCCTGCTCTTCGGGATCGGCCGGGAGGTCAAAGCCCTCCGCAAGGAGCGGCAGGAAGGTATGCGATGGTAAATCTGCTATCGAAGGCGAGTTGGTGGCGAATCTTTGCGGCTTGTTTGGCCACTTACGCGACGAGTCTTGTTCTGACTGTTGCGGGGATTTTCGTTTACACGCTACTCACGGCCTGGAAGGGCGCATCAAGCGAGGCTTACCTCGAATGGCTGTCCGTTGGTCTCGGTACCTGGTCCGTGCCCGTCCTGACGTTCTTTACCGCGGCTTGGGCCGCGCACGAAACGACGACGGAGATTTCACTAGAACCCATCTCATAAACACTTTCTGAGCAGAATAATGATGCACCCGAGTTGCGCCATGCCCAGAAAGTTCTCGTCCTTGTACTCGTAACGAACCACCAGCCTTCTGAAGTTCTGCAACCAAGCAAAGAGCCGCTC
>JBHJHC010000027.1:0-6722 GCA_050331175.1 Rubrobacteraceae bacterium | reverse complement strand
CGGTTCCGTGACGGTAGCCGGGGAAGCCCCCGAAAAAGGCTCGCGGGAGGTAGAAATGGAGGTCAACGGCAAGCTCTTCCGGGTGCGGCTGTACTCTGATGAACAACGGGAGGGTGAAAAACCGCAGCGCCGGGGTGGAGGGGCGCGGCGGGCGGCGTCCAGCGAAGGGGCGGTTACGGCCCCGATGCAGGGCACCATCGTCAAGGTGCTCGTGGAGGAAGGACAGGAGCTAGAGACCGACGAGCCCGTTTGCGTATTGGAAGCGATGAAGATGGAGAGTGAGATCCGGGCCCGCAGCAAAGGCAGCGTCCGGGAGGTTCACGTCCAGGCCGGCCAGACCGTGCGGGCCGGCGAACCCCTGATCACCCTGGACTAAAAGCGTCTGGTGCCCGAACGAACCGGAGATTTCGAGTGGCGCGCGGAGGGCGAAGGAGCAGAAGTCCTGCTCTACGCCGCTGATGGTTCGGCTGTCGAAGACGTCTTGCCCGCCACCCGGCTCCCGGGTGTAGAGAACCCCATCTACGCTGCGGCCTCGATACCGAACCTCGGGTGGGTCGCGGCATCCACCACCCACGCCGCCCCCGCGCTCGTCTCCGCGCCCGCCCGGGGACTGCTGATCTCCACCAATATGTTTCCGGACGACCTGGACGTGCCGGAGGAAGAAATCGTGCCGCTGCTTTTACGCAACTTATCTGAAGTGAGCCTGCCACGGCTCGATGGTTCCGGGGTCCGGAGGATCTGTGAAGCCGGGGCGTGGGCCGCTGCAGAGGACGGGTTTATCGAAGAAGACGATCTCCCGTTCTTCCACCGGGCCGCCGGCGACCCGGATTCTCTGGGACGCCGGGCGCTCTCCGCCGGTGAGCGAGAGTGGGACGTTCTCACGAAGGTGCGCGCCTGCGTTGTAGAAGAGGTGCTGGACTCTCTGGCAGCAGAAAACCTGGACCTCCCTCGGGGAAGCCTGGTTCTCGAAGTCGAATCCGGGGCCGGAGACTTGTGCCGGCTTGCACTGGCCACGCACGAGCAAAGAATCCTCAGCCGGATCCGGGCCGGCCTAGATCTCGGCGCGGAAGACGATCTGCCCGCCGCCCCGCTCGGCAGCGAAGAGGCGGCGGATACGCTGGCTGCGGCTTACGCGGGCGCCAACTTCGCCGACGGGCGGTGTGCCCGGACCCTTTACGCCCTGCGGCGTGCCCTCGCGGATGCCACCGGTGGGCTACGGGCGGTTGCCTCTTGGGAGGTTGGCGGGTTCGAGGAATTCGGGAGTTCAGCGTTGCACCGGCGGGGCCTTGCCAGAACGAACAGTGGAGCGGTGCTGGTATCGGGCGACAGCGTAGCAGCCGGGACGGGTGCGATGCTACAGAGCGCGCCGCCGTTCGAGGCCGCCGAGGTCGAAGGCGTATGGCCGTGGGAAGAAGCGGGCTTGCTGGGACGCCTGGCAACCCTGAAGGACCTGGAGCCGCGGAACGGTTAGGAAAAGAGACCGGCGTTGTTCTCGAGGCAGCATGGTCCGGACGTAGCCCGGGCCGGATCAGCGTTCCCTGAAGTCCTCCGGCGTGATCTGGTTTACCCAGTCCTTGAACTTGTCTACGACCTCGTCTTGAGGAGTATCCTCGATAGCCTCCTCGAAGACTACGGAAGCCTCCTCTATCACGTCGTCAGCAGCGAAGATCGGGGCTCCAGACCGTACGGCGAGTGCTATGGCGTCCGAAGGGCGGGAGTCAACGTCGATGGTGCGGCCCCCGATCTCCAAACTTATGACGGCGAAGAAGGTCGAATCCCTGAGCTCCGTCACGGTTATCCGCTCCATCGAGCCTCCGAGCTCGGATACCAGGTTGACGGCCAGGTCGTGGGTCAGAGGCCGACTAAACTCCGTGTTCTGGAGCTTCATGAGAATAGACCGCGCCTCTCCCTGCCCGATCCAGATCGGCAAGTAACGGTTTTCGTCCTCGACCTTGAGAATAACTATGGGGCTAGAGTTGAAGAGGTCCAGGTTGATCCCGTATATGGACATCTGGGTGAAGCCATTGTCGCTCACTGCTTGTTGCTCCTCTCGTACCGCGAAGCAACGCGGTCTCAAAATACCTGCGCCGATTTTACTTCCCGGCCCGCATCTGTTCAATCAGGTTGCCAGCCAGGCCACCGTGTTGTACATTATCTCGGCGGTACTCTCGGTAGCACCGTTCACGGGCCTGTAGCTCAGCCGGTTAGAGCGCTTCTCTGATAAGGAAGAGGTCCCTGGTTCGAGTCCAGGCAGGCCCACCGGCAATCCCCTTTATTTATCGAAAGACCGCGACGCATGAAAAAGGCCGAGATTTCTCCCGGCCCTCCGTACACCATTTGTACGCCAAGTGCCCGCTGGCGACCGGGCAAGTAGGGAAAATAGCAGTACCTGCAGAGGCAGGATCCAGCCTTCGATACCGGATTCGCGTTAGCTGCTAATTTGCTGCTAATAGTTCCCAAATTAGCAGCAGTAGCGCATAGAAAATGCCGGGATCTTCTCCCGGCATTCTGTACACCATTTGTACACAAAATAGGATTCAGCCCAGAGCTTTGCCCATCGCGTCGGCGGCCTCGCCGCCCATCCCAGGCAGCATCACGCCACTTCTCCTCTTCACTTAGGGCCTGCCAACAGCGTCGCCGACATATCATCGGAAACACACTACCAGCATAACCGATCAGAACAACATTCCCCCTGGTACGATCTTCATAGTAGGGTCCTGATGGTCGGGACCTTCGCACATTTGCGTTATACTGATCGGGTACGAAGAGAGAAGGTTGGCATGGCAGAGCGAGCCGAAACAACCGAGAACCAGATCCGCGAGATCTCCCAGGAAGAGGGACGGGAGCTGTTCGACCGTGCCGCCCGACATTACCTCGGGATCTCCGGTGAAGAATTTCTTTGTCGGTGGGATGCCGGCGAGTATGATGATCCTGACGACCGTACCAAGAACGGCCCCGAGGTCATGGAGGTAGCCTCGCTTCTTCCTCTGGCCCGGTAGGCCTACTGGCGTGTCAGGCTACGGGCGCAATCCCTACCAGGCTGTCCAGGATCTACGCTCCTCCCTTCAGCGGTCCGTCTCCTGCGTGACACCTTCTGTGGTTACTGTTCAGAGCGCAAAAGGCTACTCGGCTGCCTCAGTACATGCGTTGGTCCTGGGAAGTCCGGAGCCGACCAAGCTGCCCGGTTCCGGCATCGCCCTCTCCATCAGGGCGTATGCTCGTGTTGTCGAACGCACACAGAAAGCGCCGTGGAGGGCGGATCTCACATCCTATTTCTACACTTTGAAGGACTTGGAGGGCCGGGAGATCGTCGCCTACCACTGGCATCCCGAATCGCGCTCCCCCATAACATTCCCGCATCTGCACCTGGGAGCCGGAGCGCAGATAGGACGTGAGGAGATCCAGAAGTCCCATCTTCCCACAGGCCACGTCGAGATAGAGGACGTGTTGCTGATGGCGATCCGGGAACTCGGCGTCAGGCCGCAGCGCGACGACTGGGAAGAGATACTGGGGCCTCAATAAGATATCACTGTTATCAGTACAACGAATGGAAGTGGATAGGAGAGACGGGCGGTGGCGGTTCGGTATGCTTTGTCTGGTGTGCCGGTGCCCGGCTTCGTATGTCTTCCATCCCCGTGGCTTTCGTTCACCCGGTGCCAGCCACCTACCCTTCTAGACCCGGAGCGCGATGGTAAGCACGGCCGCCGCAGCGAAGGCGGCTACAACCCGTAGATGGTTCCACGCGGTCCACCTCCTGACGTACTCGTTCCAGCGATCCGTGGCCTCGGCGCCCTGGGGGTACAGTGCTGCGAGCCCGTTGTTGAGTGGGACGTTGCGCGCAACCGTTACCCCGATGGTGCCTACGAGGTAGTGAACACCTCCCGCGAGTACCAGCACCGCTGACTGCTCTCCCCAGGAGAGCACGGCCCACACTACCAGCCCGAGGCAGGCCACGGCCGTCCCGAAAAACACCGTCATGAAGGGGGGAGTGACGGCCAGGACATTGATCGACTGCATAGCGGCGATCCCCTGCGCGGGCGTCAGCCGTTTGAGCGCGGGCATCACGAAGCTGGAGAAGGCGAAGAGGACCCCAGCGTTCAGTCCACACCCGAGTGCTGTAATCAGCGTTGCGGTGTAGAGTAGACCGCTCATTGTTCAATGTCCCATACCATTTGCATCTTCCTCGACCTGTACAAAGCGTCAACTATCGCTACCAAGCCTTCCTGGTCAGCGGAGGGCATCTCCATTGCGCCCGCCGTCCGCTCGACTATCGCGCGGTTCTGCTGGATCGAATATGGTACAAAGTTGCCGGTGACATCGCCGCTGCCGTACTCGTTCACATTCATTGTCAAATACGAGGACGACTCTGAGAAGTCTATATCGTTCATGCAAATCCACCTGACGGTTTTGTTCTCGAACGTTTTGAAGTGGATGGTCCTGGCACCGGGGCAAAACACGATGCTCCAAGCCGTAATGGTTTGGTTTCGATCTCCTCCATCCCAGGGGAATAGTTCCTCACCTTCGGGGCCTTGGCGGACAGACTCTAAACACTCAAAGCCGCGTGTGACGTCGGCCTCGTAGTCGTTGTAAGCAATCCTCAAGTCGAACAGACGCTTGAATCTGGAGACCGATGCGTTCGACTGTAGCTGCTCAGTTCCAGGATCTCGCCTCGCCAGCTCGACGGATGTCTTGTAGCTAGAGTTGGTCAAGACCGGCGGATAAGGGTTCTTGTAGACCTTCGCTTCCCCGTTCACGAATTCAACGAGGAGCGTATTACCGGCGGCATCGAGAGCCGTGTAATGCAGAGGAATAAAGTCCTGTTTCGGCCGCAACGTTTCGAGGCTCGACAAGACGCTGTTGACGTCACGTGAGATGTCGAGCTGGTACTGGATCCACTGCAGCGCGCTCATCCTGGCGTACTCATCTCTGCCATTGCCATCACCTCCTTCGTCGTGCCACATCATGGCGAGGGCCAGTCCGGCCTCGTTCATACCCGAGACGGGAAGCTCCAGCGAGTACTGGTTGAAGGTGACACTGCCGTGTTTGACTCGCCAGCGAACAGCCTTTTCACCCGGTTGCCGTCCGTTTTCTTTGACCGTCCCTCTCAGGTTGACGGCGACGAGGCCGTGGTGCAGGTTGAAGTCGTAGTTTTGAGCCAGGAGACTATGATCTCCTGATCCGAGAGATATAGTCGAACACATCTATCTGACCTCCTTTTCCGAAACACGCGCAATCCACTCAGGCAAGAGTTCGTCCGACGCTGTACGGCTCAGAATCTCCTCCAGATACTCTTTTTTCGCAAGCTCGTGCATGTCGCGAAACAGCATGCTCAGCAAGACGAAGACCCATAGTGACGAAATAATGGACGTCCTTCACAAATTCGCGTGGTCATATCGCCGACCTCAGGAGCGACCCGAAGTCGCCGACCGGTCCGAGGTGCGTCAGCTTGTCGGGGTTGATGATCGAGTTGACGCTCGTGATCTGGCCGTCAGCGATGTCGAGCGCCCACACGCCGATCAGCCGCTGCTGTCCGTCGAGAAAGATCGCTCCCGGGTCACCGTTGACCTCTACGGGACGCAACGACACACCTGGGAGGCGGGCGCCAAGGCGAACCCAGTTGATGAGGGTGCGCGCAACCTGGTTGCGCCCGCGCAGCGGCCGTGAGAGCGCTGGAACCTTGCCGCCGCCGTCGCCGGTCAGCTTCACGTCGTGGGCGAGCAGCGTTTCGAGCCCGGCGAGATCGCCCTGCTCGGCGGCCGCAAAGAACCGCTCTGCCAGCTCGTCGCGCTGCTCGGGCGTCGTCTGGAAGCGGGGCCGGCGCCGGGCGACGTGGTGTCTGGCGCGGGTGGCGAGCTGTCGCGCGTTTTCCTCGCTCTTGCCGACGATCGTCGCGATCTCCGGGTACCCGTAGCCGAATATATCGTGAAGCAGCAGCACGGCCCGCTGCTCGGACGAGAGGCTTTCCAGCAGCACCAGTATTGCCACCGACAACGAATCGACCGTCTCGGCGTGCTGGGCCGGATCGTCCTTGCCGCCGGTGACGATCGGCTCTGGCAGCCATTCGCCTACGTAGCGCTCGCGGCGGGCGCGCGCGGAGTGCAGCTCGTTGATCGCCAGCCGGGTGGTCACTGTGGCGACGAACGCGCGAGGCGAGACGATCCGCTCGCCAGCCAGGAGAGCCTGATGCACCCGTAGCAGCGCTTCCTGCACCACATCCTCGGCCTCAGAGACGCTGCCGAGCATCCGGTAGGCGATGGCGAAGGAGGCTGGCCTCAGCTCGTCGAGTAATCGTTCGTGATCGGTCATGCCACTGCGAACCCCTGCCGCCAGCTAGGGTGCTGCGGCTGCCATCCGAGCTCGCGCTTGGCCTTCGTGTTGGAGGCGCCGCGGATCTCGGTCATGAACACCGCCCCAGTCTCCCCCGAGAACATCCGCCCGACGAACCGCGGCACGCGCATCGGTTTCCTGGCGCCCAGCGTCTGCGCCAGCGACGGCAGCCACTCGGCGACCGGGGCGGGGTCGTCATCGACGATGTTGTAGATACCACGGTGGCCACGCTCGATCGCCGCCACCGTCGCCTCGGCGGCGTCGGCGATGTGGATGAAAGACCACACGCCACCACCGTCAGCGACCAACGGGGACCTGCGCTTGCGGATCATCTCGAATTGCTCCCCGCCAGGCGCCAGCGAGGTGCCTGGCCCGTAGAACGCGCCGTAGCGCAG
>JBHJHC010000026.1:0-3299 GCA_050331175.1 Rubrobacteraceae bacterium | reverse complement strand
GTGGTGTTATATAACTATGGGCTATCTTCGCGCGGGATTGGGGCCTACGGGGTCTTACGCCCACCCTTATTCCATTTTTGGGGGGGGCGCCCGGGGCTTTCAACGAGGTTGGACTTTTCTAGCCGAAGATCTTGCGGGCCGCGAGTCCACCTCCTATCAGAAGCAGCCCGCCACCGAGGAGCAACAAGCTCCCGCCGCCCGTATCCGGAAGTATCTCGATTTCGGTCCGGACTTCTTTGATCTTCTCGGTCAGGGCGCTGCCACCGCCGATACCAGAACCGTTCTGGGTGTTTTCGACCTGAACGTTGTTCGCGCCCTCGGTCGCGCCCCCGGTGCTTCCACCCTGGAGGTTCTTTCCCGGCCCGGGGTCTGTGGTCTCTCCGCAGGATATGCTCTCCGAGAGGGTTTCATCCTCGTCAAAGACGACGTTGCCGAAGTCCCGGACCAACCCGGTCTCCCTCCCGGCCATCGGCCCGTAGGGGGTGTCTTTGACGTTGATGCCCCGGAGGAACTCTATGTGCTCCACCAACTGCCCCCGGTCGAATTGTTCGGAGTGGGTGTACGTCCCGTCCCCATCGGGGTCGAGTAGCGCCCGGGAGAAACCTTCCGAGCCGGGTGTGCCCATCTTGGTGAAGAAGGTAGTGCCGGCCGGGCATTGGCCATGAACGGTGAGCTCGAAGCCTACGGTCACCTTATCGTCGGGTTTAGGACCGGTGTTTCCGCAGGAGACCGAGGCGGAGAGCGTCTGATCTTCTTCAAGGGTTATGGGACCGAAGCTCTTTAGCGTCTTTGTCGGCTCGCCAGGAGAGACTCCCTGGAAAAAGGAGCTGTTGAGTTTTTGCACGCCCGTGCCCTGGATAATGCTCAGGCCGTCGAGCTCGCTCCCCACGGGGAGCTTCTCGCTGTGGGTGTAAACGCCGTCCCCGTCCGGGTCCGTCAGCTGCGCTAGGCCAACGTAGTCCGCCGCGCCGACGAGGTTGTTCGTGCCGAAGAAAGAAGCGTTGGCGGGACACTCGCCCTCCACCGTCAGCTCGTAGTTGAGCGTCGCCTCATCACCTTCAGGCTCTGGTTTTTTGTCGAACTCGCAGGCCACGCCGTTGCCGTCAGGGTCTATGTTGTAGGGGTCAGTGGGATGTTCGTCCAAAAACCTCTGGGCTTCTTCCTGGGTGGCGAAATCCTCGCAGGCGAGGAGCGGTTCGTGTGTCTCATTGCACGCCACGCCATCACCGTTGCTGTCCAGGAGAGCCCAAGTTTCGGGGTCTTCATCGAGCCTCTGCTGGGCGGTTTCCTGATCCATCTCCCCACAATAGACAGGAGCCTTGCCTCCCGAGTACTGATCGTCCTGCACGCCCCCACCGGGCTGCGCGAGGGACGGGGCCGCGGCCGCGAGCACCATAGCCACCATCGTCGCCAGAAGCATCAACTTTCTCATCTTTTCCTCCTTTTTCGGGGCTTTTCAACTGAGGAAACTTTCGCACCCGGGACCCGAACCCGTATCGTCCATTGGTAGGAGGTTTTTTCTCCAGGTGGATGATTCCCCGGCTCCGTTCACTATGAGCCGCGAAACCCGGGGCTGATGAGCTTCGGAAGTTGCCTGGGCCGGAAATAGTCCGTTTGGGTGATGCGCCATGCCCGGGCTTAGGAGAGAATGTTCTTTGCTGTAATGGTGTAGCGTGGCCGGGCAATGCCCGGCGGGGGTAATGAACGAGGCGAACTTCACGGGATTGCGCTGGTGGTGGACCCTCTTACCAGGCGCGGCTGTTGCGGTACTCGGCTACGTCCTGATCTTCCTCCTGGCTTACGCTTTCGTCGTCTCCCAGAACCTCGCAACCGGAGGCGAGCCGGATGCCGCCCGCACCGAAGCAGCCCTGATGATGTTCGCCTTGGTGGGCCTCCCGCTAATACACTTCTTCCTGGTCATCCTGGCGGCCCGATGGGTGGCGTACCGGGCGAACGGGCGGTTCGTTCTGTACGGGTTGTCGGTAGGGTTGGCCGCGCTGGTCGGGCACGAGTTGATCGGGCTGTACTTCGGCCCGTTCCGGCCAGACCTGGCGGCTCTGTTCCTGCTCATAACCCTGGCCGGCGGCTGGATAGGCGGCCTCTGGGGCCGCATCGCGGTCGAACGCCAGGAGGCGCTCTACCTCGCCAGCCGGGAGATCGAGACGTCCCAAGAACCGGAAACGGTCGTCAGAGCCATCGGCGAGCACCTGGCCGGCCCGGACGTCAGCGGTGTTGCGGTGTGGCGAACGGCCTCGTCTCCCGAAAACGGGTCGGAGAATGACCTCGTGCTACTGGCCGCCTGGACGCCGCGCAAAGATCCGGCCCACTTCGAAGAGAGGTTGGACGGCCAGGAGCTTCTGAGTCCGGAAAGCCCGGAAGACAGGATGCCGGTCGTGCTGCGCGGCAGGAACCTGAGCGGGCTCGGAAACGGCTCCTTTGGCGGCCGGGAGGTCCAGACGGTGTTGTTGCTACCGCTGCGCTCCGCCGAGGCCGGGCAGTTCGGCCTTCTGGCGGTGGCCTTCCGGCGCCGGCGGCGCGTGTTCCGGCGCGTGGCGCGCGACTACCAGACCATTAGCACCCAGGCGGCGCTGGCGCTGGAGAACCTGCGGCTCGTGGAGGAAGCCCGGCGAGCCGGGATAGCAGGCGAACGTCAACGGCTGGCGAACGAGATCCACGACACCCTCGCCCAGGGATTCAACAGCATCGCGATAAACCTGGACACGGCAACGAACAAGCTACCACCCGTTCCGGAGCCGGTGCGCCGGCTCCTGGATCTCTCCCGCAGCACCGCCCGCGAGAGCCTGGCGGAGACCCGGCGGCTCGTGTGGGCCCTACGCCCGGAGGCCCTCGACCGCCACTCGTTACCGGAAGCGATTCAGTTGCTCACGGAGCGCTGGTCCCAGGAGAGCGGCGTGGCGGCGGGGGCGGTCCTCGTCGGCACCCCCCGCCAGCTCCCGCCGGAAGTCGAGGCCGCCCTCCTCCGCACCGCGCAGGAGACGCTCTCTAACGCCCGCAAACACGCCTGGGCGGGGCGGATCATGCTGACCCTCTCCTACATGCAGGAAACTGTGACGCTCGACGCCCGCGACGACGGGGTGGGCTTCGACCCGGAGCAGGTCGCCGGCGAGGTCCGGGACCAGAGCTCCGGCGGCTTCGGGCTAAAGGCGATGCGGGAGCGGGTCGAGCATCTCGGGGGAACGGTACACATCGAGAGCGCGCCGGGAGAGGGGACATAGCTAGCCGGCGGACTAAACGCGCGCGCACCCCCCCGTGACGCAAAAAAGATGATAAAGCCATCG
>JBHJHC010000025.1:0-60160 GCA_050331175.1 Rubrobacteraceae bacterium | reverse complement strand
GCTCGATGAGGTAAGGTGGGAGTGCGGGCACGAGATATACGCTCCTTCTGATATCGGGAAGCTTCAGACACTCCCCGAAATGATCGAGCATCTCGTGCCCGTTTACATGCTGATACTCTCCCTATTGGCGCAGGCTCTTAGCTTGGGAGTTGGCTCTTTCCAATCGTGGGGAAGGCCGTGGGTAAGCCTGTGGGGAGGGTGTGACCCGCTCTGTTATATTGGGTCGATCACACGACGCAAAGGAAGTGGGGGCTATGGCTACGGTGCGCGAGGCGACGTTCGATCTACTGCGGAGTTTCGGAGTGAGGACGATCTTCGGCAACCCCGGATCGACGGAGCTGCCGTTTCTGGGGTACTTCCCGGAGGACTTCCGCTACGTGTTGGGGTTGCAGGAAGCCAGCGTGCTCGGGATGGCAACGGGCTACGCCCAGGGTACGGGCAACGCGGCGCTCGTCAACCTGCACACGGCGCCGGGCCTCGGAAACGCGATGGGGGCGATGGTCACCGCCTACGAGAACAAGACGCCGCTGCTCGTGACCGCCGGGCAACAAGACCGGCGGCACGTCGCGCTGGAGCCCTTGCTTTCCGGGAACCTCGTGGATCTGGCCCAACCCTACGTCAAGCGGAGCTACGAGCCGCCGCGGGCGGAGGACGTCCCTTTCGAGCTCCAGCGCGCCTACCATACCGCGATGCAGCCCCCGAGGGGACCCGTATTCCTCTCCATCCCGATGGACGACTGGGATGCCGAGGTCGAGCCGCCCGTTGTCCGGGAGGTTTCCTCCCGGGCCGTTCCCGAAACCGAAGCTTTGGAGAGAATAGCCGGGGCGCTTGCAGGATCTCGGGCCCCGGCGCTCGTGGTAGGGCCGGGAGTCGCGCGGACCTACAGCTTCGAGGGCGTAGTCCGGCTGGCCGAGAAGCTGGGGGCGGCGGTGTGGCAGGAGCCGGTCACAACGCTGGCCGGCTTCCCCCAGGACCACCGGCTCTTTCAGGGGTTCTTGTCCTTCGCCCAGAGCAAGACCGCAGCGGTCCTAGCTCCGTACGACGTCGTGCTCGTACTGGGGGCCCCGGTCTTTACCTATTATCCTTACGTCCCCGGGCCCGTAGTGGAAGAGGGCACGGAGGTTTACCAGATCACCGACGACCCCCAGGAAGCCGCCCGGGCCGCCGTCGGTACGAGCGTCGTCGGGGACCTGGAGATGGCCCTGCAGGGTCTCGCGGAGCTGCTGCCGGAGACGGATCGGCCAGAACCCTCGCCCAGAGAGCCCGCCCGCGTGCCGGATGAGATCTCGCCGATGTCGGTGGCTTACGTTTCGCACGCTATCGCGGAGGCCCTCTCCGGAGTGCGGCCTCCGGCCGTGATCGTAGACGAGTCGACCTCCAGCAAGGGTACGCTCCGCCAGTACGTGAAGGTGAACGACCCGAAGGGCTATCACACGTCCGCAGCTGGGGGATTAGGTTTCGGATTGCCAGCTTCGGTTGGGTTGAAGCTCGCGCTGCCGGACCGCGAGGTGGTGTGCGTGATCGGGGACGGATCCAGCATGTACTCGATCCAGGCCCTCTATACCGCCGCTTCCTACGGCCTCGCCATACCCGTAATCGTCATAAACAACACGGGCTACTCCATACTCAAGAACTACCGGGACTCCATCGATTTGGAGGGAGTCCCCGGCCTGGATCTCCCGGACCTCGATATACCCCGGATCGCCGAGGGCTTCGGTTGCGGGGCCGAGAGGGTCGAAAAAGCGGAGGCCCTGCGGCCGGCCCTGGAACGCGCCATAAACGCCGAGAAACCTTACGTGGTGGACGTGGCCGTAGACAGGGCGCTCCCAAAGATGTTCGGATGAACCGGACGCGGCTCGCGAGGATCGCGATCCTCGCGCTCGCGCTGATACCCCTCGTGGTCGTCGTGCGGCTCACCGGGCTCACGAGCCTTCTGAGCCTCGACAACCTGGGCCGGCTCCGCGGCTACGTAGAGGACCTTGGCCCCGCGGCCCCGCTGGTCTTTATCCTCGTTTACGCCGGGGCGACCGTGGCCTTTCTGCCCGGCACGCCGCTCACGCTGCTGGCGGGGCTGGCTTTCGGCCCGATCCTGGGCACCGCGTACGTCATGGTCGGCGCCACCACGGGGCCAACCCTGGCATTTCTCGCGGCCCGATACGCCGCCCGGGGGCTCGTCGCCTCCTGGGTCCAGAAAAACGAGCGGCTCAGAAAGCTCGACGAAGAAGTCGAGCGCCAGGGCTGGAGGATCCTCATCATAACCCGCCTCGTTCCGCTGTTTCCGTTCAACCTTCAAAACTACGCTTACGGGCTCACCGGAATAAGGTTCGGCACGTACGTCCTCGTCTCCGCGATCTGCATAACCCCCGGTGTCGTCGCCTACACCTTCGCCGGCGGCTCCGTCACCAGCGGAGATCTCACCCGCACCTTCGTCTTCCTCGGCATAGCCGCCGTGTTTTCGTACTGCTTTCATTGGTTCCCGGCTGGTTGAGGAGTAGAGTTCGGGTGCCGGAGGAACAAACTAGTTCTGAAGACCGGTAGATGGGGCGGCGGTAGTGATACCGCCCGAGAGAAAGGACTGAAATGGCTGACATTTTGGTGGTAGGCTCGATCAACCAGGACTTTGTCCTCAACGTGGAGCAGCGTCCCAAGCCCGGCGAAACCGTAACGGACGCCAGGCTTTCCCAACACAACGGTGGCAAGGGGGCTAACCAGGCAGCAGCGGCCGCCTTTCTCGGGGCTTCGGTAGCGATGCTGGGCCGCGTCGGGGATGACCACCTCGGTGGACCGCTGGTAGAAGCCCTCGAAAGAAAGGGCATAGATACAACCCTTGTGGAGTCCGTCGAAAACGAATCCACCGGCGCGGCCTTTATCACGGTTACCCCGGACGGCGAGAACGCGATAACGGTCGCCCCCGGCGCCAACCGCCGCGTCCGCCCCGAGGACGTAGACGCCGTCTCGGAAGCCATCGGGGAAGCCCGGCTCCTGGTCGCCCAGATGGAGGTCTCGGCGGAAACGGTGAGCCGGGTGGTAGAGATCGCCGAAGCGAACGGAACTCGGGCCCTGGTCAACCTGGCGCCGCCGATGGAGCTTTCGGAAGAAATCCTGGAGAAGCTGGATCCCCTGGTGGTAAACGAGCACGAGGCGGCGTTCCTGCTCGGGGATACGGTCGAGGGTGTGGACGGGGCCCTCTCCGCCGGCCCGGATCTTCTGGGGCTCGGGCCGCGGTCGGCCGTGATCACGCTGGGCGCCGATGGGGCCGTGTACGTGGAAGGCGATTCTACGGAGCACGTACCGGCTCCCGAGGTAGAAGTGGTGGATACCACGGGGGCCGGCGACGCTTTTGTCGGGGCGCTGGCCGTGAAGCTCTCGGACGGGAACTCGTTGAAAGAAGCTGTTTCGTACGCGGTACGGGCTGGCGCGGCGGCGGTAACGAAGGAGGGGGCCCAGGGAGCCCTACCGACCCCGGAAACAATAGAAGAGGCATGAAGCCCAAAGGCATCCTAAGCGCGCGAGGACCATGCTCAAGAAACGCGGGTTGCGCTGGCGAAGAAGACGGGGCCGCGGCTGAGTATGGGGTCGGGTTCGAGGCCGGCTTTGGAGAGCAGGTCCTGGACCTCGTCCGGAGCGAAGAACTGTACGCCGCCGGTGGTGAGGAAACGCTGCAGGTAGCCGCCGCTCCTCGTTTCTGCTTTGAGTATGCCCATGATGGCGACCTGTCCCCCCGGCCGGAGAACCCGGTGCGTCTCGCGGAGGGCCCGGGCCGGGTCTCCTAGCTCGTTTAGCGTGCCGCCGCACACGACGCCGTCGAAGGCCGCGTCCACGAAGGGCAACTCCCCGGCGTCGGCCCGGACGAAAGAGGGCCGGACGCGGGCTTTGCGGGCCCGTCGGGCAGCTTCCCGGAGCATCGAGGGAGCTATGTCCAGGCCGACTACGTCACCGTCATCGCCGAGCCGGTCGGCCATGTTGCGGGTATAGAGGCCGGACGAGCAGCCCAGGTCCAGGAACCGGCCGCCGTGGTCCAGGTGTACCAGGCTCGACATCATGCGCAGCTCGCGTTCGTTCGTGAAGTGCTCCCCGATCAGGAGCGACAAGGAGTGGACCCGCCACAGCGGCTCGTAGCCGAAACCGGCGCCGGGGAGGAAGTTGGTCAGGTTGGCGATGTTGTCGGCCCCGAAACTGCGGCCCATCATGTCCAGGTAGCCGTTCTTTATGATGTAGGTATTGCCAGTGGCGGGGGAGCGGGCTTTGCCGCGACGGATCACACCGTTCTCCTCTGTGCCCTGGAAGTAGACGAACCCCCGGCTGTCGTGGGGATCGTCGCGCAGTATGGAGAGCAACTCTCTTTTGAACATTAGCGCCGTTTCCCCCGGCTCTGGAACCGGCTCAACCTGGCGTCAAATCCCCGCACCGAGTCCACGAACGCCCCGGTTTCTCCGGCCCGGGGCGGGGCGTTTAGTGCAGGATAATCTCCTTCGTGGTAGACCAGCGGGCCTTTGCGTTCGTCGCCGAGACGCGTGGAAACAACCCTCCCGAGGAACAACTCGTGGTCTCCACCGGGGTAGACGGCTTCTAGCTCGCACTCGATAGTCGCCAGGGCGCCCGCGACGAGCGGCGCGCCGGTTACGCCGTAGCCGCCGCCCAAGGAGCTGATTGCCGCTAGTCCGCTGGAGCGTTCCGGAGAGGCGAAGAGCCTGGAAAGGCCTTCCTGGTCCCGGGCCAGGATGCTCGCCGCGAAGTATTCCGCCTCCTTTATCCGGGGGTTTAGGCGGGCCTCTTTGTGGACGCTCACGAGAAACAACGGTGGATCCAGGGAAACCGAGATCACCGCGTTCGCCGTCATGCCTTCGGCGTTTTCCTCGCGCCCCGAAGTTACTACGGTAACGCCCGTAGGAAAGAGGCGCATGGCGGCCCGCAGGGAGTCGGCGTTGACGCCTCCTCTTTCCAAATCCCGGTGTTCTCCGGCGTCGCGCGGGCTGTCAGCCGGCATCTTCGTCTCTCTTGATAGTGTGAGTCGCCACAGACAGCCTGAGGCTACTACGCATGGTGCCCTTCCACAACACGGCCGGCCTTCCGCAACGCCTGCGGCCACCACTGCTCTATCGTCTTCTGATCGGAGCCGTACCAGTTGCCCAGGTGTTTGTTGTGGTATACGCCGTCCAGGACCAGGTGCTCCGAACCGGGTAGCAGCGCGGCCTCTACCGGGATCGCGCCGTCTCCTGCTACCGCCCCGTCTTCGACGAAGCGGGCGTACCGTTTGCGGGTCTTGCGCGAAGATGAGCCATCCTCGGCGTTGCCCGCCACGGATCTGTATCCGAGGCCCGCCTCGGCGTGTAGCGCGCCCGGAAAAAGCTCGTTGACCCGGTTTATGGGCGAGAGACGTTTACCCCCGGTGACGGCGTGTGGGCTGCCGAGCGTGATCAGGTGCGACACCCGCCGGTGTCCGGAGTACCGGCGCCCGCCGTACGGTGGGTTCCCACCGATGTACACCCGGCAGGCGATACCCCCGGCGGAATGGCCCACGAGCACGACCCTGTCCGACTCGCTGTCCAGGAGTGCCTGATCTACCGTGGTCGCTATCTCGAATACTAGCTGCCCGAAACCTCGGAAATAGCCGGTGATCCAGTCCAGCGGCGTCAGGGGCACCACGTGCACTTTCGAGCCGGAGAGCCCCTGGAGTATGCCAGATAACCCCCCGTAGTTGCGGGGCCACGCCGTAACCCCTCCAACCACGACTATGGGACCGTTCGCCATAGCCTGAGTATACATGTGAAGTGCCCCTTGCCTGCTGGCGGGGGGCGATCGTTTGGGCACTTCGGACGGGACGTTTTATCGTCCGCTTTCGCGGGAAAGCTGTGCGTAATAGGAAGAGCAACAACCCCTCTACCGACGAGAGGAGTTTCGGGTATGTCGCCCAAAGGTTCACCAGGACGTCAGCAGCAGACAGAAAGCGTAATACTGAATTGGTTGGGTCATCGCGTGACCGTCAAGTATCTGGCGGGACCTACAGACCCCATGGACCCGGAAGATGAAAAAGGGCTCGCCCGCGCACCGTTGGAGACTCGCTCGGGGGTGTTCGAGCTGCACAGGTTCGGCCAGATCGGCATAGAAGTTGGCAATACTATCGAGGAGGCCAAGGAGGATCGGGTAACCTTGATCCCCTGGGGCGCAATCCTTTCTATAAGAGGCAGCACGCCTCAAGAGCGGGGAGGGGCCGACGGCCGGATCTCCCAGGAGGAGATGGCCGAGCTGGCCCGCAACGATCCTACCTGATCAGGAGAAGCTCGACCTCAGGCCGTCGAGGACGAACTGGACGGCGAGGGCTGCGAGCAGTACGCCGAGCACCCGGGAGAGGACGTTTGAGCCGGTCTCGCCGAAAAGGGCCATTACCCGGGGAGCGAGCAGCAGGGCACCGAGTACGAGCAGCAGGACCGCAACCAGAACGCCGAGAACCACCACCAACTCCAGGGTGCTCCTATCGCCCGCGTAGAGCAGCACGCTCGTGATCGCGCCGGGACCGGCGATCAGGGGTATGGCGAGGGGGAAGACGGAGATGTCTCCCTCGTAGGAGTCTTCTTCCTGCTGGTTTACGGTGCGCGAGCGCATCCCGGTGGAGCTGGCGAAGATCATGTCCAGGGCCACCAGAAAGAGCAGCGCGCCGCCGGCGATCCTGAACGCCGCGATCTCTATTCCCAGGGCGTTTAGCAACGCGTTGCCGAAAAGGGCGAAGGCGAGCAGAATGGCCGCGCCGAGGACCGTCCCCCGCAGAGCCAACTCCCTCTTGCGCTTTACGCTGTTGCCCCGGGTGAGGGCGGCGAAAATAGGGGCGAGGCCGAGCGGGTCGATAACCACGAGCAGGGTCACGAAAGCGTTGAAAGCGAGTTCTGGCATGCCCCGGATTATACGCCCCGGCGGGCGACCTTCTTTGAGGGTAAGATAACCCGAGCAGGGACCGATCATTTTCGAACGGTCCCTTTCTGTGACGAGCACAGCGTACGAGTATCAGGCGATCAGGGAGGAGAGAAATCTAGTGAAAGCCGTAATAATGGCCGGGGGCAAAGGGACCCGGCTCCGGCCGCTGACCAGCAACCAGCCGAAGCCCATGATCTCCATCGCCAACAAACCGTGCATGGAGCACATCGTGAACCTCCTCAAGCGTCACGGCCTGGAGGACATAGTGACTACCCTGGGCTTTTTGCCCGAGGTGATCGAGGACTATTTCGGCGACGGCTCGGCCTGGGACGTGAAGATCGAGCACTCTATCGAGGAGGAGCCGATGGGTACCGCCGGCTCCATAAAGCTGGCCGAAGACAAACTTACGGAGCGGATTATCGTGGTCTCCGGTGACGCCCTGACGGACGCCAACCTGAGCCGGGCGGTCGAGTTCCACGAGGAGCGGGGGGCGGAGGCCACGCTGGTTCTCCAGCAGGTGGACGATCCCTCTGAGTTCGGCATCGTGGTGGTGGGCGACGACGGCCGGGTGGAGCGGTTTCTGGAGAAGCCGGACCCGGAAGAGGTCTTTTCGTACACGGCGAACACCGGGATCTACATCCTGGAGCCGGAGATATTGGAGGAGATACCGGTGGACGAAGAGCACGACTTCGCCGACGATCTCTTCCCGAAGTTGCTCGAACAGGGGCGCCCCATCTACGGCTACGTGACGGAGAAAGCCTACTGGGAGGACATCGGCAACATAGACCAGTACCTCGACGCCCAGCGGGCGGTCCTGGCCGGCGAGGTGAACGGGATCGAGCTCCCCGGCGAAGAAGTCGAAACCGGCGTCTTCGTCGGCGAGGGGGCCGAGGCACCGGAAGAGGCCCTCGAAGGCCCGGTAATCGTCGGGGAAAACGCCAGCATCTCAACCGGGGCCCGGGTCGGCCCCTACACGGTCCTGGCGCCCGGCGTCTCCGTGGAGCCCGGCGCGAGGGTCGTCCGCAGCACGGTGGCTGAAGATACGGTTATCGGGGAGAATGCGGATCTCGACGGGGCCCTGGTCGGACGTGTCTGTAAGGTCGGCGCGGAGGCCCGGCTCCTGAAAGACAGCGCGCTCGGGGACGACGTAGCAGTGGGCGAGGGCGCTACCGTCGAGGCCGGGGTCAGTATCTTCCCGGACAAGTCCGTGGAGGACCGGGAAACGGTCTCCGAGGATATGACTTGAGCCGGATGCGCGTCTACAGCGACAACGCCTCCGCGCTCCACGTTAACCACATGGCCCGCATAGAAGCCGAGGAACGTTTTCCAGCGGCCCTGGCCGGCGTCAAGATGGCCGGAGAGGCCGGAATCCGGATCGAGTGGTGCCCTTGCGAGCCCCCGCCGGAAGAAGTGCTCGCGGCGGTCCACACTCCGACCTACCTGAACCAGATACGAAACCTCTCGGCGGCGGGCGGAGGATACCTCAACATGGACACGGGGGTGGGCGAGCACTCCTGGGAGGCGGCCCTTCTCGCCAGCGGGGCCGCGGTCGGGGCCGTGGGGAGCGCCCTGTCGGGCACACCGGCCTTCTCCGTAGCCCGGCCTCCCGGTCACCACGCCGGGGCCGGCTACAGCATGGGCTTTTGCCTCCTCAACCACGCCGCCGTCGCCGCCGAGTACGCCCGGTTTCGAGGGCTGGAAAGGATCGCCATCCTTGACTGGGACGTCCATCATGGCAACGGCACCCAGGACATCTTCTACGTCGACGGGGAGGTCCTCTACCTTTCCGCGCACCAGAGTCCTTTCTATCCGGGAACCGGGGCCGTTCGGGAGACGGGCCAGGGCGAGGGCCGCGGCTTTACCGTTAACGTCCCGCTCCCGGCGCGTTCCGGAGAAGTCGAATACGCGGCGGCTTTCGCGGGCGTGTTGCTCCCCGTGTTGCGCGAGTTCCGGCCGGAGTTGATCATCGTGTCGGCCGGATACGACGCCCACGGGGCGGATCCCATCGGGGGCATGCGGCTGACGTCGGATTCTTTCAAGAGGTTTGCGGCCGAGCTCTCCGCTCTGGCCGGAGAGCTCGAAGCGCCGCCCCCGGCGTTCGTCCTGGAGGGCGGCTACAACCTCGACGCGCTCGCAGAGAGCGTCGCGGCCACTATCGAGGGGATTTACGAAGAAGCGCCGCCCGGCTGGGACTATCCGGGTGGTGTGAAGGCCGTAGACTCCGCCAGAGAAGCCCACGCCGAGTTTTGGGAGGGTTTGCGGCAGCCCCGTTAGGCAGCTCCGTCAGGTTGTTAGGAGGAGGAGAAGAGGTTCTCCACTTTCTCCACGGTGGTATTCGTGGTGAAGACTACCACGTCGTCGCCGGGCTCCAGGACATCCTGGCCCTTGGGAATAATGGTTTCGTCGTCCCGGAGCACCATCCCGACGATAGCTTCTTTGGGGAAGTTGAGTTCGGACAGCGGTTGCCCGGCCACCACGCATTTCTCCGGGACGCGGAGTTCGATCATCTGCGCCCCGCTCTCCAGCAGCGAGACGGCCACCACATCTCCCCGGCGGACGAAGCGGCTGATCGCGCCGGCCGCCAGAAGGCGCGGCGAGACCGTGATGTCCACCCCGAGTTTCTCGGCTAGCGGCGAGAACTCTCCCCGGTTTATCCCGGCTATGGTCAGCCGGGAGCCGAGTTGCCGGGCGTACATGGAGGCCAGCATGTTTGTCCGGTCGTCGCTGGTCATCGCGATAAAGGCGTCCGTGTTGCCCGCGGCTTCCCGGACGAGGAAGTCTCGAGAGAGATCACTCTCGTGGATCACCAGACCGTTTTCGAGCTGCGTGGCCACGTACTTCGCGCGCTCGGCGTTGCCTTCGACTACTTTCAGCGAGACGAGGTCTTCCAGGGCCAGAGCCAACCGGAGTCCAATACGGCCTCCGCCCAATATGATGACGTCTTCAACGGGCTCCGTATCGGAGGTGACGGTGCTGACGGACTCCGAGATGTAGTCGTGCTCGGCGATCAGGAATATGTGGTCCTCGGCGTCGAGTACGGTGTCGCCCCGCGACATGAGGGGCTCGCCGTTGCGAACCCCGCCCAGGATCAGGGCCCGCTCCGGTAACCCTACGTCCCGCACGCTGCAGCCTACCGCCGGGGAGTCTTCTTGCAGGACCACCTCGGCAACCTCGATGCGCCCGCCGGCAAACGTATCGACGTTTATCGCCCCGGGTACGAGCAGGGCGGCCTTGATCTCCTCTGCCGCCACCTGCTCGGTGTGGATAACGAAGTCTATGCCGAGTACGTCTTTGGCGAACGACGGGTCTTCCGGATAGTAGTCCGGGTCGTGAATTCGGGCTACGGTGCGCTCTACTCCATGGTGTTTGGCCGCCAGGCAGGAGGTGATGTTGACCTCGTCGAGGTTCGTCGCGGCGACCACCAGGTCCGTCTTCTTTATGCCGGCTTCGTCCAGCACTTTGGGGCTCGCGCCGTTGCCCCGCATTACCAGGGCGTCGAGCTGGTCTGCGACTTGTGCCACCCGCTTCGCGTCTTCATCTACTACGACGACCTCGTGCCCCTCCTGAGAAAGCATCTGGGCGACGTTGAACCCAACCTCCCCGGCCCCCACGACTACTACCTGCATTGCTCGACCCGCTTTCTGCTCTACCTGTCATCTCTCGACCCGAAAGTGCGGCCTAGAGACCCTGGCCTCGAACCTTATGTTACGCACAGTACTAGCAAACGGCAACCGCGTCGGGGATCTATACTCTCCAGGTACCGCGCAAGGCCCGCGCCCTAGCGAGGCTTTCTTCGTTCAACGGAGTTTCGGTTGCGCCGTACCATCGTTGGACCTCGTCGTAGAGCGCGTTCACGACCTGCCGCACCGGCACTTCGATATCCGCGATGCTTTCCGGCCGGAAAGGCAACCCGAGGGCCCCGTAGAAATCCTGGAGGACCGGGACGAGCCCGGCGGTGTTCGAGACCAGGATCAGGGCTTCGAGCCTGGCGGCCCGGCGCTTGACCCGTTGGGCGAGGCCCGCGTGCTTTACCCCGTGTTCGCCGCCGGAGCGGATGGAGTATGCACCGGGACAGAACTCGCCCGCAACCTCGCCCGGTTCGGCCGGCACGCCGAGTCTCCGGAGGGCGGCGGAGATCAGGCCGACACCCTCGGCGTAGCGCTCGTAGAGCCCGTGACGCAGATCCTCTACGGGAAAGGTCAACGAGAACGATACCGAGCCCTCGTTCGCCGCCACCGCCCCACCACCCGAGTTTCGCACCAGCACCGGAAAACCATAGTCGTGGGCAACCTCGACGCCTTTCTCGAAACCCGGCAACCGCTTTTCGCGGCTCGTAGGCGCGAGGTAGCGGGAGGAGGTCCACGTGAGTGCGGCCGGCCCCCGCTCCCCCGCAGCCACCTCCTCCAACACGGCTTGCTGCAGGCCGAAACCATCTTCGGGGTTCTCGAAATGACCGGCGGCGAGTATCTCCACGGGCTACAGCCGGGCGACGAATATCCCCGTATCTTTGGTCATGCGGATGGCCCCATTCAAGGAAAGTTCTCGCTCCAGAACGTCGCGGAGACCGAACACTCGCGTCTGGAACTCTCCCTCGGGGAGCTGCTCCATGATCTCCCGGATGGCTATAGTGGACACTACGTAGTCTATCAGCGGTTCCGCTTCGGTGACCGCGAGTTTGTCCTCGTACCGCACCAGCGAGACCTCTGCGAAGTTTGGCGTGAGTTGATCAAGGCCGCTCTCCAGACTAAAGGCCCTGAGAACTTCCGAACCTTCTTCGGGGAGATGGGTAGGAGCCAAGACGCTCAGCATCCAGTGCAGCTCTCGCATACCACTCTCGCCGTTGGTGGCCGCATACAGGATTCCACCCGGTTTCAAGACGCGTGTTATCTCGGAGAAAGCTCGTGGCCGGTCCGGTACATGGTAGAGCATGTGGTTGGCTACCACGGCGTCGAAGCTCCGATCTTCAAAAGGCAGTTTCTGGGCATCCGCTGTCCGAAAGTCAAACATGTGGGCATCCAGATTTTGCTCGGACTCCCGGACCATTCCCGGTGAAGCATCGGTGAGGACGACGGTCCAGCCTTCCGGTAGCCGACCTAGATTTTCGCGCCAGAGCTTGCCGTCCCCGCAACCGATCTCTAGAATGCAAGCTTCATCTGGTAGGTCGAACTGGTCGAATACCCAGCGGGACCACGAGTAGGGGTTGGTGCTGAACCTCTCGTGCAGCGCAGCTCGGATGTTCAGATTCGAGGCGTCTCGGTATTGGATTTTCATTTTGTCCACGGTGTTAAGATAACAGCTTGATACCTCACGCGAATACGCCGGAAATAAGCCGATGAAAGTGCTCGCCCTGGCCGGCGGGGTCGGCGGCGCGAAGCTGGCGGCGGGCCTCCAGGCCGCCCTGCCGCCGAAAGACCTCGCGGTCGTCGTGAATACCGCCGACGACTTCGAACTCTGGGACCTGCATGTCTCCCCTGACCTGGACACCGTTATGTATACCCTTGCTGGTATCGCAAACCCGCAGACCGGCTGGGGAGTCCGGGACGAGACTTTCGATACCCTGGAGATGCTCGGCCGGTATGGCGAGGACACCTGGTTCAAGCTCGGCGATAGGGACCTGGCTACCCACATACTCCGCACCCACCGGCTTCACAGGGGCGAGTCGCTAACGGAGATCACGACCGATCTCGCGTCGGCGCTCGGCATCGAGGGCGCCGTGTTGCCCATGTGTGACGAGCCGGTCTCGACCCTGGTTTACACCCCGGACGGGCCGCTGGAGTTCCAGGATTACTTCGTCCGCCGCGGCCAACGGGACGAGGTGTTGGGCATCGCCCTGCGGGGCATCGAGGGGACCAGGATCCCGCCCGCCGTTTCGGAGGCGTTGGCGGAGGCCGGGCTCGTGGTGTTTTGCCCCTCCAACCCGTTGGTGAGCCTCGGCCCGATCCTGGCCGTCGGGGGGATGGCGGAGGCCCTGATCTCCGCACCGGCCCCCAAGATCGCGGTGAGCCCGATCGTCGGCGGCCGGGCGCTCAAGGGGCCGGCCGACAAGATGATGTATTCTCTCGGACACGAGGTCTCGGCGACGGGCGTCGCCCGCCTGTACGAGGGCGTCGTGGACGCGATGGTGGTTGACCGGGTGGATGCCGGCGAAGAGAAGAATATAGCTGCCCTGGGCATGGAGACGCTCGTCACGGACACCGTGATGCGGGGAGCGGGCGACCGGGAGCGCCTGGCCCGGGAGATCCTGGGGTTCGGCGCGGAACTGGGACCGGAATGAGCGTCGTCGCCGTCGTTCCGGTCAAAGACCTCCGGGAGACGAAGAGCCGGCTCACCCCGATCCTGGACCCCGCCGGGCGCGCCGGGCTCACCCTCTACATGATGGGCCGGGTCGTCTCCGCCCTTGGGAACGCGGAGATCGAGGACGTTTGCGTCGTAAGCCCGGACTGGCTGGTGCTCAAAAAGGCTCGCGAGAAAGGGGCGACGGCCCTGCGCCAGAGGAGCCAGGGTTTGAACCCGGCGCTCGAAGAGGGCCGCCGGTGGGCTCTCGACCGGGGGGCGGGGGCGCTGCTGGTGATGCCGGCGGATCTGCCGCTGCTCGACGCGGAAGACGTGCGGGCGGTAGTCTCCCGCGGGGAAGAGGCTCCGGTCGTGATCTCCCCGGACGCCACCCGCGATGGCACGAACGCCCTCTTGCTCCGTCCCCCGGACCTCCTGCCCTTTACCTTCGGCCCCGGCAGCTTCGAAGCCCACCGGAAGTCCGCCGAAGCGTCGTCTATCCTCGTGGAGGTCTGTGAGCGGCCACACCTGGCTTTCGACCTGGACACGAAGAAAGACCTGGCCCGGTTCAAAGCGGCGGAAGGCTTGCTACCGTGACCGGCGTCGAGATACTGCCGGTCGAGGGCATACCGGAGGTTCGTCCCGGCGAAGACCTACCCTCGCTCATTACCGGATCAGCCGGGCCCAGGCTCACCTCCGGAGACGTGCTGGTCGTGACCCACAAGATCGCTAGCAAAGCCGAGGGCCGCCTCGTAGACCTGCGAACCGTGAAGCCTTCGGCGTTGGCCAAACGGTTCGCTATCGAGCACGGCAAAGACCCGCGTCAGACCGAAGTGGTGTTCCGCGAGAGCCGGCGCATCGTCCGCATGGACCGGGGCATCGTTATCTCCGAAACCCACCATGGCCTCGTCTGTGCCAACGCCGGTGTAGACGCCTCGAACGTTCCCGGCGAAGAAACGGTGTGCCTGCTGCCCGTAGACCCGGACGCCTCGGCCGCAAGGATCCGCGGAGCCATCCTCGACCGCCTCGGCCTCGAGGTAGCCGTAATAATCTCCGACTCGTTCGGCCGGCCCTGGCGGCAGGGGATAACCGATGTCGCCATCGGGGTCGCCGGCATCAACCCCCTGGCCGATTACCGGGGCCAGAACGACCCCCACGGCTATCCACTGGAGGCCAGCGTCCTGGCCATAGCCGACGAGCTGGCCGCCGCCGCCGAGCTGGTCATGGGAAAGACCGCCGCCATCCCCGCCGCGATAATAAGGAACTACGCTTACAAGGCGGGCTCCGGCACCGCCCGAGACCTTCTCATGGAGCCTGAAAGAGACCTCTTTCGGTAAAATTTCCGTAAATCCTACAATTTTTGTCGGATTTAGAGTTGACGATATCCTTAAAGTTGCTTAATATCCCGCCCATGGAGTTTAAGCTTACGCGCAAAATTGCCACGGGGTTAGGTCTTGCCGCCCCCTCCATGTGTACCCGATGTAGCATTTGTTGCTGCTGTCGATAGACTTTTCACTGTTGTCAGGAAATTTCGTAACACTGGTGGAGGATTTTCGTGCATAAAGCTCCGGGGTCATTGGGGAGACAATCTGTATTTCTGAACGGCGAGCGGCTCGCGCAGGCGAACTGGCATCTGGAGGGCGCCGACCCGCGGGAGACGATCGAGTGGGCGGTGGAGACCTACGGGGAGGGGCTCGCGCTCTCGGCTTCCTTTGGCGGGGGCGAGGGGATGGCGCTCCTGGATATGATCTCCAAGATCACCGATAAAGTTACCGTGCTGACCATCGACACGGGTTTTATCTTCAAAGAAACGGCTGAGTTCCGCGAGGAGGTCATCCGCCGCTACAAATTGCCGGTTGAGGTATTGAGGCCGGCTCTCACCGTAGAGGAGCAGGTCGAGTGCTACGGCGAGCAGATGCGGACCTGCACGCCGGATCTGTGTTGCCAGATCCGCAAGATCGAACCGCTCCAGCAGGCGCTCCAGCGCTACGACGCCTGGATGACCGGCATTCGCCGCGTGCAGACTCCCCAGCGGGCCGGCACCAAAGTGGTCGCCTGGGAAGAAAGCTACGGGGCGGCCAAGATCGCGCCGCTCGCCCACTGGACCGAGGATCAGGTCTGGGCGTATAACCGGGAGCACGACGTTGCGGTGAACCCGCTGCTCCACCAGGGTTACAAGAGCATCGGTTGCGAGCCCCAGACTCGTCCGGTGCACCACGACGAGGACGCCCGCGCCGGCCGGTGGTCGGGGCTGGACAAGACCGAGTGCGGTATACACTTCGTCGGCGGAGAAACCCGTCGTGAAGTTTCTTAGGGAAAACCAGCGACTCAACAACGTAGAGAAGATAAAGCTGGAGCGGCACCCGCTGGAGGTGCGCCAGGCGATTATAGATACTTACTCTAAAGAAGGCGTCGAGTCGCTGCAGGCGGTACCCGGTGAGATGGAGCGCTTGAAGTGGGTCGGGGTGTACCCGCAAAAGCAGGGTGGGGATGCCTTCATGATGCGCTACAAGGTTCCCGGTGGCGTGTTAAAGGCCGAACAGGCGCGGGTACTGGGCGAGGTCGCGACGGAGTTTGCCCGGGGCCCGGTTTCGAACCCGGTCTTCGGGGACGCGTTCCTGGACATCACCACCCGGCAGACGGTGCAGATGCACTGGCTCCGCATAGAAGACATCCCGGAGATCTGGCGCAGGTTAGAGGCGGTTGGGATGACGACCGTGCAGGCTTGCGGCGACTCGGCGCGCAACGTCCTCTGCTGCCCGGTATCGGGGTTGGACCACGCGGAGATCATAGACGCTTACCCGGTGGCCCGGGCGATCGACGGCTACTTCACCGGGAACCGGGAGTACGCGAACCTGCCCAGGAAGTTCAAGATGAGCGTCACCGGCTGCGTCGAGGACTGCGCCCAGGCGGAGATCAACGACATCGGCCTGCTCCCGGCGCGCCTGGAAGACGGTACGGTCGGCTTCAACGTGCGGGTTGGCGGCGGCCTCTCCGACGGACCCCGGATGGCGTCGGACATAGACGTGTTCATCCGGCCGGAAGAAGCCGTGGAGCTTACCCGCGGCATCGCCCAGGTGTTTGGGGAGCTTGGCAACCGGGAGAACCGCTGGACGGCCCGGATGCGCTACCTGGTGCAGGAGATCGGGCCGGAACAGTTCCGCGAGGAGCTAGAACGGCGCACCGACTTCGGGCTCGCGCCCGCCGGCGAGGACCTGACCAAACACTACCGGGGCGACCACGTCGGCGTTCACCGGCAGAAGGAGGCGGGGCTGTACTACGTCGGCCTCAACGTGACCGTCGGCCGGATGTCCGGCGAGAGCTTCGTGGAGGCTGCCCGGCTCGCCGAGGAGTACGGCACCGGAGAGATTCGGCTGGCGACCGACCAGAACCTCATCCTGACCGGCGTGCCGGAGGAGAAGCTCGCCGGCCTGCTCTCCGAGCCGTTGCTGGAGAAGCATTCCCCGGCCCCCGGCTCTTTCGAGCGGGGCGTCGTGGCCTGCACCGGCAGCGAGTTCTGCCGGTTTGGCATCGTCGAGACCAAAGCCCGGGCCGCGCGGTGGGCGCGGGAAATGGACGAACGCGTCGGGGACTTTGGCCAGGATGCCGTGAGGATGCACTTCTCCGGCTGCTCGGCGTCTTGCGCCCAGCCCCAGATCGGGGACGTGGGTTTCCGGGGCGAAACGGCCAAAAAAGACCGCCAGATCGTCGAGGGCGTGGATATCGGGCTCGGCGGTTCGCTCGGCCGGGACGCGGCTTTCATAGACTGGGTCGAGGGCGCGAAGCCCGCGGACGAGGTCCCCGATGCCCTGGAGAACGTTTTCCGGCGCTTTAAAGAGGAGGGGCGCGAGGGCGAGCGATTCCACGAGTGGGCGCGGCGCAAGCGCAACAAAGAGCTTCAGGAAGCGTTGCGGAAGCCGGCGGCCGTTTCGAGCCGAAACGGGGGTGGCGCATAGTGGCCGGCTTCGACATCCGGGATTTGATGAACGATATAGACGAGGCGCCCGGCAAGGTCTGGTTCTGGGATCTGGAGCGGGCCGTTATAGACGCCGACCGCTGCGTCCTGTGTGGCGTGTGCGTCGCGGCCTGCCCGCCGGTTTCCTTCGGTAGCGGGGAGGACGACCTGCCCACGCTGGTCAAGATGTGCACCGGGTGCTCGCTGTGCTGGGACTTCTGCCCGCGAGGCGGGTTGCAGTACGAGTCCACCTGGAAGATCACCGGTAACGGGAACGGCAATGGCAATGGCCGCTCCGTCGAGGGGGTCGGGCACGTTGAGGAGAGCTACACGGCGCGCGTTTCCCCCATGATCGAGGGTGTGCAGGATGGCGGCTTCGTAAGCGCCCTGCTCATCTCGCTGTTGGAGGCCGGGGATATAGACGGCGCATTGCTAGCCCGCGAGAGTGAAACCGAGCGGTGGAAAGGCGAGGCTTTCCTGGCGACCACGCCGGAGGAGGTGCGCGAGTGCGCCGGCAGCTTCTACAACCAGACCCTGGCGCTGGGCCACGTAGACTTCAAGGACTACGATCTGCCGCCCAACCCCCGGATCGCGGTGGTCGGAACCCCGTGCGAGATCGAGGGTATCAAGGCCATGCAAGCCCGGCCGTGGACCTGGGGGTCGTCGCAGGTCGAGGCGATCACGCTGACCATAGCGTTGCTGTGCACCAAGAGCTTCAACTACGAGAAGCTGATGCTGGAGGAGATCCGGGACCGGCGCGGCGTGGATCTTGACGAGGTCGGCCGGGTAGACGTTATCCGGGGCAAGCTCCTCGTGCAGGACCTCGACGGCCAGACGATCTTCGAGGAGCCGATCCGGGACTTTCACGGCGCGGCGCTAAAGGGCTGCGACGAGTGCGCGGATTTCATGGGCCACGCGGCGGACATCAGCGTCGGGAGCGTCGGGAGCGCCGACGGGTACTCCAGCGTCCTGATCCGCAGCGAGGAAGGACTGGAGGCTTTCGAGCAAATCCGGGAAAAACTGGAGCTTCGGGACCTTGACAAGCCGCAAGCATTAGATAAGCTAGACGGCTTGGACAAAAGGATCGCCTTCGATAGTCTCCAACGGGCCTTCGATCCGGAAGCCCCGCTGTTCATAGACTACGAGGAGCATCTGAACAACTACGCCGGGACGGATCGAGCCCCGGTCGCGCACGAAGCGGTGAGGTATTGATTGACGGACCTGCACAAGAGACTATCCCTGCCGGATGAACCTGGGTCCGTCCGGGCCGACACCCGCGTCCTCCTGGAGGAATCACCCGAGGAAGGCTCCCGCAAGGTAAACGACGCCCGCTTTGTGGCCGACCCGCTCTGGAAAGCGTGGGCCGAGGAGCTGGAAAAGTCCGGTATGGATTACCGGCGCTTTTTGGAGATTTCCCGCGGCTATTCCAACGAGTTGCGGTTGTGGGTCGTCGGCGAGCGCCCGTGGGACCATTGTGTCGCGGGGCTCGCCGGAAGGGTTATGAGGCGTCTGCCAGACAGGGAAAAGACTTTAACGGAGGTTAGCCGGTGACGATCAGAACAGAGTATGTTGGGATAGAGCCGCACGGCGGGGAGCTGGTGGACCGCCGCGCCCCGGGGGACGAGCGTGAAGCGCGCAAACAGCAGGCCGCGGAGCTAAGGCGGGTAACGCTCGGGCCGCGCACCATCTCCGACCTGGAGATGATCTCCACCGGCGTTTTCTCGCCGCTGACCGGCTTTATGGTCCGGGAGGACTATGAGGGCGTCGTGGACAACATGCACCTCGCAAGCGGCCTCGTCTGGAGCCTCCCCGTTACGCTCTCTGTGGGCGAGGAAGAGGCGAATTCCATAGCCGAGGGCGACGAAGTCGCGCTCGCCGACGGTGACGGCCGCGTCGTGGCCACCATGATCGTCGAAGACCGCTACACCTACGACAAGCGGCGCGAGGCCCGGGAGGTCTACCGCACCACCGATGAAGAGCATCCCGGCGTAGCCGCCCTCTACAGACAGGGTGACGTGTTGCTCGGCGGCCCCGTAACCCTGATAGAGGAAGAGCCCAACTACCGGCCGTTCCCCGGTTACTACTACGAGCCGGCGGAGTTGCGGGCCTCCTTCGCCGAAAAAGGGTGGAAAAAAGTCGTCGGGTTCCAGACGCGCAACCCGGTCCACCGGGCGCACGAGCACATCCAGAAGAGCGCCCTGGAGATCGTGGACGGGCTCTTGCTAAACCCGCTCGTTGGCGAGACCAAATCCGACGACATCTCGGCGGCGGTCCGGATGCAGTCGTACGAGACCATCCTGGACCGCTACTATCCGCAGGAGCGGACGGTGTTGGCGGTATTCCCGGCGGCCATGCGCTACGCGGGGCCCCGGGAGGCGGTCTTCCACGCCCTGTGCCGCAAGAACTACGGTTGCACGCACTTCATCGTCGGCCGGGACCACGCGGGCGTCGGCAGCTACTACGGAACCTACGACGCCCAGCACATCTTCGACGAGTTTGATCCCGAAGAACTCGGCATTACGCCGCTCATGTTCGAGCACGCGTTTTTCTGCCTCAACTGCGAGGGCATGGCGACCACCAAGACCTGCCCGCACGGCAAGGACGCGCACGTGTTCTTTTCCGGCACCAAAGTGCGGGAGATGCTCGCCAAGGGCGAGTACCCGCCGCCGGAGTTCTCCCGGACCGAAGTCGTAAAGGTGCTCATAGACGGGCTCCGGGACGAGGAACGTACCATCAAGCAGCCTCGGGTCTACGAGGAAGAGTAAGCAGGTTCTCACGAGCAAAGGAGACACGATTATGGAAGACGGAAAGAAGTATGGCCGCGGCTTCACGCTCTGGTTTACCGGGCTCTCGGGCGCCGGGAAGACAACCATAGCGGAGATCGTCGAACACCAACTCCGGGAGCGTTCGGGTAAAATAGAGGTGCTGGACGGCGACATCGTGCGGACCAACCTGTCGAAGGGGCTGACATTCTCCCGGGAAGACCGAGATATCAACGTGCTGCGCATAGGCTTCGTGGCGAACCTGCTCACCCGTAACGGCGTGGGGGTCATCGTCAGCGCCATCTCGCCCTACAAGGAAGCCCGGGATACGGTCCGGCGCGACGTTGGCGAGGATTTCCTGGAGATCTTCGTCGACGCGCCCCTGGAAGTCTGCGCCGAGCGGGACGTAAAGGGTCTATACAAGAAAGCTTTCGCCGGGGAGATCAAGGAGTTCACCGGCGTCTCCGACCCCTACGAGCCACCGGTCGCCCCGGAGCTTCACATAAGGACCGACGAGGAAGAGCCCGGTGAAAGCGCCCGCAGGGTTATCGAGAAGCTCGAAGAGCTCGGCTACCTGTGGCCCGCCAGGGAGTACAACCGCGCGTGAGCTACGAGGCCGCCCTCTTCGGCCTGTTGGTCGGGTTTTTGGTCGGCCTCACGGGCGTCGGGGGCGGCTCCCTCATGACGCCGTTCCTGATGGCGGTGATGGGCGTGCCCGCTCCCACCGCCATCGGCACCGACATGGTTTACGCCACCGCCACCAAGCTCACCGGTTCCTGGCAACACTACCGGCAGCGGTCGGTAAACCTCGAAGTAGCCCTGTTTCTCGGGATAGGCAGTATCCCGGCGAGCCTCCTGGGGGTCCGGACCCTGGAGTGGATCAAGAACTCCTTCGACGCCGAACGGGTGGACGCGATCATGATTACGGTCATCGCGATAACGCTCGTGGTGGTCGGAGGTTCCCTGATCTTCCGTACCTTCATGCCGGAGCGGTGGACCGAACGCAAGCAGCACCGGTGGGATGGCAAAGGCCGCATGAGCATTCAGCGGCGGGTATTTACCATAGTGTTCGGGGCGATGGGCGGCTACCTGGTAGGACTGACCTCCATAGGCAGCGGGAGTATCATGGCGGTCATACTACTCCTGCTCTATCCGCTCTCACCAGCGGTAATCGTTGGAACGGATATAGCGCACGCGACGGTGCTGTCCCTGGTAACGGGGCTGGCCCACATGACCCAGGGCAACGTGGACTTCGCGCTGGTGGGGACTTTGTTGGTAGGGAGCATCCCGGGGGTTCTGATAGGTAGTAGGGTTGCCCCCTGGCTGCCGGCGCGGCCGCTACGGGTTGTGCTCTCTATCATGCTTATCTTCGTCGGCGCGACGCTCCTGATCACGCACTAGTTTGGACGTTTTTTCTCACCGGGTAAGTAGCGGGTTATGGACCTTCAAACCCTATCAGCGATAGCAGCGCCGGTATCCAACGTGTTGCTCGGGCTGGTCTTCGCGGTCGGCTACTACATCATTATCCGGCTGTACGGTGAAACCCTAAAGGAGATGAGGGAGGAGCGGCTCTCCGGTGGCCGTCCCCAGGTCATAGTCCAGGCTGAGTATAGCCACTTGCCGGAGATAGAGCTGGCCGTTCGCAACGTAGCCGGTGGCGCGGCGAAAGACATAAAGTTCGACTTCTCTGCCCCCATCGAAAGCGCGAGCGGGACCGTGGTTACCGACATGCCGTATTTCAAGTACGGCCTGGACTTCCTGGAGCCGGGAGGTGAGATCTCCTGCTACTGGGGTTCGTTGGAAGAGATTATTCCAGAGTTTCGTGAGAAGGGCCTCGAAGAGGGTATCCTGGTGACCACGAGCTACAAATCGCTCGGCGATACGCCTTACACCAGCAGCTGGCGGGTCAACCCGCTGCTCCTGGAGGGCTATCGTGACAACCCCCGCAAGGGTATGGAGGATCTCGTAGAGGCCGTCGATAGGCTTCAAGCCGACGTACGAAAACTGGTGGCCGACCGGGAGGAACGTCAAACCCCCGACGCCTGAACCCGCGCGTTGACACGGGTGGCCGGCGGGTGGTTTACTCTACGCGCCGTTTCGGAAGGGACGGTTATCTTGTCGGCGATCATCAGAGGGAGTAGCTTCACGTGTCGGATCAAAACCCGGTTCCGGCTGGCTATTCGTTCTGGTTCGTCGTCGTCGTAGCGTTATTCGTCACGGCCCTCGTCACGGCGAATATTACGGCGGTCAAGCTTATCGGGTTGTTCGGCCTCGTGATAGATGCGGGGACCATAATCTTCCCGATCAGCTACATCTTCAACGACGTGCTGACGGAGGTCTACGGCTACCGGCGGGCGCGGCAGGTGATCTGGCTGGGCTTTTTCTGCAACTTGCTCGCCGTGGGCGCCATCTTGCTCGGAGGCGCCCTGCCCGCGGCCGAGTTCTGGGAAAGCCAGCAAGCATACGACACTATCCTGGGTTACGCCCCGCGACTGCTGTTCGCCTCGTTTTGCGCCTACCTCGTCGGCGAGTTTGCCAACTCTTACGTGTTGGCCCGGATGAAGCTCCTGACGCGGGGCCGCTGGCTCTGGAGCCGGACCATCGGTTCTACCGTCGTGGGCCAGGGGTTTGACTCGGCGATTTTCGTAGTTTTGGCGTTTGCCGGTACGGTTCCGACGGGTGCCCTGGTAGGCATAATAGTCGTCCAGTGGCTCTTCAAGAGTGCCTACGAAACCGCCGCGACCCCGCTGACGTACCTGATCATCAACTCCCTCAAACGCCAGGAGAACCTCGACGTCTACGACTACGACACCAGCTTTAACCCGTTCCTGGTTTCCCGGTGACCGCCGATGAAAGCTGACCGTACGGTCCTGACTACCGATGAAACGGCTTTTCTGGTCCGCCAGCGGGTAGCCCGGCTCGCCACCGCCGACGGTGAAGGCGGGCCACACGCGATCCCGGTCTGCTTCGCCTACACGCCGGGCACCATCTACGTAGCCCTGGACGAGAAGCCCAAAGACATTCCTCCAACACGCCTCAAGCGGGTGCGGAACATTCTGGAAAACCCGCAGGTAGCCTTCGTGGTCGATCGCTACTCGGAGAACTGGGACTTGCTGGCGTTCGTTTTGATCCGGGGAACGGCGGATCTGGTAGAGCCGGATACGGGCGAACACGCCGCCGCCGTCCGGCTCTTGCGGGGCAAGTACTTTCAATACGAGACGATGAAGATAGAGGAGAACCCGGTAATCGTCATCCGGGCCAATAGAGCCGCTTCCTGGGGCAGGCTCGACGGTCCGGAAGAGGTTCGGGGCGTGCCGGAGGCCACGCGGGGCAGGCGCTCGGTGCGCCGGTATCTCGGCAAGAAAGTCGAGGATGAACTCGTAGATCAGGTCCTGGAAGCCGCCCGCTGGGCCCCGTCACCGCACGGCCGCCAGCCGTGGCGGTTCGCCGTGATCCGGCAGGAAGCTACCAGGGAACGGCTCGTCGAGGCTATGGGAGGGGAGTGGCGGAGCAACCTCCAGATGGACGGGACAGACCCCGAAGTGGTCGAAAAGCGCCTGGAGGGTTCCCGGAGGCGCCTGCTGGAGGCGCCGGTGCTCGTGTTGCTTTGCCTGTACGCGGAGAACCTGGACGAATACCCGGACGAGGACCGCCAGCGGAGCGAGCTCACGATGGCCGTGCAGTCCTTGGGCGCCGCGGCCCAGAACGCGCTGCTCGCCGCCTACGAACTCGGCCTGGATGCCGGCTGGATGTGCGCCCCGCTCTTCTGCCCGGAGCAGGTGGTCGAAGCGTTGAAGTTGGATCCGAAGTTGGTCCCACACGCGCTACTTACGCTCGGGTACGCCGAAGGCGACCCGCCGAAACGTCGCGCCCGGAAGCCGCTGGACGAACTCATCGTGTATCAGGAGCGCCTTCCTGAAGGCGATTAGCTCCCGGTCTTGTGGGTTTAGCGCCCCTTTCCGCAAACATTAGACTACTCCGGACGTTCCGACCTTGGATTCCCCACCCCGAACATTGGCCGATAAAATATTTAATAAAGTATTTAGTTTGTGTTAGAGTTAGGGCACGAGCGCAGATTCGACGGGGTGACCGGAAATGAGAAGTTCAGGAAGATCCAGATTCGGGACGAGGCATATGGTCGTGTCGGGTGTTGGCGGGCTTCTAGATGCGTCGGGAAAGCGGTATTTCTCAAGCGGATCGGGCTCGATAAGGGAGGGGAGGCTACCCGGGGCAGCGGGAGCAGCTTTCTTCTGCGTCCGTAGGGCTCGCTACGGCATAATGTGGGGGTGACGGGAGCGGCGAGAGAACCTTGCGAGTGTGCCGTTGGGCACCCGGAAGAGCGGGGGTGGGTGGGCAAACCCGCATTACGGTCTCGGCCAACCCAAAGGAGGCTGGTGGACATGACGTCAGGCACAGGGAAAGATCATCCAGTGGCGTTGCGCGTAGGTGGAATCGAGGAGGACTGTAAGGTGAGGCCCGAGAACAATCCCTTTACGAAGCTGGGCAGCGTGTGGGAGACGTGGACCGTTGGTGGGGGTGACGGTATCGCTCTCGGGTACTCCGTCGCGCGGCACACGAGCGACTTGGGGGGAGTGTGGACCGGCGAGGGAACGGACGGGGTTCACCCGCCCGGCCGGGGCGATGTTGCTACCGACCCCTGTACGCTTCGTTGATCGATGGAGGGCCAGGGTTCAGAGTCCGGTGTTCGGAATCTCCGGGAAGAGATGGGTCCCGGGGGAGGCGGCGGTACCTTCAACCGGCCGATAACCTCTCAAGAGGCGGTGCTCCGGGAAATCCGGCAGGCGATCATGAGCCGCCAGCTAAAGCCGGGGGAGCGGGTACGCCAGTGGGATTTGGCAAAGCGTTTGAACGTCAGCTCGGTGCCGATCCGCGAGGCTCTGAAAACGCTCGAAGCCGAAGGACAGGTTACATACGAACCCCACCGCGGTTACACGGTGGTCAGGCTTTCCATAGAGGATGTCGAAGAGATCTACCTCATGCGGCGCGTGCTCGAAACCGAAGGAACCACGCAGGCTGTACCGAAAGTCGATGTGGACCTGGTCCAGCATCTCGAACGTCTGGTAGGCCAGATGGATGAGTTCGCCAACGCCGGCGACGTTCTCGACTATACGGAGGCCAACCGGCGCTTCCATCTCTTGCTGTTCGAACGCGCGGAGCTACCGAGGCTTTACCGCTTGATCGAGATTCTCTGGCAGAACACCGAAGCGTACCGCGGGCTCATATTCGATTCGATCTGGTACGAGCATGCCCAAGAAGACCACCGGGAGCTCCTCGACGCCTGCAGGGAAAAAGACGTATTCCGGGCTCTCGCCGTTCAGGACAGGCATAGATCCAAGGCCCTATCGAAGATCACTTCTTTGCTGAAGGAGATCGAAACGGAGTCATAGGGTAAAGGAGCTGGCTGGAAAAGAAAGGTGTGCATCGCGTTTGAGCAAGGTTTTTGAGAAAGGACGAATACAAGGAGGCGTTGATTAATGGAACGTAAGGGCTTTGCCTGGGCCGGGGTGGTGCTGGTCCTGGTGCTTTTGGCTTACGTGGTGCCCTATACGGTGTTGTCCGGGGTAGATGCCTGGTACGGGGCGTTTCTATTCTGGGTGGTTTTCGGGGCGCTGGCGATAGCGGTTATAGCCTTGATCACGAGCAGCTGGAGGGACTAGAGCGATGAGTGTATGGCTTGTTTGGGGTTCCATAGGCATCTATATCCTGATAGCTGTATCCATAGCGGTGATCGTTCGCGGTGGTATGGGACAGGGAATGTCGGAATACTTCCTGTGGGGCCGTTCGATGGGGGGTGTTATCGGGGCCCTGAGTTACGCCGCCACGACCTACAGCGCGTTCATGCTGGTAGGTCTTGCCGGACTAACCTACGCCGGCGGCGTGGGGGCTCTCGGGTTCGAGATGATCTACTTCTCGGGGCTGGTTCTGGTTGCTTTCTTCGGGCCGCGGTTTCTCCTGGCCGGAAAGAAGTTCAACTACATCACGCCGACGGAGATGCTGGGAGATAGATACGGTAGCCGGGCGGTCGCGGTGGTTACCGCCCTGGCGAGCTGCGTGTTCCTAATTCCCTACAGCGCGGTTCAGCTCGCCGGCATCGGCTTGCTGCTGGACGGCGCTACCGGAGGGGCGCTCTCGTTCACGGTAGGGACACTGCTCGCAACGGTGCTCGCCATCTTCTTCGCCTTCGTTGCGGGCATTCGCTCCGTCGCCTGGACCGACGCGCTGCAGATGGTGATCATGATCGTAACCGCTGCCGTGGCCGTGTTGCTGGTGGTCGGCGGCCTGGGCGGCTTCGGGGAGCTCTTCAGCCGGGTTTCCGAGGAGCATCCGGGCTTCCTCAGCGTGCCGGGCAACGGGTTCTTTACCTTTAGCGTGTTCCTGGGCCTGACGCTGCCGTGGTTCTTCTTCAGCCTCACCAACCCGCAGGTGAGCCAGCGGCTCTTTATGCTGGGTAGCATGAAGAGCTTGCGGCGACTGCTCCTGGGGTTCCTCATTCTGGGCTTCTTCTACACGGTCGTGGCGGTGCTGTGGGGGTTCTCGGCGCTGGTACGCTTCCCGGAGCTGGAGGCCTCTGACCTCGCCTCGCCGAGCCTGCTGGGGTCTGAGCTGGTGCCGCCGTTCATTGCGGTGATCGTGATAGTCGGAATCCTGGCCGCTGCTATCTCCACCATAGACTCCATCCTGCTCACGCTATCCTCCATGGTGGCGCGCGACGTTTACGGCAACGCACCGGGCAGGACCGACGAGAGCCGGCAGCTCCTGGCCGGCAAGATCGTCATCCCCATCATAGCGGTTTTGGCGCTCTTGTTCGCCAGCCTCCGGCTGGATCTGATCGCCGTGCTGGCCGTCTCCTCTTCGGCGGGGCTCCTGGTAACGGTTCCGGCAATAGTCGGGGCGTTCTTCTGGAAACGGGGAACCGCGGCAGGCGTCCTTTCGAGCGTCATAGGCGGGGGACTGCTGGTTGCCTTCCTGGAGGTCACCCAGACGAACTTCCTGGGACAGGCTTCCGGGATCTGGGGCCTCATAGTCTCCGTCGCGCTCTACATCGGCGTTAGCCTGGCTACGAGCGCTCCCGAGGAAAAGGCCAACGAGTTTATCGACTACGTGAACGGGGCCCTCAAGGACAAGGGCGCCTCATAATCTACGCGGCGAGCACGTAGGGGAACCTGGGGCAGAGGGTCTATCCCTCTGCCGCTTCCCTGCGACGGGCGAGGGAGCGTACCACGTCGGGGGTTATGGGGAGGGCGGTGATCCCTCCCGGCATCCCCAGAGCGTCCTCTATGGCGCTGGCCATCGCCGCGCCGCACCCGACGGTTCCTCCCTCGCCGGCGCCTTTGACCCCCAATGGGTTGTCCGGGGATGGTGCGTCCTCGCAGATCAGGGTCTCCACCCGGGGTACTTCCGCCGCCGTGGGTTCCAGGTAATCTATGAAGTTCGCGGCGAGGGGTTGTCCCGAGTCGTCGTAGCGGAAATCCTCGAACAAGGCTCCCCCGAGCCCCTGGGCGGCGCCGCCGACGAGCTGTCCTTCGACGAGTGCCGGGTTGACCGCCCGGCCTACTTCGTAGGCGACGAAGTAGCGCAGGATCTCCACCGCGCCCGTCTCCGGGTCGACCTCGACTTGCGCCAGGTGGACGCCGTAGGGATAGGTCATGTGATCCACGGAGAAGGTGCGGCGAGCGCCGAGACCCGGCGTCTCCACCCGAACCGCGGCGTTGTAAGGCTCGCAGGCGGCCGCTATTTTTCCCAGAGAGAAAGACCTGTCGGGGGAGCCGGTCACCCTTACCCGTCCGGACTCCAGGTAGAGGTCTTCGGTGGACACCTCCAGCATTTCGGAGGCGACTTCCAGGGCTTTCTCCGCGGTCGCCTTTGCCGCGAGCATTACGGCGCTACCGCCAACGACGGTCGAGCGGCTCGCCCAGGAGCCCACGCCGTCGGGGAGCAGGTCCGTGTCCGTGTGGACCACCTCGATCTCCTCCGGGTCCACGGCCAGCTCGTCGGCGGCTATCTGCGCGAGGGCCGTCTCTATACCCTGGCCGAGAGAGGCGCCGCCGGTGATCACGCGCACCGCCCCGGTGGGGTCCACATCCACCGAAGCTTCTTCGTAGGGACCGAGCCCGCTCTTTTCGAGAAAGTATCCGACGCCCGTTCCCGCCAGGCGCCCCTGCTCCCGGAGCCCGCGCACTTCGTCCTCCCACTTCTCGAAGCCGGATTCTTGCAGGGCCTTGTCGAGGAGCCCCTTGTAGTCTCCGGCGTCGAGGACCACGTCGGTTCCGAGCGTCGATAGTGGGCGGGTGTGCGGTATCTCGGAGGTCTCCAGGAGGTTGATCCGCCGCAGTTCCAGCCGGCCGATGCCGAGCTCCGCCGCCGCCACGTCGAGCAGATGCTCGCGGACGAAGGTTCCCTCGAACCGGCCCGGACCCCGGACGGTGCCGCACGGGGTCTTGTTGGTCATCGCGAAGTGGGCGGTTCCTTCGTAGGCGGGAAGCCGGTATGGACCTGGGAGCATCGCCAGCGTCAGGTCGGCCACGATGACGCCGTGGGTGCGAGCGTAGGCGCCGTTGTCGTGCCAGACCTCGTCGCGCAGGGCGAGCAGCCGGTGCTGGTCGTCGAAAGCCGCCGCGATCTTGTGGACCTGGTCCCGGGAGTGGTTGGTCGCCACCAGGTGCTCGGCCCGGTCCTCGATCCACTTCACCGGCCGCCGCTTTTCGCGGGCCAGATAAGGGACCAGGAAATCCTCCGGATAGAACTCTCCCCGGACGCCGAAGCCGCCCCCGGCGTCGGACTTCTTCATGCTGATCCGGTTCAGCGGCAGGCCCAGCATCTGGGAGAGCACCCGCCGGTTGAAGTGCGGCACCTTGGTGGCGCCCCAGATCGTGAGGTGGTCGCTGCCGGCGTCGTACTCGGCAACGAGGCCGCGGGTTTCCAGCGGAACCCCCGAGTGGCGGCCGATCCTGACCTCGGTCTCGACGACCTGCTCCGCATCCCGGAAGGCTTCTTCGACGTCACCGTAGCCCATAGAGAGGGTGGCGGCTTCGTTGCCCGACTCCTCCCTGAGTTGCGGGGCATCCTCCTCGACCGCGTCCCGGGGGTCCAGGACGGGCGGTAGCTCTTCGTACTCGACTTCGACCAGCTCGGCAGCGTCCTCCGCGAGGTAGGGGTCCTCGGCCAACACCACCGCGACGGGTTCTCCAACGTACCGTACCCGCTCGCGCGCCAGGATAGGTTGAAGGTAGTCGTCGAGGTCTTGCTGGGTGCTGGTGCGGATGGGGATCGGGTCGGCCCAGGCCAGATCCTCCCCGGTATAAACGGCTTCGACGCCTTCGAGCGCGAGCGCCGCGTCCACCCGGATACCCTCGATGCGGGCGTGCGCGAGGGAGGACCGGAGTACCCGCATCCAGAGCTGGCCGGCACGGTCCACGTCGTCGACGAAACGGCCGAGCCCGCGCAGGAGGCGCCCGTCTTCCAGCCGCCGAACCGGCTTGCCGACGCTGCTCACTGGTCGTGGTCCCCCGCAGAGCGCAGGGGTGAGATACCTTCTGTATGATCACCGTTCCCGGCCTGGGCTTTGGGCTCTACGTCCCCGCCCGCCGCGGCCAGGACCGACTCGACGATGCTCTGGTAACCCGTGCACCGGCACAGGTTCGACGATACGGCCTCCCGCACTTGTTCCTCCGTCGGATCCAGGTTCTCCCGCAGGAACGCCGTAGCCAGCATCAAAAACCCGGGGGTGCAGAAACCGCACTGCAGCCCGTGGTGGTTGGAGAACGCTTCTTGGAGGGGGTTTAGTTTTCCGTCCGACTCCAGGCCTTCGACGGTCTCGATCTCGCGCCCATCGGCCTGGACGCCGAAGACCAGGCACGAGCGGGCCGGGAGGCCGTCGAGCAGCACGGTACACGCGCCGCAAATTCCGTGCTCGCATCCCAGGTGGGTGCCCTTGTACCCGAGATCATGCCGCAGCATGTCGGCGAGGGTCTTGCGGGATTCGACGGCGACCTCGTGGGCGTGGCCGTTGACGGTTACCCTGACGGTGTGGATATCTCTCATGAATCGTCCCCCTCGTTCTTTCGGGCCTCTTTGATCGCGGCCAGTAGCCGGTCCGGGGTTATGGGGAGCCGGTCGATCTCGATGTCCAGGTGCATCAGGGCATCGGCCACCGCGCTGGCGACGGCGCCGGGCGCGCCCATGGTACCACCTTCGCCCACGCCTTTGGCCCCGGTTTCGGTGTACTCGCAGGGCGTCTCCAAATGGAGGATCTCCACGGGTGGAATCTCAGCCGCCGTCGGGACCAGGTAGTCTATGAGCGTGGAGCTGAGCGGTTGCCCATCCTCGCCGTAGACGAGCTGTTCGTAGAGCGCCGCGGCGATACCCTGGGCGATGCCGCCCCGCACCTGGCCCTCGACGATCATGGGGTTGATCATGACGCCGCAGTCTTCTACCACCAGGTACCGGTCGATGCGAACGTCTCCGGTCTCCGGGTCGATCTCCACCATTACGCCGTGCGTGGCGTTGGAAAAGGTGCCGGGGGGATCGAAGCCGTCCCGGCTCTCCAGGTGTCCGGCAACTCCTTCGGGCAGCCGGTGGGCCTCCAGAAAGGCCGCCCTCGCCACGTCGGCCACCTCTACGTACTGGTCTGGAGATCCGGACACGAATACCCAGTGGTCCTCGATCTCCAGGTCGTCGGGGTTCGCCTCTAGCAGGTGGCTCGCGATTTCCTTTATCCGCTCTGCCAGGGCGACAGCCGCCTTCTTGGTCGCCCCGCCCCCGATGACCAGCGAGCGGCTGGCGAAAGTGCCCCAGCCGTGATGCGTGGCCTCGGTGTCACCGTGGCGAACCACGATCTTGTCCGGAGATATGCCTAGTTCGTCGGCGGCGATTTGGGCGAGGGTGGTCTCGTGTCCCTGCCCGTGCCCGGAGGTGCCGACCGTGATGGACACGTGGCCCGAGGGGTCCATCCTCAAGTGGGCGTTGTCGTGGCCCGGCGTGATATCCATCTTCCTGAGGGCGAAAGCGCGCGTCCCGTAGCCTGTTCGCTCCCCGAAGCAACAGAAACCGAGCCCGATCAGGCGTCCCTCCCGCCGCGCTGCTTCCTGCTTCTCCCTCCATTCGTCGAGCCCGAGAGCCTCGGAGCATTTTTCGAGTGACTCGATGTAGGAACCGGGATCGTAAACGACCCCGGTCGGGCTTTCGTAGGGGAACTCGTCTTTGGTGACCAGGTTTCGGAGCCGGACCTCGACCGCTTCGAGGCCCAGCTCTTTGGAGGCTTTCTGCATGAGACGCTCCATGGCCAGGGTGAATTGCGGCCGCGACACGCCGCGATAGGGCGCCATCGGTGCCTTGTTGGTCGCCACGGCCCGCGCCCGATACCAGTAGTGCTCCAGACGATAGAGACCCGGCATCTCCGTGGAGGCCATGAGCGGCTCTACCCCGTACGTGAACGGGAAGCACGAGTACGCCCCCACGTCGCAGAGGATGTCCGCCTTGAGCGCCAGGAGCTTCCCGTCCTGATCGAAGGCCGCAGAAGCTTCGTACCGCTGTTCGTGTCCCTGGAACGCGGCCGTCAGGTTTTCCTGCCGGTCTTCGGCCCACTTTACCGGACGTCTCAGACGCCGGGCGACGGCGGAGATCGTCAACTCTTCGCGGCTGACGACGCATTTCTGTCCGAAGCCCCCGCCTACGTCCGGCGCTATCACGCGGATGCGCTGGTGAGGCAGGTCCAGCACCTCTTCGAGCGCGGTCCGGACTATGTGGGGCACCTGGGTCGAGGTGTGCAGCACCAGCTTGTCTTCCCGCCCGTCCCATTCGGCCAGGCATGCCCGCATCTCCATCGGCACCGCCGTAACCCGGGCAGTCTCGAAAGTACCCTCGACGACTACTGAGGCCCGCCCGAATGCCTCGTCTACTTCTCGCTCGTTGGGGCTCTGTACGTCCAGCTTTACGTTGTTTTCCATGCCTTCGTGGACGGTTCGGGCGTCATCGGCGAGCGCCGCGTCGAGCGAAGCCACCGGCTCCTCCTGCTCGTAATCTACTACGACGGCTTCGGCGCCGTCCTCCGCGGCGTGGGGTGTATCGGCCAGTACCAGGGCTACCGGCTCGCCGGCGTGGCGTACCTTGTTTTCGGCGAGTAGCGGTGTCTCGACCCCGACGAACTCCTCGCGGTTGAGCATCGGCCGGAGTCCCGGAATGGCCTCCAGGTCCAGGCCCGTGATGACCGTCTCTACACCGGGTACCTCCAGCGCTTCTTCCACCGAAATACTCTCGATGCGCGCGGCTCCGTAAGGCGATCTCACGAAAGCCGCGTGTAGCAGGTTGGGACGTTCGAGGTCGTCCACGAACACGCTCCGGCCCGTGAGATGGCGCGCATCCTCGGTCCTGGGGAGCGACTGGCCTACCCACTTACGTGAAGAACCGTTACCCGACATCGTCTGCCGCCTCCAGAAGTGCCCGCTTGACCAGCACGGCCGCCAGGTCCCGCCGGAACTCGGCGGTACCCTGGACGTCGGAGGCCGGGTCTATCTCCTCCGCGGCCTTGCGTCCCGCCTCTTCGAAAGCCTCCGGCCCTACGTCCGCGCCCTCCAGCACCTGCTCCGCTTCGGATACCCGCAGGGGTACGTCCGAGACGCCCCCGAGTACGATGCCGGCGGACCGGCACTCGCCACCGTCAATATCCAGATCTACGGCGGCGGATACGATGGCGAAGTCTCCGGCCCGGCGGGCGAATTCCTGGATCGCGGCGTGCGGCGCCGGCCTGGGGAACCGTACTTCGACGATCATCTCGTCCGGTTCGAGCTCCGTCATGAAGAACCCGTAGAAGAAACCCGAGGCCGGTATCACCCGCTCCCCCTCAGGCCCCCGCGCCACGATCTCGCCGTCCAATAGCAGCGCGAGCATGCACCACTCGGCCGTCGGGTCCGCGTGGGCGATGGCGCCCCCGAAGGTGCCGATGACCCGTATCGGATAGTGCCCGACCCAGCGGGCCGCGCGCTTTAGCACCGTGAAACCTTCCGGCAGGTCCGGATCCTCCATCACCTCCACCCAGCGGTGGGGCGTGAGGGCCCCGATCTTGATCCCCTCCTCGTACGGCTCTATATACCTCAGGTCCGGTATCCCGGTAATGTCCACCAGGGCACTCGGGCGGACCAGCCGGAAGTTCATCATCGCCACCAGGCTCTGGCCACCGGCCAGCAGCTTGGCGTCTTCGCCTAACTCTGCGACTTGATCTACGGCTTCCTCAGCGGTTCGTGCCCGCCGATACTCGAAGGCGGCTGGCTTCAACTCGCCCCCTTTCCTTCGTTCTTTACTCCCACGCCAGTATAAGGGCCCGGCGTTAGACTCACACTTTACAACGCCGATTTAATAATATATTATCTTTCAGGGTGATACAAAGCTATCGAGAGGGTGGATAGAGGGATGAGCAGCCTAGATCTGACCATGCCGTTCTCGGAGAATACGATCCCGGTCCCCGGGCATCCGTGTCCTCAGATGGAGCCGTTAACGACGCTGGAGCGGGATGGAATCCGGAACACGCTGGCGACGTTTAGCATCCATACGGGAACCCACGTAGACGCGCCGTCGCACATCGTGGAGGATGGTGCGACCATCGACGAGATACCGATAGACAGGTTTCGCCGGCCGGGGGTTCGGTTGGACCTTCGGGAGCTGGCAGTTCCGGGAGATGAGATAACCCTGGAGCATTTGAAGGAAGCGGGGTTCGAGCCTTCGGAGGTGGAAGGTACGATCCTCATACTGGCGAGCGGGTGGTCGGACCAGACCTGGCAGAGTGAGAGCCTCTACGCCAAGAACCCCTATCTCGCCGAAGACGCCTCCCGGGCGTTGGCCGAGGCGGCGCCTTCCGCGCTGGGGTTGGATTTCGCCGTGGACGACACCAAGCCGTGGCCCAACCACCAGATCCTGCTGGGTGCGGAGGTGCTCCTGATCGAGAACCTCATGCGGCTGTCTGAGTTGCCGAGGGACGGCTTCGAAATCACGGCCTACCCGCTAAAGCTCGTCGGCGAAAACGGAGGGCCGACGCGCGTCGTCGCGGAGCTCGGCCGGTGAGGCTCGAGCGCGTAGACCACCTGGGCATCATCGTGGACGACCTCGAGGGGGCGGTACGGAGCTTCACCGAGGATCTGGGGCTGGAATTGGACCACTTCGAGCAGTACGGGGACGAGTTGGACATCGCGTTCCTCCCTTGCGGGGAGACGCTGGTAGAGCTCATAAAGCCCCGCACCAATGAGGGCTCCAACGCCGACTACTTGAAAGAACACGGGCCGGGTATCCAGCACGTGGCGTTCAAGGTAGACGACCTCGATGCGGCCCTCGCGGAGCTCGGCGGGCGAGGCATCGAGCCGCTGGGGGATGCGCCGGTACCGGGGGCGGGCGGCATGCGCATCGCCTTCCTGGATCCGGCATCTTTCGGAGGAATCCTGGTCGAGCTCTGCGAGCCGGTTGACCGAGCAGATGGTTGAGTCGAACGAACTCCTGGTCGACCGCCCGGCGGAGAACGTCTTGCGGCTCCGGCTCAACCGGCCGGACCGGCGGAACGCCGTAAACGAGGCTATGGTAAACGCCCTCATGGCGGCGTTCGACGGGGTAGTGGAGCGGGTCGTCGTGCTCGGGTCCTCCACCCCGGAAGCGTTCTGCGCCGGCGCGGACCTGGACCTCGGGGATGAAGAGCGGGCGGCGGTGAGCGACCTCCTCTACGAGCTCTACGAGAAGATGGTTCGGCTGCCGGTCCCGATAATCGTGGCGCTCGAGGGTTACGCGGTCGGTGCCGGAATTCAACTGGCCGTCGCCGGGGATCTGCGGGTAGCCGGTGCCGGGGCAAAGCTGCGGGTTGCCGGCCCGGGCCACGGTCTGGCGGTTGCGGCCTGGGCGTTGCCTTCTCTGGTAGGCCGGGGGCGGGCGCTGGACCTTTGCCTCACCATGCGGCCCGTGGGAGCGGAAGAGGCGTTGTCTATCGGGCTGGTAGACCGGCTCGACCAGAACCCGGAAGCGGCGGCCGTCGAGCTCGCTTCGGAGATCTCGCGCCTGGACCCCGAGGCGGTTGGGCGGGTGAAGCGCGTGGTGGGTGAAACCTCCGGATATCGGGATGCGCTGCGGGAGGAACGGTCTTCCAACCGCGCCGACTGGTCGGGCTCCGTCGAGGCGTTGCTATCCCGCGAAGAGGACGGCACCCGTTGAGCGGGCCCGGCGGTACGGAGGATCTGGCGCCGGGGACCCTGGAGGCCTGGGAACTTCATCTCGGTAGGGAAGTCGACGCCGGCTCGTTGCGGGCGGAGCTGGCGGAGGGAACTCTGCCCCGGGCTTTTCACCGGGTAGCGGGCCGGGTGGCCGACGAGGTTGCCCTCACCATCGACGGCGAGACCGTAACCCATGGGGAGCTCGACCGCCGGGCCGCCAGGTTGGGCGGCTGGTTGGAGGAGCGCGGCGTCGGCTCCGGCCGGCGGGTGGTCCTTTGCGGAAACAACTCCGTCGAGTTTCTCGTCGCCTACCTGGGAATCCTCCGGGCGGGCGCGGTAGTGGTCCCCGCCGGAGCCGGGCTTACCGAATACGAGCTGCGCCACTTCGTGGAGGACAGCGGCGCCTCCTGCGCGCTGGCCGAGGGCGACGCGCTGGGCCGTCTGAGGGACATAGCAAACGCCGGTGGCGGGCTCGAACGGCTCGTGGCGCTCCGGGGGGCTGGGGAGGAAGAAATAGCCACCCTGGAGCAGGCGATCTCCGAGGGTGAGCCCCTGGAGCCGGGCGGAGGATCCGGCGATGACGGGGCGATGCTGGCCTACACTTCCGGTACGACGGGGGAGCCCAAGGGAACCCCGCTGACGCACGGGAATTTGCTGGCCTCGCTCCGGGGCGCGATGTGGGCCTGGCGGTGGACCGAAGAAGACGTGCTCGTACACGCCCTGCCGTTCTCCCACCAGCACGGGCTCAGCGGAGCCCAGATCACGCTCCTCTCCGGCGCCCGGGCCGTGGTCCACAGCAGCTTCGACCCGGAGCTGTTCTGCTCCACGGTAGAGTCGGAGAAAGCCACCGTCATCTTCGCCGTTCCGGCCATCTACGAGAAGCTGGCCGGATGGGATGGGATCGGGGAGAAGGACCTCTCGTCTCTCCGGCTCGCCGCGTCGGGATCCGCGGCCCTGTCTCCCGAGCTCGCCCAGAAAGTCTCCTCAGTTCTGGGACAGAAGGTCCTCGAGCGCTACGGGAGCACCGAGACCGGCCTCAGCGTCTCCAATCCGTACGAGGGCGAACGCCAGTTCGGCTCCGTTGGCTTCCCCCTGCCGGGAACCGAGCTTTTGGTCGTCGACGGTGAGAATAACCCTCTGCCTCCCGGAGAAGCCGGCGAGATATTGCTGCGGGGACCGCAGGTCTTCGCGGGATACTGGGAGAGGCCGGAGGCGACCGAAGAGAGCTTCTATCCGGGAGGATGGTTCCGGACCGGAGATGTCGGGAGGGTGGACCCCGAAGACGGACGCCTCGCCATAACGGGCCGCTTGAAGGAGTTGATCATCACCGGCGGTATGAACGTTTACCCGCGGGAGGTCGAGTTTGCCCTGGAGAGCCACGCCGCGGTCGACGGCGCGGCGGTCGTGGGCGTGCCGTCGGAGCGGTGGGGGGAGGAGGTCGTCGCCTTCGTCGTGTCCGGCCAGGATCGTCCGGTGGAGACCGGGGAGTTGGAGGCCCACGCCCGCGAGCAGCTGAGCTCCTACAAGGTCCCCAAAAGGTTCTTTGAGGTCGAAGAGTTTCCTCGCAACGAAATGGGAAAGGTGTTGCAAGATGAGCTGATCGAGCTTGCCCAAGAGGAGAATTAGCCAGGTTGTTGACGTTAGTTGGTCGAGTCGAAAGGAGTGCAGGATGAATCTTGGATTGGAAGGTTCGGTAGCGTTTGTTACGGGGGCGAGCAAGGGCATCGGTAAGGAGACCGCCAGGCAGCTCGCGGAAGAAGGATGTACGGTCGTCGCCACCGCCCGGGGTAAAGAGGCGCTGGAAGAAACCGCCAAAGAACTGTCGGATGCTACGGGCCAGCAGGTGATGCCGATCGCCGGTGACATGACGGACCCCGAAGACGTGGAACGGGCCGTGGACGAGACCATCGACACCTTCGGCAGACTAGACATCCTCGTCACGTGCGCGGGCAGCTCCCCCGGCGGCCTCCTGGAGGAACTGACCGAGGACGAGTGGTTCAGCAGCCTGAACCTGAAGCTCATGGGCTACGTGCGGGCGTGCCGGGCCGTGCTCCCGCGGATGAAGGAGCAGCGGGGCGGCAGCGTGGTCCTCGTGGTCGGCAACGACGGGCTCAAGCCATCCTACTGGGAGACCACCGCTGGTGTTGCCAACGCCGCCGACATCAACTTCGCCTCCGCGATGGCCGAGCAGTACGGTCCCTACGGTATCCGGATCAACACCGTCAATCCCGGCCCGGTGAACACCGACCGGTGGGAAGGACTGGAAGAGGCGTTCGCCCGGGACAAGGGCGTAGATCGCGAACGGGCCCACGAGTTGGCGGTAGGCAGCATCCCGTTCGGGCGTATCTGCGAACCGGAAGAGGTCGCCAACCTGGTTACCTTCCTGGCTTCTCCGAGGGCGAGCTTCGTCCACGCCGCCCACGTACCGATAGACGGCGGCCAGCGCAAGGCCCTGATGGACCTCTAAAGACCGGGAGATAGAGATGAAGATCCAGAACGAGATAGAGGTCTCGGCGCCGCCGGACGAGCTCTTCGAGATCCTGGCCGACGTGGAGCGCGTGGCGCCGCTGCTGCCGGGAGCCAGCATAGACGAGCAGGAAGACGAAGACACCTACAAAGGCACCGTCAAGGTAAAGGTAGGCCCCATAACGGCGTCCTACCAGGGAACCCTGTACTTCCGCGAAATAGACTACGACAACTACCGGGCGGTGATGGAAGCCTCCGGGCGGGAAACCCAGGGCCAGGGCAGCGCCGAAGCGACCATCACCGCGGCGGTCTCGGGCTCCGACTCCCAGAGCGTCCTCAGCCTCGACACCGACATGGAAGTCCGCGGCAAGGTGGCCCAGTTCGGGCGGGGCGCTATCGGCAATGTTTCGCAGAAGCTACTGGACCAGTTCGCCCGCAACCTCGAATCCCAGGTACTCTCCGCCAACGGAGAGGAGGCGCCCGCCGAAGAAACCGACGAACCTGCTGAGAACGGCCAGGAAGCCGACTCGACGGGAGAAGCCGCCGGAGGCGCCCAGACCGCGCCAACCGGCCGTCAGGGCGGCGGGGCTGGCCAACCGGCCCCGGCGCCGGCCGGCGACGACTCCCTGGACATGCTATCCGTCGTCGGGATGCCGGCGCTCCGCCAGGCCGCGCCCGTCGCCGCCGGGCTCGCCGTGGGGCTTCTGGTGGGGAACTATTTGGGATCGCGAAAAACCCTGCGCGCCTACCGGGACGTCGTGCGGTTGTTGAACGCCACCTACGGCCATTCGGAGAGAGGATGGCGGAGGTAAGGCTGTTGGGACCAGGTTGAAGTGACAGCTGGACAATAGCCGCGTAGAAGGGGTGCATGCCAGCCGAGGCCACCGAAAGAGACCTGGGCTTGGATCCCAGGGCAAAGCATGCCCTACGAGGAGCTTTCCTTGGTTTCTTCGTAGACATGTTCGATATCTACCTGCCGATCATAGTATTGGCCCCGGCTATAGCCTATTTCGTGTCGCCGGACCTGAGTGCCGGAGCAACTTCGATCGTCCTCGCCACGATCTTCGCGGTTGCCCTTGTTGGACGACCGCTGGGAGCCGCCATCTTCGGGCACTTCGCCGATACAATAGGACGGAAACCCGCGGCGATGATCGCGGTGGGCGGGTTCGGCGTCATGAGCGTCTTGATGGCGGTCCTGCCGGGTTACCAGCAGTGGGGAATCGTGGCGATAGTTCTCTTCATCTTGTTTCGCTTCATCGACGGCATTTTCGTGGGTGGAGAGTACACGGCGGCGATCCCGTTGGCCATGGAGTACTCGCCCAAGGCAAAGCGGGGCCTGTACAGCGGGATAATCAACAGTGGTTTCCCGCTGTCCTACGCCTCCATTTCGCTAATCACTATGTTGCTGCTCTTCTTGATGCCTTCTGAGGGGGTTAACTCTGCCTACGTTCAATGGGGGTGGAGGATACCGTTCTTTATCGGGGCTGGGCTCGCTTTCGCGTTCGTAGCTTACTTTTACTACTCGGTCAGTGAGTCGGAGCTTTGGCAGCGCTCTGAGCGGGATGAGGCCCCGATCAAGACCCTGTTCCGAGGTGCGAGCCTGAAGAACTTCTTGCAGGTTTTTCTCCTGATGAGCGGCTTGTGGCTATCTCTGCAGACGGTTGCCGCCATACTTCCTGGCATACTCAGCAATACGGTGGGACTTACTGGAAGTGTCCTAACGATAACGTTGGTTATTGCCTATACTCTGCTCATTCCCGTGAATGTCGCGGCGGGAATGATTAGCCAGAAGATAGGACGCAAAACCTTCTTCATCGTGATGAGCGTAATCATGGCGAGTTTGGCGACCTTCCTCTATTACCTGCTCATAAGAACTGCCCCGGATAGCTTCCTTGCGACTCTTGTGCTGGTGACCGCAATAATCGTTCTGGTAGATGCTCCGTTCGCGATCATACCGGCTTACGTGAACGAGCGCTTCCACGTGGGTGTTCGCGCGTCCGGTTATGGTATCGGCTATAGTCTGGCGGTTATGGTTCCCGCCTTCTACGCCTTTTACCAGGCAGGTCTCGCAACCTTCATGCCTTCTGAGTACACGGTACTCGTGCTCCTGATAGTAGGTGCTCTCCTTATCTTTATAGGAGCTTTGTGGGGCCCGGAGACCAGGGACGTGGATTTTGCTGGCGACGTGGCCGAAACCGCCGCGGGTAGTACGAGCTAGGTGGAACCTGAGATCTTGACGGTTTCGTGGAGTCGCGAGCAGGTCTATCTTGCGCGATGGGTTTGTATCCGTACTCGCTCGGCCAATAGTGCCGGGCACGGAGCTGAACGTGGAGAAAGTACTCAGGGGTTCCGGGTGGGCGCAGCATCTTGAACATCGTGGAACAAACGTGATGTCTTATGGACCCTACAGTTCGCTCGCCCTGCTGGCCGCCGCCCTGCGCGACCAACATACGTCTCCCGTGGAGGTGGTAGAGACCCTCCTGGAACGGATAGCAGCCGCCGACGGAGAACTCAACGCCTTCGTCACGGTGTTGCCGGAGAGGGCTTTGCAACAGGCGAGGCGGGCCGAGGGCGAAATAATGGCCGGCAGGTACCGGGGTCCGCTGCACGGTGTTCCCGTGGCGCTCAAGGACATCATCTACACGGAGTACGCCCGCACCACGATGGGCTCCGCGTTCTTCGAAGACTACGTTCCCGGTTACAGTGCCACCGTCGTGTCGAAGCTCGAAGAGGCCGGCGCCATCGTAGTGGGCAAGACCAACACCCACGAGTTCGCCTGCGGCGGGACCGGGGACAGGTCTTTCTTCGGGCCGACCAGGAACCCCCATGATCCGGATAGAGTCTCCGGCGGCTCCAGCAGCGGCTCCGGGGCGGCTGTGGCGGCGGGCCTCTGCCACGGCGCTCTGGGCACGGACACCGCCGGATCGGTCAGGATACCCGCGGCGCTCTGCGGGGTGGTGGGCATGAAGCCGACCTTTGGCCGCGTGAGCAAGAGCGGCGTGTTTCCGCTGTCGTGGAGCCTGGACCACGTCGGGCCCATAACCCGCACCGTGGAAGACAACGCGATCCTGCTCAATGCTATAGCCGGCCCCGATCCCCAAGACCCCTACTCGGCAGACCGGCCGATCGAAGACTTTACCCGGCTCCTCCGGCGGGGGATCCAGGGAGGAACTATCGGCGTCCCTACGGGCTTCTACTTCGACGATTTAGATAGCGAGGTAGAAGAAAAGGTGGGGGAGGCGATCGAGGTTTTCCGTTCCCTGGGCGCGCAGGTCAGGGAAGTCGAGGTTCCCGGTATGAAGGAGGCCTCGAAATCTCAACGGCTGATCTTCGCCGCCGAATCCTACGCCGTTCACCTGGAGCGGCTGGAGCGGGCTCCAGAGAAGTTCGACGACGAAGTCCGCGAATACCTTCTCGCCGGAGAGCGCCTGAAAGCCCATCGCTACGTGGCGGCCCAACAGACCAAGCTACGCGCCCTGGAAGATTTTGAACGCGTCCTGGAAGAGGTGGACGTAATCCTGGCCCCGACCGTTCCCGCCCCGGCGCCGGAGGTTGGGCAGAGAGAGGTAGAGGTAGGTGCTCAAAAGGAGCCCGTAGATGCGTTGCTCACCCGGCTGACGGGACCAACCAACCTGCCCGGACTCCCCAGCCTCTCGATACCCTGTGGCTCGACCGGCACCGGGCTACCTGTAGGGGTGCAACTCATCGGGGGCCGGTTCGGGGAAGCGACGGTGTACCGTTACGGGCACGCATACGAGGCTGCCGCGCCACGTGCGCCCGAATAGACCGAAAGGTGTGTCCGCTACTCTCGTAGCCTCAGGATGCCCCGTTCCAGTGCGGCGGTTACCGCGGCCGTGCGGTCGTCGACGCCGAGCTTGGTGAACGTGTGGATCAGGTGCGTCTTCACGGTCGCCTCGCTGATGTAGAGGCTCTTCGCGATGTCTTTATTGCTATTACCGCGGGCAACAAGCTCCAGGATCTCGATCTCCCGGCCGCTGATCTTGTCCCGCTCCGGCTCCCGCATCCGGCGCATCAACCGGTCGGCAACCCGGGGTGCCAGGAGCGGCTCACCCTGGGCGGCGGCCCTTACGGCCCGGAACAACTCGTCCCGCGGGGCGTCCTTTAGCAGGTAGCCCGTTGCCCCGGCTTCGACGGCCCGCAGGATGTCTGCGTCGGAGTCGTAGGTAGTCAGGACGAGGATGTGGATTCCGGGGAGTTCGTCCCGGAGCTCTCTTATCGCCGCGACACCGTCCATTTCCGGCATCCGCAGGTCCATGAGCACTACGTCGGGTTTTAGCCGGGACGCCAGGCGCACCGCTTCGGCGCCATCAGCGGCCTGGCCCACCACCTCGAAGTCCGGCTGGCCGGAGAGCATCCCTTCGAGACCCGTCCGGACGACCGGGTGGTCGTCGGCGATTACTATGCGCACCGAAGTCTTCACGAGGGCTCCGTTCCCTCCGTCATGGCACTCACCGGTAACGTGGCAACCAGCGTCGTTCCTTCACCGGGTTTACTCTCTATCAGCAGCGAGCCGTCTAGCCGCTCGATCCGCTCGCGCATCGCTCGCAGGCCGAATCCGCCCCCGGCGCCGTTTTCGGAGACGGCGGGATCGAAACCCGCGCCGTCGTCCTGGACGTCCATCACGACCAGGTCGTCTATGTAGGATAGCGTGAGGTCGACCCGGCTCGCCCCGGCGTGTTTGCGGGCGTTGGAAAACGCCTCCTGCGCGACCCGGAACAGCGTAACCTGGAGCTCTTGCGGAAGTTGGCGTTCGTCCCCGGTGACGGAAACGCCGGCCCGCGCGCCGGACGACTCGGCCCAACGCTGCGCCAGCCTTTCCAGCGCTTCCGGCAGGGACGAGCTCTCCAGCAGTTCCGGTTGTAAGGCCCGGACCAGACGGCGGGCCTCGACCAGATTATCCCGGGCGGTGTGCCGGGCCTGATCCAGGTGCCAGCGGCCGGACTCTTCGTCTGCGGACAGCGCTGCATCAGCCGCTTCCAGGTGGGTGACGACGCTGATAAAGCCCTGCGCCAGGGTGTCGTGGATCTCGCGCGCCAGTCGTCCGCGTTCCTCCAGCATCCCGGCCCGGCGCTCTTCTTTCGCTAGCTCCGCGCGGGTGGAATCGAGTTCCTCGATCAGGCGCTGTCGCTCCTCGCTCTGATCGATTATGGAGCCTATAAAAAGGGATAGTACGCCGGCAACGACCAGGCTGCCGAGGAAGATAAAGATCCCCGGTGCCGATACCAGTTGTGACAGGCTTTCGGACCCGCCGCTGACCCAGACGAGCAGTACCGACAACACCGCCGTTCCAGGAATGGCCCATCGGGTTGGCAGGAGGCTGAAGGTGTGCCAGTAGAAGACGAAAGACAGGAACATGAACGCCGGATGAACCGAGATGAGCCCGGCGAACACTACGAGCGCCACCACGTAGTACCCCAACGCCCGCAGCGGACGCTCCTCGACGCGTACCCGGGGCGTTACGACGAGTAGCCAGTACCATCCGCCGAGCAGCAATGCCAGACCGCAGACCACGATAGCGTATCTCCAGGTATACGGGCCGTTCACCGGGCCATCAAGGAGCGCCGGGATCATGCTGAAGGCCAGCAAACCGTAGAACACGAAGTGCATAGCCCTGTGCCACCGGTTCCAGACGTTGTTGGTGTGCTGCGGGACGCACGCATCCCGGCGGGCGGGGCGCCCGCCGAGTTTTCGGAGGTGTGATAGCAAGGCACTCATGTTCCAGCCAAGAGGATACTGCCCACGAAGGCCTTTGGCCACCCGGATCACTCCCACCGGAAGGTGCGGGCTGAGATCAGGGCAGCGGCGACGAGGACGCCGGCCAGCACCGCGAGCGCCGGGAGGTTCCAGGTTCCCTCGATCCAGAGGTCCTGGATCAGCTCTACCACGTAGGTGAGCGGCAGGAAGTCGGAGATGAGCTTTACCGTATCCGGGAACTGCTCGCGCGGAATGCCGGCGGCGCCGGAGAGGAAGAGCATGGGAAAGAAGATGACCTGGCCCGTGATCTGGGCCACCCGCACGGTCGGCGTGAGACCGGCGATCACGAACCCAACGGCGAAGAAGCTGAGGCTGGCGAACACGAAGGCCGGGATCACGGCCAGCGGGGCCTCCGGTATATTGAGCCCGTAGGCGACCCTCGCCACGGCCAGCAGGAGCGCGATGCCGAGCGCCGTCATGAGCAGTTGCGTTATTTCCTGGGCGGTGAGTATAGTCCAGGGGTGTACCGGGGTAGCGCGCAGGCGGCGCAGGATGCCGCGTTGGCGGTACTCGGCGAGGTTGATGGGCAGCCCGATCAGGCCGATAGATCCGATTACGAAGCCGGTGTAGGCCGGCGCCATAAAGTCCACGGCGCGCAAACCACCCCCGACCTGCTCGCTGCCGAAGATACTCGCGAAGATCAACAGGATCATGGTCGGGAAGGCCAGGTTGAAGAACACGGCTATCGGCTCGCGCAGAAACAGCTTGGTCTCGGTGAGGGTCATCTTGTAGAAAGCTTCCATCTTTGTCCTCCTCTAATCTCGCATCTTCCGGCCCGTGAGGGCGAGAAAAACGTCTTCCAGGTTCGCTCCTCCGGTCTTCAGGTCCGCCGGGGTGATGCCCTGTTTGTCCAGCGCGACAACGACCCGCACGAGCAGCGAACCGCTCCCGCGAACCACCACCCGATCCTCGTCGCGCTCTACGCTGCTGACTTCCGGTATATCTTGTAGATTCTCCGGGTCGAAACCGTCTGGGGTGGTGAAGCTGACGGTGGTCTCGGCGTCGAGGTCGCGGACCAGGGCTTCGGGGCTGTCGAGCGCGATGATCTCGCCGCGGTCCACGATGGCCACCCGGTCGCAGAGGCGCTCGGCCTCGTCCATGAAGTGCGTTACGAGCACCACTGTTTTGCCCGCCTGACGTATGCCGCGGATCAGCTCCCAGCTCGCCCGCCGGGCCTGGGGGTCGAGGCCGGTCGTGATCTCGTCCAGAAACACGATCTCCGGGTCGTTGAGCAACGCGAGCGCCACGAAGAGCCGCTGCTGCTGGCCGCCGGAGAGGTTCTCGAACCGGGTGTCGCGCTTTTCGGACAATCCCCACTGCTTCATGAGTTCGCGCCAATCAACCGGCTTTTCGTAGAAGCTGGCGTAAAGGTCCAACGCCTCCCACACCTTGAGGCGTTCGGGTAGCGCCGCCTGCTGGAGCTGCACGCCGATTCGCCGGCGCAGCTCGGTTCCCTGACGATTAGGATCCAGGCCGGCAACCGCTATCGTGCCGCCGTCCGGCTTGCGCATCCCGGTAATGCACTCGACCGTGGTGGTCTTACCCGCGCCGTTGGGACCGACGATGCCGAAGATCTCGCCTTCTTCGACCTCGAAGGAGACGTTGTTCACGGCCGTAGTGTCTCCGTAGTGTTTGGACAGGTTTTCTACGCGGATCGCGGTTTCCACTCTCAAACTCCTCTGGTAGCGCTGCGTAACGGGAACGCCGAGATCAGTGTTGGGTCCGCCATGGGGGACCCGGGGAGCAGGGTGACCGGAGATCTTATCTCTCGGCCGAACCGTTGGTCTTGCAGGATTCCGTCCATCTCTTCGCTCCCGTTCACCGAAGCTTGGTCTACGGCTTTAGTATCCGGGGAGGGGACCCCGGTGTAATCGGCCTGGAGGCTAGAGTTTGGGAGTCGGATGGTTGATAGGCCCATCAACCGATCGGTTGACGGGCCGTAAAGGGCGGAGGTGCCGGGTTAGTCCGGGGAGTAAACCCGCCCGGCTGTCTCGTAGAGGGTGGTGCGGCGTTTCGGGAGGCGTCCTATTTCCAGGATCATCGCTTCGAGTTCCTCGGGGAGCATCTCCTGGCCGTGGCTGGCGCCGGCGGCCCGCGAGATGTTCTCGTTCATCAGCGTGCCGCCGAGGTCGTTACAACCGGACCGGAGGGCGAGCTTCGCCCCCTCAACCCCGAGCTTTACCCAGGAGACCTGGACGTTGTCTATGTAGCCGTGCAGCGCGATCCGCCCGACGGCGTGCATCTTGAGGGTTTCGGCGAAGGTCGGACCCCGGCGCGAGCGGCCCTGCAGAAAGATCGGGGCGCCCATGTGAACGAACGGCAGCGGTACGAACTCCGTAAAGCCGCCGGTCTCGGCCTGGATCTCGCGCAATACCAGAAGGTGCCGCGCCCAGTTCACCGGGCCTTCGACGTGCCCGAACATGATCGTGGTGGTCGAGCGCAGCCCTACGGCGTGGGCGGCCCGCATGACGTCCGACCATTCAGCGGTGTTCACTTTATCGGGGCAGATGATGGCCCGGATCCGGTCGTCCAGGATCTCCGCCGCCGTTCCCGGCAGCGTTCCGAGTCCCGCCTCCTTTAAGTCCTCAAGGAACTCTTCGACGGAGATACCCAGCGTGTGCGCCCCCTGCGAAACCTCCAGCGGCGTGAAAGCGTGGACGTGCATCTCGGGCACTTCCTCCTTTACCGCCCGCAGATACTCCAGGTAGCTTTCACCGGTGAACCGGCCGTGGATGCCGCCCTGCATACACACCTCGGTCGCGCCTTTGTCCCAAGCTTCCCGGGCGCGCCGGGCGACTTCCTCCGTGTCGAGCAGATAAGGGTCTCCCCGCAGGTTGAGAGACTTGGGCCCCTTCGAGAAGGCGCAGAAGCGGCAGCGGAAGTAGCACTGGTTGGTGTAGTTGATATTGCGGTTGATAACGTAGGTCACTTCGTCGCCGCATACCTCCCGCCGCAGCTGGTCTGCTACCCGGCACAGATCCGCGAGCTCCGTGCCGCGGGCGGTAAAGAGCAGGGCTATCTCTTCTTCGTCCAGGTCTCGCTCCCCGGCGCCGGCGAGCGCCCGCGCGAACTCCGGGCGCACCTTCGACGGCCGCAGCCCCTGCGCCTCGGCGATCGTCTTTTCCGGTAGCTCCTCCGTCGTGCCCGGCGCCCAACTCTCCACCCGCGCGAAGCCCTCGGCGTCGATTCCGGCCCACACCCTGGACCGGAGCTTTTCGTCCACCCACCGTACGGCCTCGGTGGCGTAGGCGGGGTGTAGGGCGAGCCGTTCGAGGAGCAGGTACCCTTTGCTTTCGGTGGCGCGCTCAAGCTCTTCGAGGTGCGGCCAGGGACGTTCGGGGTTTACGTGATCCGGGGTGATGGGGGAGACGCCGCCCCAATCGTTGATGCCGGCGGCTATGTACCGGGTGTAAGAAGGTTCGCCGTTCTCGGGGACGCCGGCCAGGTTGGGTGGCGCCTGAACCGCAACGTCCGGCGGCAGGAGCAGCCGGGCGAGCGCGATGGTCGCGAGCATCTCCTCCTCGGATGGCTCCGGCCAGCCCGCCATTCGGGTCCCCGGCTTGGCCCGGAAGTTCTGGACGATGCATTCCTGAACGTGGCCGTACCGTTCGTGGACGTCCCGGATCGCGAGGATGGTATCTACCCGCTCTTCGACCGTCTCCCCGATCCCGATCAGGATCCCCGTGGTGAACGGTACCGAGAGCCTCCCGGCCGCCTCCAGCGTCTCCAGCCTCTTCTCCGGGACTTTGTCCGGCGAAGCCCAGTGGGCCATGCCGCGCCCGAGCAGCCGTCCCGAGACCTCTTCCAGCATGATCCCCTGCGAGACCGACACTTCCCGCAAAGCCGAAACCTCTGCTTCGGAGAGAACTCCCGGGTTGGCGTGCGGCAACAATCCCGTCTCCTCCAGCACGAGCTTGCAGCAGTGAACCAGGTACTCGATGGTGCTGGCGAAGCCCATCTCCCGGAGCTCCTTTCGGGCTTCAGGGTACCGCTTCTCCGGCTTGTCTCCGAGCGTGAATAGCGCCTCCTTGCAACCCGCCGCCGCGCCGGCCCGGGCTATGCCGAGCACCTCATCCGGGGTGAGATATGCCCGCTCTCCGGGACGCGGAGGATGGGCGAAGGTGCAGTAGCCGCAGTTGTCCCGGCACAGCTTCGTCAACGGTACGAAAACCTTGCGGGAATAACTGACGCGCGGCCCGAAAGCCTCGTCCCGGATCTCCGCGGCGGCCCGCATCGCGGGGGCCGGATCCTCCGTGACGAGCCGTGCCAGCTCGTAGGCGGCGTTCCGCTCCAACCGCCCGGAGATAGCATCCCGGATTAGTTCTTGGTGGGTCATTGATCTCCTCACCGCAGCTGCCAGTACCTCGAAGAAAATACTACACGGCGGCGCCCGACGTCCACGTCTTTTGGCAGCGGAGACCATCTTACGCTAAATCCGATAATTTTTGTCGGAGATACGTTAGAATACGGTCTCGTTTGGCTAGTAGAGGCGAAAGGAGCTTCACAATGCAGGAGGAGATACAGGAGAAAGGCTACGTTCATCCGGAGGCCCTGGTCAGTACCCAGTGGGTGGCCGAGCATCTGGAAGACGACAACATCCGGATCGTGGAATCGGATGAGGATGTCTTGCTCTACGACATCGGGCACATCCCAAACGCCGTCAAGATCGACTGGGTCGAGGACCTCAACGATCCCATATTGCGCGACTACCTGGATCCGGAGCGCTTCGCCGAGTTGATGAGCGAGAAAGGCATAACGCCCGACACGACGGTAGTCTTCTACGGCGACCGGAACAACTGGTGGGCGACCTACGCGCTATGGGTCTTCCGGCTCTTCGGCCACGACAAAGTCCAGGTAATGGATGGAGGCCGGATCAAGTGGGAAGCCGAGGGCCGCGAGATGACCCAGATCTCGCCCACGTTCCCCCGGAGCGAGTATCCGGTACCCGAACGGGACGACGAGAAGATCCGGGCCTTCAAAGAGGACGTCGAGCAGCACCTGGAGAAGAGTGGTCCGCTGGTGGACGTGCGGAGTCCCCTGGAGTACTCGGGCGAACTCCTGCACATGCCGGATTATCCCCAGGAGGGCGCGCTGCGTGGCGGGCACATCCCCGGCGCGGCGAACGTGCCGTGGGCCCAGGCGGTGCGCGAGGACGGCACCTTCAAGAGCGCCGATGAACTACGCGAAATCTACGAGAGCAAGGCCGGCCTCTCGGAGGATGACGACGTGATCGCCTACTGCCGCATCGGGGAGCGGAGCAGCCACACCTGGTTCGTGCTCAACTACCTGCTCGGCTATAGCAACGTCCGCAACTACGATGGTTCCTGGACCGAGTGGGGCAACTCCGTCCGGGCTCCCATCGAGCGCTAGCGCGGTAGAGATTTGGACCGCAAAAGCCGCATCGAGTTCCTCGTGGACCACGTCAAGAACCCCCGCCACCAGGGGGTTCTTGACGGCGCGGACGTCGTCCTGGCCGGCGGCAGCCCGGAGTGCGGCGGGTCGGTGGTGATCTACCTGAGAGGCAATGAGGCCGGGGAGATAGACGCCGTCTCCTTTACCGGCGAAGGCGACACGCTTAGCATGGCGGGCTCCAGCATGATCCTGGAAAAAGTGACCCGGGAAGCTCTTACTCCGGCCGAAATTCTCGCCCTGGACTACGATGCGTTCGTCGACAGCGTGGGGCGAGACCTCGTCGGCAGCCGCACGCGCAACGTGACGCTCGGGCTGAGCACCTTGAAGTCCGCCGCAAGGAAGTACCAGAGGGACCTGCTCCAGGGTGGCTCCAGCGCAGACCAGTCGGTTGCGGAGATCGCCTGAATCAGGCGTAAGCCTGAGGGCCGGGGCTGTTTCACCTTCGGCGGCGCGCTCCTACCCTCTACTGTTCCGCTAAACTGCACGGCCATGAGCGAAAAAAACAGACGGCCACTCTGGGGCGGCAGGTTCGGCACAACTCCGGCGGGGGCGTTCGAGCGCCTGAACGCTTCCATCCCGTTCGACGTCCGGCTCGCGCCCTACGACATCCGGGGTTCCATCGCCCACGCCCGGATGCTCGGAGAGCAGGGTATCGTCTCGGGAAGAGAGTCTGCGGAGCTCGTACGGGGGCTGGAGTCGGTGCTCGGCGAGGTCGAGGCGGGCGAGTTCTCGTGGACGCTTTCCGACGAGGATATACACACCGCCGTCGAGCGCCGGTTGCGGGAGTTGGTGGGCGACGTCGCGCTCAAATTGCACACGGGCCGCAGCCGCAACGACCAGGTGGCCCTGGACCTCCACCTTTTCGTCCGGGAGGCGGCGGAAGAAATAGGCCGGGGCCTGAGAGACGTAATGCGGGCGCTCGTGGAGGTGGCGGAGCAGCATCGAGGTTTCGTCGTCCCCGGCTACACGCACTTGCAGCGGGCCCAGCCGATACTGCTCTCCCATCACCTGCTGGCCCACTTCGAGGCTTTCAGAAGGGACCTCCGGCGTCTGGCAGCGGCCCGCGAGGCGGCCAACGACTCCCCGCTCGGGGCGGCGGCGCTCGGCGGGACCCCGCACCCGGTAGACCCGGCCGTCACGGCTGAAGAGCTCGGGATGGTGCCGCTCTCCAACTCGCTCGATGCTGTATCCGAGCGGGATTTCGCCCTGGATCTCCTGTATGCCTGCGCGGTACTCGGGGTGCATCTTTCGCGAATCGGGGAGGAATGGGTGCTGTGGACGAGCGAGGAGTTCGGGTTCGCCACGCTCGACGACTCTTACTCCTCGGGTTCGTCCATCATGCCGCAGAAAAAGAACCCCGACGCCTACGAGCTGATGCGGGGTAAAGCCGGACGCCTGATCGGGGACCTCAACGCCCTGCTCATCACGCTCAAAGGGTTGCCCCCGGGTTATTCCAAGGACCTTCAGGAGGACAAGGAACCGCTCTTCGACGCGGTGGACTCCGTACTGGCGATGCTCGCTGTATTGCCGGAGATGCTGCGTACCGCCCGTTTCCACGGCGAGAGAATGGAGGCGGCCGCCGGGGGCTTCGCGTTGGCGACGGAGCTGGCGGACTTCCTGGCCGCCCGGGGTGTCCCGTTCCGGGAGGCGCACCGGGCCGTGGGCGCGCTCGTCAGGCGGTGCGAAGAGCTGAACGTCGGGATCGAGGACGTCCCGCGCGAAGAGCTTTCGGCGGCGCACCCGGCGCTCGGGGAGTTGCCGGACGGCCTGCTTACGCCGGAGGGCAGCGTGGCGAACAAGAAATCCACCGGCTCCACCTCTCCCGATTCGGTAGCCGGGCAAATCCGCCGGGCCCGGGAGTTCCTGGAGGGAGGGAAGTTCGGCCCGGGCGTTTGAGAGCGTAGGGACTTTACTCCGTAACCGGGGGGTCCGGGCTCTTCCGCTTTTGGGCGTTGATCGAGAAAACGGCGATCAGGGTGGCCAGCACGAGCACCGAGGTGAGCGTGAAAGTTGCCCCAAACCCGAAGTATTGGGCTACGAGGCCGAGGGCGGCGGCGCCGAAACCGGTTCCGGCGTCGAAGGAAATGTTCCACACTGCGCTGACCGGCCCGTAGGCTTGGCGTCCGGCGCGCTCGAGCATTAGCACCAGGGAAATGTTCTGCAACGTGCCGAAGCCCGCGCCGAAAACGGCCATTCCCGTCACGAGCAAGAAGATGTTCTCCGTCCAGGCCGGGGTGAGAACCCCCAGGCCCGTAGCCAGGACGCCGGGGAGCAACAGGCGGTGCGCGCCGAAACGATCCCCGAAGACCCCGGCGAGCCACCGGGCGACGGTGACCGTTGCTCCCTGAGAGAACAGGGCCGCCGTGACGATGAACGTCCCGGGAACGGCGAGGGGCAAGAAGGTGACGACGACCCCCGAAGCCAGCGTGGCGCTGAAGAAGATCACGAACAAGCGGGCCAGCCGGCCGCCGAGCTGGCTGCCCAGGATCCCGGTGCCCCCGCCGCCCGGTTCCGGATGCGGGGCGGAGATAAACAGCGCCGCCGGTATCCCGAGTAGTGGTGCCAGGGCGCCGGCCACGAACACCGGTTCGTAGCCGATCGTCTCGGCCAGCCAGACGCCGAGCGGCAGGCAGAGAATATTCGGCACCCCGACTGACAGGCCGTACAGCCCGATCCCGGCTCCCCGCCTTCCCGCGGGTATGAGCTCGGCTACGAGGGCGCTGCCGACCACGGTCACCAGCCCGAATCCCGCACCGCGCACCAGCGTGGCGCCCAGGATCGCCGGCAAGCTGGTAGCCCAGACGAGCAACAGGACCGGGATACCCAGCAGCGCCAGCCCCAGTAGCAAGGCGGCACGGTATCCGATCCGGCCGAGCAACCACGGCGTCCCGAGTTGGGCTACAACCGTCATAAGCATCAACGTGCCGGTCACGAAGCCGGCTCCCGAGCTTTGTGCCCCGTTCTGGACGGCGTACAGCGGGACCACCGAGAGCAACAGGAAAAACCCCGAGAACGCCCCCAGCGAAGCCAGGAGCAACGAATTTACCGACCGCGTCAGCAAAGAACAGCGTCCGGCAAGGATTCGGTGCGGTTCGCGCAGGGCATGGCCGGATCGTAGCGGTCGCGGGCGGGCTTGTCTATCCGATACCGGAACCGGCTGGGCGCAACGCGGCGGAAGGGGATAATATGCGCGTGGCGAACCTTCAGAAGGGAGCAAGAACTTGAGGATAGTTCAGATGTCGGACATACATGTCGGATCGGGGCTTTTCAAGCCGGAACTCCTCTCGGCGGCCGTCGAGGAGACCAACGAAATGGAGCCGGACCTCGTCGCCATCGCCGGGGATCTCACGATGGAGGGACTCCGGTGGGAGTTCGAGGAGGCCCGAGAATACCTGAACCTGATAGACTGTCCGAACATGATCGTCGTTATGGGCAACCATGATGCCCACAGCGTCGGCTACTGGCATTTCGAAGAATTCTTCGGTGTTCGGGAGCGCGCCATGACCGTGCCGGGGCCCGAGGGAGCAGCGAAGGTGGTGGCCCTGGATTCGACCAAGCCAGACCTGGATGAGGGAGAGGTCGGCCGGGAGCACTACGCCTGGCTGGCCTCCGAGTTTCGGGATTGGGACCAGGGACCGAAGATCCTGGTGGTCCACCATCACATACTCGCGGTTCCCGGCACCGGACGGGACGTGAACAACCTGCGGGACGCGGGGGACGTAATGCACATCCTACGGGAGCTAGAGGTAGACATGGTACTCTCCGGACACCGGCACGTGCCCTACGTGTGGAGCGTCTCGGGGGTCAGGATCATACACTCCGGCACGGTTTCCACCTATCGCGTACGAGGCGTAATGCCGCCCTCCTACAACGTCATAGACGTGGACGAGGAGAGCGTCCGGATAACGCTCAAGGAGCCCGGCAAGGGTAAGGAAGGCGAGGAGCCGTTGGCGAGCTTCGCGCGGGACGCCTCGAAAACCAGCCGTTTCTACCCGGACTTCGAGCGCTACGTCCGGTACGACGAGCTGCCGTTTCTGTCAGGACAACCGGAAGACCTCTCCTAGCCCCCGATAAGCTCCTTGCCTCCGGGCTGGCCGGTCTTGTCGAGGGCCCGGCGCAGGAGCTCGCGCCCTTCCTCGCGCTCCTCTTCCGAGCGGGCTTTCGCCTCGACGGTCTTTATGCTCTCTTCGAGGTCGTCTTCAACAAAGAAAATATCCGGGAGGCCGATAATGACCTCCCGGATCTGGCGGTAAATAAAGTCCGGCTCCCCGGCGTAGGCCCAGCACTGGCGGGCCCGGACCCACGCCCAGCCCTTCATGCGGATCGTGTTCTCGATGTCCTCGTCTTCGAGGCCGTACATCTCGATCCGGAGCCGGTGCTCGGTGAGCACCTCGGGCCTTATGCGGACGCGGGTCTCCATACCGCCAGTTTACAGCAGCCGGGGCGCGTTGCTCAGTTCAGCAGGCCTTCTTGCTCCAGGTACTCCCGGGCCACGTCCTCCGGGTCCCGGTTGTCGATGTCTACCTGGCCGTTGAGCTCCCGCATGGTCTTCAGGTCCAGGCTCTCGGAGACGGAGTTGACTACCTCCTCGGCATCCGGCAGCGACTCGATAACCTCGCTGCGGAAGACCGGGGCCGGGTAGTAGAAGGGCCAGATCTTCTTTTCGTCCTCGGCGACCACCAGCTTGTCCGAGTTGAGCTGCCCGTCGGTGGTGAAGCCTACGGCCACGTCGGCGTCACCCTGGGCGAGAGCCTTGTACCGGTTGCCCAGAGAGTTGACGATCTTTATGTCCTTGAAGTTGACGTCGTAGTTCTCCTCTATGTTCGGGAAGCCGTCACTCCGCTCCTGGAACTCGGAGAAGGAGGCGAAGACCAGGTTCGGGGAGGCCTCGGCGAGGTCTCCCAGGGTCTTTATACCGTACTCGTCGGCCACCTCTTTGCGGACGGCTATTCCGTAGGTGTTGTTGAAGTCCGCCTGCTGGAGCATGGTGTCCGCCGGGTCGCGCTCGGAGTACAGCTCCTGGGCCTTTTCGTAGGTGGCCTCCGGAGACTCCAGCTCGCCGGTCTTCTTGTAGTCGAGGACGGTCTCGAGCGCGGTGCCGGTGTACTCGGGGTACATATCTATCTCGCCGGATTGCAACGCCTGGTCAGCTATCTCCACGCTGCCCAGGTTCAGGTTCTTATCGACCGAGAAACCGTCGGCTTCGAGGGCCTGGGCGTACATTTGACCGAGGATTAGCTGCTCGGTGAAGTTCTTGGATCCGACGGTAATGTTGCCTTTATCGCCCTCGCCTCCGGAGCCGCCGCCACAGGCGACGAGCGCCAGCAGCATCGCGGCCGTTCCCAGCATCGCGAAGAACGCGCGCGTTATCGATCTTTTCTTCAAAATGTTCCTCCTGATTCTCTAGTTTTTGCTCGCCGCTATCTTGAGCCCCTTCGGGGTGGAGACCCTTTCCAACCCGCCGAAGGCAAACTCCGTGGCAATGGCCAGGATCGTGACCGGTATCGCGCCGGCGAGCATCGTTGCATTGCTACCACTCTGGAAGCCCTCGACGATGTAGTTCCCGAGGCCGCCGCCCCCGATAAACGTGGCCAGCGTCGCGCCCGCCACCACCTGCACGGCTGAGGTCCGGATGCCGGCGAAGATCAAGGGGGCCGCTATCGGAAGCTGAACGTCCTTCAGGATCTGGAACCCCGAGAACCCCATGCCCTTTGCCGAGTCTATGATCCTCGCGTCCACCTGGTTAAGGGCGGTAATGGTGTTTATCAGGATCGGCGGTATGGCCAGCAGGATCAGGGCCAGAACGGCTGGCAGGAAGCCGATGCCCACGAGGACCAGAAACAAAGCGAGCCACGCCAGGTCCGGGATGCCGCGACCCAGGTTGGTTACGTTGATCCCCACCAGAGAAGCTCTTTGGGAGCGGCTAATGGCGATGGCCAGGGTCACCGAGATCACGATTCCTATTAACAGCGAGATCGCGGATAGCTCTATGTGTCTCCACACCGTGGGCCAGAAGGTGTCGCGTTGGAATACCTCGAACATGCCCTCAATCATTTACGTAGCACCCCCGGAGCGCCGGGCCCACGGCCTCAAGTACCTTTCGAACCGCGCGAGCGAGACGTCCGTTGTCATGGCGAGCAAGGCTACCAGCAGCGCCCCCACTATGATCGGGGTGTTGAAGTCGCGGTCTATGCCGTCGAAGATCGGCCTCCCCAAACCCCCGGCCCCGATATAGGCCGCGATTGACGCGATGCCAATAACCGTCACGGTGGCGATCCTGATGCCCGCCACGATCACCGGCAGCGCGAGGGGGAACTCCACCCGCCACAGGATCTGGCGCTCGGTCAGGCCCATGCCCCGGGCTGCGTCCTTCGTGTCGTTCGGTACCGAATCGAGGCCGGTGACCACGTTGCGGATCAGGATCAAGAGCGAGTAGGCGGTGAGCGCGATAATTACCGGCAGATTACCGGTACCCACGATCGGCACGAGCATGACGAAGAACGCCAGGCTCGGGATCGTGTAGAGGACGCCCGCAAAGGCGGTTACCGGAGGATAGAAAGCGCGGTTGCGCGCGCAGAAAATCCCAACGGGCAGCGAAATCGCGAGTGCTATGACGACCGGCACCAGCGACAGGACCACATGCTGTCCGAAGGCCGGAAGGATTTCGTCGGCAAAGTTGTCCGCGAGCCACCGCCAGTCGAAGAACGGTTGCTCTTCGTCACTGAAGTACGATTGGCTAGCCAGCATCGACGCTCCGGCTCAACGCCCGGATGCTATCTAGCGTTATCGTGCCCCGGTCCCCGTTACCGTTGGAGCCTTCTTCGGAGTAGACCACGCCCCGCTCCGAATCGGCCCCGATCAACTCCGAGAGCGCGTCTTTGAGGGATACGCTCTCGCTGATTCGGGGCAGGTCGTCGTTGTTGCCGTCTAGCGGTTCGAGGTCTACCTCACCGACCCGCGTGAGCGAGAGGTTCTTGAGAACCCGGTCGGTACCCACGAACGAGGAGACGAAATCGGAGGCCGGCTCAGAAAGGATCGTAGCCGGCGTGTCGTACTGGGCCAGCACGCCGCCCTGCTTCAAGATGGCTATGCGATTGCCCATCTTTATGGCTTCGTCTATGTCGTGGGTGACGAATACGATGGTCTTCCTGATGCCCTCCTGGATCTTCAGGAACTCTTCCTGGAGCCGGGTGCGGGTGATCGGGTCGACCGCCCCGAAGGGCTCGTCCATTAGCATGATCGGGGGGTCCGCCGCCATCGCCCGCGCGACCCCGACCCGCTGCTGCTGGCCGCCGGAGAGTTCCGCCGGATAACGGTCCCGGTACTGGTCGGGTTCGAGCCCGACGAGGTCCAGAAGCTCGTCGGTCCGGTCTCTCATGCGGTCTTTGTCCCAGTCCAGGAGGCGGGGCACGGTCGCCACGTTCTCGGCGATCGTGCGGTGGGGAAAGAGCCCGATCCCCTGGATGGCGTAGCCGATCTTGCGCCTCAACTCCGTGGCGCTCTTGTCGGTCACGGACTCCCCGTCGATCAGGATATCCCCGGAGGTGATGTCGACGAGGCGGTTGATCATCCGCATGGTCGTCGTCTTGCCACAGCCGGAGGGACCCACAAATACACAAATCTCTCCGTCGGGAATCTCGAAGGAGAGATCGCTTACTACGGGTTCTTCCGCGCCGGGGTAGGTCTTGCTGACCTCTCTAAACTCGATCATTGCATCTCCTGAACTTCCACGGGTAGAACCCTGACCTGAAGGCTTTCCTAAATTTACCGAAGCTTGTCACTGGATCTCCTCTGTCCTCCTTGGAAGGGTACGTTGGCCGCTAAGTATAATCCATCCTTCAAGTTTCCAGGGGTAATGCTGGATACTGAAATATTTCTGGTATACCTGAAACGTGTTTCGGAGCGGCGACAACCGGGCCGTGGTTCTTGCCGGGGGAGGCCACGCGCACCTGTACGCCATCGAACGCGCCGCCCACTTTGCCGAACGCGGTTGCGAGGTAGTTCTCGTGAACCCATCGCCGTATCTGTACTACTCGGGGATGGCTACGGGTGTGATCTCCGGCACTTACACACCCGAACAGGACCGCATCGACGTCCGGCGCCTGGTCGAACGGGGTGGAGGACGCTTTGTCCGGGGACGGGTAACCAGTATCGACCGGAAGGTAAGAAAGCTCATTTTGGAGGGCGGAGAGCAGGTAAGCTACGACCTCGCCTCTTTCTGCCTCGGGAGCGAAGTTGCCCCGGTGGGCGCCGGGTATTCCGGAGGTCCGGTCGTTCCGGTCAAACCCGTAGAGAATATGGTGGAGATCAGGACCCGCCTCCTCTCCCGGGCCGGCACCGGTGGCCCGAAGCTGCTGGTGATCGGTGGCGGCGCCGCCGGCTGCGAGGTTGCCGCCAACGCCGCAAACCTCCTGGGCGCCCGCGGCGTCGGAGGCCGGGTCACCCTCGCGGAAGCCGGTCCTTCTCTGCTGTACGATTCGCCGGCGAAAGCCCGGAGCAGCATCTTCTCCTACCTGCGGAGCGTTGGCGTCCGGGTTCTCTTAAAGACTTCCATAGTTTCCCGCGCGAACGGCGTCGTACGGACCGGCGCCGGACAGGAGATAGCGGCGGATATCGTGGTGCCGGCTGCAGGGGTGGTTCCGCGGAGTATCATCTGGAACCCCTCCGTGCTGACCGGGGAGGATGGTGGGCTCTGGGTAAACCCTTACCTGCAGAGTGTCACCGACCCCAGGTTGTTCGGCGGCGGAGACTCCATAGCCTTCCGGGGAGAGGCGTTGCCCCGGCTCGGGGTCTTCGGCATCCGGCAGGGGCCACTTATCTTCCGCAACCTGTTGTCGGCGTTGGAGGGGAAACCGCTAGAGGCATACGCGCCCCAAAGGCGTTATCTGTACGTGCTCAACCTGGGCGATGGCACGGGGCTCGCGATCTACGGTTCTTTCTCCTGGCGCGGGCGATCGGCCATGAGGCTGAAGCACTACATAGACCAGAGGTTCGTGCGGCGCTACAGCTCTTGAGGGGTTAGCTTCTCCGCCCGACCCCGAGCAACAGGTAGAGGATGAAGTAGCCCACGACGGCGGTAAAGGCGACCGAGTAGAAGTTGTTGGGATCCAGAATATTCTGCTGGCCGACCGGGACGGGGAGGACGTTCAGCAACGCCTGTGCGGGGGATTCCAGAAGGGTCCCGAGCGTGTAGATCACCTCCGTCAGGCTGTTGGTTCCAGCCTCCAGGCCCGCGTAGAAGATACCGATGTGGCTCAGTATGACCAGTATTACGAAAGCGAGTATCGTGCGGATCAATCCCATTGCACCATCTCCTTTCGCCGGGCTCGCTAGGACGCGGTCTTACTACTCCGGGCGCTGGTCCCTTGCGAGGGATCCTCGCTGGGTACTCCACGCTTTGCGCGGGGTCTTCTTACCAGTATGCTTTTCACCACGAATATGGCGCCCGCGACCAGAAAGCACACGGCGCCTACGGTAAACGTCACCAGATCCCGCATCAGCACACCGGTTGCGGCCGCCGCTCCCGGTACCCACCAGAGGGCAAAGAGCAGACCCAGCTCCCGGGTGTTGCGGCCGGTCGCCATGTACATCCCGAGCCCAATGCCGGCAAGGAAGAACAGCAACAACAATATCCCAAGAAGGGTTAGGATAAAACTCACTCTGGTATATTACCGGAAAGAACCCGCGTTCAACAAACGTTTTTGGTGCGGATGCCGAAAAATCTCTGCCGACATTTACCTCTGGCTCATCTCGCGGCGGTACGCTTTCATCTCCTCTAGAAAGCTGTCCCAGCCCTTTGCCGGGCTCTCCAAACGGTTATCGTACAGGGAGAACTTGTGAACCAACTCGTGACGGGCGGATTCCGTATCCGAGATGGCCCGCGGATGGGCGACTACGAGAACTTCCCACTCCTCCTCTTCTTTGATGTTGTTTATGGCCGCCTTTATTCCGGGCCGGTGATACAGCAGGATGCCCGGTGCCTCCAGGTCTTCGTAGGCAGCCACCAGCTCGTGACCTTTTTCTGCGGCGTAGGCTTCTATAGAGGCTTGTTGCTCTTCCCGGGGGGGAAGCTCGCCTCCGGCGTCGGTCCTTATGTAGGAGGCCGCCTTCGCCATTGCGGGACGATGATAGCATGGGCGGCGTCTGGCATGATCCGGGGCTGTTTCGGGAGCGGGTTGCTTCAGGGCCAGGTATACGAAATACTTATGCCCTTACGCGAGTGCCAACAGCGGAAAGAGAGGAACTTTGTCTGGATCGGCAGGAGGCGGTGCTGCGCCACGAGTCGCGCTTATTCGGGTTGAGAGTTTTCTTCACAGCGCCAAAGACAGCATTGCGAACGATAATCGAGACGACGCGCGCCAGGAGATAGAGAGCGCGTTCGTGATCTGCGATCAAATACGCGGTGATGTGGGGAAGGAAATCAAGCGGCTTGTAGGCAATGCCAGGAATAACCTGGACTCAGATTCCGCTGATGAGACCGTCGAGGCCGTTATAGATAGTGCCCTGGCGGAAGCCGAGAACATCCGTCCAAACCTCAATTAGCGCACCAATCTAGCGGGGGCTCTTTCCCCGCGATGACTTCGGTACCGGAGCTCCAGGGAGGCGGTGCGGTTGGGCGCGGGCGGAGCCGGAGAGCAAGCCGCGCGGCCGTAAACAAGGGGGCTCGGGCGTGGTTGTATGGTGCGGCATGGCTTTCAGGTGAAGGCCTGGTACCAGCATGGGGGTTCGGCTCCCACTCCGGAGTTTGCAACCCCGCATCAGCTGTCGTTGAAGGTTCAGCCTGGAGTTCCCTATAGCCGGTGGCACTAGCTTGCCGGCTCTGGTCCCGCTGCGCCCCGGACCAGTGAGGATGATCCAAACAGCCATCCAGCGTGTACAAGAAGGTGACGGTGTCGTTAGAAGAGGTAACTCTATCGCTCCGGCCCCGGGGGCGATAGCTACACGAAAACTGAGGAGCAAGATGCTGGTAATCGGCGTGAAGGGAAGTACAGCAGGCATGAACGAAGCAACGAACGGCATCCCGAGAGAGGCGCTGCAGAGGGTGGTCCGGAGGAGCTTGAAAGACGAGGAGTTTCGGCAGCGGGTGCTGGCCGACCCCAAAGCGGCCCTAGAAGACGAGACGGGAACCCGGCTACCGGAGGAGCTGGATCTCCGCTGTGTCGAAGGGACTCCGGATACCGCTTATCTGGTATTGCCGAAGCTGCAGGATCCTACTGAGAGTGAAGAACCCTCCGAGAATGGGATAGAGGCTGCGGTCGGCGGCTATTTACTAGATGTGTGTTGCGTGGATTCAGTATGAGATAGAAAGGGGGCCATCCGACTCCCCGACGAAAGGAACCTCGGATGACCCATCCGCAGCATACTCCCACCCTCGCTTCCCTGGAAGAGGCACTCACCGTGCTCTTCTG
>JBHJHC010000024.1:0-57095 GCA_050331175.1 Rubrobacteraceae bacterium | reverse complement strand
CCCCGCCCAGGACAACCGTCTCGGAAGCCCTAAAGTCCGCCGGTCCGGAGCTGGTCCACTACCACACGGCGATGCCGGGAGCGAGCAACGCCCGCGCCAAAGCGCTGCTCGGTTGGGAGCCTGCGTGGCCCGGGTGGCAATGGGGCTTCGAGTGCGAGCTGGGCAAGCTGGAGGACCTACAGGACAAGTCGTAAACGGGGGAAGATCCAGCCTGGTAGCGAATCGCGGAGAGTGTCAGAGTCAGCCGTCCTTCGCTTCGATGGTTTTCCTGAGCGCCGCGCTGTACCCGGCGATTAGTTCCTTATAGCTACCGACCCTCTTCGCGATGTTTTCTTCCTGCAGGCCTTCGTCCACGAGCTTCTTGTTCATCGAGATCGTGGTGAAATACACCCCCTGGAGGTAGGGCTTGAGCTGCTCAAGCGTTATGGCTGGCCTCTCCGGACGTAGGGTTTCTGTCACCGCCTCTTCAGCGGAAACTCGAATTTCGGGCTCGTCACGTTCGCCCTCGCCATGCGCTCCACCATCCTCAGCACCTACTTTATCGAGGATGTAGAGCAAGGATTCTTCCTGGGGACGATCGGCGAAATCGGTGCCGCCGGAATAGAGGTACTGAATCGTGCCGGCCGGGTCGAGGGCTACGATGGCTGGCTCAGAGACGCTTTCCTTCTCGTTCCATAGACCACAGAGTTTCATTAGCTCGCCTCGCGGGTCGCTAAGGAGGTGGAATGGGAGATCCAGCTTCTCCACCATGGCGGCGTTGTGACGCGGCGGATCGATGCTAATGCCGGCGATCCCGGCTCCTCGCTGCTCGAATTGCTCGTAATCCCTGGCAAAGCTGACCAGCTGCCCGTTACAGTACGGTCACCAATCACCCCGGTAGAAGACGAGCATTAGAGGACCTTCGGCGAGCACGCGGCGCAGATCGAAAGGCTCTTCCTTCTCGTCCGGCAGTACGAAGGCCGGAAACCTCTCTCCAATCGCTATGTTCGCCATGCCTTTCCCCTTTCAACGTCTGGAACGATATTCTCAACGGGGTGTACTTTGAATCCGTATGTACCGAACCGTAGCGCTCTGTAAACCGCGCCACGCCCGGGGAACTCAGAACCGATTCTAGATCGTGCTTGTAAGGGATCCGGCTCCGCAGCGCCTGGTGCCCCTATTGGCTACGGAACAGACTTGTGCTGGTCGCTAAATGAGCCATCTCCCCGATATCCGCCGGAGGTGTCACAACCGATCCCCAGCCGGTGTCTTTATGTTGAGAGCGAGCAACCAGAGGAGGAGACATGACCAGCGACACCCGGATCCCGCCGGCGGAGATCACCGGCTTCAAGGGCGCGTTGATGAAGCGGATGGCCACGAAGATGATGGGCCAGGTGCCGACGCCGCTCGGGGTGTACTGGCACAACCCCAAGGTGCTGAAGGCCAGCTTCACCATCGGCAACAAGGTGCAGAAGCTGGACGTGTGTGATCCGAGCCTGAAGTCCTTCGCCCACATGGCGGTAGCTTCGCTGATCGGCTGCACCTGGTGCCTCGACTTCAACTATTTCCAGGCGTACAACGAGAACCTCGACCTGCACAAAGCCCGGGAGGTGCCGCGCTGGCGCGAATCCGACGGGTTCACGTCGCTGGAGCGCGACGTCATGGCCTACGCCGAAGCGATGAGCCAGACCCCGCCGACGGTCACGGACGAGATGTCGGCGCGTCTGCTGGAGGCACTCGGAGCGGCGGCGCTGGTCGAGCTGACGGCGGTCATCTCGTTTGCCAACTTCACCACGCGCGGCAACGTGGCACTCGGCATCGAGTCGGACGGCTTCGCGGCGGCGTGCGGCCTGAAGCCATTGGCCGAGCCGACCGACCGGCCGGGAGTAGCGTCCGCATCATGAGCGATGACCCGTTCGTAGCCCACCGCAGCCTGCTGTTCACCCTCGCCTACGAGATGCTCGGCTCGGCTGCCGACGCCGAGGACGTCGTGCAGGAGACCTGGCTGCGGTGGGCCGCCGTGGGCGAAGCTGCCCGCGCCGAGGTGCGGGACCCGCGAGCCTACCTGGTTCGGATCGTCACCCGCCAGGCGCTCAACCGGCTGCGGACGCTGGCGCGGCGACGCGAGGAGTACGTCGGGGAGTGGCTGCCCGAGCCGCTGCCCACCAGTCCCGACGTGGCCGAGGACGTCGAGCTCGCCGAGAGCGTCTCGATCGCGATGCTCACCGTGCTAGAGACCCTCGCACCCGCCGAACGGGCGGTCTTCGTCCTGCGCGAGGTCTTCGATGTGCCCTACGCCGACATCTCTGCAGCACTCGACAAGACGCCGGCCGCGGTCCGGCAGATCGCCCACCGCGCCCGGGGGCACGTGGCAGCCCGGCGGCCGCGGATACAGGTAGATCGTGCCGAGCACCAACAGGTGGTCGACCGGTTCTTGGCAGCGCTGCGGAGCGGCGATCTCCAGGTGCTGCTCGACGTGCTCGCACCCGACGTGGTGCTCGTCGCCGACGGCGGTGGCGAGGTGGCCGCGGTCCGGCGTCCGGTGGTGGGCCGCAACCAAGTGGCGTCCCTCCTCTCCCGCTTCAGGGTGATCGTGCCGGATGCCGTAGTCAGCACCGTATGGCTCAACGGCGCCCCGGCCGCGCGGGTCGAGCTCGCCGGCAAGCTCGACACCGCGGTTACCTTCGTGGTCGAGGACGGCCGGATCACCCGCATCTACGCGATCCGCAACCCGCACAAGCTGGCACGGCTAGACACCGAGACGGTCCTTACCCGGTAGCCGCCCAGCGTCATACGGAGGGGCGCCCGAACGCGCCGTCATCGTCACCGGAGGGACAGGAATGTGTCATGCAACCGTGGCGAGGTCTCAAGACGAGGCGCCCCTTTTGAGAGTAGCTCCCGGAGACGATTCCCGGAGTAGAAAGAGACCCTTGGGTTAGTGGGACGTTGAGCATAAAATATAGATGAGCGTAGCGAGACCCCGGAGCTCCGTGCCGGGGTCTCGTCACGGGATGGAAGACAGGAGACGAAAAGCGTGATCGCGATCGCCGGAACTCGCAACTGTAATCGATGGGCAGCCGCCCCTGGATCGGGTGTCTGAGCTTGGAACCGATCGTTTCCGTATCGGGGCTCTCGAAAACATACGACTCGGGTTTCCAGGCGCTCAAGGACATCAACCTGGACATCCGGCGGGGGGAGATCTTCGCCCTGCTAGGACCGAACGGCGCCGGGAAGACCACCCTGATCAGCATCATCTGCGGCATCGTCAACCCCGGCCAGGGGACGGTCCTCGCCGACGGCCACGACATCATCACGGACTTCCGGGCGGCCCGGTCCCGGATCGGGCTGGTCCCCCAGGAGCTGACGACGGACGCGTTCGAGACCGTGTGGGCCACCACCACCTTCAGCCGGGGACTCTTCGGGAAGCCGCCAAACCCGGAGCACATCGAAAAAGTGCTCCGGGCCCTGTCGCTGTGGGACAAGAAAGACGACAAGATCATCACGCTCTCCGGCGGCATGAAACGGCGGGTCATGATCGCCAAGGCGCTCTCCCACGAGCCCCAGATCCTCTTTCTCGACGAGCCGACGGCGGGCGTGGACGTAGAGCTGCGGCGGGAGATGTGGGAGACGGTGCGGGCGCTGCGCGAGAACGGCGTCACCATTATCCTGACCACCCACTATATCAACGAGGCCGAAGAAATGGCCGACCGGATAGGCGTGATCAACGCCGGCGAGATCGTCCTGGTCGAGGACAAAGCCGAGCTGATGAACAAGCTCGGCAAGAAGCAGCTGACCCTGCAGCTCCACGACGCGCTCGACGCGGTTCCGGGAGATCTCTCCGGCTACCGCCTGGAGCTCGCGGCGGACGGCAACGAGCTGATCTACACCTACGACTCCCAGAACGGGCGGGCGGATATCGCCGCCCTGCTCGCAGATCTCAACGCCGCCGGGATAACCTTCACCGACCTCCGCACGAAACAGGATTCGCTGGAGGAGATCTTCGTCAACCTGGTGAAAGAAGGTAAATGAACCTCTACGCGATACGCGCGATCTACAAGTTCGAGATGGCCCGCACCGGGCGCACGCTGCTCCAGAGCATCGTCTCGCCGGTCATCTCCACCTCCCTGTACTTCGTAGTTTTCGGGGCGGCTATCGGCTCGCGGATAGACAATATCGACGGGGTCAGCTACGGCGCCTTTATCGTGCCGGGGCTCATCATGCTGTCGCTGCTGACACAGAGCATCACCAACGCGGCGTTCGGGATCTTCTTCCCCAAGTTCACGGGGACGATTTACGAGATCCTGTCGGCCCCCGTTTCCTACGTCGAGATCGTGCTCGGCTACGTTGGGGCGGCGACTACCAAGTCGGTGGTGCTCGCCCTGATCATCCTGGGCACGGCGGGCCTGTTCGTGCCGCTGGAGATACGGCATCCGCTGTGGATGATCACGTTCCTCCTGCTCACGGCTGTTACCTTCAGCCTCTTCGGCTTCCTACTCGGCATCTGGGCCGACGGCTTCGAGAAGCTCCAGCTCGTGCCGTTCCTGATCGTGACGCCGCTGGTGTTTCTCGGCGGCAGCTTCTACTCTATAGACGTGTTGCCGCCGTTCTGGCAGACGGCCACGCTCTTCAACCCGGTCGTTTTCCTCATTAGCGGCTTCCTCTGGAGCTTGTACGGGGTGGCCGATGTTAAGGTGTGGGTGAGCCTGACCATGACGATAGTCTTCCTCGCCATCTGCACGACGATGGTCTGGTGGGTCTTCAAGACCGGCTACAAGCTGAAAGCGTAGCCTCCGACGAGGACTATCCTGATGAAGCCAGGTTAGCCGGGGATGAAGTCGAACGTGTCCGGGTGCGGGCCGGTGCGGCCGTCTTCGCCTCTGTCGAGCGCGGAGATCTCATCCACGGCGCCCCGATCCAGCTCGAAATCGAACAGCTCGAAGTTCTCCCGCATCCGCGAAGGCGTGACGGACTTGGGAAACACGATGTCGCCGCGCTGGATGTGCCACCGCAAAACGACCTGCGCCACCGTCTTGCCGACCTTATCGGCGATCTCGTTGAGGGTCTCGTCGTCGAGGACGTCACCCTTGGCTATCGGGGACCAGGCCTCGGTGGCGATACCATGCTCCTGGTCGTAGGCCCGCGCTTCGTCGTTGGTCAGGTAGGGATGGACCTCGATCTGGTTTATCGCCGGCACCGTGTCGGTCTCGGCGGCCAGCTTCTCCAGGTGGTCGGGCTGGAAGTTCGATACCCCGATAGAACGGGCGCGGCCGTCGTTCTTGAACTCTTCCATTACCTGCCAGGTGGAGACGAAGTCGCCGTCGTAGCGGGTGGGCAGCGGCCAGTGGATCAGGAACAGGTCCACGTAGTCGAGGCCGAGATCCGCGAGCGTTTGGTCGAAAGACTCGCGCGCAGCTTCGGTCTCGTGGTTGCTGTTGTTCAGCTTGCTGGTGACGAAGATCTCGGCCCGGTCGATACCGGAGTTGCGGATGGCCTCGCCAACCTCTTTCTCGTTGCCGTACATCTGGGCGGTGTCGATGTGCCGGTAGCCGATCTCCAGGGCCTGGCTCACAGCTTCGACGGTGTCTTCCGGCTCGATCTGGAAGGTCCCGAAACCAAGTTGCGGAATTGTGTTGCCGTCGTTAAGGTCGATATTGGGTACTGCGCTCAAAGTGATTCAACCCTCCTATTTGGCGTAATCGCATATCTGACAGAAACCCGATGGTATCATGCTCGGTCCGCTGCAAAACCGCCGCGAACAAACCCTACTCGCGGAGGTGCAACTTGCTGCACCCGGTTCCCTGCGGTCGTCGTCTGTTCCGTTCTCCCCACATGTAAGCTACTCCGGGCGAGAGTTGAAAGTGCACCGGTACCACACCAGGTGCTTTTCCGAACGCTCAGCTGGCGGGTTTCCTGGAGATCAAGAGGCACGCTATAAGCCAGTTGCATACCGCAGCGGCAGGATCGGCGGCGACTTTGCTCTTCAGCTTCTCGTGAAAAGCGCCCAGGATCTCCTGCCCCTCAATATCCGAACGCCCCTCGTCCAGAGCCGCCAGGAGCGAAGATCCGCCGGCAGCCTGGAAGAAGTCCGCGTACGAGTCCGCGTACGCCCCGAGGTCACCGTTCTGCTGGTACTCGGCCCAAAAGGGGTCTTCTAACGCGGCCACCGAGGCTGACTCGAGCTCCAGATCATCCGCGATTCCGGCCTCGGAAAACGGCGCCTCGTACTCCTCCAGCGTCCGGTTGTACGTCGGGATCACCATCCGCCCATACTCGTCCGGCCCGAGGATTTTCTCCTGTACCATCTCTTGCAGCGCGCCGTTCGCCAGGTCCAGGAGCCCTTCGGCGCCGGTGCTTCCGTAGTCGTCGCTGGCGTTGCCCAGAACGACCAGCCGGCCCCCCGGCTTCAGTTCGTGCCGCCGGTGGTCGAGGAACTGCCGCCAGTCTCGCCCGGACTGCCCGGCAAACGCCTCTCTAACCCTCCCGGTCGCCCGGTTGGACCAGATGTGGTCGGGGATGGGGGCCGGCACCGAACTTAGCCAGTTCACCGCGCTCGCGCTCCAGCCGACGTGGACTTGCGCGTCCGGGAAGAGCCGCTCGTAGAAAGACCGGCCCTCCACGTAGGCGAAGACGTTCGAGAGGCCGGCCAGGTAGCCCTCAGGAGAGGAGAGCAGCCCGAACAGCGGGTTGAAGTCGTTCGCCGGTATATCGGTGTGGACAACCGATACGGGAAGGTCCTGTCCCGCCCGCCGGCGGACAGTGTCGATGATCATCCTTACCGGCTCTACGGAGTTGCGGCCTCCGGCAACCCCGTAATCTGCGACCGAGAAGACTTCACCCGGTACCGGCAGGGGGACCGCTTCGACCGCCTGGGGGAGCAGGGAAAGGCCGAGCTCTACCACGCTGTGCTGGGGCTTCGAGTGCCGGTTGTAGAACCCCTCTCCCTGCATTACGCCCAGGTCCTGGCTCCCGGAAGTGGATCCGTCCGGTCGATTCTCTGACATGCCCTCTGGCTCCTAGTTCCCCGTCATCTTGCGGGCGTCGAGCAACCTATCCAGGTCTTCTTCGGAGAGGTCGGTCTGCTCGCGGGCGACCTCGCGGATGGTGCTGTCTTCCTTGTAGGCCTGTTTGGCGATCTCGGCGGCCTTGTCGTAACCGACCTCGGGGGCGAGCGCGGTGGCGAGCATGAGGCCGTTCTCGACGAGCTCGGGGCCGCGCTCGGTGGCCTCCAGGCCCCGGACACACTGGGCCGCCAGGTTCGTGGCGGTGGTGGCCAGCAGGCCGATGGACTGGAGCAGGTTGAGGGCCACGACCGGGAGCATGACGTTAAGCTGGAAGTTGCCGCTCTGACCCGCAACCGCGAGGGCCGCATCGTTCCCGATAACCTGGGCCGCGACCTGCGCCGCGCTCTCCGGGATGACCGGGTTGACTTTGCCGGGCATGATGGAGGAACCGGGCTGGACTTCGGGGAGGGCTATCTCGGAGAGGTTCGCCCGCGGGCCGGCCCCGAGCCAGCGGAGGTCGTTGGAGATCTTCATGATGCTAACCGCCACCGTCTTCATCGCCCCGCTGGCAAAGACGCATCCGTCCATCGTGCTCTGCGCCTGGAAGTGGTTCTCCGTCTCGCGCACCTCGATCCCGAAGCGTTCGGTGAGCTTCTCGCAGACCTTCGGGGCAAACTCCGGGTGGGTGTTGACACCGGTGCCCACCGCCGTGCCGCCGAGGGCCACTTCCGCCAGGTCTTCCCGGGCCTTCTCTACGCGCTCGATGCCGCGCTCGATCTGCCCGGCGAAACCTCGGAACTCCTGCCCCAGCCGGATCGGGGTGGCGTCCTGGAGGTGCGTGCGGCCGGTCTTGACCACGGCGTCGAACTCCCGCACCTTTTCGGAAAGGGCCTCCCGGAGCGTCCGGAGGCCGGGGAGTAGATCCTCCTCAATAGATATGAGGGCGGCCAGGTGGATCGCGGTCGGGATTACGTCGTTTGACGATTGGCCCTTGTTTACGTGGTCGTTGGGATGAACCGGGTCTTTGGAGCCGAGCTCGCCGTCCAGGATCTGGATCGCGCGGTTGGAGATTACCTCGTTGGAGTTCATGTTGGTCGAGGTCCCGGAACCCGTCTGGAAGACGTCGAGGACGAAGTGGTTGTCGAGCTCGCCGTCCACCACCTCCTGGGCCGCCCGCACGATGGCATCCTTGACCTCGCCGTCCAACCCCCCGAGCTCGTTGTTGACCACTGCCGCTTCCAGCTTTATCGCGCCGAGCGCCTGGATAAAACGCCTCGGAAAGCGGATGTCGCTTATGGGAAAGTTGTCCAGGGCGCGGCGGGTCTGGGCGCCGAAGAGGGCGTCGCGGGGAACCTCTACCTCCCCCATCGAGTCGCGCTCTACGCGGTGCGGCTTTTCGTGTTCGGACATCTGTATCTCCTCCTATCGAAGCCTGCCGGGCGGCGTCATATAATCCTTAGTTAAATCCACATGTAGACTACCCACGCACACGGATCTCATTATACGGGAGGCAGACTTGGATTCTTTGCGACACGCCCTCAAGGAGTGGGCCGTAGCGGTAAAAGCTCTTGAGAACGGCGACACGGTACTCGTAGTCCGCAAGGGCGGCATCCGGGAGAAAGCGTTTGCCGTACCCAGCACCCGGTTCTTGCTCCTGCCCGGCTACGAACACCAGAGGCCGGAGCTGCTAAAGCCCCAGCACCGGGGCCTGATGGACGGGGTGCCGGACCGGCCGGACGACGGGCCGTTGCTGTTCACCTCCTTCGCCGAGGTACACGGTGCCTACGAGATCTCCGAGCTCGAATCGCTGGCCGCCATAGACCCGCACCACATCTGGACGCCGGAGTACGCCGAGAGCCGCTTCAAGTGGCGGCCGAAGAAGCCGCTCACGGTGCTGGCGCTGCGCACCTACTTGCTGCCGGAGCCGGTGGAGCTGCCTTACCGGGACGGCTATGGCGGGTGCAAGAGCTGGATCGAGCTGGAAGAATCCGTCCCTACGGGGGATTCACGCCCGGCGCTGGAAGACGCGGCGTTCGAGCAACGGGCCTCCCGGGCGACGGAGGTACTCGTAAAGCAACAGCCCGCGCCAGTAGGTTCGTAAGGCAATCTTGATGGCCAATACGACGGAAGGTGTCCTAACGAGGGCGGGGTGCCCGATCCACTACTGGCTCTCGGGGCCGGAGAACGCGCCGCCCGTGGTGTTCTCCCACGGGGCCACAATGGACCATCGCATGTTCGACGCCCAGGTTCCCGCCGTTGCCGGAAAGTACCGCGCCATCACGTGGGACATGCGGGGCCACGGCCGGTCGCGGCCTCTCGGAGACATCGGAGAAGGCTTGCTAATGAGCGACCTCGTAGAGGACCTGGTTGCGTTAATGGACCACCTGGAATACGAGAGAGTCTCCCTCGTGGGACAGTCGCTTGGCGGGCATCTCGCCCAGGACGTGGTCTTTTACCATCCGGAACGGGTCGGCGCGCTGGTTACCGTGGGGTCGTCCTGTAGCACTCTGAAGCAGCCCAGGCTGGACAGGTTCGCCCTTCGTCTGTCCCCGGTAGCGTTCAAGCTGTGGCCGGAAAGCGGCCTACGAAAACGGATAGCAAACAACACCGCCGTGACGCCCGAAGTGCAGGCCTACGCCTACGAGGCGACCCGGCAGTTGACGAAAGAAGACTTTATGAAGGTATGGAACGCCGTTACGAACCTCCTGCACCACGAGCCGGAGTACCGGATAGAACATCCCCTGCTCATTACCCACGGCGATCAGGATGAGGCCGGGAACATCCAGAAAATCTCGCCGAAGTGGGCGGAACGCGACCCGAACAGCCGGTACGTCGTGATCCCGGCCGCCGGACACAACGCCAACCAGGACAATCCCGACTTCTTTTACCGGTTGCTGCTAGAGTTTCTGGAAGAACATGCTCCCGTGGTAGATGTCGATCGAGCGAAGACAGAGGGGAGGTAAGTATGGGAGCAGCAGTCCTTCCGCTGATCCTGGTCATTCTGCTGGTATTCTTGAGCTGGCGCGTAGTTTTCGGGTCCAACAGAGACCTTTTCCGGGCCAAAGCCTGGGGCGCGCTGGCCCGCCGGGCAGCCCCCTTCGGTGTGCTGACGTTGATGGCTGTGAGCCTGTTCGTGGTCCAGTACTTTCGTGAGAACCAGGCCGTGCTGGTGACCTGGGCGCTCACCTTCGCCGTCGCTGTAGTGGCCTCGAACATGTATTCCATGCCCCGCGCCGAGCGTGAGGCGAGCAGGGCGTTCCGGAAAGGCGACTACGATAAAGCCGTCGACGGCTACCGGAAGCTGGCCGAGGAGAAGCCCCTCGCCCGCCACTACGCCTTTCTAGGGGCGGCGCTCGGCGCCAACGACCAGAACGAGGAAGGCATAGAAGCCTCCACGAAAGCCATAGAACGAGACCCCGAGTACGGCATCGCGTACTATAACCGGGGCCTGATCCTACGCCGCTTGAACCGCCGCAGCCGGGCCAAGAAAGACCTCCAACGAGCGCTCGAAGCAGACCTGCCCCGCCGCTTCCGGTCCAACGTAAGAGGACTCCTGGAGGATCTTAATCGGTGAGCTTCCTCTACCCGTCGCTCATCGCGCTCGGTATCCTGACGGTCTTCACCTTTTTCATCGGCCGCCAGAACCGGGACCTGCTGCGGGTAAAGGCCTACAGGGAGTTTCTCTGGCGCCTGATACCACCGGTCTCCACCGGCGTCTTTGTCTTCGGCCTCCCCTTCGTCATGAGCGCAACCACCCCCTACAACGACGAGGCCGTGCTCCTGATCTACGTTTCAGGAGCCGCCGTTCTTACCGTGATCATGGCCCGCAACGTCGCCCCGGAAGAACGCCGCGCCGGGAGGGCTTTTCGCCGGGAAGACTACGATAAAGCCGTAGAGCTCTACGAAGACCTGGTAGAACAGCGTCCCCTGCCCCGCTACTTCGCCGCCCTCGGGGCGAGCCTCGACGCCACCGGCGACCCCCACAGCGCCCTCGACGCCGCCGAGCGCGCCGTTAAACTCGACCCGCATCACGGCATCGCCTACTACAACCGGGCCTCCGCCCTGGCCGCACTCGGCGAGAAGACCCGGGCCCGGCGAGACCTGCAAACCGTCTTTCAGGTCGACGCGAGCCGAAACCTGCGCCGGGCCGCGGCAGAGGCCCTGGATATGTTGGAAAAGAGCTAGCCGCCCGCCCGGCTCCGCACCCGGGTCGTCGCTGCGACGCGCATGAATTGTTTACCGGACCACCTTCTGGATGTTCTCTTCCGCGCCTTTTATCTCGATTTTGCCGTCGCGGACCCTGACTTCCCAGCGGGACTGGGGAAAGGTCGCCGGGCCTCTCATGACCTGCCCGGAGCAGAGGTCAAACCTGGAATCGTGCCAGGGGCAGATGACCGAATCGCCTTCGCGCTCGCCCTCGTCGAGCGGGCCGGCAAAATGGCTGCAGACGTTCGAGATGGCGCAGATACTACCGTCGGAGATCCGGCTGACGAGTACGTCCGCCCCGTCTAGCGAGACCTTGCGCATTCCGCCCCGGGGCAGTTCGTTTTCGTCGAGGACCGGCGTGAACTCGTCGGGGCCGGCCCATTCGAAGACGTTGCGGTTCACGCGCAGGCCGTAGTTGTAGGAGAGCTCTCCCCCCAGATGGGCCGCGGTGCCGCTGATGGAAAACCCCGCCAGAAAAGCCAGCCGGCCGGCGTTCCGGCGTCCGGTGGCCCGCAAGAACAATGAAGCCACGTTGAAGGCGAGCCCGATGGTGTTTAGCAGCCCGTGGGCCACACCCATCTTGCGCGAACCTCCGGAGAGGTACCGCCAGTCCGAGAGGCCGGTGATGGCCGCGCCGATGGCCCCAACGTTCCCGAAGGCGAGCGACGCGTCGGCGGCGTTCCGCGCCACGCGGGAACCTGTGGCAGCGTCCACACCATCGAAGACAACGGTCGTCGTCCACGAGCCGAGCGGCACGTCCGTCAGCATAGGATGGAACGGGGCTTCGAGGTACTTACCGTCCAGGACGTCGCGTACCGTCTTTCCGCCCGCGGCCACGGCATCCTGTACTTTCGGCTGGATCGCCCCGGCTATACCATCCAACAAGGGTAGCGCCTCGACGATGCGCCGGCTGAGAGTGGTGGATCCCATTTACCTCCGCCTTTCCATGAGGGTGCGTGTCCAGAAGGATTATGCCCCGATGCCGCAAAAGACAAGCTTCTGTCAGCCAGGCTCCGGCACGTTCTCTTTGACAGGGGTCGTAGTGGTCCGCGGGTCCCGCCGGGACCCTTTGCCTCCGGTGAGAAAAGAGAGCCAGTGAACCCCCAGCCCGTACGTGTAGAGCCCGAGCGCCAGCGTCGCCAGTATAGTATCCGAGTCGTTCCACAGCGAAGGCCATTGCAACGGGATGAGCTGGAGGGAGAGCAACAAGAGCGCGAGGGCGACGCGGCCCCGGGCCAGCAGGATCAGAACTCCCGGTACGAGCAATAGCAGGTAGTTGTTCCAGGCGATCGGTGACGCGAGAAGCGAGGCCGCGACCAGCGCCCAGAGTCCTAATTCCGAACCGTCGCGGGCTTTGATGGCCGTCAAGATTATGAGCGCCAGGCCCAGCCCGTACGAGGCCGGGACCAGCCAGGGCAATACCGCCAGGGGCTCGGCGTACCTGGTCTCGGTAAACATCCGGGTGACCGTACCCACGATCGAGGCGTTGTCCCAAAACCCGTCTACATCCGTCTCCAGCACCACCTCCGCGTAGCGATAGGTAGCCTGCGGCCCGAACGCGAGGGTGGCGAGGAGCGTCGCCCCCGCTCCGGAGGCGATCGTGGCCCCCACGGCATCCCATTTCTTCCGCACGGCGGGCCACAGCATGAGCAGCCCGAGCGACGGCTTGAGGGCCATCATCAGGCCCAAGACCAGCCCCGAGGGGACGTTCTGGCCCCTGCGGTCCAACACCCAGGCCGCAACGAGACCCAGCGTCAATATCGGGTACATCTGGCCGAGCGCCAGCGTCGCCAGAAACGGCGACGAGACGAGCACCGCCCCGGCCGCCACCACCGCCCAACCGGCCCGCAGCCGGAGCTCGCCCGCCATCCAGGCCACGGCACCCACGGTTATGCACAGCGTGATCAGGACGAACAGCCGGTAGGCGTGTAGAGGCTCCATAAGACCGAACGGCAGCACTACCAGCGTCCAAAACGGCGGGTTCAGGTTTACGAGCCGCGCTCCTGTTAGGTAGATATCCCTTTCCTCAAGGCCCGCCTCCGCCGACCGCCAGAAAGAGTCGAAGTCCGCGTGTACATCCATGGAGTTGGTCGAAATCCGCCGCAACGTCTCGTCGCCCGACCGGACGTGCAGGGCCCCGGTTAGCAACACCGCCGCCAGCGCAACCAGGAGCAACAATCCACCCCACCCCAACCGCCACCAGCGCCGGTCTTTCACGAACGACAACCCCCACCACCGGAGACCAAGAAAACCATCCTCAAGTAATTCGCTTCCTACGCCTCCGGAAAACAGGCCCCCGGGAGAAAAGCGGGGTGACGGCAAAGCACTTTCTAACCTGATGCCCTTGGGGCGGAGAGGGGGGGATTCGAACCCCCGATGCCGGGATTACCGACATAACGGTTTTCGAGACCGCCGCATTCAACCGCTCTGCCACCTCTCCGCCGGAGAGTTTATCGGCTCACCCCCCACGCTTCAACCGCCCGGCGCCTCTCTTGGATCTCCTGCACGCTCAATTCGTACTTCAATCTTCTGTACCCTTGTTCTGTTTCTGGCCGGTATAACCACAAAGCCGCGCCGCAGACGCTCTTTCCTCTCCGTAAAGCGTTTTCCAGGACCGGAGAATAGCCTGTTTCTCGCCGGTCTTCGTAGAATACCTAAACGTTCACTTCAAGGTTATCGAAGCGTGACAGATTTCCTGGGGTGTCGATCGTGGTTTTTTGGGGTGTGTATACTGGGTCGCGCTACGTGACGGGAACTGGTTCGCGAGGTAGTTGGGCTTTTTCTGCAGGGGCTCCGGAGGAGAGCGATGGCGGCTTTGAGATCGGGCTGGGGTCTTTTTTGACGGAGGGGGCTACGATCCTGACGGCCGGCTCCCGCCGCTACGCGATGCTCTCCGTAGTAGCAGCCGTGGTGACCATCGGGTTGAAGTTCGGGGCTTACCTGCTAACGGGCTCGGTAGGTTTTTTCTCGGACGCGGCGGAGTCCGTGGTGAACCTGGTGGCGGCGGCCGCGGCGCTGTGGGCCCTGACCCTGGCCGCCCGTCCGCCGGACGAGGAGCACGCCTTCGGCCACAACAAGGCGGAGTACTTCTCGAGCGGGTTGGAGAGCGCCTTGATCCTGATAGCGGCGGCCTGGATCGGGTGGGCAGCCTGGGGACGGCTGCTGGATCCGCAACCACTGGAAAACGTGGGGATCGGGCTCGCGATCATGCTGGTTGCGACGGCGATCAACGGCGGAGTGGCCCTGGTCATCCTGCGCGCCGGCCGCCGTCTACGCTCCATCACGCTCCGGGCCAACGCCAACCACCTGCTCACCGACGTCTGGACTTCTCTGGGCGTGGTGGCCGGTATAGTGCTGGTGCAGCTTACCGGATGGTTGGTACTCGACCCCGTGGTCGCGCTGCTCGTAGCCGGGAACATCGTCCGGATCGGCGTCCGGCTCCTACGAGATACCGCGGACGGGCTCCTGGATCGTGCCCTGCCAACAGGCGACCAGGAAACCATCTCGAAGGTCCTTTCCCGCTACGAAAACGAGGGCATCCGGTTTCACGCGGTCCGCACCCGGGTCGCCGGCCAACGCCGATTCGTCTCCATGCACGTCCTCGTGCCGGGCCGCTGGAGCGTCCAGAGAGGACACGACCTTCTGGAAGAGATCGAGAAGAACCTGGGCGCGGAACTACCGGGCAGCACCTTCTTCATGCACCTGGAGCCATCCGAAGATCCGGCCTCATTCGAGGATCAGGGGCTCGACAGATAGCTCCTATAAACCCACTACCGGGCGGGCATCGAAAGGGCGGACCCGTCGGAGCCCGCCCAAAGCCGCTTGAAGGTAAGGTTTAGCTACACTTGGAGTAGCCGCAGGAGTGGCAGACTACACAGCCTTCCTGACGGGTAAGGCCGCTGGCGCAGTCCGGGCACGCCCCGATAATCGGGAGCTCCCGGGAGACGTTGGTGTCTTCTTCGACCAGGTAATGCTCGCCCATCGCCCGGGCCACCCCGTCGGGTACGGAGAGGACCGCGTTCGGGCCTACGCCCGCCGGATGTCCGTCCTGGATGCCACGGAGCTGGTGAACTACTTCGGCCGGGGTGGCCCCGTACTTCTCGGCCAGCGAGATCATACGCCCCAAAGCATCCGAGAAGGCCGCCGCCGTGCCGCCCGGCTTGCCCAGCACGATAAAGCACTCCCGGGGGCCGAACTCGTCGTCGTTCATGCTCACGTATAGCGGCCCGTGTCCGGTCTGGAGCTTCTTGGTTACCCCGGAGAGCGTACGCGGCCGGCCGTTGCGGGCCTCCGCCAGGGAGACGTGTCGGACCTCCGGCTCGGGAGCAACCTCTGAACCTTCCTTGGTCTTGCCCGTGGAGAGGACCTGGGCGTCGCGGGAGCCGTCGCGGTAGACGGCTATGCCCTTGCAGCCCGTGGAGTAGGCGTGCCTGTAGGCGTCCTCCACGTCCTTCGGCGTCGCGTGGTTGGGCAGGTTGATCGTCTTGGAGATCCCCATCGAGGTGTGCTTCTGGAACGCGGCCTGCATCTTTACGTGCCACTCGGAAGAGATGTCGTGGGAAGTCACCCACGTCCCCCGCACGTCCTCCGGCACCTCCGGGATGTCCCGAACGCTGCCGTGCTCGGCAACCTTCGTCATCAACTCCTCGGTATAGAAGCCCCGCTCTTTCGCGAGTTTCACGAACTCGGGGTTCACGTCCGGCATCTCCATGTCCGCCTGGCGCCGCATGAAAGCGACGGCGAACAAAGGCTCGATGCCACCGGAGCAGCCGGCGATCATGCTGATGGTACCGGTGGGCGCGATGGTCGTAACGGTCGCGTTGCGGACCCGGTCGCCGCGGGCCTCGTGCCGGGAGCCCTCGTAGTGGGGCATGACGCCGCGCTCTTCGGCGAGCTCGCGGCTCTCTACCCAGGCCTCGTCGTCCACGAACTTCATGACCTGCTCGGCAAAGGCCAGGCCCTCGTCGGAGTCGTAGGTGATACCCAGCTTTATCAGGAGGTCGGCGAAGCCCATGACGCCCAGCCCGATGCGGCGGTTGCCCCGGCTCATCTCGTCGATCTCCGCCAGCGGATAGTTGTTCATCTCGATGACGTTGTCCAGAAAGCGGATCGTGGTGTGGACCGTCTCCCGGAGCCCGTCCCAGTCGACCGAGCCCTCGCCCGTCCGATCACCCTCGACAAAGAACCTCTCCAGGTTTATCGAACCGAGGTTGCACGAGTCATACGGCGGCAGGTGAGCCTCCGAGCACGGGTTCGTCGACTCTATCGGGAACTGCGGCGTCGGGTTGTCGTCGTTGATCCGGTCGATAAACACCACGCCCGGTTCGCCGTTGAGCCACGCCCCCTCGACGATCTGGCGGAACAACTCGCGGGCCCTGACCGTCTTGATGACTTCGCCGTCGCGCGGGTTGGTCAAGTCAAAGTCCGTATCCTTGTCCACGGCTTCCATGAACTCGTCCGTGATCGCGACGGAGATGTTGAAGTTGTTGATCTGGTCGTTGTCGTTCTTGCAGACGATGAAATCTTCGATGTCCGGGTGGTCCACCCGCAGGATGCCCATGTTCGCCCCGCGCCGGGTGCCGCCCTGCTTGATCTTGTCGGTCGAAGCGTCGTATATGGCCATGAACGAAACCGGCCCGCTCGAAACGCCCATCGTGCTCTTGACCAGATCGTTCTTGGGCCGCAGCCGGGAGAACCCGAAGCCCGTGCCGCCCCCGGATTTGTGGATCATAGCCTGGTGCTTGAGGGTGTTGTAGATGCCGTCTATAGAGTCCTCGACCGGCAGCACGAAGCACGCCGAGAGCTGCTGCATCTCGCGCCCGGCGTTCATCAGGGTCGGCGAGTTCGGCATGAACTTGCGGGAAAGCATCAACTGCAGGAACTTCTGCCGGGACTCCTCGTAAAGAGCCTCCGCCTCTTCGCCTTCCTTGAAGCGAAACTCGCCCTCGGCGATGTTGTCCGCCACCCGGCGGAACATGTCTATAGGCTCCTCGATAGCCTCGCCGGCCTCGTTCTTCTTGAGGTAACGCTTCTTGAGAACCGCCAAGGCGTTCTCCGTAATATCTATGTCAGTGAACTGTCTGCGGTCTACTTCCATACTTGTCCTCCCCTGTATTCTACTGCGAGCGCCTGCTCTTCCCACTACCTACTATTGCCGATTCCGGAACCGGCGAGCTTTACCAATTCAGACCGGAACTGGTCTACGTCCGTATATTGCCGGTAGACGGAGGCGAACCTGAGATACGCCACCATGTCCAACCTCCGGAGCCGGAACAATACCATGTCCCCGATCCGCCGCGAAGTCACCTCGTGACGCCGCCGCTCCCGCAACTCCGCCTCGACCTCGTCGACGATCAGCTCGATCTCTTCGTCCATTACCCGCTGCTTGGCACAAGCCTTCGTGAGCCCCGCCTGGAGCTTGTCCCGATCAAAAACCTCCCGGGCCCCGTCACGCTTTACCACCATGAGCTTTAACGGCTCCCGCCGCTCGTAGGTGGTAAAGCGCCTCGCGCACGAGAGACACTCCCGCCGGCGGCGTACAGCATCTTTCGTCTCCGAAAGCCGCGAATCTATCACCTTCGTATCCTCAAAATCACAGTACGGACACTGCACCGCAATAACCCCCATGCCGCTAACACCACATCTGGTTACCGCAAGAAACTAGCACACCACATTTTCGGTTTGCAATCCCTGTTAACTAAACCTCAGCATTAGCTTAACCCAGTTCGGATGCGCAGAATTCCCTATTGCCAAGCGCAACAGGCTTTCTCAGGCTCTTCCGAAATTTTTTTCAGAAAATTTTCCGAGAAGCGTGAAAATAAGGAATCCCCCGCAAATCGAGTACCTTTACGTTCAGGTCAAAAGATCGAGCTTAACGCTGACTTCATTCTTGAGCTACACCCTATTTCTTCGGTAAAGGGTTAATCTAAATTGTAACTTCAGGCTCTTTCGAGGGTGCCGGATCCAGCCTGTTTCAGCGATTGTTGCGTCGGTTTCTGAAGAACTCCCTGAGCACGTTGGAGGCTTCGGCTTCTAGAGGACCGGTTTCGACAGCGAAGGTATGGTTCAGGCGGGAATCGGAAGGAACGTCGAATAGAGTTCCGGCGTATCCGGCCTTAGGGTCGGGCGCCGCGTAGACGAGGCGTGAGATCCGGGCGGCGTAGGCGGCTCCCGCGCACATCGGGCAGGGTTCCAGGGTCGAGTAGAGGGTACAGCCGGTAAGGCGCCAGCTCCCGGTTCTGGCGGCGGCCCGGCGGAGGGCCAGGAGTTCGGCGTGGGCCGTCGGGTCCTGCAGGCTCTCGCGTTCGTTGCCGGCGGTTGCCAGCACCTCCCCTTCCCGGGCGACCACGGCTCCAACGGGAACTTCCCCATTTCGGGCGGCACTTTCCGCCGCCCGTAGGGCGCGGCGCATCATGGCCAGGTCGCGTTCTTCGCGGGGCGGGATCTCTGCCGGCACGGCACAGATGATAGCAAGGGCGGCCCGCTTCAGGAAGATCCGCGGTGTGCCCCACGAATACCGCCGGGGCCCAAACAGCCGGGCGCTTTGGACCGTGCCACGAACATCATCGAAGAGGCACCGCAAGATCCGGGCCTGCCGCCGGCAATCGAAATGGCCCGGCTATTCGAACCGGGCATAGGTTGAATCCTTTTCCCGATACCCCGGCAGGTGAGATCTCGCCTCCTACGGTGTCGGGGTTTCTTGCTCTACGCCTCCGTGGATGCTGGCCCACTGCCGGGCCGGAAGTCCCCACAACGCGATAAACCCGGCCGCCGCCGACTCGTCGAAGGTACTTCCGGGGTCGTAGGTAGCAAGGTCTTTGCTGTACAGGGCCTTCGGGGCCGAACGGCCAACCACGGTGCTGGAGCCTTTGTATAGCTTCAGCCGCACGGAACCGGTAACCGCCCGTTGGGTTTCGGCGACGAACGCGTCCAGGGCCGTCTTGAGCGGCGTGAACCAGAGCCCATCGTAGGTTAGCTCGGCGTAGCGCTGCTCCACCTGGGCCTTGAAGCGGAGCACATCCTTCGAAAGCGTGAGGGTTTCGAGCTCCTTGTGGGCCTGAATTATCGTCGTGGCGGCCGGCGCCTCGTAGATCTCCCGGCTCTTGATGCCTACGAGGCGGTCTTCGACCATGTCGATCCTGCCAACCCCGTGCTCTCCGGCAACGCGGTCCAACGCCGGGATCAGGTCCACCAGCGCCAACTCACTTCCGTCCAGGCTTACCGGAACTCCTTCTTCGAAGCCGATCTCCAGGTATCGCGGCTCGTCCGGGGCCTCTTCCGGCTCTTTGGTCAAAGCGTAAACATCCGGCGTAGGCTCGTGGTCCGGGTCTTCGAGCGGCCCGGCCTCGATGGAACGTCCCCAGAGGTTCTCGTCGACGCTGTAGGGAGACTTCCTGGTGGTCGGAACGGGAATACCGTGCTTCTCGGCGTACTCCATCTCTTCGGGACGGCTCATGTTCCAGTCCCGGACCGGGGCTACCACGGTAAGATCCGGCGCGATGGAGGCGGTGGTGACGTCGAAGCGAACCTGATCGTTGCCCTTCCCGGTAGAACCGTGGGCGATGAGCTCCGCCCCCACCTCGCGCGCCGCCTCTACGAGCTTTTTCGCTATGAGCGGACGGCCGAGCGCCGTGAACAGCGGGTACTTGCCACCGTACAACGCGTTGGCCTTTATGGCCGGAACTACATACTCCTCGACGAACTCTTTCCGGGCATCCCGCACGAAGGCGTCCGCAGCACCGATCTTTAGCGCTTTTTCTTTAACGTCTACCTCAGGTTCATCTTGCCCGAGATCCAGGTAGAGCGCGTAGGGGGTGGCGCCCTGCTGCTCGAACCACTTCAGGCAGACCGAGGTATCGAGGCCGCCGGAGTAGGCGAGCACGACTTTTTTTCCTTCCAGCATCGTTCCTCCTTGCGGGTATCTAAGGTCTGGCGATTTCGTGGCCGTAGGTGCGGAGCGCATCTACGGCCAGGTCTAGTTGTTCTTCCTTTACCATCACGTAGTCGGTGTCGTAGGTCGAGACGGTGAAGATGCTCACGCCGGCGGCGGCCAGCGGCCCGGCCACGGAGGCCAGAACGCCGACCATAGAGAACTCGAGCGGGCCTTCCAGTTTCATGGCTCTCCAGCCGCGCTCGCACACGAGTCCTCCCGGGACGTTCGGTTCCGGGCAGATTATCGAGAGTTCTTCCGGAGTACGGGTTACCGAGAAGAACCAGCTTTCCAGAGCCCAATGGGGAACCTCGTGATCCGGCCCGAACCTGCAGACCGCGAGCCGGCCGTCGAGCACCGAAAGTTGTGGGGCGGCTTTCGGTTGGTCAACGGTGCACAAATGTTTTAGTCCGGATTTCCGGCGGGGTGCATCCGGGCGCGGCAGACGTCGGAGATCATCTCGGAAACCTCGGCTGCCGCCGGATTGTCCGAGCATATGGCGACCACGGTGTCGAGGCCGGCGACGGTGCCCACGATCTTCAGGCCCTTTACCCTATCCAGCACGCTGGCGACGGCGCCCGCCGTGCCGTCCCGGGTGTGCATGACGATGGTGTGCTGGGCCTGGACCACGTCGAGGATAAATCCCGGGAGCACTTCTATCCCGGCGAAACCAGGTTCGTGGGGGAGCGCCAGATAGCGGCTGCCGACCTTTAGAACACCGAGCTCGGCGAGGTCCCGGCTCACGGTAGCCTGGGCGACCTCTACTCCCTCATCGGCCAGGGCGGCGACGACGCCCTGTTGGGTTCCCAGTTCCTGCTCGGAGATGAGGCGGAGGATCAAGCCCTGCCGCGTCCCTTTGTCCACGCCCGTCCGGGTCGGGTCCACCGTTCTATCCTCCTACTTGAGGTACTCGATGCCGAGGTCTTCCTCGAAACCGAGCGCCAGGTTCATGTTCTGGACCGCCGCACCAGACGCCCCCTTTAGCAGGTTGTCCACCGCCGAGAAGAGCAGCAGCTTGCCGGCCCGTTCGTCCACCGCGGCCGAGAGCCGGCACCGGTTGGTGTTGGCGACGTGCGCCACGTGCGGGTACTCCTCCCGCGCCGCGACGAACTTCCAGCCGGCGTAGTCTTCCGTGTACCAGCCGAGAACTTCCTCTTTCTCCGGAATGCCGTCGGCGTCCACCACGATGGTCTCGAGCTCTCCCCGCGTCACGGGGATGAGGTGCGGTACAAACGTGACCGCCGGGCTTTCACCGACCCGCCGGACCATGGTCTCTATTTCCGGCGTGTGCCGGTGCCCCGGGGCGCCGTAGACGTTGGCGTTCTCGTTGGCGGTCACGAACCCGGTCTTGACGCTCGGCTTCGCCCCGGCCCCGCTCACCCCGGAGAGGGCGTTTACGACGACCGAGCGGATCGAACCTCCCATCCGGCGCACGACCGGCGCGAGCGCCAGGATCGCCGCCGTCGGATAACAACCCGGGTTGGCGATTATTCGTCCCTCCGCACTACCGAAAACCTCCGGCAACCCGTAGTGCGCCTCCCGGACGAGCTCCGGGGCCGGATGGTCTCCGTACCACTCCTCGTAGACGGCCACGTCCGAAAGCCGGAAATCTGCCGAGAGGTCAACGACCAGCCCGACCCCCGCCTCCAGCAATTCCTTTACCGCCGCGGCGCTCTCCATGTGCGGGTACGCCACGAAGGCAACGTCCAGCCCGGACCCGTCTATCTCTCCCGGCTCCACGAAGCTCTCCTCGACCGCGAGGTGCGGGTAGACCCGCCTGATCTCCTGCCCCGCATACCCCCGCGAGGCGACGCTGAGAGTGCCCACCTTGGGATGCCCCGAGAGCAGGCGCACCAACTCCGAGCCCGCGTACCCACTCCCGCCGTAGACGCCAACTTTCAATGCCATGCGCCGTATTGTAAGAGTTTCGGATAATTATTCAAGTTTCTGAATAAATCCATTGACCTTCGCGGGCGCGGATGCAACAATGTGCCCCACCAATGAATAAAGATTCAACAATCGGTATAAAGACTCTCGTGGGGGGTGCGGCGGCCCCGGCTGGTTTCACGGCGGGCGGGGTCGTGTGCGGCGTACGGAATTCGGGGAGGCGGGATCTCGGCCTCCTCTACGCTGAATATCCGTGTTCGGTGGCGGGCGTCTACACCCGCAACGCGTTCAAGGGGGCGCCGCTCACCGTTACGAAGGAGGCGGTGGAGGCCGGTGGGGTACGGGCTCTCATCGTCAACAGTGGAAACGCCAACGCGGCAACCGGGCAGCGGGGTATCCAAGACGCCCACCGGATGCAGGAGTTGGCGGCTGAAAGCCTCGGGCTGCGCAGCCAGCAAGTCGCCGTTGCTTCCACCGGTGTGATCGGCCAGCTCCTGCCGATGGAGAAGATAGAGGCCGGCATATTAGAAGTATCCGGCGAGCTGACCCGGGACGGCTCCGGATTCGCGGAGTCCATATTGACCACCGACACGCGCACCAAAGAAGCCGCGATCGAAGTCGAGGTCGACGGGACGACCGTGATCGTCGGCGGGACGGCGAAGGGGAGCGGCATGATCCACCCGAACATGGGCACGATGCTCGCCTTCCTTACCACCGACGCCGCCGTGGAGCCCGATTGTTTGCAGGAAACCCTGGGCCGGGCGACGGACCGCACCTTTAACCGGGTCACGGTGGACGGCGACACCTCCCCGAGCGACATGGCGCTCATGCTGGCGAACGGTGCCGCCGGGAACAAACCACTCGACGCTGATTCGCCGGATTACCCGGTGTTCGCGGAGGCCGTAGAGACCGTGGCCCGGGAGCTGGCAAAAGAGATCTCCCGCGACGGTGAAGGCGCCACGAAGCTCGTCGAGGTCCTGGTCGAGGGCGCGCCGGATAGAGCGTCGGCCGTTTCGCTCGCGAAGAGCATCGTCGGGAGCAACCTCGTCAAAGCGGCCGTCTTCGGCGAAGACGCCAACTGGGGCCGGATCGTAACGGCGATGGGTTACTCGGGGGCCGCGTTTGATCCTGGGAGCCTGGAGTTGTACTTCGGGGAGATCAAAGTCTTCCAGGGTGGAGAACCGGTTCCCCACGACGTGGCGGAAGCCAACGCGGCGCTCGCGGGCGAAGAGGTCAGGATCTCGGCCCACCTCGGCGTAGGAGACGCTTCGGCGGTTGCCTGGGGCTGCGACCTGTCCTACGAGTACGTCCAGATCAACGGGAGCTACCGGACGTGAAGCCGCAAACGCCGCAAATGAAACCCCTGGTAGCCAAGGTCGGTGGCGGGACGCTGGCCGGAGGCGCTCTGGAAGACCTCCCCGAAATACTGGCCGGCGGCACGCCCGTCGCGCTGGTCCACGGCGGCGGGCCGCAGCTCACCAGGATGCTCGACGCCCTCGGCATCACCACCCGCTGGCACGAGGGCCTGCGCGTTACCGACGAGGCGACGCTCGAGGTGGCCGAGATGGTCTATGCGGGAACGGTCAACAAGGCGCTCGTCCGGGACCTGGGCGGCCGCGGAATACCGGCGGCGGGCATCTCCGGCACCGACGGCCCGACGCTCCTCGTGAACCCCGTGCCGGGGTTGGGCCGGGTCGGGGAAGTTCGGGAGGTGCAGCCGGCCCTGATCGAGGCGCTCTGGGAGGGTGGCTTCGTGCCCGTCCTGGCTCCCCTGGGACTCGGGCCGGAAGGGACGTACAACGTCAACGCCGACGTGGCGGCCGCCGCGCTCGCGGTCGGGCTCGGGGCCGGGCACCTCTTCCTGATGACCGACGTGGACGGGCTCTTGAAGGACGGCGAGCCGGTCCCCGAGATAACCCCCGGGGAATGCGAAGGCTACGTGGCGGAGGGGCTCGCGGCCGGCGGGATGATCCCGAAGCTTCGGACGGCGGCGCGGGCCGCCCGGGGCGGAGTAGCGGCGCACATCGTCAACGGCAACAAGAAAGGTACGCTCCTGGCCGCGATGGCCGGGAAGCAGGTCGGAACTCTCATATCAGAAGGAGCGGTAGCGTGAAGCACGTGATGGAGACTTACAAACGGCTAGACATCACCCCTACCAGCGGCAAAGGGTGCTGGCTCTTCGACGAGGAAGGGAACCGCTACCTGGACTTCATGGCCGGCATCGCGACCAACGCCCTGGGCCACGGCCATCCGGCGCTCGTCGGTGCGATACAGGAGCAGGCGGAGACGTTGATCCACTGCTCCAACCTGTACGAGATCCCGATCCAGGACGAAGTAGCCGGGATGCTCTGTGACGCCACGGACTTCGACGAGGTCTTTTTCTGCAACTCCGGCGCGGAGGCTAACGAGGCGGCGATCAAGCTCGCCCGCAAGCACGCCGCGGACCACTCCGGGCCCGAGAAGCACGAGATCCTGACCTTCAGCAAGTCCTTCCACGGCCGCACCTACGGCGGACTCTCCGCGACCGCCCAGCCCGCGCTGCAGGAGGCGTTCGGCCCGATGCTGCCCGGCTTCACCTACGCCCCGTTCGGAGACCTGGCGGCTGCGAAAGATGCCGTGGGCCCTCAGACGGCGGCGATTCTGGTAGAGCCGATCCAGGGCGAAGGCGGCGTCAACGTTGCGCCGGAGGGTTTTCTCGAAGGCTTAAGAGAGCTGTGCGACGAGCACGGCGCCCTGCTGATCTTCGACGAGGTCCAGACCGGGATGGGCCGCACCGGACATCTCTACGCCTACCAGGGCCTGGGCGTCGTCCCGGACGTGCTCACGAGCGCCAAGGGCCTCGGCGGCGGCGTTCCCGTCGGGGCGGTGCTGGCGAAAGCAGCGTGCGCCGCGCTCGGGCCGGGTACCCACGGCTCCACTTTCGGCGGCAACCCGCTGGCGATGGCGGCGGTCAAGGCGGTGCTCGGCGTGGTGAACGATCCACACTTCCTCGAAGAAGTCCGGTTCAAGGGCAAGATCCTGAGGAACGCCCTAGAAGTGCTCGCGGAGAGTATTCCGGGCGCGGAGGTGCGGGGCGAAGGGCTCCTGGTCGGGCTGGACCTCGGCCCGGACCTCGCGCCGGAGTTCTTCCAGAATTGCCTGGAGGACAGACTTCTGGTCACCCTGGTAGGCGGCACCACGATAAGACTCGCCCCGCCGCTCACCGTGTCCAGAACGGAGGTACGAGCAGCGCTCGATAGGTTTCGAAGCCTGGTCTATGCCCCGGTAAGCGTTCCCGAGTACGCCGTCGCGTGATCGGGGAGCGTTTCGACAACCCTCCCGTCTCTTCGCCGCTCTTCGGGCACGACTGCCTGACCCTGGCAGAGTTCAGCCCCGAGCAGACCCGGCTAATTCTGGACGAAGCCGTCAGGATAAAGACCCTCCAGAAGTCCCGGATCCCGTACCGGCCGCTGCGCGGCAGGACGCTCGCGATGGTCTTCCAGAAGCCCTCGAACCGCACCCGCGTTTCCTTCGAGGTCGGGATGTACCAGCTCGGCGGCCACGCGCTGCATTTGAGCCCCGAAGAGATCCAGATGGGCAAGCGCGAGACCCCCGGCGACACCGGCCGCGTCCTGGCCCGCTACATCGACGCCATCATGGTCCGCACCTTCGACCACCAGGAGCTGGAAGAGCTCGCCGCAGCCGCGGACGTGCCGGTAGTAAACGGCCTCTCCGACACCCACCATCCCTGCCAGGCCCTGGCCGATCTGCTCACCGTTCGCGAAGCGTTTGGGACCGTCGCCGGCGTAGATATCGCGTATATCGGTGACGGAAACAACGTCGCCCACTCCCTCGCCATAGCCTGCGCGCTAACCGGCGCCAACCTGAAGATCGCGCACCCCGAAGGGCACGCCCCGGACGCCGAGATAACCGAACTCGCCCGAAAGCTCGGCAGGGCGCCAGAGCTGACAGAAGACCCCCGGGAAGCGGTCTCCGGCGCCCGGGTCGTCTACACCGACGTGTGGGCCAGCATGGGCCAGGAATCCGAAGCCGCAGAGCGAAAGAAGAAGTTTCTACCCTATCAGGTAGACGAAGCCTTGATGGGGCTCGCCGCCGAGGATGCCGTCTTTCTCCACTGCCTGCCGGCGCACCGGGGTGAGGAGGTAACGGCGGAGGTCATAGACGGCCCGCAGAGCCGGGTGCTAGATCAGGCCGAGAACCGGCTCCACGCCCAGAAGGCGTTGCTCTACCTGTTGTTGGGATAGCTTGAAGCGGTCAACTAGAACGATCCTGGGTCGCATCCGCCAGACCCAATCGTTGTTCCAGGTCTTCCCCAATCTCTCGCAACGTTTCTTCACGAGCGCGGTCGAAGTTCCTCGAATACGCTCCTTCACCTAGCCCTGACCAGCTCCCGATGAAGTACCTGAGAACCCCGAACCTGCTTACGCGTCCGGCCCCAGGCTTCTAGTTTAACTACGTGAGCGCCCTGCGCAGCAAGGTCCAGGCTCCAGTGGGAATTCCTTGCGGACGGATTATCCTCAGTTTAGCAGGGGATTTTCAGTAGGACGAACCGCGGAAACCCTCAGTTTTCACCGTATGCTGTAGTGAACCTGGACGAGTCACAGAGCTCGACTGGTTGGATGTTGTCAGCTACAGTGGAGGTGTGAGGTGGCGAGTTGGGCCGAGTTTGAGGCAGATGCTCCCGAGCTAGCCGCTGAGGGCAGGCGCCTTTTCTACCAGTTTGGTGTGGGCCTGGGGTTTTTGGCTACGGTCCGCGAGGATGGAGGACCCCGCCTACACCCCATCTGTCCGGTCATCGCGGTGGAGGGACTGTACGTGTTCGTTGTACCCTCGCCCAAGCGTGCCGACCTGCGACGTGACGGGCGCTATGCGCTACATTCCTACCCGCCGGTGGAGGTGGATGACGAGTTCTGCGTGCGTGGGCGTGCGACCGAAGTGCAAGACCCCGACATCCGGGCGGTGGTGGCCGACGCTTACCACGACGAGGTTGCAGAGCAATGGGCGCTCTTCGCCCTCGACATCGAACGATGCCTGCATGCCAAGTACCGTCACAGAGGCGACTGGCCGCCGACCTACACGAAATGGGCCAGATTATGACCCCGAGGTGCTCCTGACAGAAAAAGGGAGTGGTCGATCGTGGACATTGAAACTTTCTCTACCTCCCTATACGTGCTGGTAGACGACTGGTGGCACGAGACCCGACCGCTGGTGGAGCCGGGTCATAGCCGTGCCCCACGATTCTCCGAAGCGGAGCTTTAAGTATCGCGCCACACCTCGACCCGCATTACGTCAAAGTGATGATCGAAGGTCCAGACCGGAAACTCCAACCGCTCGCTCAGACAGGCCACAATAGAATCGAACATGCTGAACCCCTGATCCCGGTATCCGAGCAGCCGCTCCGAGGCTCTTCCGTAATCATCCTGCGTAGGATTTATCAGAGAAGCGTTCTCTCGTAACTCGTCCAGCCAACCGTGCGCCGCGGGGATTCCCAGCTTGTACAAGATTAGGGAGTAGCTCTCACACAATGTCGGATACGCTACCACTATTCCCAACTCCTGCAAATTCAGGAGCTCTATATTTTCCTGAGCCCGCCCGTGATTCTCGTCGTCCGGATCCAGGGCAGCGTAGAGCGGCCCGGTGTCGGCTAGCACAGCCCTCACTCTTCAGCGGCCTCTGCAAAATACCTGTCGTGCTCCGAACTAACGTCCTTCTCCGCACTACCTTTCCTCGCCGGCGTGATCTTGAAAGAACGTTTCTCAGGAGTCGTGGGGAAACCCCGCTTCGCCAGGTATTCTCGCAATGCCGCCTGGGTTACCGCAGTCAAAGGTACCGGTACGTCCTGTGAACGCTGGTAATCCTCCAGAACCTTCTCCAACTCATCCGATAGCGTTATGGTGGCGCGCTTCACAACCGTATTCTACCAGCCTTGAGGTGATTCTGGTGAAGTTGGTGAAGTGTTCTTCTACCCGAAGGCGCTACTCTAGCGGCTGTTAGGCTGACTTCTTCGCCGAAGCTGAGTTGGCGTCGGCGATGGAGATTCCTTTGATGGCGCTCAGTTTCGCCCGCTCCGGGAGGCGGCGACGGTGGTCCTCCCAGCCTTCGTCAACCTTTGCGAGCACCTTCGCCAGCCGGAGTTTTTCCAGCAGGCGGATCACGGGCCACGCCGGATCGTATTCGTCCTCGAAGGCGGAGAGCTTTGGCGAGGCGGGCCGGGCGTGGTGGTTGTTGTGCAAGCCCTCCCCGAAGGTAATGAGAGCCAGCAGCCGGAGGTTCGTCGCGTCGTTGGCGAAGCTCTTGTAGCCGAAGGTGTGGCCGGCGCCATTTATGGCGGCGCTCAGGAGCAGGTACACCGAAGCGAGCGTGGCTAGTGCGACCACGCCGGGCTTGAAGCCTATGATGGCGGCCAGGAGCACGCCTGTCAGCGAGAAGCCGAGGTTCCCGCGCCGGAAGACCGCCTTGTCTAGCCGGTCGTAAGGGAGGTCGGCGGCGTACTTCTCCAGGGTGTTGTCTTGGGCCGCCTCGCGGCGGTAGTAGTAGACGTTTGCGAGCATAATCTTCCAGTACCCCTCGATGTGGGGGCTGTGGGGGTCGCCTTCCTCGTCGCTGAAGTTGTGGTGCTTGCGGTGGACGGCAACCCACTCGCGGGGCGAGATGCTCGTGAGCATCCACGTGCCCACCCGCATGAACATCGTTACCGCCGGGTGCAACCGGATGGACTTGTGCGCCAGCACCCGGTGCAGATAAACGGTGGTGATCAGGGTCGCCAACTGCGCGAGTCCCAGGCCAACCAACACGGCCTTCAAGTACCTCAAGCGTTTTCCTCTCTAAGCGTTTGGAGGGTACGCGATACTATGAAAGCCAGGGCGCACCGATGATACGAAAAAGCCGGGGCCTCGCCCCGGCTTTTCGCTCTAGTTTTTGTGAAGCGCTACGCGGGAGTGACGTTCTCCGCCTGCATCCCCTTCTTGCCCTGGGTCGCCTCGTAGGTTACCTTGGCGCCTTCGTCCAGGGTCTTGAAACCGCTACCGGATATCCCCGTGTGGTGGACGAAGAGATCCTCGCCGCCATCGTCCGGGGAGATAAAGCCGTAGCCCTTCTCGTCACTGAACCACTTCACCGTTCCTTGGGCCATATCGTGGAGCCCGCCTTTCTTGTTCCTGGGCTCCATCAAACAAAAGGCCACCCCATACTCCCGGGTGGCGCGCCATCCAATGTCTACCCGCCTTACTCTGCGCTGGCAGTGTATCACAGGCTACCACGCAACACGAGCCAGCTTTTTCTGGCGTGTTTCCGGGCCGGGAACGACCGCGGCCTCAAGTTTGCAAACTCGGTAGCTCAGATCTCCGTCGTGTACGAGGAAACTTTTTCTTCGGGTTTGATCTGCACGTCTATCCAACCCTTCGGCTGGTTCGTTGAGTGCGTGACCATTACGGAAGCCGTGACGCTGTTGGGATGGTGCTTGAGCTCCCGGATCACACCCTCATTGCCTTTCTCTACACCAAGCTCGGGTATGTCCTCGGGAATGGAAATGACGTCGTATTCTGCGTAAAGAGCCTTAACGCTGTGCCGTACGGGTGCTTCCAAAACATCCTCCTGCGAAAGCTAGCCTACCCGGCGTAGTGTGACGCGGCTCCTCGTATGGATCTTTGGCCCGGTGTCCGAAGTTTCATGGGGCCCCGTAGGCCTAGCGGAGATACGGGCTACTCCCGAACCAGATTCGCCGGGAACCCGCAGGATTCTGCCCAACAGCGCCGGGCTGTTCCTCTCATCCGGCATTCTATAGAATTCGATAGCTCGTTCGAAAGTTGATCGCAAAACCAGGAGGAGATTGCTTTGTCACTCGACTACACGTACCGCATCCAGCTCCCGCACCAGCCGGGGTCGTTGGCGAAAGTTACCGGGGCTATCGGCGAGGCTGACGGTCTAATAGGAGACGTGGACACGTTGAACGTCGGCCGGGACGCCTCTATACGCGAGATCACCATAGAGGTCGCCGACCACGACCACGCCGGGCGCGTCGCGGACCGGGTCGGTTCCCTGGAAGGGGTGAAGATTCAATGGTTCCAGGACCGGGCACTCTTGAAGCACCATGGGGGTAAGCTGAAGATCGACGCCCTGCGCCCCGTCAAGACGGTTCAGGACATGCGCGACGTGTATACACCGGGCGTAGCGCGGGCTTGCGAAGCGATCTCCGATGAGCCGAATCAGGCGAGCAAGTTGACCATGATCGGGCGTAGCGTCGCCATCTGCACCAACGGTACGCGGGTCCTGGGCCTTGGAGACATCGGTCCCGCAGCCGCGATGCCGGTTATGGAAGGGAAGGCCGTTTTCTACCACCAGCTCGTGGGCGTCTCCGCGATGCCGGTGCTCATAGACACGAAAGACGTGGACGAATTCGTCGAGACGGTAGTCCGGATCTCACCGACGTTCGGTGGCATCCACCTGGAGGATATCTCGGCCCCGGAGTGTTTCGAGATCGAAGCGCGACTCAAGGAGAGACTGTCCCAACCGGTTATGCACGACGACGTCCACGGAACGGCGGTAGTTACCGTTGCGGCGGCCATCGTAGCCTGCCGCAACGCCGGACTGGACCTGGAGGACGAGGTGGTCGGCCAGATCGGCCTGGGCGCCGCGGGCCTCGGTATCGCCTCCCTGATGGTGGAAGCCGGCGCGAAACAGGTTCTCGGCTCGGACCTGGACGAAGAAAGCCAGGACCGAGCCCGCGAGCTGGGAATAGAGGTCACCGACCTGGACAACCTCATGAGCGAAGCCAAAATAGTCGTGGCGAGTACCGGCGTTCAAGGGCTCATAGAGCCCGATGCCGTCCGCGAGGGCCAGATCATACTATCCCTCACGAACCCTTACCCTGAGATCGACCCTGATACCGCGCTCGAAGCCGGGGCGTCGTTCGCGGCCGACGGCACGATAGTAAACAACGTGCTCGGCTACCCGGGGATTTTCCGGGGAGCTCTGCTGGCGGGGTCCCGAGAGATCAACGGCAAGATGAAACTCGCGGCCGCCGGCGCCATCGCCGACCTGACCGCGGAGTCGGAACTGGTCCCGGATGCCCTGGACCCGGAGGTACACCACAAGGTGGCCGACGCCGTTCGAGACGCCGCCGAGAAGAGCGGCGTCGCCCGGCCCGAAAACTCCCCCGCGGGGCTATAGCGTTATGCCGGAGGCTATCGTCGTGGGGGCCGGGGTCGTAGGAGCCAGCACCGCCTTCCACCTGGCCGAACGGGGAATCGAGACCCTGGTCCTGGATCCCGGCGGCCCGGCAGCAGGTTCCACGCCCCGTTCGGGCGCGCTAATCCGCTGTCACTATCCGACTTCTCTGGAAGCGGATCTCGCGCGGGAGAGCATCACCGACTACTTCGAACCCTGGGGCGAGCGGGTAGGCGGCGGCTGCGGCTTTACCCGCACCGGCTTTGCCTACCTCGCCGGCGAAGACCGGGTAGAAGCTATCCGGTACAACGTAAACCTGCAGCAAAAGGTTAATGTCGAGACGGAATTGCTGGAGCCGGAAGAGTTGCGGGAGATAGATCGCTCGCTCCGGCTGGAGGGCGTGGCGTTGGTGGCTTACGAGCCGCGGGGCGGGTATGCGGATCCGGCGGCCACGACGCTCGGCTTTCTGCGGGCGGCTGAGGCGTTGGGAGTCCGCTTCGAGCCCCGGGCGGTCACGGGCTTGCGGGTTTCGGGGGGCGCGGTGACCGGGGTGGAGACGGATCTCGGAGCGGTGCATGCCGGGACCGTCGTGCTCGCCGCCGGGGCGTGGTCGGTGCCGTTGGCCGCGGGCGTTGGTCTGAACCTGCCCATTCGGCCTTCGAGGGTGCAGTTGGCGATCTTCGACCGTCCCTACTCCCTAACGTCGCACCTGACGATCATAGACTCGGCGCTCGGATTCTACGCCCGGCCAACCTCGGAGCAGGCCACGTTGGCCGGTCTGCGGGATAGCTTCGACTGGCTGGAAAGCCCGGACGATTGGGAAGAGTCGCCGGACCCCGGGTTCGCAGACGAAGTTTCTTCCGTGCTCGGGGAGCGTATACCGGACCTCAGGGGCACCCCGTACCGGGCAGGCCGGGCCGGGATACTCGACGTAACCCCCGACGGGCGTCCCGTGCTCGGCCCCGAAGGACCGGAGGGCCTGTATCTGGCCATCGGCTGGAGCGGAACAGGGTTCAAGAAAGCTCCCGCCGTGGGCAACGAGCTTGCACGCTGGATCTCGGAAGGCCAGCCACGAAGGCCGGAGCTCTCTACCTACAACCTGGACCGTTTCCACACCGGAGACCTCATCTTCGGGAAATACGAGCCCGTTGTACGCAGCCCGCACTAGAGTCTATTGCCCCGGACTCGGATGCGGCCGATAATAGGAGCGACGAAGCGACCAACCTTTCAAGGATAGCCTCGCTATTCTCTGTTTCCCCAAACCTCCAAGACTTCCGCGATATCTGAGCGCTCCTCTGTATGTCCTCGCTCGAAGCTCTTCAACCACACGCGTCTCTTTTTCTTGTCCCATCCGTCTATGAAGTAGATCTCCATGGATTTGCACCTAGGACAATTCATAGCGGTGACAAAGGGATATAGTGGCAGCCAGTCTTGGTAGCCCAAGTCTAGAAACAAGTCTCCTCTAGGCAAAGCTTTGTGGAAAGTTATCTTCTCTTGTGGGAAACCTGGACCATCTCCAGTATAGCGGAGACATTTCAGTACGAACTCACTACCGCAACGGCTAACATCGAAATCCTGTACCAGCCGGATAGGATACTCAGTAAAGAACGCTAACGACTCTATACACCGCTCCAACTTCTCTTGTACTTCGTTCGAAGCAACGACGATGTCTTCTTCGACTATCGGGCCCCGATCATGTTTGTAATCGTTCTTTTTCCTTATAAGCTCACCGATGTCCTTACCAAATCCTTTTTTCTCCGATCTGATGTTTAGTCTTTGGATAGCAGCAGCTAAAGGATAGTTCTCATGTTTAGCAAACACCCTCGAGCAACGCCCGGTAATTTCCCTCCAATCTCCGGGCGAAATTCCCCCCTGCCAGTATCTCTCGACATCGATCTCCGCTACTTCATGGCCTAACTTCTGCAACGTTGCAAGCGATACCGAAGCCAGAAAAGCCAAGACGTTTTCAGCGAACCGCAGTTGTTCTCTATATCGTTCCCTAGAATCCCATTTGCTTTTCAATAGTCCGTAACCAAAAGCCAGAGGAAGTGGGTAAGACTCCAAGCTATGGGTCAAGCCAGTGCGCACATCCAAACTGTCAGTCGAATTTTTCCCAGAGTCGCCGAGAGATGGTCTGGATGTTGCTGAGGGCGAAGTCTCTGTTCTCCCTTCGGAAGGCGAAGACCTGTTCGTTTGATCTCTGTTTGAGATAAGTGAAGCGTTTGGCTCAGAGATCTTTACTGCTTGGCTTGAGCGTTCTTCTGATGCGTCGCCCCTGTACTCGATTTCGATCTGGCGTTTCAATGCTGCGTCTCTCTTGGTAGCGCCTTCTTGCACAGCGTTTAGCCTCACAAGATACTCTTTTCGTATCCTGAATGCGTGAAATATAGAAACCAAGCCCAAAAATAGAATAAGGGCTATGATTAAGTCCCCGACCCACCCTTCGAAAGCTAGCGTATTAGAGAAGATCATAGCTAGGACAAAGGGCGAAGAGTAGAATACTCCCCACATGATCCACTTTCTCTGCCGAGCCCTTATGCCGACGTAAAGAAAGCCTATCCAATTAAAGAAGCCCAGAGTAAACGTCCAGCCAATCCAGAAAGAATGGAGTATTTCCCATCTTCTGCCTTTTGAAGTAATCGACACTCGACGACCGCCTCTTGAACTACATGAACTACATTTCCCTCTCGTTTAGTAAGTATCCAATACAGTGGTTCAGTACGCAAGTAAGAGACCAAGGCGTTGATTCTGCTAATCTTGGGGGTCAGAGTAGAACCTTAGCGCCAGGTCTTTGAAAAAAACCCGATCCACTTTCATCCCCCCGTCGTCAGCCTCTTCCGGCCAGCGGTAGAAGGCAACCGGAATTTTGTACCGGGGCAGCTCCTCCTCCAAGGCTCCGGACAGCCGGTCGACCCTCGGGTCTTTGTCTGCCACCTGCACGAAAGCGGCGGGACGCTCCCCGAATTCCTCATCCGGCACGGGCACTACGACGGCCCGCTCGACGCCCTTCAAACGCTCCAGGGCAGCCTCGATCTCCTCGGGCTGCACGTTCTCACCCCCTGAGATAAACAGGTTGTCCTCGCGGCCTCTGACGATCAGGCGTCCCTCCACATCCAGCTCTCCGAGGTCTTTCGTATGGAACCAGCCGTCCGCATCCAGCGGTAGGTCCACCTCCTCGCCCTCTACATAGCCGGCGAACAACGTCTCCCCGCGGACCAGGATCTCACCGGTACCGGAAATGCTGACCTCACGATACGGCAGGACACGTCCGGCGGTGCGAAGCTCGCGCCCGGAAGCGTCCGGCGGGGTAGTGGTCACCTGAGAAGCCATCTCGGCCAGTCCGTAGCTCGTGTAGACGGGCAGGCCCCGCGACGAGGCTTCGCCAACCAACGAGCCCGGGGCTGGTCCTCCCCCGAGCAGAACAGCCTTGAGCCCCTTCGCCTCTACACCGACTCGCAACAACCTCCGGAGCTGGGTTGCGACCAGCGAGACGTGGGTGGCTTTCAGGTCGGCGATAGAGTTCGCCAGGTTTCCTTCGGGTTCCGGCAGGGCGGCAGCCGCCCCGGCGAGCAAGCAACGAAACAGGATGGAAAGTCCGGCAACGTGGTAGAGCGGCAGCGAGAGCAGCCAGCGATCCCCGGGAGAGAGCCCGATGTTGGCATTGGAGCCCAGGGCGCTGTAGTAGTGGTTGCCGAAGGTGTGCAGCACCGCCTTTGGTACGCCCGAACTACCCGAAGTGAAGATTACGGTGGCAGGCCGGTTCAGACGGAGTTGGGGAGTGTCGGAGGACCGGAAGTTTGTGGTCGTGTCTTTGAACAACCCTTCCGGGTCCAGGTTGCGGACGGCAGATCCCGCCGCGTTGGAGACCTCGGGGTCATCGGAGATCATGGTCGAGCAACCGGACCTCCGGAGAAGTCGCAGCACACCCCGCGGGGGTAGCCGGGTGCTGAGCGGACAGGCCACGCAGCCGGCCCGGATCAGGGCCAGCAGCAACACCACCTCCCGCGCGTCGCGGGGCAGATATAACGCCACCCGGTCACCCGGCCGGCAACCGAGGTCCAGGAGCCGGGACGCCGCAACCGAAACCCGGTGGTCCAACCCGGCGTAGGATAGCGTCTCATCCCGGTCCACAAGCGCCGGCGACCGGGGAACGGCCTCCGCAGCGGCCCGGAGGGGACAGGGTACCGTTTCTGCTCTCTCGCGTGTCACAGGCTCATGTTAGCCGGTAGGGAACCAGCCGGCTCCGGTCGATTTCCCGCCGCCGGCCGGTCGTCTGCCGAACCTGGATGATAGGGGTCTCCAGCTCCAGGGAAGGCTCCAACACGTCCGCCGCGAGCCGGCGGTAGGTGTCGAGTCCCGCGGGGATTGCCTCCTCCCCTGTGCCAGCGGCAAGAGATATAAGGGCCAGGGTACCTATCCCGGTCTCGTAGGCGGCGCTGATCACCGGGACGATGCCTAGCTCCGACGCCCGGCGCGCGAAGCGCAGCGTCCGCGAGATGCCGCCGATCAGCGTCGGTTTGAGCACGACGGCCCGCGCGTAAGCGTGTTCTTCCAACCTCTCGGGCTCCATACCGACCAGCGACTCGTCCAACGCCACCGGCACCCCGTACTCGCCCGCGAGCCGGGAAAGCCCGGACGGATCCGCGAGCGGCTCCTCTATGTACTCGTAGCGCGAGCCCTCCGTGGCCCGGGCGAACGCCTCCGCCCCGCCCCGGTCCCACGCCCGGTTTGCGTCGAGCCGGATCCTCACCTCTCCTCCGAGAACCTCGTCCAAGGCGCGGACCAGCTCCGCGGCTTCGACCCCGCCACGCCCGCCGACCTTGAGCTTTACGGTCTCGTAACCGGCATCCCGCATCCGGCGCGCGTCTTCGAGAACCTGGTCTTTCGTTCCGGAGAGAAGGCCGTTAACCGGCGCCGAAGCGTGGAAATTCGGCGAGATCACCTCCGGCAACGTTTCACCCTGAACTTCAGCATGAAGGTTCCAGATGGCCAGTTCCAGCGCGAACCTGGCCGAGGGAGCGGGTTTCGCGCCGTCCAGTAGCCGGTCGAGCAGTCCACCCGGGGAGATCCAGGCTTCTTCCGGCTCGCGTCCGATCAGTGTCCGGGTTAGCCCGTGGAGTTGGCGGGCTGCGGCGTCGATGCTCTCGCGGCTAAATCCCGGTAGCGGAGAAGCTTCGCCCCATCCGGTCGTGCCGTCGTCCCCGGCCAGCTCCAGCAGCAGCCCCTCGCGGCGGTGGAGGGTGTTGTGCCCCAGCACCGCGGGCGCGGCGAAGGGCAGTTGGTAGCGGTAGATGTGAGAGCGGGCGAGTTTCAGGGGCGCCGGGGAAACCTGGAGAAGTCCGGCCGGCGTTTCTCCTTGTAGGCGTCGCGGCCTTCCTGGGCCTCTTCGTCCCCGTAGAAGAGCAGGTTCGCGTCGTGGGCTAGCTGCTGGATGCCGGCGAAGCCGTCCTCGGGGGCGTGGAAGCTGGCCTTCAGCATCCGCAGCGCGAACGGCGAGCGCTGCAACATCTCCCGGCACCAGCGGACCGTCTCGGCTTCAAGATCGGCGAGCGGCACGACGGTGTTCACGAGGCCCATCTGTAGCGCCTCCTCGGCAGAGTACATGCGGCAGAGGAACCAGATCTCCTTCGCCTTCTTCGGTCCGACGAGCTGGGTGAGCACCGAAGCCCCGAAACCGCCGTCGAAGGAGCCGACCTTTGGGCCAACCTGCCCGAACTTCGCGTTATCTGCGGCGATACTCAGGTCACAGATGACGTGCAGCACGTGTCCCCCGCCGACCGCATATCCGGCCACCATCGCGACCACGGGCTTGGGACAGCGCCGGATCTGCACGTGCAGATCCGTAACGTGAAAGCGCCCGACTGACGCGCCGCCGGGTGTGCGCTGCGGGTCGTCGGGGTCTTCCAGGTACCCTGCGTCCCCCCGCACCTTCTGGTCTCCGCCGGAGCAGAAAGCGTCCGGCCCCTCGCCGGTCAGGATGATAACCCCAACCTCGTTGTCCTCGCGGGCATCTTTCAGAGCCTGCTGCATCTCCACAACCGTCAGGGGTCTAAAAGCGTTGCGGACCTCGGGACGGTTTATGGTGATCTTGGCGATACCCTCCCCCTTCTCGTACTTGATATCCGTGAACTCTCCGGCTGGTTTCCATTCAATGTTAGTCATGGCAGGGATTATAGAGACCGGACAAGTTCCTGCAGTAAGAGAAGCTATGTTTCGCGCTAGCCGGGCAATCTCCATCTTTTTTCGTCCGGGGACCTGGCGTATTCTTACTTTGCCATGCACCCTCAAACCCACAGGAGTTTAGCCGAGGCCCGCGACTTCATGCGGCACGCTTACGGCCGGTCCCTCAACCTCCCGGAGGTCTCGGCCCGGGCCAACCTCTCTCCCTATCATTTCCTGCGGGTCCACAAGCGGGCCTACGGGGAGACCCCGCACGAATTTCTTACGCGGCTGCGGGTGGATCGGGCGAAGACTCTGCTGGCCCGGGGGAGCCACAACGTCACCGAAGCTTGTTTCGAGGTGGGGTTTCTCAGTCTGGGAAGTTTCAGCGCGTTGTTCTCCCACCGGGTGGGCATGTCCCCCTCCGAGTATCAGCGCCACGCGCGCTCGGGGATCGTGGTTCCGAGGGAGGTTCGTCCGCTGTTCGTGCCGACGTGCTTCTTTAGCATGCTCTATGGCCCCCGGGTCCCTCAAGAGCGCAACTTTCGAGAAGCCGGTTGAGCCGTCCCGCTGCTATCCTCGGACCGGAGCCAAGATCCAGGAGGTAAGCCATGATCCAACGCCAGAGCCACTCGACCGTGTACGTGATCGACCAGCAAGAAGCCCTGGAGTTCTACCGCGACAAGCTCGGCTTCGAGGTACACACCGACATGCCGATGGATGGAGACCTCCGCTGGGTAACGGTCAGCCCGAAAGGACAGCCGGATTTCGAGTTGGTTCTGGCCCCGATCTCGCCCGGCCCGATGTTCGACGCCGAGACGGCCGAAGAGATGAAAAATATGGTCCGGAGGGGCGCTTTCGGGATCGGGGTGTTCGAAACCGACGACTGCCACGGGGACCACGAGCGCCTCAGCGAGCGGGGCGTCGAGTTCGTGGCGGCTCCTAGAGAGCAGTTCTACGGGACCGAAGCCATCGTGAAGGACAACTCGGGAAACTGGTTCAGCCTGACCCAGCCCAGGAAGTAGCCGTTCCGCCCGGTTCGGTCCCCCACCCGTACGAACGGCCGGGGACGGGGGTTATCTGAAATGCTCGACCAGCAACCGGTTGACCCGCCCGGCGGCCTCGTGCTGCACCCAGTGCGAGATACCCGGCAATTTCACCAGGCGTCCTTCCTCACAGAACTCGATGCTGGGCTCGGCCATCCGCCGGTCGAGGAAGGCGTCTTCCTCGCCCCAGATCATCAGGGTCGGGACGCGGACGGTAGGGTCTTCCACGGAGCGGCCGCCACCCCGCCGGGCGGCAGCCCGGTACCAGTTGATCATGGCCGTCATCGCGCCCGGCCGGTCCCACGCTTTCTGGTACTTCTCCAGATCCTCCTCACCGAACACGCCCGGCTTGCTGGTGTCCCGGAGAGCGCGCCGGCCCGTCTTCCGCAGGGCAAGCTCCGGCAGGTACGGCACCTGGAAAAAGAACATGTACCAACTCTTCAGCAGCTGGGCAGGATGGGAGCTCAGGAACGGCAGAAACACGGCCGGATGCGGCACGTTCAAGATCGCCAGTTTCTCCAGGCGGTCCGGATAGTGCAGACCGAGCCACCACGCCACCATCGCCCCCCAGTCGTGGCCGGCGACGAAAGCCCGCTCCACCCCCGCCGCATCCATCAGGCCGACGACATCCCGCGCCAGCGCGTCGAGTTCGTAGCTCCGGACACCCGGCGGCTTCTCGCTCAGGTTGTAACCCCGCTGGTCCGGGGCCCACACCCGGAAGCCCGCCTCCGCCAGCGCCGGAATCTGCTCCCGCCACCCGTACCAGAACTCGGGGAAGCCGTGGAGCAGAACAACCGGTTGGCCCTCTGGCGGGCCCGCCTGCGCCACGTGGAGCGTGACGCTGTTGGTTCGCACGTAGCCGTACTCCACCACTATCGGTCCTCCGCGACTTTTCCGCCTCCAGCCCGTAGCATCCTATAAGACCCCGAGGAAGCCTTGCAGCAGGCTGGAGTAAGCTTCCGGCGTCTCGACGCGAACATTGTGGCCTGCCCCGGGCACCACCTCGAACCTGGCCGCCGGGCTTTCGGCCTCGATGCGGCGTCCGATCTCCACGAACTTCTTGTCCAGCGCCCCCGCGATAGCCAGGGTCGGGGGCTGTAATCCCGGGAGCCGGCTCCACAGTGAGGGCTGGCTGCCGGTACCCAGGCCGCGCAGAGATCGCGCCAGCTCCCGGGGCTCGTTCCGACGCCGGGCCTCAATGGTCCGTTGCAACACCCCCTCGTTTCTGGCCAGCGAGGCAAAGAGCGGCTGACGATACCAGTCGTCGAGGAATTCCTCGAAGCTTCCCGACTCCAGCCGCCGCGCCTTTATTTCATCACTTCTCCGCCGGGCCTCGCGTTCCTCCGGGCTTTCCAATCCCGGCGAGGCAGACTCCAGGAACACCCCGCGGCAACGTTCCGGGTAGCGTAGCGCGAAATACAACGCCAGCCGGCCCCCCATCGAGTATCCGACCACTGCGGCGCGCTCTATCTCCAGCCCGTCGAGTAGCTCGGAGAGAGCCCGCGCGGCACCCGGTACGGTGTAGACCTCGGAGGGCATCCTGACCGTCGCGCCGTGCCCCGGTAGATCCACGGCCAGACAATAGAACTCCTCGCCCAGGTCTGCCACAGCTTCTTCCCAATCCGCTCCGGAGCCCAGAAAGCCGTGCAGTAGGAGGACCGCCGGACGCCGGGGATCGCCCGAGGCTATACAGTTCAGCACGGGCCCGGAGAAAGCTCCGTTATCCGGCAGGGTTGGTCCACTTGAGCTGAAACTCCAACTCTTCTTCGTTGTCCTCGCGTTCGTGTTCGACGTTGAACTCGGCGTGGACGGGAACGTAGATCCGCTCTCCGGCGACCTGGATCTCGAACCGCTCGCCTTTCTCCAAAGCGTCCGCCAGCCGGCGCAGCTTCGCCACGAACTCCGACGTTGAGTAGACTTTCTCGACGTCTCTATCCTGTTTTTCGCCCATCATCTCTCCTTGGTTCGTCTCGTCCGTCACCGAGGTATTTCTCGTATTAGATCATCTTGCATTGCCCCCAGCCTTTTCGAGCAGCTCCCGGTGCAGCGCGGTGTTCTCCCGGCGGTCGGTCTTTACCTCGATCAGGGTCGGGAACCGGCGGGCACAAGCCGCCTGGTAAGCGTCCGCGAACTCCGCACCCGAGTGAGGCTTCTCGTACTCTAGCCCGAACATGGCCGCAGCCGACTCGAACTCCAGACCGTGGGGCGTGCCGAAGTACGGTTCGAAGAACTCCTCGTGCCGCGCGACGGGCAAGAAGGAGAAGATCCCACCCCCGTCGTTGTTGAGCACCACGACGACCACGGGCAAGCCACCCAACAGGGCCAGAGAGTTCAGGTCGTGCAACAAAGCCAGGTCCCCGATGAGCAGCGTGGCCGGCTCTCCGGTTCCCCGCGCAAACCCGGCGGCCGTGGCCACGGTTCCGTCGATGCCGCTCGCGCCCCGGTTGGCCGCAACCGGAACCGGCGGGCCGTCTGCTGCCGCATAGGTGTCCACGTCCCGCACCGGCATGCTGCTGGCGAGCACGAAGCCGTGTTGCTCGGGGATGAGACGAGAGACCAGGCGAGCAACCAGCGGTTCATTGAGCTTTTCCATCCCGCCGAAGAGCTGCTCCAGACGCTGCCCGGTCTTCCGGGAAGCCTCGCGCCAGCTCTTCGTCCAGGCCGCGAGGCGGGGTGACGAGTTAGGTCTCGCAACGCCGGCCAACGACTCGCAGAAGCTTTGTATCCCGGCTTCTACGCTGTGTGTCACCCGGTGGGTTGGGTCGAGCCGGAAAGGGTTCTCCCGCACTACGACGTAGGGATCCGGCCGAACCGCGGCTATGAACTGCTCCAGCCGCTTGGAGAGCGCGCGACCCCCAAAGTGGAGCACGGCCTCCGGCGTGTGAGACTCCCCGAAACGTTCTCCGGCCAGGAGCGCGTCATAGTAAGGTACGAGGAGTTCTGAGTCCGTCCCGAGCCGTACCTGGGACCCAACGTCCGGTAGCAGGGGCCAGCCAAGGCTCTCTGCCAGCCGCACTATGGATTTACCTTGAGCTTTAGATTCAAGTCGTCCGGCTACGACCAGGCCCTCGTGAACGGTTTGGAGAATGGCTGATAGGGTTTCGATCTCCGCCCCATCCACCGCCGGCATGGTGGCCGCATAGCGGGTGTAAGGCTCGCCGCTTTCCAGCCACGAAGCAGGAACCGGGAGGCCGTCATCCAGGCCGGGCTCGGGTAGGAACGGCTCGCGGAACATTAGGTTCAGGTGGACGGGACCTTTCGGGGCCCGCCGGGCGCGGTAGACGGCCTGGTCTATGGTGGTCAGGAGTGAAGCCGGGTCCACGCCGGGATCCGGGGCCGGAAGGTCGAAGCTCCACCGGACGTAGTCGCCGAATATGCCGGGCTGGACGATAGTCTGATTGGCGCCGGTCTGCCGGAGTTCCGGCGGCCGGTCGGCGGTTAGCAGGATCATGGGCACGGAGTCCGTAGCAGCCTCGACGACCGCGGGGAGGCCGTTCGCCACGGCGGTTCCGGAGGTCGTGATCCAGGCCGCAGGCTTCCCCGTGGCGCGGGCGTAGCCCAGGGCGGCGAAGGCCGTGCCACGCTCGTCGAAGTGAACCAGACGTTTAGCTTTAGGATTCTCGGAGAGCGCCGCGACCATCGGGGTTGAGCGGGAGCCCGGGGCAACACAGAAGAACTCCACGCCACTGCGGACGAGCTCCTCGACTGCGAGCTTCGACCAGAGGCGGTTAGCGCTGGCCGTTTCCTGGGTCAAGCCCGAGTATCCTGGTAAATTCGCCGATCTTTTGCTCGATCTCCGCCCACTCGTCCTCGGCGGTGGAACCGGCGACGATGCCGGCCCCGGAGAACAGCGCGAGCTCCCGATCCGAGACGAGGCCCGACCGGATACCGACGGCGAACTCGGCGGCGTCCGCCCCGATCCAGCCGATCGGTCCGGCGTACCAGCCCCGGTCGAACAACTCTAGGGACCGGATCTCCTCCAAAGCCTTTTTCTTCGGGTATCCGCCGACCGCGGGCGTCGGGTGCAGCGCGGCGAGGACGTCGGGGTCGGAGACGCCTTCGCGGAGCGTCCCGCGCACCCCGGATACCAGATGCCGGCGGCTCGCCAGCTTCATTTCGGAGGTTTGTTCCTCGACGGCCAGCGTCTCGCAGAGTGGTGCGAGAGACTCGCGAATGCTGAGACGAACGTAAGTGTGTTCGGAGCGGTCTTTCGCGCTCCGCAGCAACTCGTCGCGCAGTCCCTCGTCGTCGGCGGCCGAGTCTCCGCGCGGCCGGGTGCCGGCGACGGCTTCGCTCATTATGCTCCTACCCTCGCGTCGGAACAGCCGCTCTGGCGAAGCCCCGACGAACGCCGGCCCGTCCCCCGGCTCGACGTAGAAGTGAAAGCAACCCGGCGTGGCTACTTTCAGGCTCCGGACGAGCAGCGCGGGGTCCAGGTCTTCCACGAACCCGAAGCTCGTTTTGCGGGCGAGCACGGCTTTGTGGAGGCGGCCGGACTCGAACTCTGCCAGCGCCCGATCTATGTTCTTTCGCCAATCGGAAAAATCCGGTGCGTCGGTCCGGGATACCGGCACGGGCAGTACGCCGCCGGGGGGTTCATGATCCAGGGCGAGGTTCTCTATGTCGTCCAGGATCTCTTCTCGCCGCTCCGAGTCGCGCGGAAGCACGAGGTTGCAGGCCAGCCTCGCCTCTCCCGCTCGGAACAGCATCTCGAAGCGCGGCAACACGAACCGGTAGGCCCCGAATGCGGCCCATCCACTCTCCGTCACCCGATCCGGATCAAAGCGCAATCCCCCGTAATACCGCAGTCGCGGGTCCCCGGAACTCAAGAGGGGGGCGAGCCGCTCCTTCAGGCTCGCAGCTTTCTCCGGCGCGGGGCCCTCATGCAGGTCCGCGGATCCAAGCGCCGCCACCTCGGTGCCGTCGTCCCGTCCCGACCAGTAAGCCTTGGGCCCCGAAGGCTGCGCCCGGAGCCACGAAAGCGGGTCGACGTCTACGACGGGCAACTCCAGCCGTACGACCTGCGGCTCCGCGCCCGGAATGCCGGAGACCTTGGAGAGGACTCGACCCGCAAGATCCGCCAACGCCCATCGCGCGGGGTCCGGCGACACCCGGAAGGACCTGGCTTCCCCGTTTTCTATGAGGTCTCTCTCATCTCTACTCAACAAAACTCGCGGCGGTCTCCTTGTCGGTTGAGAACATAGTGTATCAAGGTGCGTCAACCCTTATTGCATTTCCTCACACACTTCGTTTGCGGCGGCCATCCGTCAAGGCCGGGAGGAAGGCTCACTGGTTATTCCCCCCCGGACTGCCGGATCTGGCAGCTGCAGCATACTGCAGTCCCGGCACAGGGACTGCTACCGCTTTTCCTCTAGTCGTGGATAGAGTTCCTGGTACCGCTGGTAGGCCGCTTCGTATTCCGCGTTCTCTTCGGCGGGTTCTACGGTGCCTTCGACTTCCGGGGCGAGCGACCGCGTGTCCGCCACCGAGGAGTAAGCACCGGAAGCAACTCCCGCGAGGAGCGCCGCACCCCGGGCCGACGCCGTGCTGGCGATTTCGTCCGGGAGAAGGCGCAGGGGCCGGGCCAGCACGTCGGCGAGTAGCTGCCGCCAGGGTCCCCTCGTCACGCCGCCACCGGCGAGCCTGGGATTAGGAATCCCGGCACCGGCAGCCTCCAGCGCTTCCACGCCGTCGCGCAGGGAGAAGGCTACGCCTTCGAGGGCGGCGCGCAGGAGGTGTTCCCGGCCGTGGTTCAGGCCGAGACCGGTCCACGCTCCCCGGGCGCCGGGATCGAAGTGCGGCGTACGCTCTCCGCTAAGGTAGGGCAGAAAGCTTACGCCCCCGGCCCCCGGCTGCACGGCGAAGGCCTCCTCGTACACCTCGTCCCAGGACGCCCCGAGCAATTTGCGGGCCCATTCCAGGGCGAGCCCGGCGTTCTGCACGGCGGCCATGAAGTAGTAAAGGTCGGGGGCGGCAGCCCGGTGGAGTTGCAAGCTCCGGTTCGGGTCCGGCTCCGGACGGGCGCGGGGGACGACGATCTGTCCCCCGGTACCGACCGTTAGCTGGGCGTCGCCGGGAGATCCGTCTGCTTCTAGCAGGCCGGTGCCGAGCATCGCCGCCGCCGTATCTCCCGCACCGGCCGCGACCGGCAGCCCCGGTGACACACCGAGCTGGCCGGCGGCCTCCTCGGTAAGCTGCCCCGCCACCTCCCACGAGCCGGTTAGCGGGGCGAGCAGTTCTCCCCGGAGGCCCAGCGCTTCCGCGACCTCGTAGTTCCAGTCGTCGGAGGGAAGGTCGTAGAGCAGCGTCGCCGAGGCGTCGGAGGGCTCGGCCATTGCCTTCCCGGTGAGCCGCAGCCGGAGCCAGTCCTTGGGCTGCAGGGCCCACCGGGCCGCGGAGTAGGACTCCGGCTCGTTATCCCTCAGCCAGAGCAACGTAGGACCGGTAAAGCCGACGGCGGGCGGGCTCCCCAGCCGGCGGCGGGCTTCGTCGTCCAGAACATCCTCGTATACCGCGAGCTGTTCGCCCGAGCGGGCGTCGGCCCAGAGAACGGCGGGCCTCAGGGGACGGCCGTCGCCGTCCGAGAGCACGACCCCGTTCATCTGCCCCGAAAGCCCTACCGCGGTAACGTCACGTCCGTGGTCACCGACGGCCTCTCGCGCAGCCGCCGAGGACGCCTCCCACCAGGCTTCCGGGGAAGTCTCCGCCCAGCCGGCGCGGGGCGAATCTACGGCGTAAGGGGCGGAGCCTTCTCCAAGCAGGGTCCCACTCTCGTCGACCAGAAGGACCTTTACAGATCCGGTACCAAGGTCCACCCCGAGCAGCATTCCGCCAGTCTACTACAGGGATGCCCGCTCTTGCTGGCCCGCGACAGGGATGCCCGCTCTTGCTGGCCCGCGACGGCACCTTCGCTACCGAACCCGAGCCCGGAGGAAGTACCTGCCGCGCACCCACCACCGACTCCAATTCGTCTCCGTCCGAGACAACAAAAAGGGCCGGCGCCCGTTGCGGGCCCGGCCCTCGAATCCGGTTCTCCGTTTCGACTAGGTTTGCTCTTCTTTCAACTCGGCCTGGACGATGATCCGGTCGCTATAGTCTGGCAGCGTACAACTCTGCAAGCTGACTATGTTCTTGCCTTCTATGGGTTCGAGCACAGATAGGTTTGTAGGCTCCACAACCAGCTTATTGAAGACTTCGTAGGTGTACTCTCTGCCCTCCGCATCCTCCAGGAAGACCTTGTCGCCGTTCTGCAGCACCTCTATGTCGCTGAACGCGAGATAGCTATCGGTGCCCGGGTAACCCAGCCGGTGGCCGGCTATGTAGACGTTGGCCTCTTCTTCCCAGGGATAGCCCGTGCCTTTGACCTGCACGGCGACGTTCTGCTTGAACATGTTCCTGGCGGTCCCTTTACCTGATGGGATCTCGGAGTTCTCGACCCGCTCCATCTTGGGTACGGTGAGCGTTAGAGACTTGTCTTGCGGGACTTTTGCCTGCCCCCCATCGTTGTTCTGCTCGTCGCCTTCGTCCGGCGCGACCTGTACGTCCGGCGAGGTTCGTTGCTCTTTCTGTTCTTTATTCTCGGGCTGTTGGTTGGCCTGCTGGTCAGCCGAGGAGTCCTCCCCCCCACCACAGGCTGCGAGCATCGCCACGATCAACAACGCCGCCATCACCGCAACCAGTTTCTTCAAGCGCATCTAGTCACCTCTTCTTTGGACCTCTGCCTGCTATCTGGTAGTTCAATCCTTTTACCTCGGTCAGTCTACCCGACCAAAGTAACAAGAAGGCAACAATCCGACCAATCGCCCGTTACTTTGCCTTCTCTTCGAACGCGAACTCTGCTCCACAAGTCACGTCCGGTTCAACCCGCCGGAGAGTATATCAAGCAAAGTTACTATTGGTGTAGGATCCATGTCCCCGGGTAAATCTTCTTCTCTACGGTTGGCCACCGGTCTCCCCAAGGAGGCCCTTGCTCGTTGGCGAACTGTCTCAGACGCCCTGCCCGACCAGTGTCGGGTAACCAGGATTCTCGCGCAGACAACAGGACACCGGCACCCAGGTCAGGATGCCGGGCTTTGCACAAAAACCCGTACGATGCCGCTAGATCTTGGGGTTTTGAGAAATTCTTCCTCAACCACTTGTACCGTCGAGGGACTTTTGGTGCAAAGCCTCCAGGGAACTTGACAGTGAAGAATATATGTGTAAACTGCACATATAGTCATTGTCAGATAACAACGAATTGAGGAGGCTAAACGATGGCTACTATAGAGAAGTTGAACGAATCGGCGGAGCAGGTAGCGGAGGTGAGCCGCGACTCGTACAAGACGGTTGTGGATCACACGGCCGCCCTGCAAGAGCGGAACGTCAAGTTCTGGCAGGAGATGTTCGAGGTTGGGACGCGGGAGATCCGCCAGCAGGCTGAGAGCAACCGGACCATGACCTACGAGTTGGTCGAGCGGGCCGAGAACCAGCGGGGCGCCTTTCAGGCTCTGGTAAAGGAGTCGGTCGACACCTACATGGACCTCCTGTATGCGCCGCTCGCCTACTACAAGCAGGGCCTAAAGCTGGTCGAGAGCGAGGTCACCGAGGGCGGGTTTCCGATCCTCAACTACGACGACCTGAACGTTGAGGAAGTCGGCAAGGCGCTCGACAACCTTTCCGCCCAGGAGCTACGCGAGGTTCGTGAGTACGAGAAGAGCAACAAGAACCGCGAGACGGTGATCGCCCAGATCGACCGCAAGCTCAAGCCCGCTTCGTAAAATCCGAAAAGCAGCAGCCAACGAAAGGGCCGGGGCGACCCCCCCGGCCCTCTTCTTTTACTGAAGTTCTAGTTTAGGGTTAGCTCAGGAGATCCTTGAGCTGGCCCTTTTTCTCCTTCGCGGTGCCACCCCGCTGGTCGGAGCGGCCCTCGGCTTTTTTGTCCTTATCGCCGCTCAAAGCGCCGCCAGCTTCTTTCATGCGGCCCTTTGCTTTATCCATCGCGCCTTCGGCCTTGTCCTGCTTGCTGCTTTTGTCTTCGCCCATTGAAGACCTCCTTATTTCCAGGCTACTGTCACTTTAGTACCTTTTATGGGGCCAGCCTAAACCTCTCGCGGCTGGTCGGCCTCTCCCCCGGTTCCGCTACGAGCTTCCTCCAACGCCCGCCAGATCCGCATCGGCGAGGCCGGCATATCCACGTGCGTCACCCCGAATGGCTCCAAAGCATCTATGACGGCGTTCACGACCGCCGGGGACGAACCTATGGCCCCGGACTCTCCGATGCCTTTCACGCCGAGCGGGTTTGTCGGAGAAAGGGTAACCGTTTGGTCGAGGGTCATTTTCGGGATCTCGGGTGCACCCGGGATCATGTAGTCTGCCATGGAGCCCGTTAGCAGCGTGCCGCTCTCGTCGTAGACGGCCTCTTCGTAGAGCGCCTGGGCTATACCCTGGGCGATGCCGCCGTGGAGCTGGCCGTTGAGGATGTCCGGGTTTACTACCGGTCCGCAGTCGTCCACGGCGGCGTAGTTGACGATCTCCGTTTTGCCCGTCTCCGGATCCACCTCGACCACACAGATGTGGGTACCGAAAGGCCAGGTGAAGTTGGGCGGGTCGAAGACAGATTGCTCGTTGAGGCCCGGCTCCAGGTCTTCCGGCAGGTCGTCCGCCAAAAGGGCTTTGCCCGCCACCTCCTGGATCGTGATGTTCTGGTCCGGGGAGCCGGCGACGCTGAACGTCCCACCTTCGAACTCCAGGTCCGCTTCGGAAGCTTCCAGCAGGTGGGCCGCTATCTTCTTGCCTTTCTCGACCACCTTCTCGCAGGCCAGATGGAGCGCCACCCCGCCGACGGCCAGGCTCCGCGACCCGTAGGTGTCCCGGCCCATCGGGGCGACGGCGGTGTCACCGTGCAGCACCTCGACGTCGTCGGGAGAGACACCGAGGGCGTCGGCGGTGATCTGGGACCACGAGGTCTCGTGGCCCTGGCCGTGGGGCGAGGTCCCGGTCACGACTTCGACGGTGCCGGCGGAGGTGAACCGGACGTTTGCCGCCTCCCAGCCGCCGCTCTGGAGGCGAACCCCGGCCGCGACCTTCGAGGGAGAGAGGCCCCCGCTCTCGGTAAAGTTGCCGATGCCGATACCGAGCTGCCTCGTGTCCCCGGCTTCCCGCCGCCGGCGCTGCTCTTCGCGCACGGCCTCGTAGTCCACCAGCTCCAGGGCCCGGCGCATACAAGTTTCGTAGTCGCCGGAGTCGTACATTACGCCGGCGGGGTTGGTGGTCGGCTCGTCAAAGGGAGGTATGAGGTTCTTGAGGCGCAGCTCGGCCGGGTCCATATCCAGTTCGCGGGCCAGGGCGTCCATGATGCGCTCGTGGGCGTAGGCCGCCTCGGAGCGTCCGGCCCCGCGGTAGGCGTCGGTCGGGGTGAGGTTCGTGAAGACGCCGGTACACTCGAAAGAGTAGGCGTCGAAAGCGTAGAGGCCAGGATACGTGAACGAGCCGAAGATGGCGATGCCGGGCGTGAGGAGCTGCAGGTAGGCCCCCATGTCGGCGAAGAGCTTGACCTTCATGCCCAGTATCTTGCCCTCGTTGGTCGCGGCAAGCTCGATGTACTGGACCTGCCCGCGCCCGTGGATCGTAGCCTGGCAGTTCTCGGAGCGGTCTTCGACCCACTTGACCGGCGCCCCGAGCTTCCGGCAGAGCGCCAACGCCAGGGCCTCTTCAGCGTAGACGTTCAACTTCGCGCCGAAGCCGCCGCCAACGTCCGGGGCGACGACCCGGATCTTTTGCTGAGGCATCCCGCACACCGCCGACAGGATCTCCTTCGTGAAGTGGGGAACCTGGGTCGAGGTGTAGACGACAAAAGAGCCCCCGTGACCCGGCTCCTGCATAACCACCGTGGCCCGCGGCTCGATGGGGCTCGGGATCAGGCGCTGCTGGATGTAGCGCTCGCCGACGACCACGTCAGCCTTCTCGAACGCCTCGTCTATATCTCCCGTGCCCAGGGGCCAGACGTAGCACTCGTTGGTTCCCAGGTCTTCGTGTACCAGCGGGGACCCGTCTTCCAGCGCGGCTTCCACGTCTACGACCACGTCGAGCGGTTCGTAGTCCACCTCGATGTGCTCCAGGGCGTCCTGGGCCTTGTAGCGATCCGTCGCGAGGACCGCGGCCACGGCTTCCCCCATGTGGTTCACTTCGCCCCGGGCCAGGGGCCAATGGTCCGGCATCTTGATGTCCTCCGTGACCGGCCAACCACAGGGGATGCCAACCGCCCATTCCCCGGCCAGATCCTCGCCGGTAAAGGCCGCCACCACCCCTGGCTGGTCCAGGGCAGCCGAAACATCGAGGTTCGTAATGGTGGCGTGGGCGAACGGGCTGCGGAGCACGGCCAGGTGCAGCATCCCCGCTACCTTTATGTCGTCGGTGAAGTTACCCTCTCCCGTGAGCAGCGTCGGGTCCTCCTTGCGCGGGACGCTGCTCCCCATGTACCGCCCGGTAGACTGCCCGGCCGTCTCCGTCATGCTGCGCTCCTTTCCCTAAAGGCTGTACGCGTGTTCCAAGCATCACTCGTTTCTAGCTCCCGGATTATGCCGCCAACTCGGCCCTACCGCAACAGAGGTTCGTGCGGCTGGCAAGGGCATCAACTGCTGGAATCCGCCTGGGCCGCCAGGAGGAATACGGACGCCGTAGCCGGGCGTGACTCTGAGTCCGGCCGGTCGAAGGCAAATCTAAAGGACGTCCGGCTCCCTGGTCCGTGGGCTCTCGTGTAGGATGACGGTTTACCCTGGCGTGACGGCGCTCTCCGATCTCGTAGGCCGTTCGTGAGAAAGGTGAGCCCGGTCCACTTCCGGTCGACGAGTTCCTTCCTCGCCGGTGGCGGCACCGGAGCGCGGCGAGGGTTTCTGCAGCTCCTCTGCCTCCTCCAGCACGTTCGGGTTGGTCGTTGAAAACGGTCTACGTCTACTCCAGCTCTACGAGTTCTTGCCCCGCGCTAACGGCTTCTTCTTCCTCGACCAGAAACTTCGAGACTGTACCGTCGTCTTCGGCTTTGATCTCGTGAAACGACTTCATCACCTCGACGAGCCCGATGGTGTCCCCCGCCGATACGCTGTCGCCCTCTTCGACGTAGGCGTCGCTCTCCGGGTCGGGACGGCGGTAGAAGGTGCCGGGCATCGGGGCTTTTACGCTCTTTTCGGCCAACGTTGGTCCTCCTTTAGGAAACTTCTGTCTGCGCCCTTCCGAGCGGGCGGATTTCGATGTCGTTCTCTCGCAGTTTGCGGGCTATCGCCTCGGCCAGCTTTACGGCCCCCGGCGTATCGCCGTGGACGCAGACCGAGTCGCAGACCATGTCGACCTCCTTGCCGCTGTCGGCGCCGACCGTGCCCTCCGTAACGGCCCGGAGGACGGGGTGTGGTCCTTCTTCGGGGTTGAGTTCCTCGGTAACGGCCCGGGTAAAGACGATCTGACCCTCGTCGTCGTAACCCCGGTCGGCGAAGAACTCGCCCGCGACCGGCTGGTCCATCCTCTTCGCCAGGTCATAGGTGACGGAGGCCTGCATGCAGAAGAGCAGGAGGTCGGGATCTACCTTCCGGATCGCCTCGATTATGGCGCGGGATAGCTCTTCATCTTTCGCGGCGACCATGTAGAGCGCGCCGTGCGGTTTTACGTGTTGGACCTCCATACCGTAGTAGCGGGCGAACTCCCGCAGGGCTCCGAGCTGGTAGATTAGCTCGTCGTGGATCTCCTCCGGCGACACGTCTATCTCTCGCCGCCCGAAGCCAACCAGGTCCTGATACCCGGAATGAACTCCGACCGCGACGCCGTGCTCCTTTGCCAGCCGCACGGTCTCCCGCATTACGTGCGGGTCCCCGGCGTGAAAACCGCCCGCGACGTTTGCCGAAGAGATGTAGTTCATCATCTCCGCGTCGTGGCCCATCGTGTAGGGTCCGAAGCTCTCACCCATGTCGCAGTTAAGGTCTATGTGCATTTTGCCTCACTTCCGAAGGCTGTAGTTGAACCAGATTTTCTGGCCGGCTACTGCAACGCCTCCTTTATTTCCTCCATCTGCTGCCGCCGCTCCGCGCGGGCTTCCATCGCTTCTTCGAGGTTTACCGAGCGGAAGTTGGTCTTGTCGTTGGTCTTGGTCTGGGCGAGGGTGTCGCGGTCCACGCTTATGACGGTGCCGATGGTGGCGTAGCCGCCGCCGGTTACGGCGTCGTTGTTGAGCACGATAGGCTCGACGCCGCCGGGGACCTGGATGGACCCCACCGGGTACCCGAAGTCCACGACGTTCGCCTGGTCCGCGCCGGCGCCCGCCGGCTGCTCCCGCTCGACGAACTCCAGCTCGCCGCCCCGGTAACGGTACCCGATGCGGTCGGCGTCCGGCGTCACGGTCCACTCGGTATTCAGGAACGTCTCCAGGCTCTCCTCCGTAAGCCGGTAGCTGGCGAGGCCCACGATCACGCGCAGCTCCGGCTCGTCGCTAAAGGTCGGGATGTGTTGATCGTCCACCCGCTTTCCAACCCGGTCCGAAGCGCCGTCCGCCGCGCCGATCTTCAACTCGTCGCCTTCCTGCAGGGCGCGGCCTTCGTGGCCGCCGAGCCCGATCAGGGTGTACGTAGACCGGCTGTGCATGAAGACCGGCACATCTATGCCGCCGGAGATCGCCAGGTACGACCGGGCGCCGCTCTTGAGGTAGTCGAAGGAGAGCACGTCGCCCTCTTCCACCGCCAGCGTCTCCCAGGTCGCGGCTTCTTCGCCGTTGATCTTCGGCGGCAGCTCCGCGCCGGTGACGGCTATGACCGCGTCCTGGGTAAACTCGATCTCGGGCCCGAAGTACGTTATCTCCAGCCCCGCCGCGCCTTCTTCGTTACCCACCAGGTAGTTGCCGACCTGGTAAGAGAACACGTCCATCGCCCCCGAGGGCGGCATCCCGATGTCGTACTGCCCGAAGCGCCCGATGTCCTGGACCGTGGTGAGCAGCCCCGGCTGCCGTATCTTAATCGCCATAGAGCACCCCCAGTATCTCCTCGTTGTAAGCGTGGGGATCGTCCAACGCCCGATCCCCGTGGAAAGTGAACTCCGCCTTGCGGTACTCGAAAGTCCCATCCTCTACCCTGGACCGGATCTCGTCGAACTCTTCCCGGTCTATCCCGCGATACTTGAAGACGTCGCCGGGTTTGGGGAAGACGATGTTCTCCTCGAAGTCTTTGAGGGTCTGGCTGAGGTCCAGTACCGGGGCCGCCGCCGTTCCGAAGAGCTGGTATCCCCCCGCGCCCTGCACCGGATAAACGACCGCGAAGCCGCCGCCGAAGCCGAACGCCCGCTCGGACGTGAAGGTCCGGGGCCGGACGTACTTGGGAACCTCGATCTGCTCCTCCGGCGGGACCAACTGGTAGCACCACGGCAGACCCGGCACGAAGCCGATCATGGTAACGAGCCACGGCGAGCCCAAGAGAGCCTCGATAAAGTCGTCTTTCGTGTCGTAGCCGTTGATGCGGGCACCGTACTCGAGGTCGGTCGAATTCGGATCCTGATGGTTCTCCCGGAAGTTCATCAGGGTCTCGTGGGTCCAGGGGTCCTCGATCAGGACCGGCACGTCTACCACCCGCGTCTCGATCTCGAAGCCGTGGACGTCGCCGATCTCCTCGTCTATCTCCTTGAGCCGGGAGATCAAATCGTCCGGACGCAATACGTCCGGGTCCAGCCGGATCATGTACGAAGCGTTCGACGGACAGATGTCCACGATGCCCTCGATGTCCTCTTCCTTAAGCCGGTTCGTGATCGCCATCGCCCGGAAGTTAACCTTCAGGCTCATGGCCTCATCAAGCTCCACGAAAACGAACTCGTCCCCACCGTAGCTGTACCGCGCCTCCGGAAGCCCGGTCTCTACACCACCCATGGTCTCGCCCCCTATAGTTTCCTTTTCTACAGCCCTCAACTCTACTAGAATACTACAGGCACATGAAATTACGGTCAATAAATGTTAAAAGATACTGGCGATAAAGACTCGAACGCGGGGGGAACGGACTTGAAGCTGGCGATGATGACTCGGGCGGCGATGATGGCTGCCCTCACGGCGGTGGCGGCCCAGATCGTTATACCTTTCTTCCCGGTACCATTTACGCTCCAGGTCTTCGCGGTCGTCCTGGCGGGATTCTTGCTCGGGCCGCGCTACGGAGCTTTGGCGATGGCGATCTACCTGCTCATCGGCATGGTTGGGGTGCCGGTTTTCAGTGAGTTCCGGGGCGGTCTCGGCCATCTGCTCGGTCCTACCGGCGGGTATCTGGTCTCGTATCCCCTGGCCGCCGCGATTGCGGGGCTCGCGGCGCCTGCCGCGGCCAACGCCGTCCGGTGGCGGGCCCTGATGACGAGCGTCCTGGCCGGGGCGGTGGCACTGGTCGTGATCTACGCTCTCGGAATGACCTGGCTCATGATCGTGGCCCAGCTACCGTTGTTGGTGGCGCTAGCCCAGGGCGTTTTGCCGTTCGTGGCGTTCGACCTGATCAAAGTGGGCCTAGCCGCGGTGGTGGCGGTCGCCGCCGCCCCGGCCATCGTTCCCTCCAGGACTTGAAAGCATCACGGCGTTGACTAGTGGGATGGACTAAACAGGAGGTAGGAATACTATGCTGGAGAAGGTACTGGTCGCCAACCGGAGCGAGATCGCGCTGCGCGTAGTCCGCGCCTGCCAGGAACTGGAGATCCCATCCGTCGCCGTCTACTCGGACGCCGACGCTGAAGCCCTGCACGTCCGCCACGCGGACGAGGCCGTCCACATCGGTCCGCCGCCCGCCGGAAAGAGTTACCTGGACATCGAAGCGCTCGTAGAGGCCGCCAAAGAGGCCGGGGCCGAGGCCGTTCATCCCGGATACGGCTTTCTGTCGGAGAACGCGGACTTCGCCGCGGCCTGCGAGGAGGCCGGGCTCAAGTTCGTCGGCCCTTCCTCGAAAGCCATAGCCAAGATAGGCGACAAGTCCGCCGCCCGGAGGCTCGCCCAGGAGGCAGACGTCCCGGTCGTGCCCGGCTCAGAGGAGACGGGTTCTGCCGACGAGGCGGTGGAGACGGCGGAAGAGATCGGCTACCCGGTAATGGTCAAGGCGGCGGCCGGCGGTGGTGGCCGGGGCATCCGGGTGGCGGAAGACGAGGGAGAGCTCCGCAAGGCCGTGCAGGTGGCGAAGCAGGAGGCCGAGAAAGCCTTCGGGGACGGCTCACTCTACCTGGAGAAACTCCTGGTCGGACCGCGGCACGTCGAGGTGCAGGTGATGGCCGACCATCACGGCAACGCCATCCACCTCTACGAGCGGGGGTGCTCGATGCAGCGGCGGCGGCAGAAAGTTCTGGAGGAAGCTCCTGCGCCCGGAATAAGCCCCGAGACCCGGGAGAAGATATGTGAAGCCGCCGTCCGCCTCACCAAAGCGGCCGGCTACACCAACGCCGGGACGGTAGAGTTCCTGGTAGACGAAGAAGAGAACTTCTACTTCATCGAGATGAACACCCGCATCCAGGTCGAGCACCCGGTCACGGAGATGCTAACGGGCGTGGACCTGGTAAAAGAACAGCTCCGGGTCGCCGCCGGAGAACCACTGAGCCTGGCGCAGGAAGACGTGCCGTTCGAGGGGTGGGCTATAGAGTTCCGCATCAACGCCGAAGACCCCGACCAGGACTTCATGCCGTCGCCCGGCGAGATCTCCTTTCTCGACGTGCCCGGCGGCCCCGGTGTCCGGGTGGACTCGGCCATCTACCAGGGGTACGAGATCCCGCCCTTCTACGACTCCCTGGTCGGCAAGCTCATCGTCTGGGCCCTTACCCGCGAGGAGGCCATAACCCGCGCCCGCCGCGCCCTGAACGAGTACCGCCTGGAAGGCATCAAGACCACCATCCCGCTCCACCTACAGCTCCTGGAAGACGAAGCCTTCCGCTCCGGCGAGTACCATACGGGGTATCTGGAGGAACTACTGGGAGAGGAGTAAGGCTGGAAGACGAGGTCTTGAGAGAAGCAGCAGGCTAGGTACGGCGCGCTACCCCAAAACCTATAAGGCCCGCTGCCAAGAACAGGATCGCCGCGGGTATTAGAAGGAGTGCCGGGCCGCCAGTGTCCGGGGAAGGTTCTGCCAGCGCCGCGCATACGGCGAGCGTTTCCGCGTTTCTGAGTGCCCTAAAGACGCCTGGTGCGCCTTCCCTGGGGCTGATCTGCGCGTTGACCGATACCGTTACGGAACGGCTTCCATCAGGACTGGCGGCCATGAACTGTGTGTAGCCGAGGGTGTTACCCGTATGGCCCCAAACCGTTCCACACTCCGTCTCGTAGCGAAAGATCCCGAGCCCCGCTGAGTTTCTTCCGGGACCGGGCGGCTCCGAGTTCGCTCCCTCGAAAACTCGAAACTGCTGCGAGCGGGTTGGGGTGTCGAATAGCTCCCCGCCGACATAGTGGCGGACGAAATTATTGAGGTCTGCGGGGGTCGATACCATGCCTCCCGAAGCCCAGGCCCAGCCAGCAGCGAAGGCCTCGCTGAGATCCTCTCGAGGTTGATCCGAGGGATCACCGTAGCCGTGGATAAAGGGCTCTTTGAGGCTGGTGCCGTTAGGAAGGCTCGTTTCTGTCAGACCAATCGGTCTGAACACCCGCTCTTGAAGTTGTTGTTCGTAGGTCTTCCCGGTGACGGCTTCGACCATCAGGCCCGCGGTGACGTTGTCAGAGTTAGAGTACTCGTACTGCGAGCCAGGCTCGAAGTTCAGCGGCTCATCTTCCACGAAGCCGAGCAACTCCGCCGGAGGCGGGGCTTGCGTGGGATCCTCCATCAACGCCTCCAGAAAGTCCTGGCTCTGCGAGAAGTCTGGCAGCCCGCTGGTGTGGTTGAGTAGCTGTCTGAGGGTTACCTCAGACCAGGCGTCGGGCAACCCTGGCAAGTTCTTCCCAATGGTGTCGTCCAAGGAGAGCACACCTTCGCTCACCAGAGAAAGCACTACTGCCCCGCTGAAAGCCTTGGAGGTGCTCGCCAGGCGCATGCGATCGTCGATCTCCAGGGACCTTTCATCTTGCAGGTCCGCTACTCCAAAGCTGTGGGTTTCTCGATGCTGGCCGCGCTGAACGACGGCGATAACCCCAGGTGGGCCACCTGGCATCGCAACTAATTCCTCGAGCGCCCGGTCAAGCGCAGCGTCAGGACTCTCGGGCGGTGATGTGTCCGCAACCGAAGTACCTTGCTTCTCCTGCGCCCCGGCCATGCCAGCCACGACGAGCACCATCACCCCGGCAAGTAATATCGTTAGCCTTCTGCGCGACTTCGGCATGTCAACCTAACCTTTGCTCTGTAGTGAGAATCATGGGCTCATCCTGGCCAACTAAGAATATCAAGACGCAGAGCCTGGTACGACGTTCAAATAGGTCTGGGCTGTTCATGACGAAGGCTTTGGGTCCTGGAGACCCGTTCAGCCGGTTCTAATTCGCCCATGGGTTTGTTCACGCGACAGCGGATACGGGCCGCTTGACGCGGCCCGTATCCCTCTAATCAGCCGGGTTTTCGACCCGGTTCACTCGCTTCCGGTACGGTACTTCTCGCCTGAACCTTCGGCGGCGGAGTCCACGGCGCGGCCGAGGATTTCCAGCCCCTCTTCTAGCTGGTCGTCGGTGACGGCGAAGGGTACGAGGACCCGGATGTTGTTGCCCAGCGGGCCGGCGGAGAGGAGCAGCAGTCCCTCCTGGAGGGCGTTGCCAATGATCTTGGCCGTCAGGTCGGCGTCGGGATCTTTGCTCTC
>JBHJHC010000023.1:0-32650 GCA_050331175.1 Rubrobacteraceae bacterium | reverse complement strand
CGCTTACCTGGACTAAGCCATCTTGCATAACGGCGATATTGTCAATGTGATGTACGAGTATCCCTCAGTGGTCAACGCGATCCAGCAGAACGCCCAGATCTTCAACGTCATGGCCGACAACCCAACGGTGGTCAACGCGATCCAGCAGAACGCCCAGATCGCCAACGTCATGGCCGACAATCCCGCGGTGGTCAACGCGATCCAGCAGAACGCCCAGATCGTCAACGTCATGGCCGAGGACCCGAACCTGGTAAACGCCGTTCAGCAGAACGCCCAGATCGCCAACGTCATGGCCGAGAACCCCGAAGTAGTCGAAAAGATGCAGCAGGACCCGGAGGTAACCACCGCACTCCAGCAAGACCCGGCACTGGTCAACCGGCTCCAGGAGGACCCCTCCGCGATCGAAGAAGTCGATACGACTGCTCCATCCCAAGACGGCCAGGAAGAGGCCGGCGATCGTAGCGCAGCCGTTTTGGCCCAGGAACAAGCCCCCGAGGCCGAAGAGACCGGGGCTGAAGAGACCGGAGAAGAAGGGGCCGAGGGAGCGCAGCAGAGGGTCGATCCGAACCTGCTCGACCCGGAGGCGCCTGGACCAACCATCGATCCCGATCTGGTCGACCCCGACGCGCCCGGACCAACCGTCGATCCCGACCTGCTAGATCCGGCGGCGCCTGGACCAACCGTCGATCCGAACCTGCTAGATCCGGCAGCACCAGGACCGACGGTCGACCCGAACCTGCTAGACCCGGCAGCACCCGGGGAGACCCTCGACCCGAACCTGCTAGATCCGGCGGCACCGGGACCAACCGTGGACCCGAACACGCTAGATCCGGCGGCACCGGGACCAACCGTTGCCCCGAGCGAGCTGGATCCGGCTCTCGACCCGGCCCTCGATCCGACCCTCGCGGAGCCGGCACCCGCGGATCTGGACCAGGGCTTCGATGACACGGTGAGCTAGCAATGCAAACAGGCGACCTTACCGGTCAGATTGAGGGGATCCGCCAGCAGACCGTCGCCGCCCTCGACGACTTGATCTCGAGGGCCGACGAGTTCGAGCTGGCGGGTCCCCCGCCTTCGCTCGAGCGGTATCTCCAGAAGTTGCGGGAGAACACCTACAAGGTGATGGTGGTAGGAGAGGCCAAGAGGGGCAAGAGCACCTTCGTCAACGCCCTGATCGGCCGGGACGTACTGCCAACCGACGTGGACGTGGCCACCAGCCAGGTCTTCAACATCCGTCCCGCCCAGCGGGAAGCCTACCGTTTGCGGTTCGAGGATGGTTCCGCGCAGGAGATTATGGCCGAAGATCTTGCGCTCTACGGTTCGGAGATAGCACCGGACGCCGAGACCATCCCCACCCCCGACCAGGTGATCCGTTGGATCGAGATCGAGATGCCCGTCCGGTTCTTGCCGGACGGCGTCTCTATCCTGGACACCCCGGGACTCGGGGCGCTGTACGCGGGGCACGCCCGGATCACGCACCGCTTCGTGCCGGAGGCCGACGCGGTAATTTTCGTGCTGGAGTCCGGGCAGCCCGCGGTAGAGGAGGACCTGAAGTTTATCGAGCAGATCCTGACCGTAACCAACAACATTTTCTTTATCCAGACCAAGATCGACCAGTACGCCAAGGAAGACTGGGAAAATATTCAACGTCGCAACGAGGAGATTCTGAAGGAGAGGTTTAAGGACCAACTAGCCGATGTCCGCATCTGGCCGATATCCAGCACCAACCTCCAGAAGGCGGCTACCGCCGACAAGAAGACGGAGGAAGCCTACCTGATGGTGAGCCGTCACAAGGAACTAATGGGTGCGCTGCAGGCCTTCTTGGCCCGCGTGTCGGGCTGGGGCCGGGCGATGGAAGCTATGGCGGTTGCCCTCGACTACCAGGTCGCGAACCGCAAAGCGCTCGCCGGCCGTCTGGCCGGCTTGACCACGGAGTCGAAGCAGAAGCAGGCGGAGCTGCAAAACGTAGCCGTGGAAGGCAAGCGCCGCTTCGACGCCGAGTGGGGGCTGCAGGGCAAGAAATACAAGGCGCTGCGAGAGCGGCTGCAACGGACCATTGCGGTCGGAAAGCAGAGCTTCTCCAACGCGCTGCAGCCCGGCAGCGACATCGAGCTGACCCAGAAGGACAAAATAGAGGAGATCAAGAAACTAAAGCAGGCAAATCAGGTAGCCGAAGAGATGCCCGGCGCTATAATAACGGCTGCTATGAACGAGTGGGCCAGGATCTGCAAGGAGGTCCAGGATCGGTGCTTGATGCTGCTCGGACCATTCGTCGAAGCCGCAGATAGCGTGGGTGCCCCGCTAGACCCTGGCGTAGCCGGTCTGGCAGGCTCCGCCTCCAACGAAGAGTTCAAGCGCGACTACTTCACGGCGCTCCGGAGCGCGGCGGGCGGCGGTATGATGGTGCTGGGAGTGACCGGTATGGCGTCCCTGATGGCACCCGGGGCGATGGCGGCGGTGGTTGCGTCGGCGGCGATGCCGTTCGTGGCGGTCCCGGTGCTCGCCGTTTTGGTCGGCGGCGGGGTCAAGGGCGCCTTCGGAGGCCAGGTCAAGGCCGCCCAGCAGCAGATGAGGGTGCAACTGGCGGAGCAGATGCAGAAGGTGCGCCGGCATTTCTTCGACGCGCGCCTGGCCGCGGGAAGCTTCAGCCGGGTCGACGAGTACTTCATGACCCTGGACCGCGTGGTGAACGAACACGTCCGGGAGTTGGTCGAGAAGAAATCGAAGGAATCCCAGGCGGAGATCTCGCGCCTCAAAGAGGCCATGCAACTCGACGACCGCGAGCGCCAGGCCCTGACCAAAAAGACCCAGGAGCAACTGGCGAAATGGGACGAGATAGGTAAGTTCAGCCAGACCGTGGCAACCCGGATCAAAGCCCTGCAAAAGCCGGCTGTACCACCGGCTGGAACGTAGGTTGAAGCTTTATGGATGAGCGCGCCCCGGCGATCGGCATAGATTTCGGCACCGCCAACTCCAGCATGTCCTGGTACGACCCCAGGACCGGAAGCTCGGAGGTCATCCTGAATGCCGAGGGCCAGGTCAAGACCCATTCGGTGGTACATTTCGGCGAAGATGAGATTCTGGTCGGCGAACCCGTCGAAGGTTTGCTCCGGGACGTCTCTACCGACCGGGCGCGCCGTGACGAGGCCTTCCGGCGCACCATCGTAAGTATCAAGCGGAACCTGCTCTCACCACCCAGGATAGCGCTCCCCGGTGGACGCTACATCCGGCCGGTGGACGTGGTGGCCGAGATAATAAAGAAGCTCAAGCGCGACGCCGAAGACGGCCTCTTCCACGAAGAGGTCGGCCGGGCGGTCATCACCTGTCCGGCCGAGTTCAACGTGCTGCAGCGGCAGAAGATCGAGGACGCCGGCCACCTGGCAGGCTTTGACGAGGTGGTGTTGCTCGAAGAACCGGTGGCGGGGGCTGTAGCCTACGCCCAGGAAGGGCTCGACGTAGGAAAACACGTCCTGGTCTATGACCTGGGAGGGGGCACGTTCGACCTGGCGGTGCTGGACAACGAAGACGAGTCTTTCCACGTTGCCATGGAGCCCAAAGGCATGGAACGTTGCGGCGGGGACGATTTCGACCTCGCCCTCTATCACTACTGCGACGAGATCGCCCGGGAGAACCTGGAACGGCCCATAAGCCTTACGGGTACCGTAGACCTGACTTTTCTGCGGGTGTGCCGACGGGGTAAGGAAAGCCTCACCTTCCAAAAAAAGGGCCGGGTCAGCGACTACCTGGTCTCGGAGAACGGTCCGGTGCGGTTCGAGCACGAGGTGGACCGGCCGACCTTCGAAGAGCTGATCGGCGAGTACGTCGAGACCACCACCCGCTTGACGAAGGAGATCCTCTCCCAAGCCTCCGACAGGGGACACGAGGTGGATACGGTGGTTCTGGTAGGTGGCTCCACCCGCGTTCCACTGGTTACCCGGACGTTGCAAGAGACCCTTCCGGTGCCCCCGCTGGGGTTCGACAGAAAAGACGTGGCCGTCGCCCTCGGCGCCGCCCACTACACGAACATCCGGTGGGCCCCGGCCAAGAAAAACGGAAAGCCGAAGCCCGTCGCGCCCGAAACAGAGGACCGCGTGGCCCTCGACCAGTACCGGGCCGCGGTCGAGGAGACGGCCTCCGACAGAAAACTGAACAAAGTAGAAATAGACCGCCTCAACGCCTTCTCGAAGCAGCTGGAGCTGCGCCCGGAGCAGGTCCTGGAAGTAGAACGCCAGGTCCTGGGCAGTTCCAAGGAAGAAGCTCTGGCCCGGCAGTACCAGGCGGCGGTAGAGGCTTTCTGGAACGGCGAGAAGCTTCACGAATTGGAAGCGGAGCGGCTCGTCGCGTTGGCGGAGGAGTTAGGGCTGGACGAAGACCAGATCTCCGACATCGATTGCCGGGTCATGGGCGCCACCAAGGAATCTATCCTCGAACGCCGGACACCGCGGCCCGAGCTTTCGGAGCCGGAGAACCTCTTTCTCGCCCACATTTTGATCGGGCATTCGGATAAGGTCAACTCCGTGGCGTTCAGCCCTGACGGGCAGTTCCTCGCCAGCGGGGCCTCCGACCACGCGGTCCGGGGATGGAACGCGCGCACCGGCCAGTCGACCGGCACGCTCGTCGGAAACCTCGACCGGGTAAGCTCCGTGGCTTTCGACCCGAACGGAGAACTTCTCGCGAGCGGCGGTTTCGACAACACCATTAGGGTGTGGAAGCTTCCCAACGGGGAACCCTTTCATATCCTCAACCACGCAGACTGGGTTTTCTCCATAGCCTTCAGCCCGGACAGCAAAGTCCTCGCCAGCGGCGGCGCGGACAAGGAGATCAAGCTGTGGAACCTGGATACGGGGGAGCTGATCCGCTCCCTGCACGGGGATTCTCACTGGATCCTATCCGTGGCCTTCAGTCCCGACGGCGAAACGCTGGTTGGCGGCAGCGCAGACGAAAGGGCCCGGGTGTGGGACCTGAAAACCGGTGAAACGCTCTACTCCTTCGAGCACCCGGACTGGGTCCGGTCGGTGGCCGTTGATCCGGATGGCAAGTTCCTGGCCACCGGTAGCGAAGACGGCACGCTCACGATCTGGGACCTCGAGACCGGCAAGCTGGCCCATTCTCTGGCCGGACACTCGGGACCGGTACTCTCGGTTGCCGTTAGCCCTGACGGGCAACTCCTCTTTAGCGGCGGCCACGACGGGAAGGTCAAAGTCTGGGCCCTGCAAACCGGGGAACCGCTCAACGTCCTTCTGGGACATCCGGGCGGAGTGGGGTCCATCGTCCCCGGGTCCGACGGGCAACTCCTGGCCAGCGGCGGTTACGACGGGAAGGTCAAGGTTTGGAGAATGGTCTCCGATCTCGTCGAAGCGCAACCCGCCGATCCCCCGGATTCCCCGGCCGACCCGCAGGATAGCCCGGGCCCGAGGCTGGACCGGCCACCGGACCTACCAGATTGATGTGGCAGCTTGCATGAAAGGAAGTAAAGGTGGACTTTAAAGACCAGGAAATAGATTTTCACGAGGCCGACCGCCGCTACGCCGAACTCAAACAACAACGCGCGGCCGGAACTATCAGCGACGAAGAGTTCGCCGCGCAACACCAGCAGTTGATGGTATTGGACGAGGACGGACGCTGGTGGGCCAAGTCCCGCGAGAGCGGGGAGTGGCGCTACCACAACGGCAGCACCTGGGTTCCGGGTACACCTCCAAACTACGAACCCGAGGTTCTCGAGACCCCCGAGGCCAGTACCGAAACCGATACCGAGGCCGAGGCCGAGACGAGCGCCGGAGCCACCCGCTCCTCTACACAGTCCACCAGCCCTCCGAAACAAGCTTCTTCTCCTTCAAGCTCTAAAGTCGCCGGGCCTGGTGGCCGGAAGATGCCGATGTGGATCCCGATAGTAGGGCTCGGAGGACTGGCGCTCATAGCCCTGGTGATTTTCTTCGGGGTCCTCTTGCCGGCCCTTTTTGGTGGAGGCTCCGGCGAGCAGGGCGGACAAGACGGTGAGCAGGCCCAGGGTGGACAGGGCGGCGGGCAGGCGCAGGAGGGGATCGTCTTCGACGCGGTATTCACCCATCGTGCCAACCCCGACAACATCGACAGCAACAGTACCTACATAGACGATCCGCTGACCAATGATGACCCGGACGCCATCCTCCAGGTCACGCAGAACTGGAACCCGAACGGCGACGGCGGCACCTACAACGACCATCCGATTGGTGTCTGGTACGACAGTAGCCGTAGCCAGTGGGCGATCTTCAACCAGGACCGGGAGGCCATGCCCCCGGATTCTGCCTTCAACGTTAGCGTCTTGAAGGACCCCCAGCAGGAGTGAGCGACGTCCAGAAGAGCCTCGCCGCCGTTTTGCACCGGGCGGCGGAACGGCTGCGGGGAACGCCCCTTCAGATCTCGCTGGCAGAGCGGCTGGAAGGGCTGGCGAATCAGGTACACCAGCCCTGCGTGGTGGCCGTGGTAGGACGGGTCAAGGTGGGTAAGAGCACCTTCGTCAACGCCCTGCTGGGTGAAGACCTGGCTAAAGTGGGAACCACCGAGACCACCGCGACCATCAACTACTTCTCGTTCGGCGAGCCCGCCGACCCCGATCGGCCGGTCCGGTGCCACTGGCGGGGCGGCAACATCACCGATGAAAGCCGGGAGTTCCTGGATGGCTTGCAGGGCAACGACCTCGAGACCTTGCAGCGGGCGGATGGCATCGACCACCTGGAATATTTCCTGCCCAATCCTTTGCTGAAGCAGATCACGCTGGTAGACACCCCCGGCACCGGGGCGGTGGTAGAGGAGCACGAGAGCCGGACGGCGGAGTTTATCCGGCTGAACAACCAGCTGCGCGATCGCCACGACCAGGACACCCGGCAACTGGGTGACACGGCGGACGCGGTGATCTACCTGGTAGGCCAGGTGGCGAAGGTCTCGGATCAGGCGTTTCTCCAGGAGTTTTCGCAGACAACCGGGGACCGGGCCAGCGCGCTCAACGCGATCGGGGTCCTGTCAAAGATCGAGCTGCAGCCAGAGGTCTTGCTCCGCCGCCACGAGCTGTCCGCAAAGATCGCCGATCAACTCAAAGACGGCTTGAACACCGTGATCCCCGTGGCCGCCGGCGCCCACCGGGCACTGGACCAACTGCTGGAGGACGACCGGGCGGGCCTCAAACAGATGATGACCACCCTCCGGCGTATCCCACCCGAGACGCTAGAGATGCTCCTCGATGCCGAGGAGTTCTTTTGTGACCTGGATTTCCCGGATTCTCCGGTGGGACCCGACGAGCGCCGCGGGTTGCTCGCCGGCATGAAGTGGGGGGTGTTCACCACGATAGCCCGCGTCGCGGCGGATCCGAGGTTAAACCTCGACGAGGTCGTGGCCCGGTTGGAGGAAATCTCCGGGTTTTCACCGCTGTGGGAGGTTTTGAGCCGGCACTTTATTCAGCGGGGGCACATCCTGCGCTGCTACCGGATAGCGAGCGACGCCCAGGAGATACTCAACGAAATCCGATATGTCCACCTGCCGGCGCTACGAAGGGAGGGCAACCGGGAAAGCGTCCGGTTGGAAGCGTTCCTCGACTTCATCCGCCGTCCCGGAGGGGATGCCGAGGTCGCCGCGGACCTGGAAGATTTCGTGCGGGATCACCTGGACGCCGGGCGGCGGGTAGGCGAGCTGGAGGCCCTGCGGGCGGAGTTGGAAGCCGAGCTTGGCACCCTGCTCACCCTGCTTCTGGAATACAACGATGACTTCGAGGTCCTGCAAAAACTCGAGGACCCCCGCGGCGAATTCTCCGAAGCCGAGTTGGCCGAGCTTCGGCCTTTGCTGGGGTTGTACGGCGGCGAGATCGAGAAGCGGCTCCCGCCGGGATCGGCGAACGCCGAGTACGTCGGTTGGCGGCAAATGTACTGGGGACGGAGGAGGGCTGAGGCGGAGTATGGCACCATAGAGTTCGCCGTGGCGGATCAAGCCTATACCCGCTACGGCTTGCTCCTGGAGGAGGTCCTGAGCGAGGTCCCTGGCGAACCAGGTGGATAGCGTGGGAAGCGGCCCGCGGCAACGAAGTCCCTGCTTCTTGACATACCGGCTTTTTGAAGCTACAAAACCACCAGAGGCGATGACGGGAACGAGTACGGTCGTCGAACCCGCTACAGCGAGCCGGAGAGGGTGAGAGCCCGGCGCGGGGAACGACCCGAAGATCCTCCCCGAGCCGCCGACCGAAAGCGAAGGACGCGAACCCGGGGTCCAGGCGTTAGTAGGATCGGCCGGGTCCGCCCGTTACCGCGGAAGGGTGTAGACGAAGTTCGCACCCGCAAAGAGGTTCGGGACCGCGAGGTTCCGGCAAACAGGGTGGTACCGCGAGAGCTTTCTACAAAGCTTCCGTCCCTGCGGTGGAGCGCTACTCCGGCCGCGGTGGGCGGGGGTTTTTGATGTACGAAGAAGGAGCGGTATGTTCGAGAGAGTAAATTCCCAGGTCAGCTTCCCGGAACTCGAACGCGAGATTATGGAGTTCTGGAAAAACGCTGGCACGTTCGAGAAATCCGTCGAGCGCCGGCCGGAAGACAAGCCCTTCGTGTTCTACGAAGGGCCGCCGACGGCCAACGGGCGTCCCGGGTTCCATCACGTCCTATCGCGGGCTTTTAAGGACCTGATCCCCCGCTACAAGACCATGCAGGGCTACCGGGTCGAGCGTAAGGGCGGCTGGGACTGCCACGGCCTTCCCGTAGAACTGGAGGTAGAGAAAGAACTCGGCCTCTCCGGCAAGAACGACGTCGAGGAGTACGGCGTCGAGGAATTCAACCGCCTGTGCCGCGAGTCCGTCTTCCGCTACGTCGGAGAGTGGCGCGACATGAGCGACCGCATGGGATTCTGGGCCGACATGGAGAACGCTTACTGGACCCTCGACAACACCTTTATCGAGAGCGTCTGGTGGGCGCTCAAGCAGCTCTACGAGCGAGACCTGCTCTACGAAGGCTACAAAGTCACCGCCCACTGTCCGAGAGACCAGACCTCGCTCTCGAGCGCCGAGGTCGCCATGGGCTACGAGGACGTCGTAGACCCGAGCGTCTACGTAAAGCTGCCGCTCGCCGGCGACCCGGAGACCAGCCTTCTCATCTGGACCACGACGCCGTGGACCCTGATCTCCAATACCGCCGTAGCCGCCGCGCCAAACGTCGACTACGCCACGGTGCAAACAAACGGCGAGAAGCTCATCCTCGCCCGCGAGCTACTGGATAAAGTTCTGGGCGAAGGAGAGTACGAGGTACTCGAGGTCCAGCAAGGCCGGGACCTCGAAGGCCTCGAGTACCACCGCCCCTTCGGCTACGTCGCCGTCGAAGATACCGACAACCTCTTTAGCGTCGTGCTCGGCGATTACGTCACCACCACCGAAGGGACCGGCCTCGTCCACACCGCGCCGGCCTACGGCGAAGACGACGCCCGGACGGGCCGCCGCTACGGCCTGCCGACCCTCCACCCCGTACAGCCCGACGGAACCTTCGACGGGCGGATCGGCCCGTTCGCCGGCCAGTTCGTCAAAGACGCAGACCCCGGCCTCGTAGAAGAACTGCGCGAGAAAGGCGTGCTCTTCAGGGTCGAGGAGTACGAGCACCCCTATCCCCACTGCTGGCGGTGCGGCACGCCGCTGCTCTACTACGCCAAGAAGGCGTGGTACGCGCGCACGACCCGGATGCTGGACGAGCTCCTCGAAGAGAACGAGAACATCAACTGGGTCCCAGATCACATAAAGTGGGGACGCTTCGGAGACTGGCTCCGCAACAACGTAGACTGGGCCCTGAGCCGCGAGCGCTACTGGGGAACCCCGCTCCCCGTCTGGCGCTGCGGGCAGGGCCACACGACCGTCGTTGGAAGCGTCGCAGAGCTCGAAGCGCGCTCCACCGTTCCGGTCCCCGATGACCTCCACCGCCCCTACCTGGACGAGGTACAGCTGTCGTGCCCCGAATGCGGCGATGAAGCGAAACGCGTGCCGGAGGTGCTGGATGCCTGGTTCGACTCCGGGAGCATGCCGTTCGCCCAGGACCACTATCCCTTCGAGAACCAGGAACACTTCGAGAACCACTTCCCGGCGGACTACATCTGCGAGGCTGTGGATCAAACCCGGGGTTGGTTCTACTCGTTGCTGGCGGCCTCGACGCTGCTCTTCGGCAAGAGCTCGTACAAGACGTGTCTCGTACTCGGTCACGTGCTGGACGCCGAGGGCAAGAAGATGAGCAAGAGCCGGGGGAACGTGGTGGACCCGTGGGAGGTCTTCGACCGGCAAGGTGCCGACGCCCTGCGCTGGGCACTCTACACCGCCACCAGCCCCGGCAACCCGCGCCGCTTCTCCCTAGAACAGGTAGACGAGGCCGTCCGCAAGTACCTGCTCACCCTCTGGAACACGTACTCGTTCTTCGTCACCTACGCCCGCATAGACGGCTTCGACCCGAAAAAAGACTACATCGCGCCCGAGGATCGGAGCCTGATGGACCGCTGGGTCCTCTCCGAGCTCCAGCTCACGGTGCGGACGGTTACGGCGAAGCTCGACGCCTACGACGTAACGGCGGCGGGGCGGGCAATCGGGGAGTTCGTCGACGAGCTCTCCAACTGGTACGTCCGGCGCAGCCGCCGCCGGTTCTGGAAGGGCGAGGACGACCCGGACAAGAAAGCCGCCCACTCCACGCTCTACGAGTGTCTCACCGCGGTAACGAAGCTGACCGCGCCGTTCACCCCGTTTGTCGCCGAGGCGTTGTACCAGAACCTCGTCGCGGCGCCGGACGGTGAAGCGCCGGAGAGCGTGCATCTGGCCCGGTGGCCGGAAGCGGACGAGGGCCTGGTAGACCTGGACCTTTCCGGGAGGATGTCCGCCGCCCGGCGGGTCGTGGCGCTGGGGCGGGCGGCCCGCAACGCCGCGGCCATAAAGACCCGCCAGCCGCTGCGCGAAGTCGTGCTCGTCCCCGGCGGAGAGGACGAGCAATTCCAGCGCGGGGTGGAGAACCTGCGGCACATCATCCTGGACGAGCTGAACGTAAAGGAGTTGCGGTTCGGCTCGGTCGAAGACGTGGTGGTCTACGACCTGAAACCGAACCTTTCCGTAGTAGGTCCGAAGTACGGCCGGCTCGTTCCGGGTATTCGGGAAGCGCTGGCGCGAGCCTCTCCGGAAACCGGCGCCCGGGCCGCCGCCGGTGAGGAAGTTGCGGTGATGGTAGAGGGCAAGGAGATCACGCTCCCTCCGGAAGAGCTGCTGGTCGAACCCGGCGAACGGGCCGGGTACGCCGTGGAGCGGGAAGGCGAGCTTTCCGTGGCGCTGTTCACGGTGCCGGATCCGGAACTCCTGGACGAGGGGCTCGTGCGGGAGCTGGTTCACAAAGTACAGAACCTGCGCCGGGAAGAAGGCTTCGAGATAGAGGAGAACATCTCCGTGGTCCTGGCGGGAAACGAACAGATCCTGGAGCTGCTCCAGGGAAGATGGGGCGACTACTTCAAGTCCGAGGTACTGGCGGGGACGTTGCGGTTGGAGGAGATGTCCGGGGCTCGGGAAAAGGGCCTCGAAAGCATCGAGGTTGATGGTGAAGAGCTGGGGGTTAAACTGGCTCCGAACGAGCCCGGGTAGTTGTCGGGCCGCTGTGGCAGCGGATCCAGCACCAATTTAGGATAAAGACCCGGCAAAAAGGGTATGATGTAGCAGGCGACTTTAGAAGAGCGAACAAAGGGAGGTCCCAGGTGTTTGGGAGAAAAAGTCGGGCAGAGAAGCTAAAAGAGCAGGCGGATGAAAGATCGTTCATTCCGGTCGCGGCGCTGGCTACTTTCTTCTCGGAGGCCAGGCCGGTAGCCGAGCGGTTGCTCTACGACGACGAGCTCCGCGACAACCTCCGCACCTTCATAGAAGCGGTCAACAAAGTTTACGGAGAAGTCTCCGGCGATAGTCCGGGCAAGATAGTCGCCCGCCTCTGGGACGACGACAGCCTGCGGGAGCCGATCGAGTCAGCCACCGCGGCCGTCCAGGAGGGCAGCAGACGGGTGCGCGGCGAAAAGGTGAAGAGCCGAGGCGGCGGTGGCGGTTCGGGCTTGATCTTCCTGCTCCTGGCCGCGGCCGTGGGCTTTCTGTTCCTCAATCCGAAGACGGGACCGCAAGCCCGCAAACTTGCTCAGGACGCGGTAAACGCCTTGAACTCGAGCGGCTAGGAAGTGCTGCCGGATAGCTTGAGGTCCGGGTAGAGAACCTCAAACTCGTGGTCGAAAGCGAGTTGTCCTTCTCTAGTTCCCACCGATTTCTCGAACGAAGCCCGGAGCCCGGCGAGCCCGGAGACAACCTCCTCCTCCGCCCGTTCGGCCCGGTTGCGGGCGCTGTCGCTCGGCGTTCCCTCGCTCTCCAAACGTCGGGCCCGCTCCCTGAGGCGTTCGGCCCGCTCGAAAATCGTCGCCTGGGAGCGCGCGTATTCCCGGATAATAGCGGCAGCCCGGGAACGCAGGGCGGGATCCGGATCTTTCCGAACTCCGGAGCGCGGCGGGCGATCTCTTCTCCTGAGTCGCCTCGCCAGACGCTTTGCCAAAGAAAAGGGCGAATAGTTGGTTCTCAAAACTCCGAAAGGCGGTAAACTTCCTTCACTCATGGAGCATATGATAAACCGTTTGTCTCTTATCATTGTGATAGCCCTCGCAACGCTGTTCGCATACGGCTGTTCAGGTCTCTTCGACGACCCGCGCGAACAGGCCAACGAGGCGATCTCCACCGCAAACGAAGCCGTGGTCCAGCACAACGAGAGCTTTAGAGAGACCCGCAGGACCTACGACGAAGTTAAGGAACAAATAGAGTCCGGCGGCGGTTCTGCGGATGACGAAAACGCTTTCCGGCAAGAAAAGAGGCGCATAACCGCGGCCCAGGAGAACCTCGAAGAAGCCCGGGCACACCTCGAAGATGCCCAGCAATCGCTCTCCGAGGTCCAGGATCTGGACGTGGAACAACCCATCAAGCGGTACGCCAATCTGCTCGACGAAGCTATGGAAGCCCAGATCGCCGCCGAGTCGAGCGAGATACAGTTCTATGGCCTCCTCGTGGAGGATCCCACCCTGGAAGACAGACGGGACCGGGCCGAGGAACTACTCACCCAGGCTGGCGATAGTTACCAGGAAGCCGAGAACTCGTACGAGGAAGCCCAGGAACTGGCGGACTCGAACCCGGACCTGCTCGGCCCCACCGTCTCCGAAACTACCCCGGAGAACGAAGCAAACAACTGAAGTCGGGTATTCCGGGCGGGTATTTCGCCTTGCCCGTAACGTACCGGCTACGGCCTGTCGGGCGGCTGGCACGCCGGACAAACGTGGGTCCCGCGGCCCGCGACCTTTGATTTGACGATCTCCGTTCCGCAGGCCGGGCAGGGGTTTCCCTCGTGGGTAAAGACCTTGAGCTGGTACTGGAACTTGCCGGTCTCTCCGAAGGCGTCGTGGTAGGAGTCGAAGGTCGTACCCCGCAGCTCGATGGCGCGCCGCAGTATGTCGCGGGTGGCAAAGTGTACCTTCTCTATCTCGCCTGGACTCAACGTGTCGGCCCGGCGGGCCGGATGGACCCCTGCGGCGAACAGCACCTCGTCTACGTAGATGTTGCCCAGGCCCGCCACCACCGACTGGTCCAGGAGCAACCCTTTTATGATCGCCTTGCGCCTGAAAACCTCCTCCAGGTACCCGGCCGTGAACTCCTCCGAGAATGGGTCCGGGCCGAGGCGCGAGATGAGGGGATGCTGCTCGACTTCTCCGGGCCCGTATAGGTTGAAGTACCCGAGCCAGAGCCGGGTAAAGGCCAGCACCGGGCCACCCTCGAACTCCAGGATAGCGGTGTTCATAAGATCTGGGGTCCGCCACTCCGGCAGGCGCAAGACGCGCCCGGAGATAACCAGGTGGACGGCGCCCACCACCACCCCGAAATCTAGGATTATGATCTTGCCGCGGCGTCCGGTCCCGATCAGCTTTTTCCCGGCGAGCCGCGGGCCGAACTCCTCTACAGGCACGTTCGTGACGTCCGGACGGAAGACGGCGGCCCGGAGGACTTTCTTGCCACGAGCCAGGGCGCTGATGTCCTCCGAGATTACGGTCGTCTCCGGCAACTCCGGCACTAGCGTTCGCCCAGCAACTCTTCGAGGTAGAGGGCTACGCCTTCTTCGTCTACGGAGGGGGCGAGGGTGTCGGCAGCTTCGCGAACGGTCTCCGTCAGACCGCCGACGGCCACACCGTGTCCCGCGAACCGGAGCATGTCTATGTCGTTGTCGGCGTCTCCGAAGGCGAGCGTGCGGCCCGGCTCTATACCCCACCTGTCGCACACGAACTTTAGGGCTCGAGACTTCGTGCCCTCCAGGCTACCGATTTCCACGTAGTGCGGCAGGCTGCGGGTAACGTAAAGGCGGTTGGAGAAGGCTTCGCGGGCGTCTTCCAACCAGCTCCCGATACGGTCCGGGTAGTCTACGAAGACGATCTTGGTGGGGAGTTCCGGGTTCTCCCGGAGCCAGTCCGCCGGCGACGCCACGTTCGAAACCCGCGTGACTTCGGGGTGTTTCAGGTATTCGAGCAGGGTGTTGGTGTTTCGGGAAGAGATTATGCGTCCATCGAGGAATATCCTGGCGTACAGGTTTCTTTCTTCCGCCCACTGGAGAACTTCTACACCAAGCTCGCGGGCAAAGGTCCGGTGCAGCAGGGTCTCCCCTTCTATGCTCCGGATCATGGCTCCTCCGTAGCAGATAACAGGCTCAGAGCCTCGGAAACCCAGCCGGTAAGCGTGCTTGCGGGCGCCCTCGTACTGGCGCCCCGTGGCCACCACCAGCCGGGTCCCGCTCTCCCGGAGCCGCCGCACGGCATCCATCGTACGCCCCGTTATGGTCAGATCCCGGCGCAAAATGGTGCCGTCGAGATCGAAGGCACACAGATCAAACATCCGGCCGTTCGTTACTACTTCACGCTCCGCAGACAAAGCTCATGCCTTTCGATCGCAGGACTCAGGAGGCCCGAACCTCGCCCTCCATCCAAAATCAACCAGCCTATTCTAGCGCGTCCCGACCAGGCATCCCCCCGCCGGATCCACACACCCCCAAAATTTTCTCGGCCCAGGATCATCGTATTTTTGCATGAAATTATTCACTACACTTGCGATCTCGGAGGCCTTTCTGTATACTTGTATTCACAGGGAAAGGAAAGGTATTGGTAACGGAAGACGGTCATGGCCGGGGGGAGCAGCGAGGCGGGGTGGTGGGACGTCACCACAACGCGCTGTCGGCGTTCTTCGCGCGGCGGCGGCTCTCGCCCACGCAGCGGCGTCTTGCGCGGTACATTATCGACAATCCCTGGGAGGCTCCCTTTCTATCCAGCGTCGAGTTGGCGAAGAAGGTTGGGGTAAGCCAGCCGTCGGTCACGCGTTTGGCGACGGCTTTGGGCTACAAGGGCTATGGGGAGCTACAGAAAGACACGCGCCGGGTCTTGTTCGGAGCTGCCCAGGGTCAGGCCGAGGAACGCAACAAATTCCAGGGTGCGGTAGTCGAGGAGATCAGCAACCTGGAGGATCTCAGAGATCGGCTCTCGGACCCGGGGGCGGTTCAAGCCCTGGGACGCTACCTGGCCGGGTCCGAACCGTTGTGCGTACTCGGGTTGCGCGTGTCCGCCCCGCTTGCCGGCTACTTCGGGTACTTCGCGAAGAAGATCCATCCGGACGTCTGGTTGTTAACGGACGGTGGGAGCACGATCTTCGACCGGCTGTCGCACGCGCGGAGCGCGGGAGGCGAGTGGATGCTGTGCTTCCTGCTGCCCCGCCATCCGCGAGAAACGCTGGAAGTCATCTCGTACGCCAAAAAGCTCGGTCTTCGCGTGGCCACCATCACGGACCAGGAATCCGGGCCGGCTACCCGAGAAAGCGACATCACCCTCCTGAGCCGGGTCGGAAGCCAGCTCGTTTTCGACTCTCAGGCGGCGGCCATGGTACTGACGGAGGTGCTGCTCGAAGCCATCGCCGACGCTTCTCCCGAAAGGGCGCAGGCCCGGCTGGAGGATTTCGAGCAGCGCGTCACCGAGAAGGAGGTGTTCGCGAGCGAATGATTCGTGAGCCCCGGAACAAAGAGGAGGTCAGATGACCGAAACAGAAAGCCAGCCCCAGCGCAACAGATCCGGAGCTATCTTCAAGTTCGTCGTAGCCACCGTTATAGGCGCATTCTTCTTCCTGGTACCGATCCAGGTAGCAGGCCAGTGGACCATACCGTTCGACGTGGTGGTCGGCTTCTTCGTAGAGGATCTGCCGGGAGCCGTGGCACTCTACTCCCTGCTCCTCATACTGGCTTCGGTTGTCCTGAGCCTCGTCGCCGAGTTGCAGGCGCGGGGTTGGATGGGCCGGGAAGGGTTCGACGCCGGCTACTTCAGGACCGGGCCGGCATTTCTACTGTTCCGAATCCTGGGCGGCGTCTTCGCGGTCATGATCTTCTTCCAGCTAGGTCCGGAAGTCCTGCTCGCCGAGGGTACCGGTGGCCTGATGTTCAACACGCTGGTCGCTTCGGTGGCGGTCATCGTTCCTATCGGCGCCGTTTTTATCACGCTGTTCACCGCGTTCGGCGGGTTGGAATTCATCGGGACCCTGGCGCGCCCGATCATGCGGCCCTTGTTCAAAGTGCCCGGTCGCGGGGCGCTGGACGGCATCGCCTCTTACGTCGGCAGTTACTCGGTCGGCCTCTACGTAACCAACAAGATGTACAACGAGAGCCGCTACTCCGCGCGGGAAGCGACCATCATCGCAACGTGTTTCTCCACGGTCAGCATGGGTTTCTTCGCGGTCGTGGCCTCGACGCTGGACCTGCTATCTTACTTCCCCATCATATTTCTGTCCGTGACCGCGGTAATGGCGATCCTGGGGATAATCCTGTGCCGGCTACCACCCCTGTCCCGAAAGCCGGACGACTACGTGGGAGAGCCCCGGCCGGAACAGGAATACGAGGGTAATCTATTCCGGCACGCGGTCGAGGAAGCTGTCGAACGGGTCGACGAATCGAGGAACACGCTCGTCGAGCTCAGGGACGGGTTCGTGGACGGGCTCAAGCTGGCCCTGGTCATCCTGCCGACCATATTAGCCGTCGGCCTGCTGGCGATACTGGTCGCCGAGAACACCCCCGTGTTCGCCTGGCTGGGCCAGCCGATGGTGCCGGTACTCTCGCTGCTCGGGATTCCGGACGCGCAGATGATCGCGCCGGCCACCCTCATCGGCATCACCGAGATGTTCTTGCCGGCGTTGCTGGTGACCGAGGCCGCCGTCGCGGCCAAGTTCTTTATCGCGGTGCTGTCCATAAGCCAGCTCCTGTTCTTCTCGGCGGTCATCCCGCTGTTGTTGGAGATCGACGTTCCCGTAAAGCTGTGGGACACGGTCGTGTTGTTCTTTATGAGGACCGCGATCGCCATCCCGATAATCGCCGGGATCACGCACCTGGTATTCTGAGCCCGGGTAAGAGGCAGAGGAGAGCCGCTTGCAGGTAATATTCGTAGTCGTATACCTGGCCGGCATCGTCGCGGGCGGGCTCGCGGGCCTGATCGGGGTTTTGGAGCTCGTGAGCTACGGGGCGGTCCCGGAGATCGTGGCCGGAGGCCTGGTCTCGCTCGTCTTCTACGGCGGGGTCTCGTTCCTGACGAAACCACCTCCCACAACCCGGACGACGGATTCTCCGAGGGTGAGGTGACCGGTGCCCGAGGATAGGAACGGGAGCTCGACAGAAGTCCTGGTAGAAGACCTGGGATTCGCTGGTGTCGTGGCGGTCGCCCGCCACGGCGCGCGGGTCGCACTGGGCTCCGAGGGTCGGAAGCGCGTCCGGGACTTCCGGGCGCACGTCGAGCGCATAGCGCACGGGGAAGCTGCGGTCTACGGCGTCACGACCGGCTTCGGGGCGCTGGCGACGACCCGCATACCACCCGGAGAGCGCCAGCAGCTCCAGCACGCCATCCTGCGCAGCCACGCGGCGGGCATGGGACCGTTCGTGGCGCCGGAGGTCGTCCGGGCGATGATGGCCATCCGGGCCAAGACGCTCGCGATGGGGCACTCCGGCGGGCGGCCGGAGTTGATCGACGCCCTGGGAGCGCTCCTGAACGCCGACGTGATCCCCGCCGTTCCCGAGCACGGCTCGCTCGGCGCCAGCGGGGACCTCGCGCCGCTGGCCCACATCGGCCTCTGCCTCACGGGCGAAGGGTGGGTGCTCGAACACGGGAAAGCCGCATCCGCCGGAGACGCCTTGCGGCGGGCCGGACTGGAGCCGCTAGAGCTGGAGGTCAAAGAGGGCCTGGCCCTTATCAACGGAACGGACGGGATGCTCGGGATCTTGATCCTGGCCCTCGAAGACTTCCGGCTGTTGCTCAAGACGGCGGACGTGGTAGCGGCGATTTCTATTGAAGCCCTTTTCGGTACGGATCAGGTCTACCGGGAGGAACTTCAGCGCCTGCGCCCGCATCCGGGCCAGCTAGCCAGCGCCCGAAACATCCGGCGGCTGTTGGAGGGCAGCGAGATAGTGGCCTCTCACAAGAGCTCCCCGCATCTGGTACAAGACGCCTACTCGCTCCGGTGTACGCCGCAGGTCTACGGCGCCGCGAGGGATACGCTGGAGTTCGCCTCCCAGGTCGCACACCGGGAGCTGCTTTCTACGACGGACAACCCGCTCGTGCTGGAGGACGGCTCGGTAGAGAGTTGCGGGCACTTCCACGGCGAACCCCTGGCCCTGGCGCTGGACTTCCTCGCCATCGCGGCGGCCGAGGTCGGCGCGATCGCCGAGCGCCGGACGGACCGGTTGCTGGACCCGAGCCGTTCGGAGGGGCTGGCGTCCTTCCTGATGCCGGACGCCGGGACCAACTCCGGCTTTATGGTCGCCCAGTACACCGCCGCCTCGCTCGCCGAGGAGAACCGGCGGCTCGCGGACCCGGCCAGCACCGGCTCCCTACCAACATCCGCGATGCAAGAAGACCACGTCTCGATGGGCTGGAGCGCCGGACTCAAGCTGCGCCAGGTTCTCGAGAACCTCTCCCGCATCCTGGCGATCGAGGCCCTGTGTACCGCCCAGGCCCTCGACCTCCGATCTCCGCTTCAGCCTTCGCCGGCCACCGGAGCCGTACGCCAGCGAATCCGGCAGCGAGTGCCGTTCATGGAAGAAGACCGCTTTCTGGCCGAATACCTGAAGACCACCGAGGAGTTGGTAAGGTCCGGAACGCTGGCCGAAGCCGCGGAAGCCGTAGTGGAGATCGAGTAGTGGCTTCCGTTCCCGGTAGGAGACTGGAGGCTTTGCCCGAACCGCGGGCCACGACGAAAACCCGGGACTACGCCATCGATCAGATATTGGAGGAGGATCCAGCTTGACAAAGACGTTCGAAAACCACCCCCCGAGCGCGGCGTTGGCCTAAAGTGGACGTCCGGCGCGTAGAGCATCGCATAGAGGAGCTGTTCGAGATCTCCCGCGACCCCGGCGGCGGGGCGCGGCGGCTCGCGTATTCTCCGGAAGAGGCGCAGGCCATGCGGCTCGTCGCCGGCTGGATCGAAGCCGCCGGCCTCTCTCCCCGCCTCGACCGTTTCGGCAACCTGTGGGGAGTGCCCGTGCAGGGCGGGACGTTCGTCACCAGTGGCTCGCACGTGGACACCGTCCCTAACGGCGGCCGGTACGACGGCGCCCTGGGAACCGTACTCGCCCTGGAGGCCGCGGACGAACTGGAGGGCCGGTCCGGGGTGCTCGTTTGCGCCGCCGAAGAGGCGCCCAGGTTCGGGAGCGGAACTATTGGCTCCCGGCAGCTCGTCGGGGAACTTCCGGATGACCGGTTGGCGGGGATGGAAGACTCAGCGGGGGTTACGGCGTTGGAGGCCCGCAACGAGTTCCTCGGCCTGCTTTCGGGCTTGCCGCGTCCGGACGACGAAGAGCTCGGAAACCTCAGGGCCCACGCCGAAGTCCACATCGAGCAGCGCCGGGCGCTAAAGGAGTCCGGGACCTCGATCGGCATCGCCACGGCGGTGGCCGGTCCCGCGCGCTACCGGCTGACCTTCGCCGGAGAAACGGGACACTCCGGAGAAACCCGGATGGCCGAACGCCGGGACGCCCTGTGCGCCGCCGCCGAGACGGTACTGGGCGTCGAAGCTCTGGCCCGGCGAGCCGGGGCTACCGTGGCCACCATAGGGACGGTGGAGGTGGAGCCAAACTCCCTCACCGGCATCCCCGGCCGGGTAGAGCTCGGGCTAGACGTGCGCAGCACCGATGCCGCTGAAAGCGAGGAGCTGGTATCGAGGGTCCTGCAGCGGAGCCGGGAGGCCTCGCGCGCCAGGGAGGTGGAGGTTTCGATCCGGGAGCTGTCGCGGTCGGAGCCCACGACGCTGGACGGGCGGGTGGTCGAGCTGGCCGAGAAGGCCTGCCGGGAGGCGAACGTGCCGGCCAGGAGGTGCGTGAGCTACGCCGGGCACGACGCCCAGCACCTCGCCGGGCGGGTTCCGGCAGCGCTCCTATTCTGCGCCTCGTCGAACGGCGTCAGCCACGCCCCCGAAGAGCACGTGGAGCGGGAGGATCTCGCGGCAGCCGGAAAAGCTCTCGCGGCCCTTTTGCAGGAACTGGAACGCAACTACGAAGGAGAAAAGAGATGACGGACGAGGCAACCACCATCCGGGCGCCGCGCGGTACGGAGCTTTCGTGCCGGGGCTGGCAACAAGAGGCGGCCCTCCGGATGCTCATGAACAACCTCGACCCCGAGGTCGCCGAGCGCCCCGAGGATCTCGTAGTCTACGGCGGCACCGGCAAGGCCGCCCGCGATTGGAAGAGCTTCCGGGCTATCGTCGAGACCCTGCGGGGCCTGGATGACGAAGAGACCTTGCTGGTGCAATCCGGCAAGCCGGTGGCCGTTTTCAGGACCAACCCCTGGGCCCCGCGCGTGCTCATCGCCAACTCCCTGCTCGTGCCCGATTGGGCCGACTGGGATAGCTTCAGGGAGCTGGAAGCGGCGGGCCTCACGATGTACGGGCAAATGACGGCGGGGTCCTGGATCTACATCGGCACCCAGGGCATCCTTCAGGGCACCTACGAAACGTTCGCCGCCCTGGCCGGGCAGAGCTTCGACGGCAGCCTCAAAGGAAAGGTCTGTCTGACCGCCGGGCTCGGCGGGATGGGCGGCGCCCAGCCGTTGGCGGTAACCATGAACGAAGGCGTCGCCCTCTGCGTAGAGGTGGACCCGGACCACATAGACCGCCGCATACGGTCCCGCTACCTGGACGAGCGGATAGACGACCTCGGAGAAGCTGTCGGGCGCGCCGAAGACGCCCGGCGCAACGGAGAGGCCGTCTCGATCGGGGTCCTCGGGAACGCGGCGGACGTCTTCCCGGAGCTGCTGGAGCGCGGCTTCGAGCCGGACGCCGTCACGGACCAGACCTCGGCCCACGATCCTCTCGGGGGCTACGTCCCCGCCGGCTACACCCTGGAGGAAGCCGCGGAGCTCCGGGAGGACGACCCGGACCGCTACGTCAGCGAGGCACGAACCTCGATGGCCCGGCACTGCGAGGCGATGGTCGGGTTCCGGGAGCGGGGCGTCGACGTCTTCGATTACGGCAACAACCTGCGCGGGGAGGCGAAGCTCGGCGGCTTCGGGAAGGCTTTCGACTACCCGGGCTTCGTCCCGGCCTACATCCGGCCGCTCTTCTGCGAGGGCAAGGGGCCTTTCCGCTGGGCCGCCCTCTCCGGGGACCCCGACGACATCGCGGCCACCGACGAGGCCCTCCTGGAGCTCTTCCCGGAGAACGAGCGTTTGGGCCGGTGGGTTCGCCAGGCCCGCGAGAAGGTCTCCTTCCAGGGCCTTCCGAGCCGCATCTGCTGGCTCGGGTACGGCGAGCGCGACAAAGCCGGGCGGCGCTTCAACGAGCTGGTCGCCGGCGGTGAGGTTTCCGCTCCCGTCGTGATCGGGCGCGACCACCTCGATTCCGGCTCCGTGGCCTCGCCCTATCGCGAGACGGAAGCCATGAAGGACGGCTCCGACGCCATCGCCGACTGGCCGATACTAAACGCGCTCGTGAACACCGCCAGCGGGGCGAGCTGGGTCGCGGTGCACCACGGCGGCGGGGTCGGCATGGGCAAGTCCATTCACGCCGGCGCCCAGGTCGTGGCCGACGGCACCGAGGAGGGCGCCCGCCGCGTCGAGCGCGTGCTGACCAACGACCCCGGCATGGGGGTCGTCCGCCACGCCGACGCGGGCTACGAGCGGGCCGTGGAGGTCGCCGAACAGCGGGGGGTGCGGATCCCGATGCGCGAGACCGAATGAGCCGCCCGCTGCTACCGGACCTCGTGCTCGACGCCCGCGGAGCCCACAGCGGCCCGGGGGTCACGGTCGAGGGCGGGCAGGTCCTGGAGGTCGGTCCCGCGAGCGGGGGCGAACGCCTGGCGGGCCGGGCTCTGGCCCCCGGTTTCGTAAACGACCACAGCCACGCTTTCCAGCGGAAGTTGCGCGGGCGGGTCGAGCACCGGAACCCGGACCACCCGCACGACGATTTCTGGAGTTGGCGGGAGCAAATGTACGCCCTCGCCGGGGACCTCGGGCAGGACTCTATGCGCCGGATCTCCGAAAGCTGCTTCGGGGAGATGCTCTCTGCCGGCTACACGCGCGCTACCGAGTTCCACTACATCCACCACCGGCCCGACGGCACCCCCTACGAAGACCCGAACGCGCTGGCCAAAGCCACGGCGGAGGCGGCTGAAGCCGCCGGTATCCGGTTGCTCCTGCTCCCGGTGGCCTACGCCCGCGGCGGTATCCCCCGCTTCCGAGACCCGACGGTAGAAGATTTTCTCCGGAGAGTAGACGGGCTTCGGGAGTGGGCCGCCGGACGGCCGCTGGTCGAGATCGGGCTGGCCGCCCACAGCGTGCGGGCCGTGCCGGAGGACTGGCTGGGGCGGATCGGGGCCCACGCCCGCGAGCACGGCCTCCCGCTCCACATCCACGCCGACGAGCAGCCGCGCGAGATCTCGGAGTGCCAGCAGGAGCACGGCGTGCGGCCGATCGAGCTTCTCGCCCGCGCGGGTTTCCTCGGCCCCCGCACCACGATAGTCCACGCCACCCACGCCAACGAGGCGGAGCTGGACCTGCTGGCGGAGCACGGCTCGAAGGTGTGCGCCTGTCCCACGACCGAAGGAAACCTGGGCGACGGCTTTCTACCGGCGGAGGGCATACTCCGGCGCGGGATAAGCCTCTCGGTCGGCTCCGACTCCCACGTTCGGGTGGACCCGTTCGAGGAGCTCCGGGAGATAGAGACCGGCGCCCGCCGCCTCTCGGGCGGCAGAAACATGCTGGTAGAAAGCGGCGAGGTCTCCCCCACCCCGGGGCTCTTGCGGGCCGGGTGGCGGCGGGAGGGGATCCAGCCGGGAACGCCGGCGGACTTTGTCGAGATAGACCTCAACCACCCGCAGCTGGCGGATGTCGACCCGGATGACCTGCCCTCGGCCCTGGTTTTCGGGGCCGGGAGCGCGGTAGTCTCGGGCACCTGGGTAGCCGGACGTCGCAAATACAAGAGGGAGGATGGAAGTTGACCGACGTTACTCTTCTCATACACGACCTGGAGGCCGCCGTCTCCCCGGTGGGGAACGGCCCGTTGCGGGGCCCGGGCCTCGCCGGGCTAGATGTTCACTCCCCGGCTTCGGTCGCAATCTCCGGGGAGCGAATAGTCGCTGTCGGGCCGCCCGAGGAAGTGCTGCGCGAGTTTCCCCCCGGACCGGACTGCGTAACGGTAGACGGCCGGGGCGACGTCGCGGTGCCGGGGCTGGTGGACTGCCACAGCCACGCGGTCTTTCTGGGCGACCGGGCCGAAGAGTTCGAGCTGCGCTCGCGCGGGGCGGGCTACGAGGAGCTTCAGGCCGCGGGCGGCGGCATCCTCTCCACCGTCCAGGCGACCCGCGAAGGCAGCGAAGAGGAGCTGAAAGCCGCCCTGAAAAGGCACCTGGGCTGGATGCTGGCCCACGGAACGACCACGGCGGAGGTGAAATCCGGGTATGGGCTCGACCGTGACACGGAATTGAAGATGCTCCGGGCTGTACGCGCCGCGGACGGCGAGCAGCCCGTTGACCTGCACCCCACCTTCCTCGGGACCCACACCGTCCCGGAAGAGTACGATAGCGCCGCGGACTACGTGGAGTTCGTGATCCAGGAGGTGCTTCCCGAGGCTGCGGAGCTCTCTTCCGCCGCCGACGTGTTCTTGGAGCGGGGTTCGTTCGAGGTCCCGGAGGCCCGCCGCTACCTGGAAGCCTGCCGGGAATACGGGCTCACCTTGCGGATGCACGCGGACCAGTTCTCCGAACGCGGCGCGATACCGCTGGCCGTGGAGCTCGGGGGACGCAGCGTGGATCACCTGGAGAACACGGGCGAGGAAGGTGCGCGCCGGTTGGGCCAGAGCGACACGGTGGGTGTGCTGCTTCCGGCCTGCGCGCTCTTTCTCGGGCTGCCGAGTCCTCCGGCGCGGAGGTTGGTGGAGGAGGGCGCGATTCTGGCGCTCGCCACGGACTTCAACCCCGGGAGCTCCTTCTGCTCCTCACTCCCCACCGTGATGAACCTGGCCTGCACCCGGCTCGGGCTCACGCCCGCCGAAGCCCTGAACGCCTGCACGGCCAACGCGGCCCACGTGCTCGGGCTGGACAAGGAAACCGGCCGTCTCTCGCCCGGATACCGGGCGGACGTGCTGGTGCTCGACGCCCCAGACTGGCGGTATCTGGCCTATCACCTCGGTGGAGACATCTTCTCGGCCCGCATCAAATCCGGCTCGCTACTCGACGGCCAGGTCTAGTCCTTTGCGAGCGGCATCCGGGCCAGGCGTTCCGGCTCGGGGTACTCGGAGTTCAGGTCCAGGAGGGTGAGGTCTACGTGTTCCACGAGAAGTTCCCCGACCGGCCACTCTCTGAACCCGGCGAGCCCGGAGATCAACTCTCCAGGAACCGGGGTACCTTCCGGCGCGTGGAAGTAGGCGAGCGTCAGGTGGGGCAAGCCGTAAGCGATTTCGAGCCCGCAACGCTCGCACAGGATATTGCGCAGCTCGTCGAACTTTCCCCGGTCGCGGGCTTCTAAGAACGCCGCCCCAGGGAACGCGTTGAGGTTCGCGAGTTGCACGGGAAACGCGGGAAAGTTTGCCAGCACTTTCTTGCTTTCGGCCTCTACCGCGGACAGCCGTTCGGGAGATATTTCGTTCTCCTTTTCCGGTTCCGGCACGAGAAAGCCGAGGAGCAGGAGGGTGATGTGCATGAAGTGGTCCGGGTGCAGGGAGACGAACGGCATGTGTCTCAGCGTCTCTCTCAACGGCTCGAGGCGCGGGCGGAACGACGTTACGTCCACCGGGACGATCAACGACGCGGATAGCGTATGCCCGTCCTGCCAGTCCGGGTCCATGTGGCCCCCGAATTCCAGGGTTCTCCGCGAGATGAAGTGTCGCCACGCTTGTTCGTAACGATCCATCGGAGAACTGTAACAGAAAGCGCCCGCACTCCCCCAACGGGGCTGGCGCGCCCACACGAAATGCCCGGGCGCGACGGGGGACTATTGTTCATATCCCTGGAAGGCATGAACACCGAGGGTTTTCAGCGGTCCACCTACTTCGGATACGAAGACGACATCACGCTGGAACCGAGTCGCCTGTGGCTCCAGCAACACGGTGGAAACCTGTTCTTCGTCCCGTACGAAACCCTCACGCCCACCACGACTACCAGGCTCCGACGCGTTATGGGAGGGTGGAGGCCGTGCGGGCCCCTATCGGCAGCCACTAGGGGGGCTTTTCGGTCGTTCGGGGTTCGACGATCAAAACGTCTTCGTTCTCGAAAGCGACGCGGTAGAGATCCGGATGGTTCAAGAAGTCTTGCCAGTAAGGTACTATGGGCCTATCGGGTATGTACTTGAAGAGCACGACGTAGCGTACGTCGTAGTCTTCGAGGAGCTGCCGGGTCTGGCTGCCCGCGGGGTGTTCCATAACGTGCAGAACGTCCCACATGGCCTCCGCGCCGGCGGGCGGGAGGTCTCTTCTGGCGACGATGCTCTTTTCCGGGTATGACTGCATCGCGGAGTAGCCGCTCATTGCCAGCATCATGCGGCTCGGCACCTGGTTTCCTTGGGGGCTCACCATTATGTTGCCCCTACCGGTGTTGTTGTTTTTTAGCCATTCTCCCGCCGCCGCAATCTCCGGGGTTACCGTCAAACCTCGCGTGAAGGTCAGGGGCGTTTGCGTGCCCGTAGCCTGGTGCAGGTTGATCGCCGCTTGCGCCTCGACGGCAGCCACCAGGAGAAAGATCCCGAGCGCAGGCGCGAGACGCAGAGTCCGGTCACCGGACCTTGCCGAGGACACCAACGAGCTGAGAAGGGAGACGAAGACCAGGGCCGCGAGGAGCGCGAGCGGCAGGCCGAGATCCCGCGCAAAGCGCTGGGGGAAGCCGGCGAGCGGGTTGGCAGCACCGACAGCGAGCACGGCAACCCACGCCAGGATCGCGAACCTGACGAACCGGTACATCCGCCGGTCGTCGCCGGTAGTATCGGCGGCGGGAGCTTTCGCGAGCAAGAACACGCCGAGCAGCCCGAGCCACGTCACGGGCTCGGTTATTACCGTGCTAACCAGGACGATGGGCGAAAACGGTAGCTGGGTGCCGACGGCCATGCTTACCGCCTCGCCCGTTGCAGCTTCGTTCTCGGAGCCGCTCAAGAGCCCTAAGATCAGCTTCGACAGATTGTAGGTGTCCCAGACGTACAACGCGGAGAGAAAGCCCATTGTCGCGAGGGATGCGAGCAGGATTGCGTTTCGCTGGCGCTCCCGCTTGTAGAAGCCGTACACAAAGTATGCGCCAACGGGCACCAACAGCAACGCCAGATAGAGGCTGCCGACTTGATGATAGAGAAACACCGAAGAGCCGAGCAGCGTAAAGAGGATGGCCGGGCGGATCGAGGGCCGGGCGTACAGTTCGAATAGGCTGGCGATACAGAGGATAAACAGGAATTGGGAGGTGAACATATTTGGATACATGGCATCGCTGAAGTACTGGTAGGGACCGCCGAGCAACAGCCCGGCGAATGCTGCGGCTACCAGGCCGTAGTCCGCACCCCAGAGCCGCCGCGCCAGCGCGTAAAGGGAAAGAGCTGGCAGCAAGAGAATGGTCGGGGCCAGCAGGGAGAATATTTGCAGGGGTTCTAGCCCGCTCAAGAGCGAGGTACTGGCCGTCATCGCGTGAAAGCCGGGTGGGTAGATCAGGTACGGAAATATCCGGCCGTCGGAGAGCATCTCGTTGGCCATCACGGCGTGGTTGTACTGGTCCACACCCCGGATGAAGGGCCAATCGTGCAACAACGGCCCGGCAGACCCCCGGAAGTACACCAGGGCCAATACGCTTGCGAGAAGTAATCGGTGTACCGTAGGGGACAATATCCTACGCTCTTTCACTCCTTCGACAACCGCGCCTCCAGCATTGGTTGCGCCGCCGGGTTCGGGCTCCGGGGAGCGAGAAGTAAGGCGTTTGCCCGCGCCCTTATAGAGGCCGACCACGGCGTAAACGAGGGCGCCGGCCATGAGAGCGAGGCCCCATGAAATCGGTAGCAGGTTAAACGAAACGGTTACCATCGAGGCCGAAGCGAGGATGAGCGGCACCACTATACCGGAGCTAGACCCGAGCTTCGGAGGCGGAGAAAGGGCAGGAACCAGGCTGGCGCCGGTTCGGTCGGCGGGACCAAACTTCCAGAAAGCCGCGAGCCCCGCAACGAAAACCGCCGCCAGGGCGAAAACTACCATGGGGGTCGTGAGCCCGGAACCGGCGATCCGCATCAAAGCGAGCTCCACAGCCGGTACCAGGGCCGCCGACAAGGCGACTGAGTACACGAGCCGGAAGGCTACGGAGCCCTCACCAGGACAAAGGACCCTCGACCAGAACCATCCCGGCAGGCATCCGACCAGAAAGACGACGAACATCAGTCGCAGTGGTTCTACGACCTCGGCTGCGGTCATGCCCCGGGACACCCCACGGGATATCCCTTGGAGCAGGGCTCCGGGAGCAGCCGGCCACGAAGCTTATGGCGATCAAAACACGTTCTGCAAGGCAAGCTCATCCAGGTCTCCCAGTCTACGCGAACTCGAAGCAGGAGTTCTACTCCAGTCCGCGGCGCCGCTGAAGGGGGCGGGACGCCCGTTTACAAAGATTTAGCCTCGCGGTTACCTTCGTGTAACCATCGGGGGCTAGAAGCGGGTAAGGCCGGCCAACCCCTCGAACTCGTCGCGCAAGGTGTCGGTGCGGTCGTTCTCGCCCCGGAAGAAGGCTACGCGGGCCCCGCGGGCGGCGGCCAGGTCCACGAGTACGTCGGCGAGCGGGCGTACGCGCGTCGGCTGTCCACAGTACGGGCACTCCTCAGCGGCTATGTCGGTAATGGCGAGCCCGTCGTTGTCACACCACCGGATCTCACCGTCCAGCTCCCAGAGCATTGCGAGGTGGTATACGCGATTCTCTTCTTGCAGGGCGGTGATGGTGGTGTCGATCCCCCAGACACCACTCTCCCGGATCTCGTCCAGCAGCTCCCTCCCACGCTCCTCCTCAGCCTTTTCACGAGCAGCTTCGAGACGCTCCAGGATTTCACCTTCCGGCGCACCGAGGTCCACCGGCTCCTCGGCGACCACGCGCTCCGCGACGTCTTGCGGCAAACGCTCGCGAAACTCGGCGGTACGTTCTTTGGGGCCGGCCAGGATCAGGCGCTTCACGCCCTCCCGGAAGGTCACGTCCCGGGTCAGCTTGCCGAGCTCGTTGTAGAACCGGCTTATGTTCGCCTCCGCCCGGCGGCTGTCCGACTCGTGGTCCGTACTTCCGCGCGGTTCTGGTGAGGACGGATCCACTTCCACCTCCCGGTAACCGGTGCCCCCGGCATCGGGATCCTCTCCGGATCCTTCCAGCAACGAGACGACGAAGTAGCGGAACGATTCAGCATCTACGACGGCCGCGCCATAAGGCTCCTGCTCGTCGAGCGCCAGGAACAGTGGCGAGACGTTCGGCTCGCCGTACCGGGCGGACTGGGGCAAGTCGATCTGGACCCGGTATATCTCGACGAACCCTTCTTCGTCGGCGAAGATCGCCAGCGTCCGCGACCCCGGCCGCAGGTACCTGACGGATTCGTAAACCCGGGACTTTAGCTCCTCCGGGATCTCCCGAGAACCCAAATCGTCTTTCAGGCGCGTGAGGTATGCCCGCTCTTGATTCTCCGGAACAGCGGGGTTCACGTTCAGGTACACCGAGAGCATCGGCCCCGGGCGTCCCGCGATGTTGTCTACAGCCTGTCTCAACTCTTGCATCTGGGCCATGGTAAACCTACTCCCCTATCAAGGAAAACTCTCTGGAAATTTTCAGCCTCTCAGGCGCACCATCAAGGACTATATCAGCCGTTTCGGGAGTTTTCCCGGGAGGCGAGTTTCCCGGCAAGAACGAGGGGCCGGCTACGAGGCAGCCGGTTAGACACCCTGCTTTAGTGTGTCGCAGGCTTCGACGTGTTCCAGGTTGTCGCGGAGCAGAGATTCTCCGAGGTTCAGCATCTCCAGTACTCGAGGGTCCGTCACCGAATAATAGGCTCTCCGGCCGTTGCGGCGGGATTGCACGTACCCGCAACGGGCCAGGCAACGGAGATGATCCGAAACCCGCGGCTGGGGCGCGCCCAGTTCTACTACCAGATCCCCGACCCTCATCTCTCCGTGACGGCAGAGGAGCAACAGTATGGAAAGCCGGGTCGAGTTGGCGAAGCCGTTGAAGAACTGGGCCAACAGGCACATGTCCTCGCTCTCGCGTCCGACAACGAACTCGGGCGCGCACTGTATCTCGACTGCTCTTTCCTGCATCTGCGCTCCTTTCTAGATTTTGATAGAGGTATATACCTTCGTATACGTATACGCTAGTCCGTTTAGTTGTCTTTAGGACAAATTTCCCAGACCGGGTACTAGGCTCGTAGAAAGGCGGTACGCGCGGCGGCAAGGTCCCAGAGCGCGTGGCCGACGCTCTTGAAGAGTACGGGAGCTTCGGGAAGGCTGGACCACTGCAGAGCTTCTTCCAGCTGGGCGGCGTGGTCCCAGCGGAAAGTTCCGGCCTGCTCGGCCTGCAACAAGTCCCCGGCTTCCTCTCTAGTACCTTCGAGGGTGTCGACTACCACGCTCGAGCTGGAGAGCAGTTCCGGGGGCAGCTCGGCCATCTCCGGGTTGAACGCGCCGACCGCCGCGACGAAGGTGTCCGCTGGCAATTCCTCCGGCAGGACCGGCTCGTAGCTGGTCGTGGCGGTAACGACCATGCTCACCTCGTCCAGCGTTTCCTCCGGGGTGTCCGAGATCTCCGCGTCAACCCCGAGGCTCTGCGCGTGTTCGGCCAGGGAACGGGCCCGCGCTTCGGTGCGGGAGACGATAAAGACCTTCGAGGTGCCAAGCCCGGCACGAAAGGCCTCCAGGTGTCCCTTTGCCTGGGTTCCGGCGCCCAGGATCAGGAGCGCTCCACCGGGTTCTTTAGCGAGGTTTCGGGCGGCGAGGAGGGAAAGGGCGGCGGTGCGCCGGGCGGTTACGGTGCTCCCTTCCAGCATGCCGAGCCGCACGCCGGTTTCCGCGTCCATCACGACCACTTCGCCCTGTATGGTGGGCAGGTCACGTTCGCCGTTCTCCGGATGGACGGTGACGAGCTTGGTAATGGCGATCTCCTCGTCCGCCGCCGGCATGACCAGCAGGGTGCCTCCTGCGGGAAGACCGGGGGTGAGGCGCGGCGGGGCTTCCAGCTCACCCTTCCGCCGGCGGACTACTACCTCCTGGATGGAATCTGCAAGATCCACGTATCCGAGCCGTTCAGCGGTTTGTGGGGCGTCGAGTATATCCATTGTCAGTCCTTGGTCGTGGGCGGGAAGGAGCGGTCGGGAGAAAAGAGATCTATGGGGTGCCGGGTTTCGCCATCCGTCGCGAGGTCGGCCAGTATCTCCCCCACCACGCTGGCCATCTTGTAGCCGTGGCCGGAGAAACCCGCCGCCACGATTACCTGCTCGAGTTGAGGGTTGGGAGAGATGACGAAGTGCAAATCAGGCGTGTTGGTGTACATGCAGGTCTGGGCCTGGAGGAGCCTGCCGTCCAACCGGGGCAGATACCGGGCCATGTACCCGCGGACGAAATCTACCTCGTCATCTTCCACCTCCCGGGCTATCGTCTCCGGCGTGCAGGGAACGGCGTCCGCCCGGAAGAAAGCGGCCTTTACGCCGCGTTCGCCGTCGTGGGCGGGAATACCGTAGAACGTGTTGCCGTCTTCGGGTTCCCAGATGTAGACGGGGAAGCCCTCCGGACGGAAAAGCTCCACGTCATCCGGCTCGAACCAGAACAGGAGCTGGCGGGTAACCTCCAGCGGAAGCCCCATCTCCGAGAGGATTTCCGGGGCCCAGGAACCGGCAGAGATCACCAACCGCTCAGCCTCGTAAGTCCCCGAGCCAGTCTTTACCACTACCCCTTCTCCGCCCGGGCCGGCGTCCCAGGAACGTACCGGTTCCCCGAAGCGGAGATCCGCCCCCCTCCGGGCGGCGTGTTCGAGGTGGGCGGCGATGGAAGTCTCGGGACGGACGAGACCCGCCCGCGGCTCGTAGAGGGCAACCGTCTCCGGCGTAGGCTCGAAGACCGGAAAGCGGCGCTTTATCTCCGGGGCCTCCAGGATCTCGTGCGGCAAGTCATGTCGCCCGGCACTCTCCCGGCTACCCTCTACGAGGTCGCTTTCAGGATGGCCCATCATCAGGCCGCCGGTGATGGTCAGGATGTCTCTGCCCGAGTCTCTCTCTAGCTGTTCCCAGAGTTCGTACGCCCGCAGCAGGAGCGGGACGTAGGCTGGATCCTCGAAATACGCCTGCCGGATGATGCGCGACCGGCCGTGGCTGGAGCCCCACTCGTGCGGGGGGTTGTACCGTTCCAGACCCAGTACCTTTTTGCCGCGCCGCGCGAGTTGGTAGGATGCAGAACTCCCCATCCCGCCGAGACCGATCACGATCACGTCATAAAACGATTGCACAGCTACTAGCTTCTTCTCGCTGCCGTTTGCTTACCGCCCTGCGATTCCATCCTACCAGACTGAGAAGTGAAGTGTTTCAGAAGGAGAAATGGTATCTACTCGGCACGTTAGCATTACTGTCTTCTTTCAAACAAGGCTCAATGGAACCTGAACCAACCCTGGTTCATACGCTCTGCAACTAGGTAAGAAGCTCTGCGACTATGAGCGGTCTATTCTGAAGGTGAAGGGTTCGAGTTTCTGAGCCGGCCTGCCTTCGAGAACGAGGGGAGAAATCTACTCTCCGGACGCTGGGGGCGAGCGTTACACCGAGCTGCCCGTGATCCGTGGCCACGTAGAGGTGATCCAGATCCGAAACCGCCCCGATCGGGTGCCGGCTATCCGGGGTCTTCGTACGCAATCCGGCCCATTCGAACCCGGACCTAGTGGGTTCCCAATCTTTCAGATATGGCTTTGCGAGAAAGAGCGCTGCGGTGTTGATGGCCTCCCGGATGCAACAGCACCGTTGCAACCGGCGGGACCTCCTTAAACGCTTGGTGTGAGTTGTACAGCGAAGATTTGAGCGGAAGGTGCCCACGCCTTAGAGTCGGCTTGCTACCCGATCCCGAAGGGAAAGGAACCGACTCCTCATGCTCGACGTGGACACCTTCCTCACCACACTCTAC
>JBHJHC010000022.1:0-54934 GCA_050331175.1 Rubrobacteraceae bacterium | reverse complement strand
TCAAGGACATCACGTAGACGGGCCCGAGACCGGAAGGAGGTTTCTTTGGCGAAAAAGTCCAAGATCGCGAAGAACGAGAAGCGCAGGCGGACGGTAGCGCGGTACGCCGCGCGGCGGCGGGAACTGAAAGAGACAATGCGGGATGCTAGATCGACCCCCGAAGAGCGTCTGGCGGCGGCGTCCGCGCTGGCGCGACTCCCGCGGGACTCCTCACCCACGAGGGTGCGCAACCGGGACCAGATCGACGGCAGAAGCCGCGGACACATAAGGAAATTCGGACTCTCGCGCATCAACTTCCGCGAGAAGGCGCTCAATGGCGAACTGCCCGGCGTCCGCAAGGCGAGCTGGTAGAGCGGATGCCCGAAAGGGTAGGGCATCATCATGGTCACCCGCAACTCCGAGAAAGATCGGGGCCACGGCCATCCCGATGCTACCCTTCGACCACGAGCCGCGTCGCGAACGCGGTTCTACCGACCCGTTACGGCGAGTTCGAGCTATCCGTTTACGAAACCCCCGGGCGCAAACAGGAGCTGGCGCTAACCGTAGGGGAGGTTGACGACGGGGATCCGGTCGTAGTGCGGTTGCACTCGGAGTGTTTGACCGGAGACATTTTTGGCTCCGAGCGCTGCGACTGCGGGAAGCAGCTCGAGTACAGCCTGAAGCTTTTGCAAGAGTTGGGCCGCGGCGTCCTCCTTTACCTGCGCCAGGAAGGACGGGGCATCGGCTTGTTGAACAAAATGTACGCTTACATGCTCCAGGATCGTGGTTTAGACACTGTCGAGGCGAACCTGGCCCTGGGCCTGCCGGAGGACGCCCGCGACTACGGCGTCGCCGCGGAGATGCTGCGAGACCTCGGCGCGCATCAGGTGCGCTTGCTGACCAACAACCCGGCGAAGATCGAAGGTCTCGAACGTCACGGTGTCGAGATTCTGGAGCGCCTGCCGCTCCGGGTCCCGCACAAGGCATCCAACCTGGAGTACCTGAAGACCAAGCAACGCAAAATGGGGCACCTGCTCGATACTTTTTCCGACGCGGAGTACGATAGACCTGTTTGAAGTACTCCGGCTCAAAGAGGATCTGCGGGAATGATCGGGCAAACCCTCATTGGGGTGATACGCTTCTACAAGCGGTTCGTCTCCCCGCTTTTCCCGCCCTCGTGCCGGTTCACCCCGAGTTGCTCCCAGTACGCGATCCAAGCCATCCGCAAGCACGGGGCCGTTCGGAGGACGCTCATGGGCGCCTGGCGCATCATGCGCTGCAACCCTTTTACCAAGGGAGGGCACGATCCCGTAAAATAGCCTCGGCTACGAGCGAGATCCAACCAGGCGCAAAACGTCCCTAAAGACTGTCTCGGAACCCGGTTTGTGGATCCTATACCGGCGCGCTTTGCCGGGTGAGTCCAGAATCCCAATGGCTGTCTCGACCGGCGAGCACCCCGGCTCTGTGCATCGCAGGTCCATCCCAGCTACCGTCGACTCCAAACGCTTCCGCCACCCAAGCCTTGACCTTCGCCGCCCGCGACGGGTCCAAGGAGATTCGAAGCCCGCCGGCTCAACGTTCATCCTCTTCCCGCCGCCCATACCCGTTGTTGATAACGACGTACCGATAAAAGAAATGACGCTCACAGAGATCAAGCGCCGGAACGTAGCGCACTGTCCTTTGAACATGGAGTTTAGACAAAGCTCGTTGTGGTATATTTGAAGTGTAGGAATGATGAGGAACACGAGACAACGACACGCCATTCTCAAGAACATTCAGGAGGCCGATGGACCGCTGTCCGTGGCGCAGATCCACGAGCGGGCGGGCCGGGACATCCCGGGGCTGGGGATCGCGACTGTGTACCGGGCCGTCAAGGCGCTTAAGGAAGGCGGGGAGCTGGTCCCCGTGCATCTGCCGGGGGAGGAACCGCGCTACGAGCCGGCCGGGCGCGGGCACCACCACCATTTCCGGTGCAGGGAGTGTGACCAGACCTTCGACCTGGATATTTGTCCGGTCGGCATACCGACGGGGACGACGCTGCCCGGCGGCTACCGGGTAGAGGACCACAACCTGACGCTCTACGGGCGGTGCTCGGGGTGCCTCGCGTGACCTTTGCGGATCGGCACCAGGAAGGTTCGCTCTTGGAGGTTCGGGAGAACACGGTCGTCGCGTTCGGGTACGAGCTACGGGTGGACGGGGAGGTCGTAGACGCCAGCCCGGAGGGGGAGCCGGAGACGGTGCTCGTCGGGCACGCGCCGGGGCTGCCGCCGGGGCTAGAGGGGGCGCTGGTCGGGCTCTCGCCCGGTCCGTTTCGGGTGACGTTGTCGCCGGAGCGCGGCGCCGGGTTGCACGACCCCGGCAAGGCGACGGTCGTAGGGCGCGGGGAGTTTCCCGAAGGATCACCCGTGGAAGAAGGGGAGGAGTTCTACGCGCTAGACGAGGGCGGGAGGCCCGTGTCGTTCCGGGTGGTGGCCGTCGAGGGGGATCGGGTCTCCGTCGACGCGAACCCGGAGTACGCGGGCAAGACGCTCGTATACGAGGGCGTGGTCCACCACGTCCGGGACGCGACGCCCGAGGAGGTAGACCACGGGCACGTTCACGGCGAGGGCGGCGTGGAGCATTAGGGGACGCGGGTGAGGTTCAGGGAGAGGGTCCCGGTCACGCTCGTCGGGGGATTCCTCGGCGCGGGGAAGACCACGCTCGTCAACCGGCTCATTGCTTCCGGGAGGAGGCGCTACGGCGTGGTCGTGAACGAGTTCGGGGATGTGAACGTGGACGCCGCCCTCATTACGGAACTGGAGGAGGGCGGCGTGGCGGAGCTGGAGGGTGGGTGCGTCTGCTGCGTGGGTAGGGCGGACCTCACGGCCGCCCTGCACGGCCTCCTCACCCTCGAAGAGCCGCCCGAGTACATCCTCATAGAGCTGAGTGGCCTCGCCGACCCCGTCCCGGTGGCGCAGGAGCTGCTCACCACCGACTGGCGCGGCCTACTGAAGCTTGATGGCATCGTCGCCGTCGCCGACGCCCGCAACCTGGAGCGTACCATCGCGGAGAACCCTGAGGGACGCGCCCAGCTTGCCTACGGCAGCGTCGTCGTGCTCAACAAGACCGACCTCGTGGGTGGAGGAGAGCTGGAGGGGGCCCGGCGGCTGGTGGCGAAAACCAACCCGCTCGCGCGGATCGTGGAGACCAGCCACGCGGCGGTCGAGCCGGAGGACATCACGGACCTCGACGCCTTCGAGCCGGGCTGGAAGCCGCGCGGCCACCGCCACGAGCACGCGGCGGACGTAACCTCTCTCACGCTGCGCAGCGAGCGTCCCTTGCAGCTCGGGCGCTGGATAATCTTTCACCAGCACATGATGCTGCGGTATCCGGATCGGGTCTTGCGGGCCAAGGGCATCCTGGAGTTCGAGGAACTGGACTACCCGATGGTCCTGCAGGCCGTGCGGGAGCTGTACCGCTTCGACGCCTATGAAGGCGAGCACGGCGGAGGGACAGAGGTGGTCATCATCGGCAAAGACCTCGACGAAGAGGAGTACCGGGAAGCGTTCGAGCGGGTCGTCGCACCGGAGTACGAGGGGCGGCTCTTCTGATGAGGTTCAAGGGGAAGCTCCCGGTGACCCTCGTTGGCGGGTTCCTCGGGGCGGGGAAGACCACGCTGGTGAACCACCTGATCTCTTCCGGCGGCAGGCGTTACGGGGTCGTCGTCAACGAGTTCGGGGACGTAGGTGTGGACGCGGCTGAGGTGACCGGCCTGCGCGCCATGTCCCCGGACTGGAGACCCGGCGGGCACCGGCTCCAACACGGCGCGGGTTTGGACTCGTTCACGCTCCGCAGCGAGAAGCCCCTGCGGCTGGAGCGGTGGGTGAGTTTCCATCGGCGCCAGATCCTGGAGCGTCCCGACCGGGTCTTGCGGGCGAAGGGCATCCTGCACTTCGAGGAGCTAGATGACCCGATGGTCCTGCAGGCCGTAAGGGAACTCTACTCGTTCGACCCTTACTACGGGGACCACGACGGGGGCTCGGAGCTTGTGGTGATCGGCAGAGGCCTGGACGAGGGGGAGTACCGGCGGGCCTTCGCGCGCGTTCCTGGAGAAGCTACCATCCTGGGTAGCCCGGACGCGGTCCTCCGGGACGCCGCGGAGCGTGGCAGCCGGTGAGAAGGAGGCCTCCGCAGCACTTCCGATCCGCGCCTCTCGGCGGGGCCGGGAGTTTCCGGGACCGTCCTCGGGGGCGAGGCGGGCGAACGGGAAGACTACCGTGAAAGATGATTGGTGCGATCTGCTGTGCATCGACGCACCCCGCGCGCAGGCGATCCGCCAGACGCTCGTGGGCGTCGAGGAGGCCGCCCAGGACGCCGCCGAACGCGCCCGCGCGTTCTCCGACCCCACCCGCCTCGCGTTGGCCTCGGCGCTGATGGGGTGCGAGGAGCTTTGCGTCTGCGATCTCGCCTGGATCTCCGGTCGCACGCAGGCCCTCGTCTCGCATCATCTGAGGGTGCTGCGCTCGGCCGGGCAGGTAGGTTCGCGGCGGGACGGCAAGCTGGTTATGTACTCCCTCACCGATAGCGGACGAGCTCTCCTAGAGTTGCTGTCACGCGAGGATCGCGGATCTACTCCGGAAGCACGTCCTGAGCACCCCGCTCGTGCAGATGAAAGCGGCTCCTGACCCGGGGGCGCGAAAGGTTGAGGCCGGGCCGGAAGGTGCCGATGATGGCACCGGCAGCGGTTCCGCAAGGTTCATGCGCAGAGGGGATTGAGGAGGCTGTCCTGTGGCACTGATCGAGCGTACGGCATACCCGCGCTTCGGGCGGAGTCCCTCTAAAGGCGATCCCGCCCGCCTCTACGCGCCGACCCTCCGCGAGATTGACCTGGCGAGGCGCGCGACCCGCGGTGGCGAGGGCCAGCAACTCGCCTTCCTGGTAATCTTCGGTGGTGAAGGCGTGCTCTCGGACACCGATCCCGGAGAGCAAGAAAAGAGGATGAAGTTCAAGGAACTGCTGACTGGTTGACGGATCCAATCCAGTAAAGTAACTAAACGCACATAAAGTGGCGTTCCGTTCGTATCTCGGTCATATGCCCTTTAGCGCGGCCGGTATCGAGGCTGGCTTCGTCCCGAACGAGCCGGTAGGGGCCGGGCGTGGACGCAGGATCTGCAACCGACGCTTGCCGGAGATGCTAGAGTTTCGTTCTGCATGGAGCGTGAAGACCTGAGCTATCTGCCGCTGCGGGCTCTGGGGCTCGCCCTTTTCCGGGGAACCCTGGACCGGCCCGCGGGGCGAGATTTCGTGCTGTTGTTGGAGCTCCTGGCCCGGGAGCATCCGAAACCGGCCGAGGTTGCGGACACCTTTGGCCGGTTGTGGGAGGAGCTCGCCGTGGACTCCGGAGACCTTCTCCCCGATGCCTGGCAGTCATACCTGGTAGAGCGCATCCTGGACGACGAGAACCCCTTTAGTTTGGGGGCCGAGAGAGGTGGGCCCGGCACCTCCGTGATCGAGCAGGCCCGCCGGGATCTCCGCACCCTCCAGGCGCTCTTCGAGGTCGAGGCGCGGCCGCTGCTCGACCTGGTGGAAAGCGCCGTACCGGGGCTCAGGGTCTGGGTCCCCTGGACGGATCCGAACCTCGAGAACGAAGGGTCGCATCGGGGCGCGGTGGCCCGGGAGCTCGCGGCGGCCGAAGATTGGGGTGCGTGCGCCGAGCTTCTGGCGGACTACTACGCCCGCCACGGCGCCGGGCATTTCAACCGCTGCCGGGCTTTCCGCTGGAGGGACGGGGACCTGTACCCCGTGGCCAACCCCGACGCGGTGCGGCCGGACCAGCTTATAGGCTACGAGGACGAACGGGAGCCGCTACTGAAGAACACCGAACGGTTTGTGGCCGGTCTCCCGGCACACCATGCCCTGCTCTACGGCTTGCCGGGCACCGGGAAATCTTCGACCGTCAAAGCCGTAGCCAACGCGTACGCCGACCGGGGCCTCCGCCTGGTCGAACTGGCCAAGGAAGACCTCGGTTCCCTGCCGCAGGTGCTGGACGTTTTGCGGGATCGCGGGCTCCGCTTTATCGTTTTCGTGGACGACCTCTCCTTCGAGGAGCACGAGGTGCAGTACAAGTCGCTCAAGGCGCTGCTGGAGGGTAGTGTAGAGGAGCCGCCGGAGAACGTGCGCCTCTATGCCACCTCGAACCGTCGCAACATTATTCGGGAAAATTTCTCCGACCGGAACGAAGCCGGCCCCGTTGGCGACGACGTCCACGCCCGCGACACCATGCAGGAGAAGCTTTCCCTCGGCGCGCGGTTCGGCTTGCGCGTAACCTTCCCGACCCCGGACCAGAAACGCTACCTGGAGATAGTAGAAGGGCTCGTCCGGGAACGGCGTATAGATATACCCGAAGAAGCCGTCACCGAACGCGCCCTGCTCTGGGATCGCTGGCACGCCGGGCGCTCGGGACGCACCGCCCGCCAGTTCGTCGACGAGCTGGAGGCGGAACTACTCGAGCAGAGCTTGTAGGAGAAGCGCCGGCGGCTGGGATTCTCTATGCTCCGGGCCTGCACCCCGGCCGCTAGTGGAGGTTCGAAGGAACCTCGTTCAACGTCAGCCAGTAGAGTTCGAGCTGCTCGACGGCGCGCACGAACTCTTCGAAGTCTACCGGCTTGTGGACGTAGCTGTTGGCGCCCAGGCTGTAGCTCTGCACCATGTCTTGCTGTTCCCTGGAGGAAGTCAGGACCACGACCGGCAGGAACCGGGTCTGTTCGTTGGCGCGCAGGCGGCGCAAAACCTCCAGGCCGTCGATGTCGGAGAGCTTGAGGTCCAGTAGCACGAGGTCTGGCAGGATTCCGGCTTCCCTTTCGGCGTGGACGCCGGTGGCGAACAGGTAGTCGAGAGCTTCCGTCCCGTCCCGGGCGACTATCACTTCGTTGGACCCCCGGTTCTTCCGCAGGGCCCGCAGGGCGAGCAGCTCGTCGTCCGGGTTATCTTCTACCAGCAGGATCGTTTTTCTCCTAAGCCCCACAGGTGCCATATCTCCTCGCAAGACGAAACGCCGGAAGTCAACAACAAGGCAGCCCAGACACAGAATAGCCTCCCGGAAAACAGAAAGTATCCCCCAAATGAGTGATTTTCGACGCCCGTTAAGAAAATAAAGTGGGACGGCGCAGAAATGAAATGATAGGACGCCGGCCCACGTCGGTAGCAGACCGGCTCGATAGGGGAAGGAGGGAGGGATCACCGGCCGCCCCCGCAAGATGATTCTGCTCGCTCGGGACCGCAAGTACATCCCCCAAATGAGTGATTTCTGAAAACCGTGCCGGAAGAAGCCGGCGGTTCCGGGCGGGGTCATTTGCCGTGGGAGGCCGTTCCCGTTAAAATCTTAACCAGGGTAGGCGGGAGCTAGTGGGTCGGAGGGTAGGCAGAAAGGTGTTCCAGTCGCGGTCGACGCGCCGATTCCAGATGGAAAGTTTCTGAGGAAGTTCGTATGAGGGTGCCGCTCAAGGTGCTTATAGTGGAAGACTCAGAGAACGACACGCTGCTTCTGGCGCGGGAGTTGCGGCGCGGAGGCTACGATCCAGATTACAGGAGGGTAGAGACCGCGGTCGAGATGGAGTCCGCGCTCGCCGAGGAGGGTTGGGATCTGGTGGTCTCCGATCACTCCATGCCCGAGTTCAGCTCGCTGGCGGCGCTAGAGTTGCTCCGGGCGAAAGGCTTCGTGGATCTGCCGTTCATCATCGTGAGCGGCCGGATCGGCGAGGATACCGCGGTAGAGGCGATGAAGGCCGGGGCCCAGGATTACATAATGAAGGACAACCTGGTCCGGCTTACCTCGGCCATCGAGCGGGAGCTGCGCGAAGCCGAGGTCCGCCGCAAGCGCCGGCAGGCCGAGGAGGCGCTGCAAGAAAGCGAGGAGCGGTTTAGATCTATGGTCCAGTACGCCTCGGACCTCATCATCGTCCTGGACGCTGAAGGCGTCGTAACCTACGAAAGCCCGGCGGTCGAGCGCATACTAGGGTACACCCCGGAGGAGAGAATCGGCGGCAAGGCTTTCGATCTCCTCCATCCGGAAGATGCCGCGCGGTTGGCGGAGACCTTTGCCGCTTACGCAGACCGGCCCGGACACCATCCGACCGTAGCGGAATACAGGGTCCGCGCCAAGGACGGCACCTGGCGGAACATCGAGGCCGTAGCAAACAACCTGCTCGACGAGCCCAGCGTGGGTGGCATCGTCGTCAACGCCCGGGACGTCACCGGGCGCAAGCGGGCTGAAGAGAACTATCGGGGCATCTTCGAGAACGCCGTAGAAGGCATTTTCCAATCCTCCATCGATGGTAGGCTGCTCACGGCGAACCCTGCCATGGCGCGCATGCTAGGCTACAAGTCGCCCGAAGAACTGCTGGAGAGCGTTTCTAATCTGGCGGAGCAACTCTACGTCCGCCCCGAACATCGGGAAGAGTTCAAGCGGATGGTCGAGCGTCAAGGTTCGGTGTCCGGTTTCGAGACGTGGATGTACCGCAAGGATAAAAACGAGCTACCGGTATCTTTGTCGGCGCGGGCCCTCTTGGACTCCCAGGGTGAGCTTGCAGGTTACGAGGGCATGATGTTGGACATAACCGGGCGGAAGCGGGCGGAGGAAGCTTTGCGGGAGATCCGGGAGGCCGAGCGGCACCGGATCGCCCGGGAGCTTCACGACGGGGTGCTCCAGGACCTCACCTATACGCTGCAATCCCTCCGGACGATGCTCAGGGTGGCCGGAGACGATAAATGGGGTGAAGAGAGAGATCGGCAGGTAGAGTTTCTCCAGAAAGCGGTAGGGGGCTTGCGGGACGCCATCTACGATCTGCGGATCGAAAAAGTTCAGGAACAACCGTTCGTACACTCGATAGAGTTGCTCGTAGACCTGAACCGTCAAATGTCCCCGGAGCAGGAGATAAACCTCGTCGTCGAAGACGGGTTCCCGATTTCGTTGGCGGGCGGAAGGTCTATGGAGGTGGTGAGGATAGTACAGGAAGCCCTCACCAACATCCGCCGCCACTCGGCGGCCAGAAACGCCGTGATTACGCTCGGCTCCAAAGGGGAAGACTTGCGGGTAGAGGTGCGAGACGACGGGCGGGGATTCGATTCTTCTTCGCGGGGCGTCGGCATCATAGGTATGGAAGAGCGGGCGCTGGCGCTCGATGGCGAGCTGGAGGTGTGGAGCAACGGAAGAGCGGGGACCCGGGTGCGACTGCGAGTCCCTCTGGCGACGGTGGAGAAAGATCCTTCAGACCCCGCAAAAGCCTAGACTACTAGCTACGTTTTGACGAAAGACAACCGCTAAGTCCGACTATCCACGAGGGGGTAGGGTGCGACGGATACTGCTCGTTGAAGATCACACCGCGTTCCGCCAGACGCTCGCGCTCATCTTCGAGCAAGAACCGGATTTCGAGGTGTTTCTCCAGGCGGGCTCGATCGGGGAGACGCGCCGGATGGTAGAAAACGCAGAGGGTACTCCCGATGTCGGGGTGTTGGATTTCTCGCTGACCGACGGAGAAGGGGTCGACCTGATCGGGGAGCTCCGGGCGCGAAACCCGCATTTCGTGTCCCTGGTGCTTACCGCGAGTTTGGACAAGGTGGATCACGCCCGGGCAGTAGAAGCCGGTGCGGCGGGCGTGCTGCACAAGTCGGCGGACGTTGATGAAATACTAACTTCGGTAAGGCGTATCCTGGCGGGCGAAACGCTGTACGGGCCGGATGAACTGGGCGAACTGTTGCGGATCGCCGGTCACAATCGCGAGGAGGAACGCGAAGCCCGGGCGAGTATCGGCGGCATGCTTACTCCCAGAGAGATAGACGTGCTACAGGCCCTGGCGGAAGGGTTGAGCAACAAGGAGATCGCCGCAAAACTCTATATGAGCCTGGATACCGAACGCACCCACATGACGAACATACTCAACAAGCTCGGCGTTCATTCGCGCTTGCAAGCCCTACTGTTCGCCGCCCGCCACGGGTTGGTCGAGATCCGCTAAGACCGGACCCTGCGAACGGGCCCTGCGGGAGATCAGAAGATCAAACGCCCCTCACAAACGTACTCTGCCGGTCCCGTCATGTAGGCTGGCTCGCCTTCCCCGGACCATTCTATCTCCACCGAGCCGCCATCGAGGTGTACGCGGACCGGGCTCTGGACGAGGCCGAGCCGCAAAGCCGCCACCGCCACGGCGCCCGAACCCGTCCCGGAGCCCAGGGTTTCTCCGGCACCCCGCTCCCAGATCCTCATCCGCAGATCGTGGTCATCCCGGATAGAGACGAACTCCACGTTGGTCCCCCCCGGGAAATTGTGGTTTTTTTCTACCTGCGGGCCGATCTCGCCGAGGTTCAACTCTTCTACCGCGGCTTCGGATTCCAGGAAAGCTATCGCGTGCGGGTTGCCCACGGAGACCTGCAGAAAGTTGAAATCCAGGAGCCGGACCCCGGCGTTGAAGGCCGGCGTACCGATGTCCACCCTGGAGGAACCATCTTCGTAGAGCACGAGTTTCTTTATTCCGGCCTCGGTCTCGATGGTCAGGCTGTCGCCGTCAACCAGCCGGTGGTCCCGGGCGTAGCGGGCGAGGCACCGGATGCCGTTGCCACACATCTCCGCCACGGAGCCGTCCGAATTCAGATAGACCATCCTGAAATCCGCCGCCGCCGAAAGTTGCGGAACGAGGATGCCGTCGGCCCCGACGCCGAAATGCCGGTCGCACGCCAGGCGGGCCAGACGCGGCAGATCTACGTCCAGTACCTCGCCCCGGTCGAAGACCAGGAAATCGTTGCCTACCCCGTGCATCTTTGCAAACCGCATCCCGGCCTGATTCTAGCTTCGGATCGGGGTGAAGGCCAGCGCCCTCCGCTCCGGCAGAAAGGGAGCGTCCGCTGGACCCGTAAAAACCCGTTGGGAGACCGGCGGCCGTACCGTATAGTCCGGGGGTGAAGGACGCTCGTGCCACATACCGGAGGAGACGGCTCGGCGTTTTGTTGGCCGTTGTAGTCCTGGCACTCGCGCTCTACGCGGGCAGCAACGCCGGAGCAGAGTCGCCGCCCGCGCGCTACACCGTTTCATCCGGAGAGACGCTGTGGGGCATAACCACCGAGCACTACCCTGCCTCCGAAGATCCGCGGCCGAGAATCGAGGAGATCCGCGAGGCGAACGACCTCGAGGGGTACGAGATCCAGCCCGGCATGACCCTGAAGCTGCCCGCCGGGTAAGCCCCGGGTAAGCCCCGGGCAAGCCCTAGTCTTCCGAGCGGCCGCCGAGATGCCGGGCCAGAAAGCGCTCGGCGGCGGCGTAGAACTCCAGGCGGTTCTCGGGCCGGGCGAAGCCGTGGCCTTCATCCTCGAAGAGCAGGTACTCGTGGTCGATTCCCTTCTCCTGCATGGCGGCCACGATCTGCTCGCTCTCGGCCTGTTTGACCCGCGGGTCGTTGGCACCTTGCGCTATGAGCACGGGGATTTTGATGCGGTCCACGTAGAAAAGCGGCGAGCGGCTCCTCAGGAACTCTTCTTCCGTTTCCAGGTTGCCGACGCGCTCGTGGAACGTGGCGACCAGTGGTTTCCAGTACGGCGGGATGCTCTCGATCAGGGTGATGAGGTTCGAAGGCCCCACGATGTCTACGGCGCAGCGAAACAGGTCCGGCGTGAAGGTCGCCCCGACGAGCGCCGCGTATCCGCCGTAGGAGCCACCGTAGATCGCCACCCGTTCCGGGTCGGCCAGGCCTTCGGAGACGGCCCACTCCACGGCGTCCACCAGGTCGTCGTGCATCTTCGCGCCCCACTCTTTGTTGCCGGCGTTCAGGAACTCCTTGCCGTAGCCGGTCGAGCCCCGGTAGTTGACCTGCAGGCAGGCGTAGCCCCGGTTGGCGAGCCACTGCGCCTCCGGATGGCAGAACCAGCTGTCCCGCACCCAGGGGCCACCGTGGACGTTGAGGACCATCGGGAGGTTCCCTGCTTCCGCGCCGGGCGGGAGCGTCAGGTAGCCTTCCAGGCGGAGCCCGTCGCGGGCGGCAAAGGAGACCGGGCGCATCGAGGCCAGCTCGTAGGAGTCGAGCTCGGGCCAGGCGTTGAAGAGGTGCTCTCCCGACCGCCCGCTCCGATTGTAGGAGTAATACGAAGGGCTCTCGTCGTCGGCGGTAAAGGCGATCAGCCAGTTCTCGTCGGCGTGGTCGCGGCTCACCACCTCGTAGTCGCCGGGGGCGAGATCCCGTATGGCCCCGGAATCTTCCAGGATGTCGTTGTCGAGGACCACCCATTCGGGGCGGGCGCGAACGATCGCCGCCGCCTGAACTTCGTGGGTGTCGGGATGGACCATTACGTCCCCCACGTCGTACCGCGGGTCTTCGACCAGCACCTCGGAGCTTCCGTCCTCCGGGTTGTAGACGGTGAGGCGGGTCGTGTTGGCCCCGCGGGAGTCCAGCAGATACATCCGCCCGCCGTCGTTGGTAAAGCCGACCGGGGCGCTGGAGAGGGCGTCCTCTTTGTCCCAGCTGAGGGTCCTGTGCCAGCCTGCCGCCTCGTCTTCGCGCAGCAAGAGGTCGAAGCCGCCTTCGGGGGTTGCCGCCAGGGCTCCCCGCACGAGGAAGTCCCGGTCTGTGACCCAGCCCACCACGTTGCCGGGGTTCTCTGCGGCGAGGACCAGCTCCCCGGTGCCCAACTCCAGCCGGTAAACGTCGTGCAGCTCGGGGTTCTCCTTGTTCAGCCCCACGAGCAGCGTGTCCGGGAAGTGGCGGCTCTTGCCGACGAGCTGGGCCTGAACGTCGTCAAAGGGCGTGAGGTCCCGGACCTTTCTGGTGGCCGGGTCCACGGCGTAGACGCGCCAGTTCTCGTCACCGTCCTGGTCCTGGAGGTAAACCAGGTGCCGGTTGTCTTCCGCCCAGAAGTACATCCGGATGCCGCGCCGGCGGTCGTCCGTCACCGGCTCGAACCCTTCGCCGCCGACCGGCCCGACCCAGATGTTCAACACGCCGGCTTTGGGGGCCAGATAGGCGAGGCGTTCACCGTCCGGCGAGAGCCGGGGCTGGGCGCGCTCCGGGTTGCCGAACAGTAGCTCGCGCGGGATCAGGGGCGAAACTGCCGACTCTGTCATATGTAAACCTCTTTCTTAGTATGTCGGTGAGTAGTTTATCTTGAGAGGTCCAACCAAGAACGCGTGGCGAAGATGCGAAGCCGAACTGTTTCGACGACCATGAGCCTATTCAGGAACCAGTTCTTTAACTTCTACCTGAATGCCATGATTGCGTTTTACCCATTCGACAATGTCGCGAGAACTTGGCGATTCATGTCTTTTGATCGCTCCTGGCTTCGACAAGAAAAGCAATTTGGTAACAGCAAAGTTTCTCTCCTGAGCCATCAATGCCTTCAGAATATCCTTCTCGAACTCTGTGTTTGGGTTCTTCAGGCTCAATGCCACTTCAACGATAGTAGCTTCCTCTTTGAAATAGAAATCTACAGCGAACTTGGTGTGGCCGCAGATCTCTTGTTCGGAGAGATCTGTACTGAATTCTCCCTTGGCTCGACGTTGTAGTTTACGCATGAAGGCATTGGTCTTCTTGTTACCTTCGCCTGGACCTGTGACGTCGAAGAACCCAGGCTCTTCGACTGCGATCTCTTGGGCCAACTCCGCGAGCCGATTTACTCGGTCCATTAACTCAACCAGCCGACCCCATCAGACTTTTAGCACGTCCGACATACTATACAGGCCCGGCTCCGCCCGTGCAGCGAACCTGGCGGCCCGGAGCGCCCCGTCGGCGAAGGTGCGGCGGGAGAGGGCGCGATGTACCACCTCTACTTCCTCGCCCTCGGAGTAGAAGACCAGGCGGTGCTCGCCGACGACCGCCCCGCCGCGCAGGGCGTGGACCCCGATCTCGCCTTCCTCCCGCGGCTGCCGGCCTTCCCGACCGTAGACGGCGACCTCTTCCAGATCCCGCCCCCGGCCTTCAGCGGCGGCCCGGGCGAGAAAGAAGGCTGTCCCGGAAGGGGCGTCAACCTTGTTGCGGTGGTGGGCCTCGACGACCTCGATGTCGTAGCCGGAGCCGAGCTTCGCGGATAGCTCCCGCACCACCTCGCGCAGCAGGTTTACCCCGACGCTCATGTTCGGGGCGAGGACGACGGCCTTGCTCCCGGCGGCCTCCTCGACCTCCGAACGCTGCTCGTCGGAGAGCCCCGTGGTCCCGATGACGACGGGCTGGCCGTAGGCGAGGTGCCCGACGGTTGCCTCCGGGGTGGTGAACTCGATCAGGGCTTCGGCGTTTGCCGGCGGGTCCTCGGATGCCGCCACGCCCGCCGTGCCCCGGCCGCACAGCTCGCCGAGATCCTTGCCCAGTTCTTCCGCCCCCGGCTCCACGGTGCCGCCGGCCAGCTCGATGTTTTCGTCCTCCAGGGCGGCGCGGCAGAGCTCGCGGCCCATGCGGCCCGCCGCCCCGATTATTGCTACGCGGACGGCCTCGCTATTCAAACTTCCTCGGGGGTGGGGAGGAGGTGGTTCGAGGCGTCGAGGGTCTCCTGCAGGAGGTCCAGGTTCTCACCTTCCATCGGTATGAGCGGGAGGCGCATCTCGTCGGAGCAGAAGCCCAGCAGGGAGGTTGCGGTCTTTACCGGGATAGGGTTCGTCTCGACGAAGAGCGCCCGGAAGAGCGGCAGCAGCTCGTAGTGAAGCTCGCGGGCCCGTTCCCAGTTGCCTTCCAGGGCCGCGTCCACCATGTCGGAAACGGCGCCGGGGGCGACGTTCGAGGCCACGGAGATCACGCCCCGCCCCCCGAGCGCCATGAGCGGGAGTATCATCGGGTCGTCGCCGGAGAGGATGTCGAACTCCCCGCCGCACAGGTGCCGGATGTCGCTGACCATGTTCATGGAGAGGGTGGATTCCTTGACCCCGACGACGTTTGGTATCTGCGCCAGGCGCGCCATGGTGGGCGCCTCGATGGTAACCGCCGTGCGTCCGGGGATGTTGTAGAGGACCAGCGGCAGGTCGGTGCTCTCGGCGATGGCGGTGAAGTGCCGGTAGAGGCCTTCCTGGGTAGGCTTGTTGTAGTAGGGCGCGACCTGGAGGGAGCCGTCGGCCCCGGCCTCCTGGGCCATTTTGGTGTATTTGATCGCCATGCTCGTGCTGTTGGAGCCGCTGCCGGCGACCACGGGTACCCGGCCGGCCGCGGTCTTTACCACGGTTTCTATAACCAGCCGGTCTTCAGCCTCGCTCATGGCCGGGGTCTCGCCGGTGGTGCCGCACGGGACCAGGCCGTGGATGCCCTGCCTTATCTGCAGCTCGACCATACTCTCCAGGGCTTCGACGTCCACCGCGCCGTTCCTGAACGGGGTTATGAGGGCTGTAAACGCGCCGCTAAACATCTCTCTCCTCCAACTCGAAGCTCTCGTGGAGGCGCCGGACCGCCTCCTCTATTCTGTCCTCTTGTAGAACGCATGTTACCTGAATCTCGGAGGTCGAGACCATCCTTATGGGGATACCCGCCTCGCCGAGCGTGGCGAACATCCGGGAGGCGTATCCGGGCCGGTTGAGCATCCCGGTCCCCACAACGGAGACTTTGGCCAGGCCTTCTTCACCTTCCACCTCGCCGTCCAGCAGGCTCGCCACCTCACCAACGATCCGGAGCGACTCTTCGAAGTGTTCCCGGCTGATGGTGAAGGCCACGTCGGCGGTGCCCTCGCGGGTAGCGGTCTCGACGATGATGTCCACCGAGATGCCGTGCTCGGCCAGCGGGACGAAGATCCTGCTCAGCGTCCCCGGCCCGGTGCGGATGCCGCTGAGGGTTATGCGGGCCACGTCCGGATCGTGAACGATGCCGGCCAGGGTTTCGCGCGTCTCTAACTGCTCCAATGTCTCGCCTCCCGCTATTATCGTGCCCGGCGCCTCGTTGAAGGCGCACCGGACGTGGATCTCTACCTTGTGGAGGGCGCCCAATTCGACGGCCCGCGGGTGCATGACCTTCGCCCCGCGCCAGGACATCTCCGCCATCTCCTCCGGGGTAATGAAGGGGATGCGCCGCGCCCCGGGAACTATCCTGGGGTCCGCCGAGTAGACGCCATCTACGTCGGTGTAGATCTCGCACCGCTCCGCTTCCAGGGCCGCCGCGAGTGCTACGGCCGTGGTGTCGGAGCCGCCGCGTCCCAGGGTCATCACGTCTCCCATGGCGTTCATACCCTGGAAGCCGGCGACGATCACCACGTGCTCCTCGGCGAGTAATTTCCGGATGCGGTCGGGGTTGATCCCGGAGATGACCCCGGAACCGTAACGGCCCGTGATCCTCATCCCCGCTTGCGGTCCCGTTAGCGAGATCGCCGCCACGTCCCGGGCGTGGAGGGCCATCGCCAGGAGCGCCACGGATTGCTCCTCGCCGGTCGCCAGGAGCTGGTCTATCTCGCGCGGCGAGGGATTCTCGCTGACCTCCGAGGCCTGGCGCAGCAGCCGGTCGGTACTCTTGCCCATCGCGGAAGCGACCACGACGAGATCCTTGCCGGACTCTCGGGCGCGGCCGATACGGTCCGCCACCGCTTTTATGTGCTCCGGCGAAGCCACCGAACTTCCACCATATTTCTGAACAACGATTCCCAAAGCCTGGCTGTTCCCTTATCTGTGCTCTTATCTGTTTCCGGTACTCATCTGTTTCACTAGCCTAACTTATACGCCTCCGACGTGAAAGCGTCCGGCGCCTTCAGCCCCGTGGCACCAGGTCTTTTATCCGGCGAACTTTGAGATCCGTGAGGGCGCAACGGGCCGCGGCATCGCCCGGAACGCCGTGTACGGCCCCGCCAGGAAACGTCGAAGCGCTACCGATGTACAGGCCTCGCAGGGGTGTGCGGTACGGAGAAAGGGCCGGCAGGGGACGGAAAAAGAGCTGGTCGGGGGCCTGGCTCCCGGCGTTTACGTCCCCGCCAACCAGGTTCCGATTCTTGTTCTCGAGGTCGACCGGCGTGATCACGTGCCGCCCCAACACGAGGTCCTTGAACCCCGGCGCGAAACGTTCTATCTGGGCTTCCATTCGGTCCGCGTGTTCTTCGGCGCGCTTTTCCCAGTCCACGCCGTGGGGGACGTGGGTGTAGGCCCAGAAGGTATGGCGACCCTCCGGGGCGCGGGAAGAGTCGGCGACCGACGGCTGGGCGGCCAGCAGGAACGGCTTTTCCGGCAGGTAGCCGAGCTTTTCCCGGGAGATGCTCTCCTCCAGCTCCCGGGTGCCGCCGCCGATGTGGAGCGTGCCGGCTCCCTGCGCCGCGGGGTACTCCCACGGTACCGGCCCGGAGAGCGCGTAGTCGAGCTTCAAGGAGCCCGGACCGTAGCGGAAACGGGCCATCTTCTTCTTGTAGGAGTCCGGCAAGAGATGGCCGGATAAGTTCAGCAGCCCGTGCGGGGTCACGTCACAGACGGCCAGGCCGGTACGAAACTCCTCGCCGGCTACTATTACTCCCCGGACCCGGCCGTTTTGGGCCGAGATCCGCTCTACGGGGCAGCCCACGCGGATCTGGCCTCCCAGGCTCTCGAAGTAGCCTGCCAGGGCCCGGGCGAACCTGCCGGAACCGCCCTCGGCCACCGGCCATCCGACGACGTGGCCGAGCAAGTTCAGGTAGAAGCCGAAGACGGCGCTACCGGCGGCGTCGGGCGCCACGTCGCCGTGAATCGCCGTCCCGTAGAGCCAGGCCTTCGCGCCGTCGCTGGAGAAAAGCTCATCCGCCAGCGCCGTCGCGGGCTGGAGGAGCACCCGCCCCGTCTCCAGCGAACCCTGGTAGCCGAGCCTCAGCGCCGCCCGCAGGCCGCCCCAAACCGGCGGAAACCCTTCCATCATCGCTTTTTGCAGCACGTCCCAATTCTCTACGTAGGGCGAGATGAAATCCTTCCAGCCCGCGCCGTCGCCGCGGTGCAGGCTGTCCAGCGAATCGGCGGTCTGGTCGAGGTCTTTGTAGAGGGAGGCGCCCCGCCCCCCGTCGAGGACGTGGGATACCGCAACCCGCGGGTGTACGAACCTGAGGCCGTGTTCTTCCAGCGGCATCCGGGCGAATACGGGTGAGGCGGCGCCCGCGGGGTAGACGGACGAGTAGGTGTCGTGCAAGAAACCAGGGAGGGTAAGCTCGTCGGTCTTTACCGCGCCCCCGATCCTGTCTTCCGCCTCGACGAGCAAGACCGAGAGATCCGCTTCAGCGAGCCTTATGGCCGCCGAGAGCCCGTTCGGTCCCGCGCCGACGACTACCGCGTCGTAAGCGTTGGTCATCGGGGCGACGCCTGGTTGGCTAAACGTAGCATCCGAAAAAGTATAGCTTTTCTGCCCTGGCCCGGGACGTAAACGATCATTCTCTACCGACACGGGGCTCTGTCTTGGGAGGTTCGGCCAGCGGCGTGTGGAGCGCCACGCGCCCCCGGCGGAGCCTGACCCAGAGCGCGATGAGCGAGATGCCGATCAGGGTGGCTATAGGGTCCATCAGGCCGGCTTCGGGGCCGAAGGCGCCACCGGTCCAGAGATCCGGCCCGCCCTGCTCGATAGAGATGAAGGTTGCCCCGATCGGCTCTAAGCCGCTGACGGGAAAGCCGAAGACGGTGCCCTGAAAGAAGTTCCAGGTAATGTGCAGCCCGATGGGGATAGAGAGTTCTCCGGTGAGAACGTAGCCGGTGCCGAGCATAAGCCCCGCCAGCGAGATGTTGAAGGCGCTGAGCAGCGTGGCGTTCGGGTTCCCGAGGTGCAGGACGCCGAAGATGCTGGAAGAGAGAACCCAGGCCGCCACGATAGCGCCCCGGGGGCCGAGAAGCGGGTAATTGAACCCCTCGGCCATGTTCAGTAGCTGGTAACCGCGGGAGAACATTTCCTCGTAGACGCCGACGCACAAGAAAATTACGACCGGCGGCGCCAGCGCGAGCCAGAACGGCGTGCCGGGGATGTTCGGGTTGAAGGTGCTTTCTATCCGGATCCATCCGAAGGCTATCTCGACCAGGAAGATCCCGGCCATCAGCACAGCCCCCAGAGCCAGCCCGAAAAAGAGGTCGAGCCACCATCCGCCATCCAGGTGAAACCCGAAGTCCTTGAAAGGACGCCGGTCGAGAAAACGTCCGGCGAACCAGAGGCTCAGAAAGACCGCGCCGAGAGCAGCGACGCTGCCGAGTAGCAGGACCGTCGGGGATTGGTTGAGGGGCCCGCTGGAGCCGAATGTTGCCTCGGAAGAACCCGCCAGGGACCACGACACCGCAAAAAGCGCGAACAGGAGGAAGGTCGCAGCCTGGAAAACGACGACCTGCGCCAACAGCCGCCACACCGCGCGGGGCCGGTTCTCCCGCTCTCCGATGAATGTTCGCAAGCTCTGTCTCCGTCGTGTCCGGGTAAAGAAAGGTTTTGCGAGCCTGACTATACTACCCGCGACCGCTATCCGGGTTCAGCGTCGGCGTTCACATCGGCAGCGGTGGCTGAGCCAGGTTGAGACAGGCGCGGTAGACTCGGCTCCGTGAGAGTTCTTATTGCGGGTTGCGGGTACGTCGGTCGCGCGCTGGGTATGCTCCTCGCTTCCGAGGGGCACGAAGTCTTCGGTTTGCGCCGCGAGACCGGCGATTTGCCGCGGGAGATCCAACCCGTAAAAGCCGACCTCTCGGCGCCGGTGCCGCCGGAGCAGCTGCCCCGGGATCTGGACTTCGTCTTTTACCTGGTTTCGTCCGGCGGCCCGGGGGATGAGGCGTACCGGGCGGCATACGTCGGCGGGCCGCGGCGCCTGCTCGAGTCGCTGGCGGCTCGCGGCGGTCACCTCCGGCGCTTCCTGTTTATCTCCAGCACCCGGGTCTACGCCCAGACGAACGGTGAGTGGGTAGACGAAACGTCTCCAACCGAACCTGATGGGTATGCCGGACGGCTGCTGCTGGAGGGAGAGCGGCTCGTGCTGGCGGGGCCTTTCCCCGCGACCGTGCTGCGGCTGGCCGGCATCTACGGACCCGGCCGGACCCGCACGATAGAGCGCGCCCGGAGGATCCCCCCGGAAAACGAACCACCGGTGTACACGAACCGCATCCACCGCGACGATTGCGCCGGGGTGTTGCGGCACCTGATGCTCTTGCCGGATCCGCGAGACCTCTACATCGGGGTGGACCACGAACCCGCCGACCGGCGCGGGGTCGCCGAGTGGCTGGCCGGACGGCTCGGAGGATCTTTGGGGAAAGGCCCAAACGAGGCGTCTTCCGGGACATTCCGCGGCCGGACCAACAAGCGCTGTAGCAACGCGCGTTTGATCTCCTCGGGCTACGAGTTCCTCTACCCGACGTTTCGAGAGGGGTTTTCCGTGTTGATTCGGGGGACCGGCGGGTAAGAACTTCTCTATAATGTGCGGGCGAACCCAACGGATTTAGCACAAGGAGGCGCGGACGATGACAGAGGGCAGTTCCGGTAGCACGGGGAGGGGTTCTGCGACGCCCCTGGATCTCTGGACGACCTGGTTCCAGAAAAGCGTGGAGGGTGTCCAGACGCCCGAGAACGCCGAACCGCCCTTCGAGGGCGACCCGATGCTCGCAACGGTAGACCGGATGTGGCGTTCAAACCCCCTCCAGGACATATTGCCGATGAACTGGGCCGAGATCTCCCGCGCCCTCCAGACCCTCTGGAGGCGCGAGATGTCCGACCCGCAGCGCGCGGCGCAGCTGGCAACCGAGTACAACACCCGGCTGATGGCCGCGACGATGGAAGCCTGGAGTACCGCCGCCGCCCGGATGTGGGGATTCCCGGCTCCCGAGCAGAAAAGGCAGGTCGAGCCCGGCAAGGGCGACAGACGCTTCAGCGCCCAGGAGTGGGAAGAAAACCCCTACTACCAGACCCTCAAGCAAATGTACCTGCTAGCCTCCGAGTACCTGCTGCGCGAGGCGGAAGAAACCAACGGCCAGGACTCCGAAGAGGAGCAAAAGCTGAAGTTTCACCTCAAGCAGTTCGTGGACGCCATGGCCCCGGTCAACTTCTTGCTCTCCAACCCCGAAGCCGCGCGCCGGGCGATGGAGACCGGCGGCCAGAGCCTGACCGACGGGCTCCGCAACCTGACCGAAGACCTGAAGCAGGGCCAGCTCAGCATGACGGATTACACGGCCTTCGAGCCCGGAGAGAACCTGGCCATAACACCCGGAAAGGTGGTTCACCGCAACGAGCTCATAGAGCTGATCCAGTACGAGCCCCAGACGGAGCAGGTCTACGAGATCCCGATGCTCATCATCCCGCCCTGGATCAACAAGTACTACATCCTGGACATGCGGCCCGAGAACAGCATGGTCAACTACCTGGTCCAGCAGGGCTTTACCGTCTTCGTCGTGAGCTGGAAGAACCCCGACGCTTCGATGGAGGACACCGAGTTCGAGGACTACATGGACCTGGGGCTTCTGGAAGCTGCGAACGTCGTCCGCGAAATCACCGGCAGCGATACGATAAACCCGATGGGCTACTGCATCGGCGGCACCCTGCTCTCCATAACGCTGGCATACCTGGCGGCCAGGGACGAAGACAAGGTGTTCGGCCCCTCGACGTTCATGGTCGCCCTCCAGGACTTCGAGAACGTCGGTGAGATGGGGGTGTTTATCGACGAGCCGCAGGTGGACTTCATGGAGCAGCAGATGTTGGAGCGCGGCTACCTGGACAAGAGCCAGCTCTACAACATGTTCAACCTGCTCCGGTCGAACGACCTGATCTGGGCCAACGTCGTCAACAACTACCTGCTCGGACAGAAGCCGCCCGCCTTCGACCTGCTCTACTGGAACTCCGACGGCACCCGGATGGCCCGCGCCGCCCACAGCTTCTACCTCCGCAATACCTACCTGGAGAACAACCTCAAGGACCCCGGCGAGGTCGTCATAAAGGACACCCCGATAGACCTGGGCAAGATCGAGGGCGCTCTCTACGCCGTCGGCGCGGAGAAGGACCACATCGTCCCCTGGTACGGGGCCTGGCGTCTGTCCCAGCTGGCCAGCGGCAAGGTCCGCTTCGTGCTCGCATCTAGCGGGCACATAGCCGGCATGATCAACCATCCCGCAAAAGAAAAGGGCCGCCACTGGGTAAACGAAGAGGGCGACGCCGGCGACTACGCCACCGCCGAAGAATGGCACGAGAACGCCACCGAGCACGAGGGTAGCTGGTGGACCGACTGGGTAGCCTGGCTAAACAAGCGCTCCGGCAAGAAGGTAGACCCACCGAAGATGGGCGGCGACGACTACCCCCCCATAGAAGACGCCCCCGGAACCTACGTGCGGGAGAGGTAAGCTCTCGAACTACTCGAATCTAAGAAACTGTTTGGCAAACGAGAATTGACGGGCCTATGAACGGCATAGAGGCTACGATCAGGCTGTCCGTTACCCGAGATCCCGGAGGCCGTTATGCCGCCCATCCATCGTCCCCTCCGACCTCTCCGAAGAGGAGTGGACTCTGCGGGACCTGCTGTTGGCATCTCCCGAAAAACGTGGTCGTATGCCGAAGTGGCCTGCTCGGCGCGTGGTAGACGCTATCTTCTACCTGCTCTCAAGCGGTTGCGCTTGGGGGATGCTTCCAAGAGAATACCCGCCTTGGCAAACTGTCTACTACCATTTTCGGAAATGGCGCCGGGACGGTCGGCTAAAGCGCGCCCACGACCGACTACGGGTGGCGGTACGTGAGGCGGAAGGGCGCGAACTCAACGCGAGCGGGGCGGTTCTCGACAACCAAGCGGTCAAGAGTACGGGTGTGGGAGGGCCAGAGCGCGGCTACGACGGAGCCAAGCGTCTTTCTGGCAGAAAACGCCACTTCCTGGTGGACACCGGCGAGCTGATACTCGGAGCTCGCGTCCACGCTGCCAACCTCCACGACCGCGACGGCGCGCAAGTGCTCCTGAGCGACAAACTTAAAGAGAAGCTTCCAGTACCACGGCTGAAGCTAGTGTGGGCTGAGGGGGAGTAGACGAAAAGCTTCCGCGATTGGGCTAAGTGGGCTAGGGAAGAGCGGGGGTGGCAATTGGAGGTGCCCCACCACCTAGACCGCCAACTCTGGCCTACCATTGCAACACGGAGGTCGTCCCTCGTCAACAAACTACCGCTAATCAACGGCTTCAATCAAGCCAGATAACCTGGCCAGTATTTGGTTGTAAACCACCGACGATTTCACGAACTCTGGAGGCATCTCTTGCGCTGATCTGCAGGTTATTGGAGTCCTGGAGCATCAAACCGCTGTTCGGAATGTATGCTGTCCTAGACCGTGGATCTCCAGGATGTCTGCCCGTGTTCATGAAGATATGGCCCAACTCATGGGCAAGCGTTCGTCCGGTTGGTGAAAAATACCTGATGCCGTAGAACGAGCCCTGCGGAATGAAACGATACTCTTCTTGGATAAAGATTTGTCGTCTCGGTCTATCGGTCAAGGCGGTGCCATGCTCCAGGTTAATGAAGAACACCACTACCTTAGAGGCTGGGCGAACCATGCTTCTAAGCCGCACCCAGGGGTGCGTGGTAGGATCGCCTGTTCGGTGCGGATACCGAAAACCCTCTTCACGAAGAATAATACCTGCCCGCCTGAAGTTTTCTCTTACTTCCTCGGTAATCAGTGATGGAGTTGGAAGTACCAGTTCATTTTGCCGGGTGTCTCGTCTGTAACGTCTCACCAGCAGCGGCGGTTCTATGGAGGCATCCAAGGACGAAAATTCTGGTTTCAGACGCATTCCTGCCTGTCGCCAAATCCTGGTGGCTGCGTTTACCATTTCCCGTACCGAAGGGCCGCGTCGTGGCGGATGAACGGTGACGACGGAGATCGGGAGTTCGAGCTGAGGGTTCACGAGTGACGCTACTCGATTTGGGTCAAGCGGGCGATTCATTGTACCCCTGTGCTCTGGAGATGGCCGCCCCTGCTCAGTTGCGCGGTTTCTGCCCACAGTGCCTACCTTCTGGTCCTAGTCCGCATCGATATCCACGCTGGCTGCGCCCTCTATTTCCACGCGCTTATCCACTTCAGGATCGTCGAGTCGCGGCTCATCTGCAACCAGTCTCGCGGCGAAACGCAGGTTCTCCAGCCGCGCTTCCTGAACCTCTTCATTTACCTTGAGCACATCCATCCCCCGATGCTGTTCTTTGAAGTGCTCCAACAGAGTGTGCTCGCCTTTGAGCGCCTCGATAAAGAGCTGGCCGGTTGTAACCACGATCCGTTCGTCTTCGAGGCGCGGAGACGCGAGCCGCTGCCGTACAAGGGCATTCAGAGTCTCCCGCGTCTCGTTCGTGGTTTCCTCATCGTGCCAGACCTTCTCTGCGTGGGTAAGCAGCTCTTCTGTAGTGAAGCCCGCGACTGGGTCGGGGTCGCGGATGCCGAAGTAGTCGTCGACGTAGTCCTGCATCATGTAGTCGGTGATGTAGGCGCATTCCTTGAGTGGAAAGATCATGTAGTTGCCCTTGAACCCGAGTAGTGTGTCGAGATCCGCTATTTCGTGCAGTCGCCGCTCTTCGAAGGTTACCCCCGGTGCCGGCAGGGTGACGCGCACGTTCAGGAGATCCTCTATCGTAAGCGGTGGAATGCCGGGGAAAGGTCCGTCGCCGAGATTGGAGGCGGGCGGCGTAAAGGTGAACCTGGGTAGCGCAGGCGACGAGTCACCAGTCGGGGCCTCGGGTACGGGAACTTGAACGGGCAGGTCGTAGAGGCGGAAAAAGCGCTGGGCCGGGTTCTCGTTGCTCCAGACAGCCTGCATGCAAGTCAGGATATCGTCCTTGATCCGGATCCGTAATTGGTTCACCAGATTCCGATGCGTGAAACTTTTCTGAATAGTCCCGGTCAGGTCGTCAGTCGCTTTCTCAAGGACGCTCGTCGCGCGCGTGAGTTCGCTCCGCGAGTCCTCCAGAGTCCCTTCCAGAAATTCGAGCCGGGTCTCCAGAGCTTCGCGTCGGGCTTCGAGCACCTCGGGGTCATCGTTCCGGTTACCGAAGGCGAGACTTGACGCGCCGCTGGCAATGCGGCTGGATAAACTAGGCGGTGGTCCAAGCCCAAACGCCGCCCGCAACCGACCCCGTCGCCTGCGCCGCGCCGCCCGGCTCTGGGAGGCGCGGGCGAGCTTCTCCTGTTCGGAGGTCTGAATAAGGCTGTCGCGGAGCGTTTCCTGGAGGGTACTCAGCGATTCGACCGTGGTCGTGAGATCCTCCACCAGCGCCTTCTGGGTTTCGTAGTGTTCCCGGGCGACCTCGAGGGTCACCTCGTCGCTTACCAGATTCTCGCGGATGTAATCAAATGCGTCGTGAAAAAGGACCTCCGAGACGCAACGGCGTAGCTCCGGTTCATGGGCCAAAATGAAGTCCTCGTCGATGTCTCCGGGATTCGGCACCTCCTGAGCGACGAGGATTACCGGAGTCAGCCGGTGCAGATGCTCGCTCACGGTGTATTGGCGCTCGAGCTCGTAGAAGAGGTAGGAAACCGTGATCTCGTTGTTTGGGTTGCTGATCTCGCTCGTTCCCGTCGTCTCGAACTCGCCTATGTCCTCGGTGCTGATCTCGACGGAGCGCTCGTTTTTGTACTCCTGGCTCGCCTTGCGGACCGCCTCGCGAAACGTCTTCTTTATCCGCTGAGACTCAACTGACTGGTTGCGCTGGAACTGGGACGACGAGTTGGCTCCAACGGTGAATACGCCTATCGTGCCGGATAGATTTGCGCTGACGGACTGTTCGAAGTTCGTCGCCGTGTTGGCCTTCTCTACTATATCTGCAACCGCCCTAGAGATGATCGTTCGCTCGTCGCTGAGTGTGGAGGCGTATTTCTCGTTCTCTTTCTCGGCACGAGATTTCTTCGTCACCTGCTTCTTGCTGTACTTGCGAGTCTCACCCGGCGCGAGCGGGAGGGTACCCACGAGACTTCCCGTCTGGTAGGTGCCCGGTTTCCACTCCTGGCGGTAGGTTGTGACGATGCCGAAGTTGATGCTGTCTTTCTGAAAAACTCGGAACGAATGCGGTTCGCTGAGCCGCTGGGCGAGTTCGGCCATGAGGCGCTGCACGCGCGTAACCCGGCCCTCTGGATTGCTGATGATCTCTAGCGCCCGCCGTTTCTTCTCGATCGGGTCGATTGGGGCAAGTTTGGTCTCCGGTGGCCGCCGAACCTCTCGCAGAAGTTGTACGGCGGCCTCCACTTTGCCGGTGCCTGAATCGCCGAGCAGGTCGAAGATCTTGGTTTTGAAATCCTCCGGGATTACTTCGTCGGACTGTACAGTCTGCTCTTCGAGTACCTGGTCGTTTGCCAGTTGGATCAGCATCTCCTGCTGTTCGATGCTGAGGCTGTTCCACAATGTTTCGATGTCATTGCCAGAAGCTTCGGGTGTGGAAACCTTAGCCGTTCTTCGCCTACCCCCTCCGGGGGCAACCACTGCTCCGCCTCCATTCACGCGCACCATCGGCGCGCCTGATCCCGATAAGGAGCGGGCTTCGGAGATGAGGCGCCTCACGTTGTCGGGCATCGCTCGCTGATCAGCGCTGGAGATATCCCCGACCAGCTTGCCCATCAAGTCGGTGTAGTCTTTCAAGTCCTCCAATTCGTCGGGGTCGATCCCGTCAGTGCCGAAGATGCTCGTTGAATCATCTACGCCATGTTCCGCATCGTAGTCCCGATACTCGATGTGCAGGCTTCTTACCAGGTCTCTAACGTCGCGGTTGAAGGCCTCGGCCCAGACATCAGGAAATGCGATCTGCAGGTGGCTAAAGTCGTGGAAGGTTGTTACATCGGCGGGACTTGCTGGAGGCCTGAGGGTCTCAAGCGCATCGCGAATCCTCTCGACCTGACTCTCTTCCTTCTCGAGATCATCTTCTGGCGCCATCGTCTCGACCTGGGCCAGCACGAGCTGCTTTACGCGCTCCTCTGCGGAAAGCTCCTCTTCCGTACTGTCTTCGCTGCCATTCTCATTGTCACCCTCGCCATTAGTCGGGGGCGGTTCGTCACCCGTATCATCGTTCAGATCTCCAAGACGCTCCTGTGCCGCTTCACGTTGCTCGTCGAGCAGGCGTGTAACCTCTGCGAGCTCGGTTCCGCCTATCTTCTCCTGCAGCGTTTGGCAGAAGGAACTCGGGTCTAGCGGAACCTCGATTGTCTCACCCCTTTGAAGTCGCTCTTTGAAGGAGGCTAGATCGGTGACCCCGAACCTTTGCAGCTCATCGTCTGAGAAACGCAGATGTGCGGCTGTGATACGGGGATCACTGTGCGGAGTAATTCTTGCTATGCCGCTCTCGCGCGCCCGATGTATGGCACTTGACGGGTCTTCGCCACTTCCGACGAACAACTCCGTTTCACGCAGCCGGGTGGGCACTGCGGACAGTCTGTTGACAAAAGATGTAGCCTCTTCCTCTAGTTCACGACGCTTCCGAACTTTGAGACCGGGGTCCAGCCGATTTGTTAGGCTCGCGCGAACGTTCTCGCGTCGCCTCTCAGCCCCGGCGATGGAAGAAACGAAGCTTTCAGTCGAGAGCTTTTGATCAATACGAAACCGGTTCAACGTCTTCTGGGGAATGCGGATTATTATCTCCTCTTCGCGCCCCGCATTCCGTATAGGGAAAACAGATAGATGAAGGATCCGCTCAGACTCGGGCTTGCCCAACGGCACAACAATGTTGTCGCTGGCAAAGTTGGCGCCGCCTTCATCTGGAGCAAGCACCGCTACCAGCAGGTCAGGACGCTCCTCCTGGTCCCGAATGCTGAAAGCCGCGTCGTCGTAAGTCAGGCTGAAGGCTCCAGAGTTGGTCGTAATCACAGAGCCGAGTCTGTCAGCCCCTGGCTGGCCCGCCCTCAACGATAGGTCTTCCTCGCTGTCTTGTAATCCGTACATAAGGCCGAGAAGCCAGATAGTGTATTGGTCCAATTGATCCGGAGTGAGAGTCTCGATAAGCTGCTGTGGACGTAACATCTCGTTCCACCTGGCCGTCAGGTCAACATCGTAGAGGACCACCACAAGACCACCGATGCCTTTACCATCGCCGCGAAGAATACACCCCGAAATGTGGTTCATGTTTGCCTCCGTCAGTAGAAACACCGCTGAGCCTTCGGCCAGTCTAGAACATTTGCTACATACGGCGCATCACTCAAAAGGATGATTTTCGTCAAATTGATCAGAACAGGTAGCTCCGTAGTGGCCCGCGATCGTGTTGTACCGCCTTCCTACGAGAGTCATTGTTGCACCAGAGGCTCTACCTCATCGTTTTCACCAGAGGAGATAATTTCAAACTAGCTGAGACAAATTCTCAAATGATCCCGTGTGCAAGTTTCCGTACAGGCTTGAACCGAAGAGAAGACCTCCCCAAGCTCGGTGCTGGTTAAATGGCACCGAATGCAGCGGAAGTCTTCTTATGGATCTTAGCACCTTCATCGTGGCTGTCGGCTGTCTGGTGGACGACCAGATTAAGGAGCGACCCATCCGCCAGCGTGGTCCTGCTCCTAAGCTCTCCGACTCTGAGGTTCTCACCATAGAGATCATCGGCGAGTTCCCTCGGTATCGACACCGATGAGGGTCTCTATCTCTTCTTCCGTCGGCACTACAGTGAATGGTTCCCCACCCTCACCGAGGTACACTGCGCCACCTTCAGCCGGCAGGCGGCCAACCCCTGGAAGGTCAAGGAACAGCTTCGGCAGGAGTTGCTCCTCTAGTGGTAGTCCGTTTTGCTGACTTCTCCGGATCTACTTCCATTTGATCGTGCAGCCCACCGGGCTGGTGTGCGAGGTGGGAGGCTCTTCCCCCGAAAGGGCTGCCTCTACGGCTTCGCGCAGGTAGTGGTTTCGGACATGCTCCGGGTCGTCGTAGTTGTCGTCCACCGCGCCGTGGTAGACGAGCTTCCGGTCGCCGTCGAACAGAAATACTTCCGGGGTGCGCTCCGCGCCGTAGGCGGCGGCTACCTCCTGGGACTCGTCGTGCAGGTAGGGGAAGTTGAAGCCTTTCTGCTCGGCGCGTTGCTGCATCTGCGGGAAGCCGTCGTCCGGGTACTTCCGCGCGTCGTTGGCGCTGATCGCCAGAACCTGCAAGCCGCCGGAGCCATAGTCGCTTTGTATTGACACTATGCGATCCTCGTAGGCGCGGGCGTAGGGGCAATGGTTGCAGGTGAAGATCACGGCCACGGCGGCTTTGTCCGGGTAGCCGGAGAGGGCGTGGTTTTCGCCGTCTACGCCGGGCAGGTCGAAGGGTATCGCTTCGTCACCGGTACTTAGTTTAGCCATCTCTTTCTCCTTGGGATGGAGGTTCCTTGCCGGGAGGTTATCCGGGGTGGTTGGGCGGGAGGGCCTGGCGGATCATGTCTTCCGAGGGTAGCGGCGAGATGCGTCCGTCCGCCAGTTGGTAGGCGCGGCAGGCCAGGCCGTAGCGGTTTTCTTTCGGGGGAACGATGTCCTCCCCGTCGATCCGGATGGTCGGCGATCCGGTGAAGTGGAGCTTTTGGGCCTGCTCGTCGGTCTCTACGCGCGTCACCTCGATGCCGGCTCCGACGCCGGCTTCGGACATCACCTTTCCGAGACGTTCGAGGGCTTTTTCGTAGGATGGGCAGTCTTCGAAATAGAGAAAGTCCACGCGCATAGCCGCCTCCTCAAAGGTCCGTCACGGTCGTAAGTAGCGAGTTTATCTCATCCCCGGGGGGTTGGAGGACGATGTTAAGATTGCAGCGGGGTCTAGCGAGCGAGAAGGGCGAGACAGACCATGCTGGCAGGAGAGACGACAACCAGGGAAGAAAACAAGAAGAGGGTGTACGAGATCCTGGAGCCGGCCAAGGAGGGGGACCTCGAAAGTCGCATCTTCGATGTATTCATCGTCACCATGATCCTGCTGAGCGTGGCGGCGGTCGTGTTGCGGACGGTGGATTCCATAGAGATCGAGTACGGCATTCTGCTCCGGGGGTTCGAGGTGTTCTGCATCCTGGTCTTTACCGACGAGTACATCTTCCGGCTGTGGTCTTGTACGGCGGACGAGCGGTACAGCCACCCGGTTTGGGGCCGGCTCCGGTTCGCCGCCACCCCGCTGGCGATAGTGGACCTTATGGCTTTCCTGCCGTTCTACCTGATCCTGTACTTCCCGGGTACGGGTCTCGCGGGGGCCACGTTCATCTTCCGGCTGTTGCGGCTGTTCAAGATGTTCCGCTACTCCGAATCGCTCCGGACGTTCGCCGCCGTGTTCCTGCGCAAGCGGCAGCAGCTCGCGGCGGCTTTCTCCGTAACGCTGGTGTTGCTGATCTTCAGTTCGAGCATGATGTACTTCGCCGAGCAGGATGCCCAGCCGGAGGCTTTTTCGAGCATCCCGCAGACGCTGTGGTGGGGCATCATAACGCTTACCACCGTCGGCTACGGCGACGTGAGCCCCGTTACCCCGCTGGGCCAGATATTCGGGGGGCTTACGGCCCTGTCGGGCATCGGTCTCGTGGCGCTACCTTCAGGTATTTTGGCTTCCGGGTTCGTCGAGGAGTTCGGCCGCCGCCAGGGCGACGACGAAGACGAGGACGGGGATGCGAGGACGTGTCCCCACTGCGGCAACAACATACACGAGCCGCCGGACCAGCGTATTCCCGGTGGATAAGGGGCGCTCCTAGGTTTGCAGTCCTTCGACGTCGGACCCGTAGACCTGACCATCTTGGTCGTCTACCTGATCTCGAGCCGGATCATACCGCTCATTTTCAGCGCGGACCAGGTCGGTACGGACGGATATTTCCTGGGGGGCCGGAGCTTTTTGTGGCCCCTGGTCGGGTTGTCGCTTTTCGCCACGAACATGAGCGGAAGCTCGTTCGTTGGTCTCGCGGGTGCGGGCTACAACCAGGGTGTATCGGTTTACTCCTACGAGTGGATGGCGGCGATCATCCTGATCTTCTTTGCCATCTTCCTGTTGCCGGTCTACCTGAACTCGAAAGTCTTTACCGTGCCGGAGTTCCTGGAGCGCCGCTACGACCGGCGCTCGCGGCTCGCGTTCTCGGCCTTCAACGTGTTCACGAACGTGTTCATAGACTGTGCGGCGGCCCTGTACGCGGGCGGGTTGGTGATCCGGGCTTTGTTCCCCGTAATTCCGCTGTGGATGCCGGTGGTCGGGCTGGCGCTGCTGGCCGGCGTGTACGCGATCTTCGGGGGGTTGTGGGCGGTGGTGGTGAGCGACAGCATCCAGGCGTGTGTCCTGGTCTTGGGGGCCGTTACCATCTCCGTTCTCACCTTCCGGGCTGTACCTTCCTGGAAGGCGGTCCGGGATGCGGCTCCGCCAGAGACCCTCAGCATAATCCGGCCCGCCAGTGACCCGGCGCTGCCGTGGCCGGGTTTGGTCACCGGGGTCTTGATCGTCGGCATCTATTTTTGGTGTACGAACCAGCTCATGGTGCAGCGGACCCTGGGCGCGAAGAACCTGGACCACGGCCGCTGGGGAGCTTTGTTCGCCGGGGCGCTCAAGCTGCCGGTGTTATTCACCATGATCCTGCCGGGAACCATGGCGCTCGCCCTCTACCCGAACCTCTCGAACCCCGACCTCGTGTGGCCCACCCTCGCCTTCGATCTGCTGCCGGTCGGACTTCGAGGTGTGGTGCTCGCCGCCTTGGTGGCCGCCATAACCTCTAGCGTGGACTCGGTCTTCAACTCGGCTTCGAGCATCGTAACGATGGACCTCGTGCGGACGTTGCGGCCCGGCACCTCGGCGCGGGCCCTGACGGGTGTCGGGCGGCTGACGACGGGAATCGTCATGATCGTGGCTGCGGCCTGGGCGCCCCAGATCCAGAACTTCCCGACGCTCTGGATCTACCTGCAGTCGATCCTGTCCTACGTGGTGCCGCCGGTCGTGGCGGTGTTCCTGTTGGGGATCTTCTGGAGCCGGATAAACCGCCACGGCGCGTTCTACACGCTTGTTATCGGGGTTCCGCTCGGAATTGTAGGTTTCGTCGTGAACGAGGTGTTCCGCCTGAGCTCAATACAGTTCTTGTACGCGTCCGGCATCTCGTTCGCCGCGAGCTGCCTGGTCCTGGTTACCCTGAGCCTCGCAACCGAGCCCCCTCCGGAGGATAAGACGGAAGGCCTGACCTGGAAGCGCGCGTTGTGGACCGCCGAATCGCGGGCGTTGGCGGACAGACCTTTCTACCTCAACTACCGCTACCACGCGCTCGCCCTGATCCTGGCGACGGCGGGCATGGTGATCTGGTGGCGGTAGGCGCGGTCGACCTGCTACCTGCGGATACTAGGCGATACCGGCCGGCTCCCGCTGCTCCCCGCCGAACCCACTGTCAGGCTCCTCCTTGTAGAGGTAAACGTAGCAGTTGCGAAACGCCCGGCGCCGCAGATGTAGCTGCTGTATCTGGCGTTCTACCTGCTTGCGGAGCAAGAACAGGTAGATGAAGCGTTTGATGCGGGGCCAGGGTTGCACCTGTTCAGGATACAACTCCGCTTCGTAGAGGTAGCCTTGCAGACCGGAGATCTGCTCGTCTATGAAATCGATGTCTCGCAAAAGGTTACTTTTTTTCGACATAGCTACAAGCCTTCGGCAATTCTAGCGCTACTCTTCTGGATTAATTGTAACCTGTGTAACGGAGAAATGTGAAGGATCTTTGCTACATCCTCGTGTTCATCCCGAACCGGCGGGCCAGGGCGTCTTGCACGTCCTGAACCGTGGAGAAGACTACCTTCAACATGTTCTGCTGGGTGTTGTTCAGGTCTGAGGGGTTGATCCGGTTGTTCAGTTTCTCCCCGCGCTCTATGGTGCGGAGATGGTGCATGAACCGCAGCTCGGTCAGATAGTTGTGGGCATCCAGCGCGTCTTCGGCGGTGGCCTCGAAGCCGGGGATGTGCCGGGCTATGTGCCGAAAGCGGTCTGCGGTGTTTGCAGAGTCCAGGTATCCGAGCTGGATCGCGAGAACGCGGGCGGCGTCGGTGAGGAGTTTTGTGCCCTGGCGCTTGACGTTGAAGGTGTTCCGATACTCTCCGGAGCGCTCGAGGACGAAGCGGCGGAAAAAGGAGAGTGGCGGGCGGCTTCCCAGGGCGTTCTGGACCATGAACGGCAGGAAACGCCGGTTGTGCTCCAGGGATTCCAGGATACTGTTTTCGAGTTCCTCTACCAGGGTCATATCTCCGTACAGGCCCCGCAGGTCGAAGAAGACCGAGGCCCAGACCAGCACATCGGCGTCGGGCGTGGAGATCAAACGCCGAAAATACTCTTTCCACCCGCTCAAAGGCAGCCTTAGACTGGGGTTTTGGGCCATGATGTTGCCTTCGCAGAGTGCGAACCCGGCCTTCGCCAGGACTTCGTTGGCCTGTTCGGCCAGCGCGCGAAACCACCTCTCGGCCCTCTCCGCTTCCTCCTCATCGGCGGGGTCCGCGTAGACCAGGGCGTTATCCTGGTCGGTGAGCAGGCTCATCTCGCCGCGGCCCTCGCTACCCAGCGAGAGCCAGGCCCAGGGCAGGTCCACGCTTATCTCCCGGCGGGTCTCCCGGAGGTCTTTTTCGACCAGCCGGATCAGGCGCTCCATCAGGTGGTCGTTTAGCTCGGTGTTTATGGTAACCAGGTCTTTCGGCTTGACGCCCTGGCGCTCGAGCCGGATGAGGAGTTTGTCTATCTCGCCGCGGATGCCGTAGAGGTCTTCAGGCGAGTTCGTCTGCTCGACCTGCTCGGTTATGAAGGCCGGGCTGTGGCCCTGGGCGCGGGAGATGTCCTTGTCCGAGATAACCCCGAGCAACTCGGACTCCGGCCCCTCGGAAACCACCACGTGATACGTCTGCTGCTGCATCATGTCCATCAGGGCCTGAAAGACCGGCTCCCCGGCGTCCAGCCTCAGGGCGTTGCGGAGCATAAGCTCCTCTACGGGGGTTTCGGGCGGGCTGCCGTCCGCCACGATCTTGTTCCGGAGGTCTATGTCCGAGAGGATGCCCACCACCTTGTTTTCCTGAAGGATGACCACCGAGTCGGCGTTCTCGTCCCGCATGGTCTGGGCGACCTCCCGGGCCGTGGACCCCGGGTCGCAGACTACCGGGCTCCGGTTCACCAGCTCGCCGAGCGTGGTGCCGAAAAGCAGCCGCGAGCCGGAGACGTCGAGCCCGGAGCCTGCGTCAGAGGCGTAGTTCTTCAAGTCTTTGTCGAAGAAGGCGGCGAAATCTTGATGGTTGTCGTACAGGTCCCGGAAATCTTCCGCGCCCAGCATCACGCAGACCGTCGCTTCCGTGGCGCGGGCTTCGTAAGGTAGCCGGCCGCCGTTCATAAGGCCGTAGTTGCCGAACATGTCGCCCTCGCCGTAGGCGTCCACCAGCCGGCCGGATTCTCTCTCGACCAGCCTTACAGAGCCGGATTCTATGATGTAGAGGTGCTCGTGGTTGGTGGCACCCTGTTTCAAGATCACCTCATCGGGCACGTAGTATCGGACGGAGACGTCGCCGAGGAGCCGCTCGCGGACGTCCTCCGGCAGGCGATCAAACGCCGGGGTGGACGCCAGCAGCTCTGACAGACGATCCAGGACAACCGAGTTCTTCAAACACGACCTCCACGCTTCGGGGACGCTAGAATTATACTTGCCCCAGGCTAACCGGCTAACCTGAAGGGCAAGTTTTTCAGATATGTGGCGGGGGCTGTCTCACCCCCGTAGCGCACAGGGCACGATCGTGGTTATACTTCCCAAAGGTAGGCGGATAAGTCCACGCCCCGCAGGCAGTCCCCTTGGGGCTCGGCACCCAGGGAACGAACGGGAGGGGAGATATGTTGGAGAAACATAGCCCAGAGGTGGGTTTAGGGAGACTGCCCCGGGCCAGCTCGTTGATGCTGGCGGTAGCAGCTTTGTTGGTGGCAGCGATCGTGATGGCCAGCCTGGGAGCCCGGGAGGCACGGGCTGAGAACTTCGTAGTAAACAGCCTCGACGATCCGGGAGATGGGACGTGCGACGATAGTGAGTGCACCCTGAGGGAGGCCATAGAGGAGGCAAACGGCAACGGCGAGAGCGACACGATCACCTTCAGCGTAACCGGCACTATCGCCCTCACCGACGGTGAGCTCCAGATCGAAGACGATTCAGCGGACCCGGACCTTACTATAGATGGGCCGGGGACGGATCAGCTTACCGTGGATGGCGATACGAGCGTCAGGGTGTTCTACATAGAGGAGGCGAACGCCACCATAGAAGGGCTTACTATCACTCAGGGCTTCACGGTTGCGCCCGGCGGCGGCGGCGTCTTCAACGACGGAGGTACGCTAACGATCAACGACGCTTCCGTTTTCGATAATGCTTCTGAAAGTTCTGGGGGCGGGATCGCCAACGACGCGGGTACGATGACGATCAACGATTCCACCGTTTCGGGCAACTTTGACCAAGGATCGGGTGGCGGCGTGGCCAACTTTCCCGGTGGCACGGTGGAGATCAACAACTCCACCGTCTCCGGCAATTCTACTACGGGATTCGAAGGTGGCGGCATCTTCAACGATCGGGGTACGCTGACGGTTAATAGGAGCACCATTAGCGGCAATGATTCTACGGACGGCGGCGGAATCTTCACCCGAACCCGAGAGCCGACCGACCGGGATCCCAACCCCACGGAGAGGACCACGATAACGAACTCCACCATCTCCGGCAATACCGCGAACGCTTTCATCATCCAGGGGGGTAATTTCGGCGGCGGCGTTCTCAATGAACGGGGCCTGACGATTATCGAGTACACCACCGTCACCGACAACACCGCCCTACCCGGGCAGGGCAGCGGTGTGGGCACCGACGGGTTCCGGTCCGGTGTTGCCCGGACGGAGGTAGGCTCGTCGATCATCGCCGGCAACACCAACTCCGACGTCGATAATGTTTTCGGACCCGCCAACGCCTTCGAGTCGCAGGGCTACAACGTCATAGGAACCGGTAACGCTACCGGAGCTTTCGACGAAAGGGGCGACGTAACAAGGGTGTCCAACCCCCGGCTGGGTCCTCTAGCGAACAACGGAGGCCCGACCCGGACCCACGCCCTGCGGTCCGGCAGCCCGGCACTCGACCGGGTGGCAAGGGGAGAGTGTCCGCCCCCCAATACCGACCAGCGGGGGGTAAGGCGTCCGCAGGGGCCGCGTTGTGACTCGGGCTCCTTCGAAAAGAAGCCGCCAGCACCTCCGGCCAAGGCGAACCTCTCGCTGACCAAGAAAGCCAGCAAGGCTCGCCCCACCGTAGGCCAGAAGCTCACCTACACCCTGCGGGTGACCAACCGGGGACCAGACCGGGCAACAAGGGTGAAGATAGTGGACACCCTGCCCAAAGGAGTGAAGGTACTCTCCACCTCAAAGGGCTGCAGGAAGCTCTCGGCCAGGAAGGTGCGGTGCAACATCGCAAGGCTTGGTGATGGCCGGAGCGCAACCAAGAAGATCCGGGTGAAGGTAAACCGGGCTGGCAAGCTGGTGAACAAGGCCCGGGCAAGCTCCTCGGTCAGAGACCCCAACCCCAAGAACAACCGTGCCCGGGCGGTAGTGCGGGCCAAGGCGGCACAGAGGTTCAAGCAGATCAGCTGCCGGGTGAAGGATCCGCTGGTGAGGCTGGTACAGGGCAAGCAGGTAGTGGTGGCTGACAACAAGCCCGGCAAGAGTGTGGCGTGTGTGATCCAGGGCAACCAGCTGGCGTTGGCCCGGGCACTTAAGAACCAGAATCTGGGGCTGGTCAAGCAGGGAGGCAAGCAGGTAAGGGCAGCGAAGGGGAAGGTAATAAAGTCTGGAGCCCGCAGGGTAGTAGTGAGGGTGCCGAAGGGGTTCTAGGATAGGAACCGTAGCGTAGAAGGATCTGGCGATAGAGGCCGGAGAGGGGCCGGAGAAACGCTCTGGCCCCTCAAGGAGTGGGAAAGCGTTATCCAGGATCGGCGGGAATTGCCGTTTCTTCAGGGAGGGAACATGGGCTGCGCTTGGAGTCTGTCGGCGCCGAAATAGACGCGGGGCACAAACGCCTTTTCGATACCGCCTTGCTCCAATTCCCGTCTAGCGGCGGGCGACGGTTCAAACGCCCCGGGACGGCCACCGCCTACACTTCCCAGGACCGTAGTAGCTGTGAATACCGTCAAGTTATGGCTCTCTGCTTGGGTGTATGACTGTCCGGGTCGAGCTCTGTCTTGCGGGGCGGGGAGTAGTTGTGTTCTGCGCGGGTGTTCCAAACCGGGCGGTTGCGGTACAGTTGTCGGGTAGAGACGAGCAGGCCGGACCCGGAAGGGGCTTGATGTACGACTGGCGAAAGAAGCTTTTGGCGGTATTGGAGCGGGTGGAACCCCGCATCGACCGGCTCAAGCTCCACTTGAAACTGCGTCGCGGGCGGCTGGGTCCGGTCGGCATAGTGCCCTACAGTGGCTACGGGACGCGGTGGCAGCAGCGCCTCAAGGGCCGGGTATTGGAGGAACGAAAGATCCGGCTGCCCGCCAGGAACGACCCGGCCTGGCGTAACTTCCGGGCCATGGTGCGCCGGTTTCTCTCGGCGGAGGTTCCCGGTGCCCGCGTGCGGGTCCGCTTTGGGGACGAGGACCGGACCTTTGTCGCCGACAACGAGGGATTCGTTGATGTTGCCCTCGAATCCGGGAGGGCGACGCCGAAGCACCGGGAGTGGCACCAGGTGGAGTTGGAGCTGCTGTGGCCGATGGCGGAGGGCCAAAAGGAGGTCCGCACGACGGGGCGGGTGCTGGTGCCGCCACCGGACGCCGGGTTCGCTGTTATCAGCGACATAGACGACACCATCGTACGGACCGAAGCCACTAACCTCCTGCGCATGCTGCGCCTGACGTTGTTTTCGAACGCCTACACCCGGCTGCCGTTCGAGGGCGTGGCCGCCTTCTATCGGGCCTTGCACGAGGGGGGAAACGGCGGGGCTGGAAACCCGATCTTCTACGTTTCCACCGGCCCTTGGAACCTCTACGACCTGCTGGAAGACTTCTTGAGGCTCCAGAATATTCCGGCGGGGCCCATTTTCCTCAAGGACTGGGGCGGTTTAAAGGACGTGCTGCGGGGGATGAACCATCGGGAGCACAAGCTAGGGGTCATCCGGGGCATAATGGAAGACTATCCGGACCTGCCGTTCGTTCTTATCGGGGACTCGGGCCAGGAGGATGCCGAGACCTACGGGCAGATCTCCCGCGAGTATCCGGGCCGTGTCCGGGCCGTTTACATCCGCGACGTGCAAAACAAGCGCCGGAGCCAGGCCGTTTGCGAGATCGCGGAGGAGATGCAGGCCTTCAAGATACCAATGCTCCTCGTAGACGATACGGTAGAAGCCGCCAAACACGCCGCAGAGGAAAAATTGATCTCCGAGGCCAGCCTCCCGGAGATTCGCCAGGGCAGGGAAGAAGACGCGGAGGGCGAAACTGTGCTTTCCAGCATAGTCCGGGCCGGGATCGGGACCTGAACGAATAGCGTGGACGATCCGTTGAAGATACACGCTTCTCCCCACGCCCTGATGGTTCGCGCGACGGACGAGCCTGGCACGCTCCACCGGCTGACGAGCGTGATCCTCGATCACCGGGCGAACATTACCTACGTGGACATCGCCGAGCGGCGACAGACCACCTCGACGGTCTACTTCGAGCTGGAAGATATCTCCGACGAGATCTTGCGGACCCTAATCGAAGACCTCAAGGCTCTACCTATGGTCCGATCGGTCGAGCAGGCGCCCTCGTTCCAGAAGGTGTACGGCAAACGGATCATCGTGGTTGGCGGCGGCGCCCAGGTTGGCCAGGTCGTAGTCGGGGCGGTGGCCGAGGCTGATCGCCACAATATCCGGGGCGAGCGGATCTCCGTAGATACCATCCCGTTGGTGGGTGAAGGCAACTTGTCCGGGGCGGTCCGGGCCGTAGCCCGCCTGCCGCGGGCGGTCGCGCTGGTGCTGGCCGGGGCGCTGATGGGTGGCGAGGTGGCGGAGGCCGTCTACGAGATCCGGGAGAAGGGCATCATCGTGCTCTCCCTGAACATGCCCGGCAGCGTGCCGGACGCCGCCGACCTGGTGGTGGGAGACCCGATCCAGTGCGGGGTGATGGCCGTGATGGCCGTCTCCGAATCGGCCCGCTTCGATATAGATTTCCAGCGGGGCCGCCGCTACTAGCCAGGCTCCGCCTTAACTCCTGTAGGGGCTGTGCCGGGCATAAAGCTCCACCGTTCCGGCGAGGTACTTTTTCTCCTCTTCGATGTATTGTCCGATGGCCCGCCGGAAGGCCGGGTGGCGGATCTCGTGCGCGCTGTAGGTCAGGGTTGGTAGGAAACCCCGGGCTAGCTTGTGCTCGCCCTGCGCACCGGCCTCGAAAAGCGTGAGGCCGCGTTCTATGGCAAACTCGATGGTCTGGTAGTAGCAGAGCTCGAAGTGCAGGTTGCGCCGCGTTTCGGAGGCGCCCCAGTAGCGGCCGTAGAGCGTATCGCCCTTGAAGAAGTTGAGCGTGCCCGCCACCGGACGGCCCGTGTTGCCTTCGCGGGCGAGCACGAGCAAGGTCCGGTCGCCCATGGTTTCGAAAACCTCGCTGAAGAATCGCTCGGTAAGGTACGGCATCCCCCACTTGCCGTCGAGCGTGGTGGTGTAGAACCGGTACATCGTGGCCGCGAGGTCCGGGGAGAGGTCTGCACCCGTGAGGCGCTCTATCTCTAGTCCCTCCTCCCAAAGCTGGCGCCGCTCGCGGGAGATCTGGCGCCGCCGCTTGCTCGTGAGCGCGGCGAGATAATCCGAAAACGAGCCGTAACCGCGATCTCGCCAGTGAAACTGCAGCGAGTGCCGAACCTCGAAGCCCCGCTCTTCGAAACCGCCCAGCTCGCACTCCGGCAGGAAAAGCGCGTGCGAAGAGCTAACCCCAACCTTATCCCCAACCTTCCGGGCGGCGGCGAGCAGGTGATCCGCGACCTCTTCGTAACGGACGCCGGACCCGGAACGCACGAGTAGCTTGGGACCAGTGGCCGGCGTGAACGGAACAGCGGCGACCAGCTTGGGATAGTAGGAGAGCCCGTGCTCCCGGTAAGCGTGGGCCCATTCCCAGTCAAAGATGTACTCGCCGTAGCTGTCTGTCTTGATGTATACACACATTGCGCCAATAATCTTATCTTCGTCTTTGCAGACGAGGTAGACGGGAGACCATCCGCTACCGGGGCCTACGCTGTCGGAACGCTCCAGGGCGCGCAAGAACTCGAAGTCGAAGAACGGGAAGTCCGGCGGTTCCAGCGCCCGCCACGCCGCTGCATCTACAGCTTCGATCCCAAAGAAACGTTCTACCCTCAATACTCCGCCCTCGATCCTACTTCGAGACGATACCTGCTCCCGGGCGCCAGGATCCTTGCCACCGTGTGGCCCCGGGGCGCAACGGACGGAAGGTATTTTACTAGCGTCCGGGGCTTATCCGGTTCGTTGGCCCACCATTTTACGGGCTATTGGAGCGATTCGACGAAGTAATCTGGGTTGAGTGGCTCGCCGGTTGCCCGATGGACGGTGTCTTTCCAGTCGTCGCGGGCCCCGGGGCCGAAAACGGCCTCCAGCAGGTAGCGTCCCGACACCTCGCTCATAAAGAACGGGCCGCGGGAGATGTAGTTTTCTATGTAGCTCCGGAGTTGGGCGGCGGTGAGATGCCCGATCACGTAGTTGTGGTAGTAGACGGGTGCCAGGGCGACGTGCAGCTTGGCCGCCCAGTCTGGCTCGTCCCGGCCGGGCGGTCGCTCTACGAGCTGGAGTCGTTCGACCAGGTCCCACCACACGCTGTTCAGGTCGTCCCGATCCGGTTCGGCGTAAAGTTCCCGCTCGAAGTTGAACATCACGAGCGCCCAACGGGTAAAGACCAGCCGATCCGCCTTCTCCTGTCTTATGAGGTGCTCGCGGGTAGCGTCGAGCTCTGGTTCGGGAACATCGACCACCGTCGATATCCAGTCCGGATCGTCCGCCAGGGAACCCATCATGAGCGCTATGGCTTCCGTCGTATTGACGTGGGCTATGGAGCGCAGCAGATAGGGGAGCCTCGGGTTTATGTGTTTGTCGTAGACGGCGTGGCCGAACTCGTGCAGCATCGTGGTCATCCAGTAGGCGTCGGGCTTGACGTTGGCGAGCACCCGCACGTCGTAGGGATAACCCCGCCCGATGCCGAGACAGAACGCGTGCTGGCTCTTGCCTTCCCGCTCGTAGAGGTCGCTCCTGGCAAGGACATCCCGAACCTCCAGGCCGATGTTATCGTAGGTCTTACGGGTCAGGGCTTCGAGGTCCCTGTTCCGGAAAAAGTGGTCTACGTCCGGCCCGGTTCCCGCGTCTACGACCGGGTCGTGTTTGCAGCTTTGAAAGAACGGGTCCGACAGGTGCCACGGCATGACCTGCTCGGAGGCGAACCTCTCTTTCAGGTTCTCGTCGAGGGAGTTCTTTAGCTCGCGGAAGGGAGCTTCGGTCGCGGATTCCAGCTGAGACATTGTGCGGGCCAGCTCTTCGGCATCTATCTCCTGCAGGCTCAGAGACCGGTAGTAATGGTTCTCGTAGCCGGCCTCGCGGGCCAACTGGTTGCGCAGCCGGGCCAGCTCCCGCACCGTTTCTTCTATCTCGCGGCCCACGGTTTTGGAGGCTTCCCAGGTCTCCCGGCGCAGCTCTTCGTCTCCCGAGTCGCGGAGCGTGTCCCGGACCTCGTTCTCCCCGATCTCCCCGCCCCTGACGCGGGCCCGATGGTTACTGTACGTGGCGTTAGCTTCCGCTTCGAGTTCCTCTATGCGTTCGAGGATCCCCGGGTCTCCCTGCCGGCCGGCGTAGGTGAGATAGAGTACCTCGACCTGGCGCCGCAACAGCAGGTTTTCCAGGGCGTGGCGGCCCTCGTACCAGCCCCGCACCTTCTCGTAGGCGGCCCTCTCGGAGAATAGCTGGTTGTACGCGTTGCCGGCCCGGACCAACTCTTTTCGGGCGTCTTCGGTACCGGTTGTTGCGAGGTTCCACCAGGCTTCGCCCACCGCCTTCTCGACGGGAGCGGCGCGCTCCTCGAAGTGTCGGATAAAGCTCTCTATCTCCGAGGCGTGGGGCAATATGAGCTCGATTCTAGAGGGGGTTGTTCTAGCGGCGGGCGGCCTGGTCGCGGCGGTTGCCGAGCCAGATCATGACGAACAAGATGATGATGCCCAGCGTGATGAACTGCAGGAGTCCCTCGGGGCCTCCCTGCCCGCCCACGATCAGCCCGGCCACGAAGACCAGCGCCACCGCGGCGTAGCCGGCGGCCCGGAAGGCGAAGTACGCCACGACCAGCCCGGCCAGAGTGTAGAGAATGGGCATGAGCGGCGAAAGAAGGGCTATTCCCTCCAGGACGCCCGGATCAACCTCCTCCGGAACCGTGGCCCACAGCCCGATCTGGCCCAAAGCCAGGAAGATCACGAGGGCGCCGAGAAAGGAGATCGTGCCACTCTTCCAGGTTATGGGATCCGGGTCGAAGTCCTGGGGCTCGTACCACCGGGCTTCGCTCTCTACCCGGTAGCGGCCCCGCGTCCGGCCCCGCGCTCGGTTCCGCTCTTGATTCCGGCCGTTGTTTCCGCCGTCCGGTTGCTCCTTGCGCCCGAAACGGCTGCGGAGCCGTTCGCCGAGGCCCGGACCGCTCTGCGACTCCCGCTGTTGGCGGCGGGCCGAGAGCTCGTCCTCGGCCGAGCCGAAGTCTAGTTCCAGGCCCGCGAGCTGGTCTGCCGCGTGGGCCAGGTCCAGGGCTTCATCGTGTTGCCGGCGGCGGGTCGGGTCCGCCAGGACGGCGTGCGCCTCTTGCAGCAGGGCGAACTTGTCTGCGCTGCCGCCCGCCTGGTCCGGGTGACGTTCCTTGGCGAGCTGGCGGTAAGCATTCTTGATCTCGCTCTGCGAAGCGTTCCGGGAGATGCCGAGTACCTTGTAATAATCTACTTGATCCGCCATAGTCTTCCTATTCTAACCCACGGGAGCGCGACGGTCCGCTTTTTCGAGCGCCAGCGCTATCTCTTCTTTACACCACGCGTCTTCTTCGACACCCGCGGCTTCTTGCAGGGCAGACCCGGCCGCCCCGCCACGGGCTCCGGCTCCGATCTCACCGAGCGCCCACGCCGCGTGCCCCCGGACGAGCGCCGACGGGTCTTCCCGGAGCGTCCGCACCAGGGCCGGGATAGCCTCCTTGAGCTTCAGGTTTCCCGCGGCCACGCAGCAGTTGCGGAGTAGCCCGGCCCGGCCGGGCCGGGTGAGGGGCGTGCCGGCGAAGCGCCGCCCGAACTCCTCTTCGGTCCGGATCTCCAACACCTCCATTATCTCCAGGTACGGGCCCACCCCCGACCCGGCGCTGAACTCCGGCCACCGGCTGCTGGCGGCTTTCGTCTTGTTGTACGGGCAGACTTCCTGGCAGACGTCGCACCCGAAGGCCCAGTCTCCGACGAGCGGGCGCAGGTGGCGCGGTATCTCGGCGCGGTTTTCGATGGTCAGGTACGAGATGCACAACCGGGCGTCCACCACGCCGGGGGCCTGGATCGCGCCGGTCGGGCAGCGGTCGATGCAGCGGGTACAGCGGCCGCAGGTGCCGGAGCCGGGCGGGTCGGGCTCCAGTTCCAGGTTCAGGATCAGGTCCGCAATAAAGAAGTACGAGCCGATCTCGCCGTTTATGAGGCACGCGTTGCGTCCGAAAAACCCGAGCCCCGCGTGCTGGGCCGCCGAGCGTTCCAGGAGCGGCACGGCGTCGGTAAAGGCCCGGGCTTTGATCCTGGTCCCCAGATCCTCCTCCAACGCCTCCCGCAACCGGTAGAGCCGGTCCTTTATTACCTCGTGGTAGTCGCGCCCCCAGGCGTACCGGGCGACGCGCCCGCCGCCCCGGTTATCCGGGTGTTCGCCCGGGTAGTACGAGACGCCCAGGGAAACGACGCTCCGGGCGCTCTTCTGCAATTTCTTCGGGTTGGAGAGAAGCTCGACGGGACGGTGCATGTATCCCATATCCGCGGCCATCCCGGCCTCCTGCCACTCCCGCAGCCGCTGGCCGCCCTCTGTAAGCGGCTCCGCGCCCGTGACCCCGATCAGGTCAAAGCCCGCCTCCCGGGCCCGGCGTTCCAAAATGCGCCGCGCTTCCTGCGGGGTGTTGGGTTGCGTACCGTCCATGGGCTCCCAATTGTAACCGACGGAACAGAGTGACGAGCTTCCGGCGACACGGTAATATTGCGGCTGTGAAAGAGGCTCTGGACAACGCGGCCGGGGACCGGAGAATCACCTCGACGGAAACCCGGGAGGTCCACCGTTTCCGGGCCGGCGAACCCCTCGACCTCGCGGCGTTGATCCCGGCTCTGGGGCTCGTTCCGGGGGTGGACCCGTTCGTCCTGCTGGAGGGCGAGGGATGGGGGACTTCGGTGCTTGCCTTCGAGCCCGAACAACACCTGGTCGTTGAGAAAAATGCTTCCCCGTTCGAGAGGCTCAGGCGTTTTCTGGACCGGGCGGGCGGAGATGCCCATCCGCTGGAGGGTGGAGCCGGGCTCTTCGGCTACCTCTCCTACGATGCGGTACGACACCTGGAGCGGCTGCCCGTGCTCGCCGAAGACGACCTGGATTTACCCGACGCGCAGTTCATACTTCCGCGCTACACGGTGGGCGTCGAAGGCAGTGCGGCGTGGGTCTCCGTCCCGGCGGGGGAGGACCCGGCACCGGTAGCCCGGGCGCTCGAAGAGGCGCCGCCGCTCGTCGGGGGCGGGCGGAAAGCGGTTTCGGTGGCCCGGTCGAGCATGGGTCGCGACGGGTACGAGCGGGCGGTGAGAAGGATCAAGGAGTACGTCCGGGCCGGGGACGTCTTCCAGGTCAACGTTTCCCAGCGGTTCGCGGTTCCTTTCGACGAAGATCCCGTCTCGCTCTACGGCGCTCTCCGGTCCGTCAACCCCTCGCCCTACGGTGGGATGTTGTCTTTTCCCGGCTTTGCGGCGGTATCCAGCTCCCCGGAGTTGCTCGTGCGGCTCTCGGAGAGGACAGCCTCTACGAGGCCCATCGCCGGGACGTATCCGAAAGAGGAGACGGAGGGCCCGGAGCTGCTTTTAGACCCCAAAGAGCGGGCGGAGCACGCCATGATCGTAGACCTCGAGCGCAACGACCTCGGGCGAACCGCGGCCTACGGGACGGTTCGCGTGGAGGAGTTGATGACGACCGAGGCTTACTCCCACGTCGTTCACATAGTCTCCGAGATAGCGGGCGAGCTCGCGCCGGAGAAGGATCCGGTAGACCTGCTGGCCGGTATGTTTCCCGGAGGCACCATAACCGGCTGCCCGAAGGTCCGCTGCATGGAGATCATCGAAGAGCTGGAGCCCGTGCGGCGCTTTCTGTACACGGGCTCGTTCGGATGCCTGAACAAGAACTCGATGGACATGAACATCGTTATCCGCACCATCCTGCTGAAAGCCGGTGTGGCTTACGCCCAGGCCGGTGGCGGTATCGTCGCCGATTCGGTTCCCGCCCGCGAGTACCGGGAATCCCTCGCGAAAGCCGCCGCCCTACTCGAGTGCCTGGGGGCCAGCCCGCCATGAACCTCGTCTACCTCAACGGCGCCTACTTGCCGACCGAGAAAGCCTGCCTGTCCGTCGCCGACCGGGGACTGGCCTACGGTGACGGCCTCTTTACCACCATCCGAATCTCCGGCGGGAACCCGCGTTTTTTGGACTGGCATCTGGAGCGGCTGCTCCGGGATGCGGCGGCGTTGTATATCGCGGCCCCCCCGGTGGAGGAGCTCGAGAAAGCCTGTTGGGGTTTGATCTCCCGACTCTACCTGGAAGAAGGCGTGGTGAAGATAACCGTGACGCGCGGCGCCGGGGGGCGCGGTCCCTCCCCGAGAAACACCGGAGATCCGACGCTCCTCGTCACGGCTTCCGGCCTGCCGGAACCCCGCCCGCCGCTGCGGGCCATCACGGTCCCCGACGGCCGGGGTCCTCTCGCGGCCCACAAGACCCTCAACTACCTCCCGAACATCCTGGCCCTGAGCCAGGCCGAAGTTGCCGGCTGTGACGAAGCCCTGTTCGTCCGGGACGGGCGGCTCGTCGAAGCCACGATCTCCAACCTGGTGGGCGTAGTCGATGGCGAACCGCGCACGCCGCCACAGGACGGCACGGTCCTCGGAGGTGTGGCCCGGCGTGCCCTGCTACAGGCGGGAGCCATCCAGGAAGGCGAACTGCCCTCCGGCCGGGTTGAACCGCTCTACTGCGTAAACAACGTGCGCGGGGTGGAAGCGGTGGCGGAACTCGATGGTAGAACGATAGGCCCGGACCCCGGGCTTCACCAACGACTCGACCTAACCCTGGAAACCCTCTCCCGGGCCCCGGTAGCAGATTAAATGCCCCAACCGGAGGGTACACGGCGATCAGAGTGTATATTTATACCAGTGGGAACGAGTAACCTTTTGGAGGAGGAGTAGATATGGCTATATCCACCGTCAACCCGGCGACCGGCGAAGAGGTCGAGTCTTTCGAGCCGCTGTCGGAGGAGCAAGTAGAGGAGAAGCTCCAGCGCGCCGCCGACACTTTTGACGCGTACCGCAAGACCTCGTTCGAGGAGCGGGCGCAGATGCTAACGCGGGCGGCGGAGATCCTGGAGGAGGAGGCCGAGGAGTTTGGCCGCATCATCACGGAGGAGATGGGCAAACCACTGGCCGGTGCTGTCGCCGAAGCCAACAAATGCGCCCGCGGTTGCCGGTACTACGTGGAGAACGCCGAGCGCTTTATGGCGGACGAGGAGATAGAGATGGAGGGCGCGAAGGTCTACGTCCGCTACCAGCCCATCGGGCCGGTGCTGGCCGTGATGCCGTGGAACTTCCCGTTCTGGCAGGTCTTCCGGCACGCCGCCCCGGGGCTTATGGCCGGAAATGTGATCCTGCTGAAGCACGCCTCCAACGTCCCGCGGTGTGCGCTCGCCATAGAAGACATCATCCACCGGGCTGGTTTCCCTGAGGGAGCCTTCCAGACGCTGTTGATCGGGAGCGACCAGGTTCAGGCCATAGTAGACGACCCCCGGGTCAAAGCCGCCACCCTCACCGGCAGCGGCCCCGCCGGCAGCAAAGTCGCCGCGGCGGCCGGAGAGAACATAAAGAAGGCAGTCCTGGAGCTCGGTGGAAACGACCCGTTTATCGTGATGCCCTCGGCAGATCTCGAAGAAGCCGTAAGCACCGCCGTAACGGCCCGGACGCTCAACAACGGCCAGTCGTGCATCAACGCCAAGCGGTTTATCCTCCACGAGGAGATCGCCGAGGATTTCGAGAACCGCTACGTGGAGGCGATGTCGGCGCTGAAGGTAGGGGATCCGATGGACGAGGACACGGACATGGGGCCGCTGTCTACCGAGCAGATGCTCGCAGACGTTGACCAGCAGGTCCGGGACTCGGTGGACGCCGGGGCGCGGGTGTTGACCGGCGGAGAGCCGCTGGACGGCCCCGGAAACTACTACCCGCCGACCGTGCTCACGGATATCCCCGAGGACTCGCCGGCCTACAAGGAGGAGATCTTCGGTCCCGTAGCCTCCATGTTCCGCGTGAGGGACGTCGACGAGGCCATCCGGCTCGCCAACGACACGCCCTTTGGCCTCAGCTCCAGCGCCTGGACAAACGTCGAAGAAGAACGGGCGCGGTTTATAGAGGAGATCGAAGCTGGCATGGTCTACGTGAACAAGATGACGGAATCCACCCCGGAGGTTCCCTTCGGCGGCGTCAAGGAGTCCGGCTACGGCCGGGAGCTCTCCGTCTTCGGCATCCGGGAGTTCGTTAACGCCAAGACCGTCTGGGTCGAGTAGAATCCCGGGGACTAGGCGCGTTGTAGGGAGCCCCGTGAAAAGTATTGCTGACACCCGAGGGTGGGCGGAGGTATTTATAATGCCGTGATGTCCAGTTCCTCGCGTAACCTACTACTCGGTGCCGGCGGCCTTTGGGGTTTTGTCCTGGCCCTCGTTCCGGCGGAGGCCGCGTTCGCGGGTTCCCTGAGACTTAGCCCTTTCCTGGTCACGGCGCTGGTGTGCGCGGCCCTGAGCGGGGCTGCGGGAACCTGGGTCGCCGGTTGGTGGGCGAGCCGGAAACTACGTTTTCGGAAGGAAAGCGGCTGGCCAGGATGGCTGCTCTCCGGCTTCACGACCGGCTTGCTGCAGGCGGTGGCCGTTGGCGTGCTCGCGGCTCTCTCTATCTGGCTGGCGATGACGATCACCATGTCCGGGTTTTCGGCCGCCACCCCATCCGCCATCTACAGTCTCGTGGCGCAACCGTCCATTTTCTTGCAGAGCGCCATCGTGGGGCGGACCGTGTTTTTCTACGCCCTGCTCGTCGGTATTGCTCTGGCGCCCCTTACCGGTCTCGCCATAAACCGGGTGGTGGACCGGAAGGCTCCGGAATAATGATACCCGCCCTCCGCAATCGGCCCTTCGAACCGGACCTCGTGGCAAACACTGCTCGCCACCATCCCGGAAGTCTGCGGACGGTGGGGGGCGTGATGGTGCGCTCTTATGTAACCTTGCCGGTTTCTCTCTACGTCGCGGCGGCCGGCGCCTCGTCCGGCCCCGTCTCTGGAATATTGGTCAACCGCGCCGCCGGGTTCGGCGCGAAAGGAGAATTATGAACTTTGTCCGGCTTCTGGGGCTCGGCGCTGTGTACGGGCTAGGGTTTGCGCTCATAAAGTCGCTTTTTCCGAGCCCCGTTATACTCCTGCTCTTCCAGGGAGGAGAGGGAAGTGAAGGGAACTTTACCTGGCTCGTTTCCGTGTACATGGGGGTCGGCCTGCTCGCCGGGGTCATAGCCGCGCCTGTCTTCGGCGGCTTCCTGATCGCCCGGCGGAAGTCAGGCTCTGACGTGCCTCCGGCCACGCTCGGCACCCGGTTTACCCTGAGCCTGGGCCTCGGCCTGTTTATGGGGCTCATCTCCGGCCTGCTTACTATCGGCGCCTACGCCTGGGGCGTGCTGCCACCCGGCGGCGTCCTCGACGTGTTGAGCCTTATCCGCAGTTCTGAGTTCGCCCCTGGAACCCCGCTGCTGGTGGCGTGGTCCGTCGCCCGGGACATGTTGCCCGCAGGGCTTGCCGGGTTGTTCCTTGCTCCCCTGGGCGGGGGCCCGCTCTTCCGGCTGTACACCGCAGGCCGTCCACCCGTACAGAAGTATTACGACCTAGAAGATTTCTAGCCGGACAGGCCTCGACTGGTAGCCCGCCACCTACCGGGCCGCGAGCCTAAAGGCTAGAGGATGCTTACTAGAGGCGAGATCTTGCACTCCGCCAGCGGGTAATCCTCCTGCCGGTGGGCCGCCTGCACCAGGTACTCCAGGCAGTTGCTCCGGCAGTCCACCTTGCCGCAAGGAACCTCGATCGTCCCCAGGTTCTCCTCTATCCGCACCACGGGATCCAGATCATCGCCCGGCATCGCGTCTCTGCGCCGGACGAACTCACCCTCCTCGTAGTACGTCCTTCCGTAACGAAAAGTCACCATAACCGAATTGTACACCGGTTTGATCTGGATCACACTTCATGAGACGGTTACGGTCGAGACAGGGCTATCATTTGTGACATGGAACAGATTGAACGTTACCGGGGTGCGCTCCTCGGGCTGGCCGTCGGGGATGCCCTGGGCGCCCCGCTGGAGGGATTGCGGCCGGGCTGGTTCGAGCCCGTGGAGGAGATGGTCGGAGGCGGCTTTCACGGCGTCGAACCGGGACAGTGGACGGACGACACCTCGATGGCGTTGTGTCTGGCGGAGAGCCTGATAGAGCGCGGTGGCTCCGACCCGGCCGACCAGCTCGAGCGCTACCGGCGCTGGTATCGTGAGGGACACCTGAGCAGCAAGGGCTACTGCTTCGGCATCGGCGGCACGACCCGCGAAGCCATCGAACGCTTCGAGCAGACCGGAGAACCGTACTGCGGGGTGGAGAACCCGGACAAGGCCGGCAACGGCTCCATAATGCGTCTCGCCCCGGTCCCGCTCTTTTTCGCCCGGGACCCCAGGGAGGCCATCGGGCGGTCCGCAGAGAGCTCCCGCACGACCCACGGAGCCCGAAACGCCGTGGACGCCTGCCGGTACTTCGGCGCCCTGCTGGTCGGGGCGACGAACGGGGCCGGAAAGGACGAGCTGCTCTCGGAACGCTATAGTCCCGGGCCCGGCTACTGGGACGAAGACCCTCTCGCCCCGGAGATAGACGAGATCTCCGCAGGCTCATTCAAACACCGCCAGCCGCCGGAGATTGAAGGCACGGGCTACGTGGTGCGCTCGCTCGAGGCCGCGCTCTGGGCCTTCTACAATAGTGACTCCTTTAGCGGCGGATGCCTCCTGGCCGTCAACCTGGGAGACGATACCGATACCACCGGCGCGGTCTACGGCCAACTCGCGGGCGCCTTCTACGGCGCAGAAGACATCCCCGGGAGCTGGCTAAATCCGCTCTTTCTGAAAACCCGGATCGAAGACTACGCCGAACGCCTCCACACCCAGAGCACAGACGCTCCGTAACAACAGAGTAACAAGAAGTTTAAGAGTCCTTGAACCCGCTTGCCTTGCCGCGGCCCCGTGATAACTTCGATATATGTGTTGTGCACATAGTGTAGGTGTAGCCGTTGGTAGAAGAGTTGTGGGGTTATGAGTTCAGGTACACTGGCCGGTATGAGAGCAGCTGCGGGTTCTACGTTACGGGACCGCTTTGGGCGGGGTATCGCCCGTCTGCGGGATGGTGGTTGGCCGATCTTGCAGACGGCGCTCTCGGCGAGCCTCGCGTGGTATCTGGCGGGGGCGCTTCTGGGGCAGGATCGGCCGTTTGTTGCGGCGATAGCGGCGGTCATCTCGGTAGGAGCGGTAGCCGGGCAGACGCTCCAGCGGTCGGCGGAGTGGATACTCGGGGTGGCGTTCGGGCTCGCGGTTGCGGATTTGATCGTCTTCCTCATCGGCAGTGGTACGATCCAGATCGGGGTCGTCGTGGCGCTCGCGATGGGGGCGGCCATGATGATCGGGGGCGGCCCCATGCTGGTTACCGAGGCCGGAGTTTCGGCCATGCTGGTTGCCACCCTCGATCCTTCGACCACCGGGTTATCTCCGGACCGCTTCTTGGAGGCGTTGGTGGGGGGCGCCGTCGCGCTGCTGGTTAGCAGCTTGCTGCCCAACCACCCGGAGAAACGGGTCCAGAAGGCGGCCCGGCCCATCTTCGACGATCTGGTCGCCGTGCTGCGGGCGACGGCTGGGGCACTCCAGGGCGGAGATCTGCACCAGGCGGAGAAGGCCCTGATCGAGGCGCGGAGGATAGATCACAGCGTCAGCATGTTCAAGGAAACCCTCTCCGCCGGGTACAAGATCGCGCGCTACTCTCCACCCCGCCGGCGGACCCTCGGGCATCTCGATTACTACGCAACCGCGACGGAACAGTTGGATCTCGCCGTCCGAGATACCCGGACTCTGGCCCGGGCCGCGGCGACTACGCTGAGGGCCGGCAATACCGTGCCGCGGCCGCTACCCGAAGCTATCCTCGACCTCGCCAGGTCGGTCGAGGACCTGGCCGCTTACCTGGAGAAGACGGATCGGCCCGCCCGCGCCCGCCGATACGCGTTGAGCGCCGCAGGCTACGCTACCGCCGTGCTCCTGGAGCGCAACGACCTGGAGACCAGCCTGCTCGTCGGCCAGATTCGGGCCACCGCCGTAGACCTGCTGCGGGCCTCGGGCCTGACCTTTGCCGAATCCCTCACACAGTTGCGCGAAGAAACCCAAAACTCGTCGGAAGCTCCCCCCGTAGATCCGGTAGAGTAACGCAACAACGAGGTTGCTCGTCGGGTAGACGAGGGTCACGGGTTCCAGGACTGGCGAAGGAAGTTCTCAATGCCACAGGCTACGGCCGCGAACCCTTCGGGGAGCCGCCGGAAAACCGGGAGCACGAACTGGGCGATACACTCGTCCCGGAGGGCGACTGGAAGAAACCCGGCGGGCCTGCGGAGCTGTGACTGCTATGTATCCTCACCTCCATACTTCTTCTCCAGCTGCCGAATACGGTCGACCTGCTGCAGGTTCCAGTCACTCTGCGCTTCTCCTTCTTCTGGAGGGGTGGAATACCACGCGTCCAGTATTTCGCGCATAACGGGAACGGGGGTAGCGCGGAGGCTTAAAGCCAACACGTTGGCATGATTGTAGACCCGCGCCCCCCGGGAGGTCTCCGAATCATGTACCAGGGCGGCCCGGATGCCGGGTACCTTGTTGGCCGCGATGCTCGCTCCCGTCCCCGTCCAGCAGCAAACGATCCCCTCATCCGCTTCGTTGGCGGCCACCGCTTCGGCCACCCGGCCGCAGACGAGCGGCCAATCGGACTCTTCTTGTCCGGCTACCGGCCCGAAGGCCAAGATCTCGTGTCCCCGCTCTTCAAGCTCCTCGATGAGGACGTCTGTAAGTTCGCTTCTCTCATCACTGCCAACGGCAACCCTCATATGTGGCCTCCTCGGTCTTCCTACGCCGGCTCTTCGAGGTAATGATTGCACTATAGATCCTACCCGAGAAAGATTCTACGCTGCCAGGAATAGCTGCGGGTGTCGTGGAAACATTTCGGAGGATAGCGCTCGATGCCTGTACCTGCCACGCATCAAGAGTTTCCTCGGCCGTGAAGTCGCGCCGCTGATTTGCAATACTGACCGATGTGGATGAGCCCACGCTCATAGATGATCCCAAGGTTCTAGCGATTCCTATAGAGGAATGCGGAGAGCCTCTGGTGGACCTGCTCGAGTACCCCGTGCTCGCCACCGCCACCACCGACCACCCGTGGTCGGATAACCTGGCCGAGACGCGCCTGCACTGCCGCAGCGGCGTGGCCGAACGCCTCGTCGCGGCCGACGGGGCGCTCCCGGAGGGCGTGCGGCTGCTGGTGCTGGAGTGTCACAGACCCCTGGAGTTCCAGCAACACATTTGGGAGGAGAACCTCGCGCTCCTTAAAGAGAGCCACCAGGACTGGTCCGAGGAGCGTCTTCTGCAGGAGAACGCCAAGTTCGTCGCGCCGCCGTGGAATGTCCCGCCCCACTCGACGGGCGGGGCGATGGACCTGGTGCTGGCGGACGAGGATGGTAGGGAACTGGACATGGGGTCCGAGTGGAACGAAGAGGGACCGCTAATGCGCACCGATGCCGACGGGATCTCTCCGGAAGCAAAGGCCAACCGCCGGATGCTCCTCGAAGCCATGAGGTCCGCCGGATTCGTCAACTACCCGCACGAATGGTGGCACTTCAGCTACGGGGACCGCTACTGGGCCTACGCCACGGGCCAGAACGTGGCCCGCTACACCTCAATTTAGCGACCACGCTATCACTAGAAGGCTCATCCGAAAGGTCTTGACCCACTATCGCTGGGAGGGACGACTCCGCAGCCGACCCTAGACCAGCTAACCGGCTCTGTGCGTTGGAACGTAGTCGAGGTGGGCGCCCCGGTTCCCTTCATCGAGGGCGAGCGGTATCAGCCACCGCAGGTTCGGAATGGTATCCAACGCCGGGATCTCGCCCACGTCCACCGTTACGACCTCCTCAGCTTCGACGCTGCGCAGCGTTGTGAGATCCCCCCGGGCGGTAAAGAAGTGTAGCCGGTCTTCCTCCGTGGTGGCGGTACAGAATAGCCGCCAGCCTTCGACGCGCGCGCCGGTTTCCTCCTCGAACTCCCGCACCATAGCCCCGTAGAGGCTCTCATCGGGCTCGACCTTGCCACCGATGCCGTTCAAACATCCGCGCTGCCACTCGGGGTTGAGCTTGCGGATCAGGGCGACCTTCTCGCCACAGTCCGAGAAACAGAAGCCGGCTACATAGTCCAAATATCTCGCCCAGTTTGCAACGCTACAACCATGTCCCGGATGATAACCGGCTTTTCAAGCCGCTTCATCAGACACCACTCCTTGATATACCTAGACCATTAAGGTATAAAAGCAACGGCAGAGTGGAAGGGAGGGCGAACCGGTGGAGTATACGAACCGCCAGTACTGGAGCGACGTTATAAAGATGAGCCTCTGCAAGTTCTTTATTCTGCGGGTTCTCTATGGTCAGCCGTCTTACGGATATGAGATCATCAACCAGGTAGCCCGGATGACGGACAACTTCTGTGTGCCCACGGAGGGCGCCGTCTACCCGGTGCTCCGCGAGTTCGAGCGGGACGGCTGCGTAACCTGCGAGAAGCAAGTCGTCAACGGCCGCGAGCGCAAAGTCTACACGCTCACGCCGCTGGGCCGCGAAGCCTTCGAGGTTGGCGCCGATGTCTGGCGCGAAGCGACGAAACACATTTACAACTCCTCCCGGATACTCGCTGGAGAAAAGGCCGGCTAGAAATTCATCCCGATACGTTGAACATCGAGGTTTAGAGCTTCCGCCAATAGGTCATGGCTTGCGGGGAGGTCGGCTTTCCCGCCTACAGCGCATCCACTCTCCTCCGATGAGCCTTCCCACCACTATGACCACATTCTTCCAAAGCCTCCGTTGCCCCGGCCTCTATCCACTCATTGCGTCTTCGTCGTAGCCCCGAAATGATCTAGCCTCCCGTGACCGGTTACCTGCTGATACGCCGCCTATTGGCACAGCCTCCAAATAGGTTCCCTTGCACTCGTCTTGCGATTGGGTTATCGTGCCCCTTGTATCAACATATGAGCGTATGGCTAGTCTGCTAGCCATTTACCGCTTTTGCGCCTGTACGCCTACGAGGGCTACTGCCTGGCCTGTGGGTGGGATGTTTGCGGTAGTGAGGGTTTGTTGGGGGTTGTAGCGGAAGGGGTGAGTTGTTTTCCGTAGGGAGGTTGTTGGTGGGAAGCTGGCGCGAGAGGGGTGTGTAGAGATGCGTTTAGGTGGAGGAGTGAAGTTGGGTGAGTCTAGTGTAGTTGAAGGAAGGCAGCTAGCGGCTAGTTCTGTGGGCAGCAGGTCTGTAAGCAGGGTTATCTTGTGGGTGGTGGCTGTAGCAAGTGCGATGGTGATGTTGGGGGTGGCAGGAGGTGGGGAGGCGGAAGCGGCACCAGGGGATCTGGACCCTACGTTCAACCCCTCGGGCAGTCTCCCTGGCACCGTCACTACCGATGTCGGTGGAAATGGCGACTCCCGTGCCCTAGTGCATTTCCAGACAGGACAGTAGTTGATGGTTATCCTCCAGAGCATGAAACGACCAATCTTCGTGCGTCCACTGAGTGACGCCGAGCGCGAGTCTCTGGAGGCGGGATTGCGCTCGCCGGATGCCTTCACCCTG
>JBHJHC010000021.1:0-74246 GCA_050331175.1 Rubrobacteraceae bacterium | reverse complement strand
TTACCGGCCGCAGTTCTACTTCCGGACGACGGATGTGACGGGGGAGATCCAGTTGGAAGAGGGAGTAGAGATGGTGATGCCGGGAGACAACACGGTAATGAACGTGGAGTTGATCAGCCCGATAGCGATGGATGAGGGTTTGAACTTTGCGATCCGGGAGGGTGGCAGGACGGTAGGAGCCGGCGTCGTCACCCAGATAGTAGAGTAGGTGTCCTGTGGCCGTATCCAAGATAAGGATCAAGCTCAAAGCCTATGACCACGAGGTCATAGACAAAACGGCTAAGTCCATAGTGGACACCGCGGAGCGGACCGGGGCCTTCGTTTTCGGCCCGGTCCCGCTACCGACAAAGCGCAGCGTGTACACGGTTATCCGGAGCCCGTTCAAAGACAAGGACTCCCGGGAACACTTCCAGATGCACACGCACAAGCGCCTGATAGATATCCAGCAACCCACGCCCCGCACGGTAGATTCGCTCCAGCGGCTCGACCTGCCGGCGGGCGTGAACATCGAGATAAAGGCGAATTAGAGGTTATGGCAACGGCAGTTTTCGGACGAAAGAAGCATATGACCCAGGCCTTCCAGGACGACGGCACGCTCGTGAGCGTCACGGTCCTGGAGGTCGAGCCGAACGTTATCACCGCGGTCCGCACCGCGGAGGAAGACGGCTACGAGGCCGTCCAGGTTGGTTTCGGGCAGGTCAAGGCCAGCAAGGTCAGCCGGGCCTACGCCGGCACCTTCGCCAAGGTAGACACGCCCCCGCGGCGCTACTTGAAGGAGTTGCGGGGGGTGCAGGGCGAGGTCGGCGAGAGCCTCGGTCCCGACGTTTTCGAGGTCGGAGACAAAGTGGACGTTAGCGCCACCGGCAAAGGCAAGGGTTTTCAGGGCACGATCAAGCGCCACGGCTTCCACCGGGGGCCGATGACCCACGGCTCGCACAACATCCGCCAGCCGGGCTCCGTAGGGGCTTCCGCAGACCCGGCCCGCATCTTCAAGGGACAGAAGATGCCGGGGCAGATGGGCAACAAGGAAGTCACGGTAAAGAACCTCCGGGTCGTCAACGTGGACGCGGAGAACAACGAGCTCTGGGTCCGCGGCGGCGTGCCGGGTGGTAAGAACGCGGTGGTTAATATCCGAAAGGCGGGTGGGTAGCATGGCGGAGGCAAAGGCCACGGCTCAGGTGGTAGACGCCCGCAGCGGTGAGAAGAGTTCGCTGGAGCTCGAGGGACCGCGTTTCACCACGGAGCCCAAGGAGCACGTGATCCACCGGGCCGTAGTCGCGGAGCTGGACGCCAAGAGGGCGTACACGGCGGCCACCAAGGGCCGCAACCAGATCCGGGGCTCCGGGGCGAAGCTCTACCGTCAGAAAGGCACCGGCCGCGCCCGGGCGGGAGACGCCAAGTCGCCGGTACGGGTCGGCGGCGGAACCTGGGGAGGGCCAAAGCCCAAGCCCGCCCGCTACGGCAAGCGAATCAACCGCAAGGAGGCCCGGGCGGCCTTCGACGGCGCGCTTTCGGCCAAGGCCGCCGACGGCGAGCTGTACGTGCTCGACTCCCTGCGTTTCGGGCAGCCGTCGACCAAGCAGGCGAAGCAAATCCTCTCTGCGATGGAGGTCGAGGGTCCGGTGCTGCTGGTCCTGAGTGAGGACGACGCGAACGCGGAGCTCTCGTTTAGGAACCTGCCGGAGGTCAGCATAGCTTACCCCGGAGAGTACGGGGTGTACGAGCTCTTGCGGGCCCGGGAGGTCGTGTTCTCGCGGGCGGCTTACGGCCGGCTCGCCGGAAATCGGGAGGAGGGTTAGATGGACCCGCATCAAGTAATAATCCGCCCGGTCATCTCGGAGAAGAGCTACAACCTCATCGAGCTAGAGGACCAGTACACCTTCGAGGTCGACCGGCGGGCGAACAAGAACCAGATCCGGAACGCCATAGAGCACGCCTTCGACGTGAAGGTCGCCCGGGTCAACACCGTAAACGTCAAGAGCAAGCCCAAACGCCAGGGCCTTACCAGCGGCCGGACGCCCACCTGGAAGAAGGCCGTCGTGAAGCTGGCCGAGGGCGACAGTATAGAAATGTTCGAGGGAGTCTAGGATGCCGGCGATACGTTACAACCCGGTTACCGCGGGCCGGAGGAACTCGTCGGTCCTGACGAGAGAATCCGTAACCCGCGAGAAGCCGGAGAAGAGCCTCCTCCGCAAGCTGTCCAAGAAAGGCGGCCGCAACAACAAGGGCCGCATCACGACCCGCCACAAGGGCGGCGGCCACAAGCGGCGGTACCGGCTCATAGACTTCAAGCGCCAGAAAGACGGCGTGCCCGCGACGGTCGCGGCGGTCGAGTACGACCCGAACCGCTCGGCGAACATCGCGCTGCTCCACTACCACGACGGCGAGAAGCGCTACATCCTGGCGCCTCGCAACCTGACGGTCGGGTCCGTCGTGATGAGTGGTCCGGAGGCCGAAGTAGAGGTCGGGAACGCCCTGCCGCTAAACCGCATCCCGGTCGGCACGGTAATCCACAACGTGGAGCTGGAGCCGGGGCGCGGGGCCCAGATGGCGCGGAGCGCCGGAACGAGCGCCCAGCTCGTTGCCCGGGAAGGTAGCCTGGTTACGCTGCGGCTCCCTTCCGGCGAGCGGCGGCGGGTGCAGAGCACCTGCCGGGCCACGATCGGGGTCGTCGGAAACCAGTCGCACCAGAACGTGCGCTGGGGCAAGGCCGGCCGCAAGCGGCATCTCGGTGTGAGGCCCACGGTCCGCGGCACCGTCATGAACCCGGTAGACCACCCGCACGGCGGCGGTGAGGGCAAGAGCACGCCGGGCCGGGCGCCGGTTACGCCGTGGGGCAAGATCACGCAAGGCTCACCCACCAGGAAGAAGCACAAGCGGTCGGACGCCATGATCGTGCGCCGCCGCAGGAAAGGAAGGAGGCGCTAGATGACGCGATCCTCTAAGAAAGATCCGTTCGTCGAGGAGAAGCTCATGGAGCGCATCCTCGCGATGAACGAAAATAACGAGCGCCGGATGCTCAAGACCTGGAGCCGGGCTTCGGTTATATATCCGGAGTTCGTGGGCCACACCATCGCCGTTCACGACGGGCGCAAGCACGTGCCGGTGTTCTGTACGGAGAGCATGGTGGGCCACAAGCTCGGCGAGTTTGCCCCGACCAGGACCTTCCGGACCCACCGGAAGGACGACCGGACCGCGAGGAGGCGCTAATGCGAGCCGTGGCAAAGTACATCCGCATCGCGCCGCGCAAGGCGCGGCTCGTGGCCGACGAGGTTCGCGGTAAGGACTACGCCGACGCCTTGAGCACGCTCCAGTTCACCAACAAGCGGGCCGCCGGGCTGGTCGGAGACGTTATAAACAGCGCCGCCTCGAACGCGGAGAACAACTTCGACATCTCCCCGGAAGACCTGTTCGTCCGGGAGATCCGGGTGGACGACGGCCCGACCATCAAGCGCTACCGGGCGCGGGCCATGGGCCGGGCGACCATGATCCGGAAGCGGACCAGCCACATAACGGTCGAGCTGGGCGCGGTCCCGGAGAGCCTGGCGGCGATTACCGCTAACGTAGACACGCCCGGAGACGAGGAGGAAGAGGAGTAGCATGGGCCAGAAAGTACACCCGGAAGGCTTCCGCCTCGGCGTACGGCGCAAGGGCGAGAAAGTAGATTTCAAGAGCAGTTGGTATTCCGAGAGGGACTACGCCGAATTGCTCGGCGAGGATCTCAAGATCCGGGAGCACATCGAGAAGAAGAGCAACCGGGCCGGCATAGCGAACATCGAGATTCGCAAGGCCGCCGAGCAGGGCGAAGTCGTCGTGGACATCCACACCGCCCGTCCCGGCATCGTGATCGGCAAGGGCGGCAGCGAGGTCGACGCGCTCCGCGGCGATCTGGAGCGCCTGACCGGCAAGAAAGTGCAGGTCAACGTGCGCGAGGTATCGCGGCCGGAGCTCAACGCCGCGCTGGTGGCCGAGTCCATCGCCGAGCAACTCGAAGGCCGGGCCGCGTTCCGCCGCACCATGCGGCGGGCGATGACCAGCGCCATGAGGAGCGGGGCCGAGGGATGCCGGATCCGGTGCGGGGGCCGGCTCGGTGGTATCGAGATGAGCCGGGAAGAGACCATCTCCGAGGGCCGGGTTCCGCTGCACACCCTGGACGCTGACATAGACTACGGCTTCCGGGAGGCGAAGACCCAGATGGGCCAGATCGGGGTCAAGGTCTGGATCAACCACGGGATCCACAGTGACGAAGACCTGGAGGGCAAGGTTTAAGATGCTCGTACCCAAGAAACTCAAGTACCGCAAGCCCCACCGGGGCCGGATGCGGGGCCAGGCCAAAGGCGGCACCGACGTCCACTTCGGGGAGTACGGCTTGCAAGCGTTGGAGCCGGCCTGGATCACCAACCGCCAGATAGAGGCGGCCCGGATCGCGATGACCCGGAAGATCAAGCGCGGAGGAAAGGTCTGGATCAACATCTTTCCCCACAAGCCCGTGACCAAGAAGCCCGCCGAGACCCGGATGGGCAGCGGCAAAGGCACCCCCGAGGACTACGTGGCCGTGGTAAAGCCGGGACGCGTGATGTTCGAGATGAGCGGCGTAAACGAGGAGCTGGCGCGCGAGGCCATGCGGCTCGCCGCCCAGAAGCTCCCCATCCAGACGCGCATTATCGTTCGGGGAGGTGTTCAGTAGTGAAGGCGGCCGAGGTTCGCGAGTTGGACGTGGAGGAGTTGGAGCGGCGCCTCGCCGAAACGCGGCGGGAGCTCTTCAACCTGCGCTTCCAGCACGCCACCGGACAGTTGGATAACACGGGGCAGCTAAAAGAGGTGCGGAAGAACATCGCCCGCATCCTGACCGTGATGAACCAGAAACAGCAGGAGAGGTAAATGGCGGAGGAAAAAACAGAGAACCAGGGGCTCCCGGAAGAGCAAGAGCCTACTGAAGGCCCCGCCGGGGAGCCTACCGAAGAAGAACCTTTGGAGGAAGTCCTCGAAGCGGAGGTTGCCGAAGAGCCCGTAGCGAGCCAGGCGACGAGGGTAGACCTCGACGAGGGCCGGGTCCAGACCGACTCCACCCGCGGTACGCGCAAGGAGCGGGTCGGGATGGTCGTCTCGGACGCGCCGGAGAAGACGGTAACCGTCTCGGTAGAGACGTTGGTGCGCCATCCGCTCTACAAGAAGCGCGTGCGGAGCTCAAAGAAGTTCCTCGTTCACGACGAGCAGAACGACGCCCGCTTGGGCGACACCGTGCGGATAATCGAGACCCGACCGATCTCGCGCCGCAAGCACTGGCGGCTGGCGAACGTCATATCGAGGGCCGAGTAGTGATCCAGCAGGAGACGAAACTAAGGGTAGCGGATAACTCCGGCGCCCGGAGCCTGCTGACCATCCGGGTTCTCGGTGGCAGCAAGCGGCGCAGCGCCGGTGTCGGAGACGTGGTCGTGGCCTCCGTCAAGGAGGCGACGCCGGGCGGCGGCGTTCGCAAGGGCGAGGTCGTCCGGGCCGTAGTGGTGCGCACGGCCAAGGAAACCCGCCGGAACGATGGTTCGTACATACGGTTTGGCGAGAACGCGGGCGTGGTGATCAACCAGGACGGCGCCCCGCGCGGGACCCGGATTTTCGGTCCCGTCGCGCGGGAGCTCCGGGACAAGGGTTACACCAGGATCATATCGCTGGCCCCGGAGGTGTTGTAGATGGGTTTGAAGATAAAGCGCGGCGATACCGTGCAGGTGATCTCCGGCAAGGAGAAAGGCAAGCGCGGCGAGGTCGAGCGGGTACTGCCGAGGGAGAACCGGGTAGTCGTGGGCGGCGTTAACGTCCGGACCAAGCACGCCCGGCCGAGCCAGAACAACCAGCAGGGACTCTACACGTTCGAGGCCCCGATGCACGCCTCGAACCTGATGGTCGTGGACCCGACCTCCGGCGAGCCGACCCGCGTGGGGCACCGCTTTACGGAATCGGGCGAGAAGCTCCGGGTAAGCAAGAAGACCGGGGAGGACATAGATGGCTAGACTAAAAGAGCGGTATCTCGCGGAGGTCGCCCCGGCGATCAAGGACCAGTTCGGGATAGAGAACTCCATGCGGGTGCCCAAAATCGAGAAGATCGTGGTAAACATGGGCGTCGGGGAGGCCGTGCAGAACAGCAAGGCCCTCGACGGGGCCCTGGAAGACCTCGCCAAAATCACCGGCCAGAAAGCCCAGGTGCGGCGGGCCCGCAAGAGCATCGCGGGGTTCAAGATCCGGGACGGCATGCCGGTCGGCGCGCGGGTTACCCTGCGCGGGGAGCGGATGTGGGAGTTCTTGGATCGCCTGATCTCCGTGGCCCTCCCACGGGTGAGGGACTTCCGGGGCATAAGCCCCCGCTCCTTCGACGGCCGGGGCAACTTCGCGCTCGGCGTCCGGGAGCAGCTGATCTTCCCGGAGGTTTCTTACGATTCCATCGACGCCACGCGGGGTCTGGACGTCGCGATCGTGACCACCGCGGAGACCGACGACGAGGCCCGGGAGCTGCTGCGGCAGCTCGGGATGCCCTTCCGCCAGAACTAGGAGAGTTTGAGATGAGCAGGAAAGCGCTGCTGGAGAAGCAGAAAAAGAAGCAGAAGTATTCCACCCGAGAGTACAACCGCTGCCAGAAGTGTGGACGGGCGCACGGCTATTACAGGAAGTTCGGCCTGTGCCGGATCTGCCTGCGGGAGCTGGCTCACGAAGGCAAGATCCCCGGCGTAACGAAAGCGAGTTGGTAGGTATAGCATGTCGGTAAACGATCCTATAGCAGATTTCCTGACCCGCATCCGCAACGCGGGCATGGCCAAGCACAAGACGGTCGAGATTCCCAACTCCCGGATGAAGGCCAACCTGGCCCGCATCCTGAAGGAGGAAGGCTACATCGAGGACTACACCGAGCGGGGCTCCGGGGCAGAGGCGAAGCTCATCATAGAGCTGAAGTACGGCCCCGATGGACAGCGCGCCATCACCGGCATGCGGCGCATGAGCCGCCCCGGCCGGCGGGTCTACCGCAAGCAGTCGGACATTCCCCGGGTGCTCGACGGGCTCGGCGTGGCGATACTCTCGACCTCGCGGGGGATACTCACCGACCACACGGCCCGCAGACAGGGCGTCGGCGGCGAAGTCCTCTGCTTCGTGTATTAGGGAGGATTGAGGCACTATGTCGAGAATTGGTAAAGCTCCGGTCGAAGTACCGGGTGGCGTACAGGTAGAGATCACGGGCCGCACCGTAAAGGTGAGCGGTCCGAAGGGCGAGCTGGAAGTTCCCGTCGGCAAAGGCGTCGAGGTAAAGCAGGAAGACGGGACTATCGTGCTGGAACGGGCTTCGGAATCCCCGGAGCACAAGTCCATGCACGGGCTTACCCGCTCTCTCGTGCAGAACGCCGTTACGGGCGTAAAGGATGGCTTCAGCCGGACGCTCCAGATAGCGGGCGTCGGCTACCGGGCGGCCCTGCAGGGGCAGGACATAAACCTGCAGGTCGGTTACTCGCACCCGGTCTCGATCTCGCCGCGGGAAGGGATAGAGTTCGAGGTCCCGGCCCCGACGACGATCATCGTGCGGGGAATAGACAAGCAGCGGGTCGGCCAGACGGCGGCGGAGATCCGGAAAGTTCGTCCGCCGGAGCCGTACAAGGGCAAGGGTATCCGCTACGCGGACGAGCAGATACGGCGCAAGGTCGGCAAGGCCGGCTAGCGGACCAGAGAACTCAGGAAGGTTTGTAAATGGCACTTTTGCAGAAAAGAGCGCACCGCGAGAAGCGGCGGAAGCGGGTCCGGCGCCGGATCTACGGCACGGCGGAGCGTCCCCGGCTCTCGGTGTACCGCTCGAACGTACACATCTACGCCCAGCTTATAGATGATGACGAGGGCCACACGCTGGCCGCCGTCGACTCCCGGGAGGCTGGCGGCGCGGAGAACCGGGTCGAAGCCGCCCGGCGGGTTGGCGAGCTCGTCGCCGAGCGGGCGAAGGAGGCCGGCGTAGAGGAAATCGTCTTTGACCGGGGCGGCAACCGGTATCACGGCCGGGTGGCCGCGCTCGCCGAGGGCGCGCGCTCCGGCGGATTAGAGTTTTAAGGATTAGGAGGTCAGATCTTGGGTCGTCCAAGGAGCGATAACAGAGGAGGCGGCGGGCGTGGTGGACGCCGCCAGCGCGAGCGGGACTCGGAGTTCCAGGACCGGGTAGTAGAGATCCGGCGGGTCTCGAAGGTCGTCAAGGGCGGCCGGCGCTTTAACTTCAGCGCCCTGGTAGTCGTCGGTGACGGCAAAGGCCGCGTCGGCGTGGGCCTGGGCAAAGCCAACGGGGTGCCGGCGGCGATAGCCAAGGGCCAGGAAAAGGCCCGGCACGCGATGTTTCAGGTGCCGATGCGGAACACCACCATCCCGCACGCCGTAGTGGGCAAGTTCGAGAGCTCCGAGGTAATGCTCAAGCCCGCGTCCGAAGGTACGGGGGTTATCGCCGGCGGTGGCGTCCGGGCGGTGCTGGAGCTGGCCGGTATCAAGGACGTCTTGACGAAAGCGCTGGGTTCTACCACCTCGGTAAACCTGGTGAAGGCTACCGAGCAGGGCCTCAAGCAGCTCCGGTCGAAGGCCGACATCGAACAGTTGCGGGGGGTGAAGATCACCTCATGAGCCCGGCGAAACTGAAGGTCACGCAGGTCAAGAGCGTTATCGGTTCCCTCGGGAACCACAAGAAGACGGTGCGGGCGTTGGGTCTGAAGCGCATCCGGGATTCGCGGGTCCACCAGGATACGCCCCAGATCCGGGGCATGGTCCAGAACGTGCGCCACCTGGTCCGCGTCGAGGAGGTTGAAGAGTAGTGAGACTTAACGAGCTTTCCCCGGTTCCCGGCTCGAAAAAGGCGCGCAAGCGCGTCGGACGCGGTACGGGTTCGGGACAGGGCAAGACCAGCGGGCGCGGCCACAAGGGGGCCAAGTCCCGCTCGGGAGCCTCGGCTTTCATGGGCTACGAGGGTGGGCAGATGCCGCTCCAGCGGCGGCTGCCGCGCCTTAAAGGCGAGGCCCGGGGCCGGCACACGGTGGCCCGGCCGACCGTGTACGCCCCGGTAAACCTGAGCGACCTCGAAAGAGTTTCCGGTGATACCATAGGGCCGGAAGAGTTGCGGGGCGCGGGTTTGGTGAGGAAGAAAGCGGGGCTGATCAAGATCCTCGGCGACGGGGAGATCGGACGTCCCCTAACGGCCAAAGCCCACGCTTTTAGCCGGACGGCGAAGGACAAGATAGAAGCTGCCGGCGGGAGCATCGAGATACTGGAGCGATAGGTAATGTTAGAAGCCCTCGCAAATGCCTGGCGCGTACCGGACCTGCGCCAGAAGCTGCTGTTTACGGCGGCGATCATCGCGCTGTACCGGCTCGGGGCTTTCGTACCCCTGCCGGGCGTCAACGCCGAGATTCTGGCCCAGGGCGGGGTGAACACCGAAAGCTCCGTAACCCAGCTGTTCGGGGTGTTTACCGGCGGGGCGTTCAACAACCTCGCGGTCTTCTCGCTGGGCATCATGCCGTACATCACGGCGGCCATCGTCATGAACCTCATGACGGTGGCGATACCGCGCCTGCAGCAGCTGGCCCGCGAAGGAGAAACCGGCCAGGCGAAGATAACGCAGTACACCCGGTACTTCACCCTGGTGCTGGCGTTCATCCAGTCCATCGCGATGGCCCTCTTCTTTACCAGGTCGGACGCGTTTGGCGCGGCACTCTCCGGCGCGACGGCGATAGACCTGTTTCTCATCATCATCACCCTAACGACCGGGGTAATGCTTATCATGTGGATGGGGGAGCAGATCTCCCAGCGGGGCCTGGGCAACGGTATCTCGCTCATTATTACGGCCTCGATCATCTCGCAGGCTCCGGCTGCATTGCAGCTACTGTGGCGGAATGCCGACATCCTGGTTCTCGTGGTGCTCGGTATCCTCACGCTGGGTATCGTGGCGGCCATCGTCTTCGTGAACGAGGGCCAGCGGCGCATCCCGATCACCTACGCCCGCCGCCAGGTCGGCCGCAAGATGAGCCAGGGCGGCTCGACGTACCTGCCGCTCAAGGTGAATATGGCGGGCGTCATCCCGATCATCTTCGCCTCTTCGCTCATGATCTTCCCGGTGGTTCTGGGGCAGATGGCCGGCGGAAACCCAGATTCGTTTCTGGCCCAGACGGCGTCGTTTTTCCAGCCGGGGAGCCTGGCGTACATAGTTCCGTACGCGCTGCTGATCGTGATGTTCACGTACTTCTACACCGCCGTGCAGTTTAATCCCGTGGATCACGCGGAGAACCTGAAAAAGAGCGGCGGCTACGTGCCGGGCTACCGTCCGGGGCGGCCGACGGCGGAGTACCTGAACCTGGTGTTGACCAGGATCACGTTGTTCGGCGCGATCTTCCTGGCGGCGGTGGCGGTGGTGCCGTATCTCATAACGCCGGCTCTCGGGCTGCCTTCCACCATCTACATCGGTGGTACTTCGATCCTGATCGTGGTCGGTGTTTCGTTGGATACGGTGCGCCAGCTGGAAAGCCAGCTGATGATGCGCAATTACGAAGGATTCCTGAGGAAAGGGAGATAAAGGGTATGAGAGTGGTAATACTCGGCCCCCAGGGGGCGGGAAAGGGAACCCAGGCACAGAGGATCTCGGAGGAAACCGGCGCGGAACACATCGCCACCGGCGATTTGGTGCGGGCGGAGATCAAGTCCGGCTCCGAGCTTGGCGAGCGGATCAAGGACTACAACGACCGCGGGGAGTTGGTCCCCGACGAGATAATTATCGAGATGACGATGCCTTACCTGGAGCAAAACGACTCCTGGCTTCTGGATGGTTTTCCGCGCAACGAGGCCCAGGCCGAAGCCCTCGACGAGGCCCTCGGCGAATCCGGCATGGAACTGGATGCCGCTATCGTGCTCGAAGCGCCGGACGAGGAGCTCGTAAAGCGCCTCTCGGGGCGCCGGCAGAGCGAAGCTACCGGCAACATCTACCACGTCGAGCACGATCCGCCGCCGGAAGATAGCGAGGAAGACCCCGGCCCGTTCGTCCAGCGGGAAGACGACCAGGAAGAATCTATCCGGCGCCGGTTGGAGATCTACCACGAACAGACCGAGCCTCTGAAGGACTACTACTCCGAGAGGAACATCCTGGTGGGTGTCGACGCCACCCAGGACATCCCGGAGGTAACGGAAGATGCCATGGCGGCCCTGAGTGGAAAGGCTTCTTAGAAAGTGATCGTCCGCAAGAGCCGCGGCGAGCTGGAAGCGATGCGCGAGGGTGGCCGCATAACCGCCGCCTGCCTGGGCCTGCTCTCCGAGAACGCCCGGCCCGGTGTTACGACGCGGGAGCTGGATCTCCTGGCCGAAGAGTTTATCCGGGGCCGGGGCGGTACGCCGGAGTTCAAAGGATATCCCGGGTCTCCCGGCGCGCCGGACTTTCCCGGCTCCATCTGCGCCTCGCCGAACGCCATGATCGTGCACGGTATCCCCGGCGCCTACCGTCTGAAGGAGGGAGACATCATCTCTCTGGACGTGGGCGTCCGCTACGAAGGCTTCGTTACCGACAGCGCCGTAACCGTTCCCGTTGGGGAGATACCGGAAGATACCCGGAAGCTGCTCGCCACCACAAAGCGGTGCCTGGCCGCGGCCACGGACCAGATGCGGCCCGGCAAGCGGCTCGGAGACGTGGGACACGCGATTCAATCCGTCGCCGAACCCGCGGGGTACGGGGTGGTCCGGGATCTCGTATCCCACGGTGTGGGGCGCAAGATGCACGAAGACCCCCAGATCCCCAACTACGGCGAGCCCCGCACCGGGGTCCGGTTGCAACCGGGAATGGTCTTCGCGATAGAGCCAATGATCACGCTAGGAAGCTACGACATCCGCATTAGCGAGTGGGACAGCTGGTCCATCTTCACTGCGGATTACTCCCTCGCCGCCCACTACGAACATACCGTGGCCGTTACCGAAGGCGGCCCGTGGATCCTCACGGAAGGCGAGCCGGCGCTGGGAGAAACGGGCGTTGCGTGATAAGATATTCGTTTGGCTTCAGCCATGGCTTCAGCCACCTTGTAACGTTCCCGAAGAAGACTGAGGAGGTCCTTGGCTAAAGAAGACGTCATAGAGGTAGAGGGCATTGTAAACGAGGCGTTGCCCAACACCCAGTTCCGGGTGGAGTTGGACAACGGGCACGAGGTTTTGGCGCACATCTCGGGCAAGATGCGGATGAACTACATCAGGATCCTGCCGGGAGATCGCGTCAAGGTCGAGCTCAGTCCCTATGACTTGAGCCGGGGACGGATCACTTACAGGTTCCGTAACTAGTAGGAAGAAGGAGAAAGTTGTGAAAGTGCGAGCGAGCGTGAAACCGATCTGCGAGCGGTGCAAGGTCATCCGCCGCGGCGGCGTGGTGCGGGTGATCTGCTCGAACCCCCGACACAAGCAGAGGCAGGGATAGCATGGCGCGGATAGCGGGAGTAGACCTTCCGAGAGAGAAGAGGATCGAGGTCGGGCTAACCTACATCTACGGGGTTGGCCGGTCGACGGCGAAGAAGATCTGTGACGCCTCCGAGGTGGATCGGGACACGAAAGTCCGCGACCTGGCCGAGGGGGAGGTCAGCAAGATCCGGACCTACATCGACGAGAACCTGGAGGTCGAGGGCGACCTCCGGCGCGAGACGAATCAGAACATCCGGCGGCTGATAGACATTGGCTGCTACCGGGGTATCCGGCATCGCCGGGGCCTCCCGGTGCGCGGCCAACGGACCAAGACCAACGCGCGCCAGCGCAAGGGTCCGAAGCCGTCCATCGGCGGAAGAAAGAAGGGTTAAATGGGGCGTCAAAGGCAACAGCGGGGCCAGCGCGGGCGTGGGGCCAGTCGCTCCCGCCGGCGGGTCCGCAAGAACATCTCGACCGGCGTGGTGCACATCAAGAGCTCGTTCAACAACACCATCGTCAGCGTCTCCGACCAGGAGGGCAACACGATAGCCTGGGAATCGGCCGGCGCGTTGGGCTTCAAGGGCAGCCGCAAGAGCACGCCCTACGCCGCCCAGATGACGGCGGAGAGTTGCGCGAACAAAGCCATGGAGCAGGGCGTCCGGCGGGTAGACATAGAGGTCAAAGGCCACGGCTCCGGCCGGGACATGGCCGCCAGGACCTTCCAGGCGATGGGTATCGAAGTCCTCTCCATAAAAGACGTCACGGGCCAGCCGCACAACGGCTGCCGGCCGCCCAAGCGGCGCCGGGGCTAGCCGGGGCCAGAAGAGATCAGGAGGTAGCAAAGAGCAGTGGCACGTTATACAGGACCCAGGGGCCGGCGGGACCGGCGGGCCGGGGTAATGCTCTCCTCGATGCGGAAGAACCCGCTGGAGAAGAAGCCTTACCCGCCCGGCGAACACGGCCGGGGACGGCAGAAACAGACGGAGTTCGGCATCCGGCTTCTGGAGAAACAGAAGGCCCGCTGGTATTACGGGGTTTCGGAGAAGCAGTTCAGCCGCGCTTACGAAACGGCGAGCCGGATGTCAGGCGTTACGGGCGAGAATCTCCTCCGGCTCATGGAGCTCCGGGTCGACAACGTGGTCTACCGGCTCGGGTTCGCGACCAGCCGGCCGCAGGCCCGGCAGCTCGTGGTTCACGGACACTTCCTGCTCAACGGCAAGAAGCACGACGTCCCCTCGGCGGTCATGCGGCCTGGAGACGTGCTCATGGTCCGGGAGAAGAGCCGCCAGCTGGTGCCCATAATCAACGCCGTCGAGAACGTCGTGGCCGTGCCGGCCTGGCTCGAAGCCGACCACGAGAACTTCACCGGCCGGGTGCTGCACTCGCCGAGCCGGGACGAGATAGACACCCCGGTCGAAGAACAGCTCATTATCGAGTTCTACAGCCGGTAGTAAAGATCTATTTATTCAAGCAGGTGGTAGTTTGACGATGTTAGACATAGCGCCACCCCGTTTCAGGGTGGAAGAAGAAGACGAGCGCCGGGCGATCTTCGTGGCCGAGCCGCTCCCCCGCGGGCTGGGACACACACTAGGCAACTCGCTCCGGCGGGTGATGCTCAGCGGGCTCTCTGGGGCCGCGATCACCAAGATCCGCATAGAGGGTGTCCAGCACGAGTTCTCCACGATCCCCGGTGTCCGGGAAGACGTGGTGGACATTATCCTCAACGTAAAAGAGCTGAAGTTCAAGCTGGAGCGCGACGAGCCGATGGAGCTGGAGATCACCAAAGACGGCCCCGGCGAGGTGCGGGCGGAGGATATCGAGCTAAAGGCCGACGTCGAGATCGTAGACCCCGAGGCGTACATAGCGAGCGTCTCCGAGAACGGCCACCTGGACATGCGCCTGACGGTCGAGGGGGGCCAGGGCTACGTCCGGGCCGAGCAGAACAAGAGCGACGCCGACCCGATCGGGGTCATAGCGATCGACTCGTTGTTCTCGCCGGTGCAGCGGGTGAACTATTCGGTTAGCGAGGCCCGCGCGGGCGCCCGCACCGATCTGGATTCGCTCACGCTGGAGGTGTTTACCGACGGGAGGATCGAACCCCGCGAAGCCCTCCAGGACGCTTCGAAGCAGCTCATAGACATCCTCGGCCTCTTTACCGACGGCTACGAGAGCTCCCGGACGGCCGATCCGCGGCGTCCGGCGGGCCGCCCGGTCATAACCGACGAGCGTCCGGTGGAGGAGCTGGAGCTGACGGTTCGCTCCTACAACTGCCTCAAGCGCGAGGGCGTAGACACCATCGGCCAGCTCGCCACGATGACCGAGGAAGAGTTGATGAACATCCGCAACCTCGGCATGAAAAGCGTGGACGAGATCCGCTCGAAGCTCACCGAGTACGGATACGAGTTGGAGAGTGAGGGCTATGAGGCACGCTAAACGGGGGCGCAAGCTCGGCCGCGAGGCCCAGCACCGGAACCTGATGCTCGGCACGATGGCCGGGCAGGTGATACAGCACGGCCGCATAAAGACCACCGCCCCGAAGGCCAAGGAAGTCCGCGGCGTGGTAGACAAGCTCGTAAACACCGCCAAGAAAGACGACCTTCACGCCCGCCGGCAGGCGGTAAAGGTCCTGAAGGACAAGACCGTCGTTCGCAAGCTCTTTGAGGACGTGGCCCCCGACCTCGACGACCGGAACTCGGGTTACACCAGGATTCTCAAGCTGGGACCTCGGCTCGGTGACGGTGCCGAGCAAGTCTACCTGGAGCTGGTCAACTACGAAGCGGAGTAATGCCGGACAAACACCAGACTCCACGAGGAGGCCCCGCCACGGTGGGGCCTCTCGTTGTCTGTTGTGAGAACCTGACCTTCTCGTATCCCGGAAGCGACCGCCCGGTACTCCGGGGCGCGAGCTTCGAGGTCTTTGCCGGGGAGTACATCGGCGTCGTCGGCCCGAACGGTGGTGGCAAGTCTACCCTCGTCCGATTGCTCAACGGCCTGCTCAAACCGGACTCCGGTAAGGTCCGGGTGGGGGGGCTGGACCCGGCTACGGAACCCTTCGGGGTTCGCGAAAAGGTAGGGATGCTCTTCCAGAACCCGGACAACGGGCTCGTCGCGCCGTTCGTCGAAGACGACGTGGCATTTGGCCTGGAGAACCTCGGGGTTCCGCGCCCCGAGATGCGCGCGAGGGTCGCTGAGGCGATAAAGGGCGTCGGGCTGGAGGGCCACGAGCGCCGCGAGCCCCACACGCTCTCCGGAGGAGAGAAGCAGCGGGTGGCGCTCGCCGGGATTCTGGCGGTGGAGCCGGAGGTCCTGATCCTGGACGAGCCGACCTCGATGCTCGACGCCGCCGGCCGCCGGGAGGTGCTGGATCGGATCACCAAACTCCGGGGCAGGAAGACTATTCTGCACGTCACCCACCACCTGGAAGAGCTTCTCGAAGCCGACCGGGTGCTGGTCCTGAACGACGGCGCCCTCGTGGCGGACGTAGAGCCCGAACGCCTGGTCTCGGACACCGAGCTGCTACGGGACAACCGGCTTCTCCTGCCGCCGGTGTTGCGGCTCGCCGCAGAGCTCGGGCTCCCGCCGCGCCGGACCCCGGAGGAGCTGGCGGCGCTGGTGCTGGAGGCTACCGGCCGGAACGCGGAGGTGCCGTGAAGCTGGAGCTGCGGGACGTGCGGCACGTCTACTCGCCCGGCACGGACTTCGAGGTCGCCGCTTTGCGGGGCGTCTCGCTGTCCGTAGAGGAAGGTGAGGTGCTCGGGATCGTCGGCGGAACCGGCTCCGGGAAGAGTACCCTGGTGCAGCACATGAACCTTCTGCTGGAACCCACCGGCGGAGAAGTGTTCGTGGACGGGGTAGGCGCCGCGACGCTAAAAAAGAGCGAGCTCCGGCGCCGGATCGGGCTCGTGTTCCAGTTCCCGGAGCAGAGCCTGTTCGCCCCGAGCGTCGAAGAGGACGTAGGCTTCGCCCCCCGGCAGCTGGGGTTGCACGAAGACCAGGTTCGAGAAAGAGTTCGGGAGGTGCTGGACCTCCTCGGCATCGGACACCTGGCCGATCGTTCGCCGCACTCGCTCTCCGGCGGCGAGAAGCGCCGGGTAGCCATCGCGGGTGTGCTGGCGATGGAGCCGGAAGTCCTCGTCCTCGACGAGCCGACCGCCGGGCTCGACCCGGCGACGAGGGAAGAACTCCTCGGTGTGGTGCGGGATCTCCGGCACCGTGGAACCTCGGTAGTCCTGGTTTCCCACGACCTCGACGAGGTGGCCGAGATCGCCGACCGGATTTGCGTGATGGCCGGTGGCGAAGTGCGCGCTATCGGGAGGCCGGCTGAAGTCTTCTACGGAAACCCCGGGATAGCCCCGGCAACCGTGAGGGTTGGCGAGGCGTTGAGGGCGGCCTGCCCGGCATTCGGAACGCCGGTGCGGTTCGAAGAAACGCTTGCGGCCTTGAAGGAGCTGTTGGAAGAACCGCGATGAACCGGACTCTCGGACAATTCTATCCCGTAGCGTCGCCGCTCCACGAGTTGGACCCGCGGGCCAAGATCGTGGCCGTCGGGATCCTGGTCGTCGGGTTGTTCCTCGTAAACTCCATAGCCGGTTTGTTGGCGGTAGCGGCGGCCCTCGGGGCGCTGGTGATGGTCGCGCACATCCCGCCGGGTACGTTCCTGCGGGTGCTGCGGCCGGTCTTGTTGATCGTGGCGCTCACGGCGCTCTTCCAGGTTCTCTTCTCCAGAGAAGGCGAGCTTCTATTCAAGTGGGGCGTCATAGAGGTTCACGAGGGTGGGATCAGGATGGGCTTGCTGCTCGCGCTCAGGATTTTGCTGCTCGTGTCGGCGGCGGGTTTGCTAACGGCTACAACGGCCCCGGTGGCCCTGGCCGACGGCATCGAGGACCTGCTCTCCCCGCTCAAGAGGCTCCGCTTCCCGGCGCATGAGGTGGCGATGATGATGACCATAGCCCTCCGCTTCATTCCGACGCTCTACGACGAGGCCCAGAAGATCATGAAGGCCCAGGCCGCCCGCGGCTCGGATGCCGCCGACGGCGGCCCCGGGCGGCGCGTCCGGGCGATGGTGCCCGTCCTGATCCCGCTGACCATCGGGGCTTTTCGGCGGGCCGACGAGCTGGCCGAAGCCATGGAAAGCCGGGGCTACCGGGGCGGCGAAGGCCGCACCCGCTACCGGGAGCTGCGCTTCCGCCCCCGGGATGCCCTGGCCCTCGCCGCGACGGGGCTCATTCTCCTGACGGGCATTCTGCTATGAACCTGGCCGGGTTCGTAGAGTATGACGGCACCAGCTTCGCCGGCTGGGCCGCCCAGCCGGACCAGCGGACGGTGGAAGGCGTCCTGGCGGAGGCCCTGGAGACGGTGTTGCGAGAGCCGGTGAAGCTGGCCGTCGCCGGCCGCACCGACGCGGGGGTACACGCGAGTGGACAGGTCATCTCGTTCAACGCGGATACCGGCCTATCACCGAGCCTGGTCGCCTACAAAACTACCGCCTTACTCCCGAAAGACGTGGCGCTCCGGCGCTGCGTCGCGGTGCCGGAGGGCTTCGATGCCCGCCGGGATGCCCGGAGCCGGAGCTACGAATACCGGGTTGTCAACACGCCCGTCCGCTCGGCGCTGCTCTGGCAGCACACCATGTACGTTGCAAGAGAGCTAGACTACGGTGCGTTGCAAAAAGCGGCGGAGTCGGTGAAGGGCCTGCACAACTTTCGAGGCTTTACACCCTCGAAAAGCTACCACGTCCGGTTCGAACGCACCATCTCGGAGTCGCGCTGGAAAGAGGAGGGCGAGTTGCTGACCTACTACATAACGGCCAACTCCTTTCTCTACGGCATGGTCCGCACGCTGGTCGGGACGATGCTGGAGCTGGCCCAGGGCAAACGCGCGTGGTCGAGCTTCGAGCAGTTGCTCTCCGGTGGCGGACGAACGGAGGCCGGTCCCGCCGTACCGGCGCGGGGCCTTACACTAACAAACGTCGAATACGAACTAGACCTGTGGGGAGGAAGTGGCCGTGGATAGTTTCAAAGAGCTGGTCGGAGAGGTTAACCGGTACGTCGAGGAGCTGTACGCGCCGGGTGATGAAGCTTTGAAAGCGGCGCTGCGCGCTTCCCGGGAAGCGGGGTTGCCGGAGATCCACATCTCCCCGACCCAGGGCAGGCTCCTGCAACTGCTCGCCGAAATAGCCGGAGCCCGCCGCATCCTGGAGATCGGGACTCTCGGAGGCTACAGCGCCATCCACCTCGCCCGCGCCCTGCCGGACGGGGGATGCCTGATCTCCCTCGAAGTAGACGGGCGGCACGCCGAGGTGGCCCGGGCAAACGTCGAACGCGCCGGGTTGGAAGACAGCGTGGAGGTGCTCGTCGGGGACGCCCACGGCCTGCTCGGGGAGCTGGTAGAGGGCGGTACCGAATCCTTCGACCTCATCTTTATCGACGCGGAGAAAGACGGCTATCCCCGATACCTGGATCTCGCCCTGCAACTCTCCCGGCCCGGCTCCCTGATACTGGCCGACAATACCATCCGGGGCGGGACCGTTTTGAACGGCGAAGACGAATCCGCCCGCGCCACCCGCGAATTCAACGAGCGGCTGGCGCGGCATCCCCGGCTCTCCGCCACGATCCTGCCGGTGCTCCGGGAGGGCGTGGACGGCATCTCGATCGCCCGGGTGCTGGGGGACTGAAAAAGACCGCCGTTTACCAGGACTTTTCTCCGGACCGGTGTTGACAGCGCCGCGGTCAGGCAACATAATCTCCACCATCTGCCGGTTCACCGGAGCCTAGGGAGTATCGCAGGTTCCGGTGTCGCAAGAGGGAATCCGGTGTAAATCCGGAACTGCCCCGCAGCGGTGAGCAGGAACGAAAACCGCCATGGAGCACTGGCCTTTCGAGGTTGGGAAGCGGCGGTGAGTAGGGTTCGATCTCCGATCGAAGGGCCTGCGAGTCCGAAGACCTGCCGGTGGCCCGCACGGGTGTGCGGGAGGGTGGCTCGAGCCTTCGAGGGAGAGGCTGGTCGCCAAAAGAGCGTCGCCGGTAGTGGCAGCACCTTGACGTTTACCCTGCCGGCACGGAATCTCTTTTGCGCTACCTATCTTTCTCGCCGGTCTCCGCGGCCGTCCGCAGTAGAAAAGCGGCGCGAAAGGGGTAGAGCGGTGATCCCACAAGAAACATCGGTCAGGAAACGGGACGGGCGGGTCGTGGCCTTCGAGACGGCCAGAATCTCCACGGCCGTCGCCAACGCGTTCCGGGCGGAGCAAGGCCTGCCAAAGGGCGCCGGGTTGGGTCCGGAGCTTGGTGAGGAGATACAACGCACCACGACCGCGGTGGTTGATCGGCTCCCGGAGTCGGGTGGCGCGGTGGACGTGGAGAAGATCCAGGACCTCGTCGAGGAGCAGTTGATGCGGGACGGCAACTACCGGGTCGCCCGCAGGTATATCGTCTACCGCGAGGAACACAACAAAGCCCGCATGTTCCGCGGGGAACCCGCCGACGGTGCCCGGCCGGCCATAAACGTGCGCCACGAGGATGGCCGCGAGAGCGTCTTCGAGCCGTGGCGCGTCCGGCGGAGGATCGAGGCCGCCTGCCGGAACCTGGAGCCCGTGGACCCGGGGCGCATCCTGGACGAAGCTCTGGGCTCGCTCTACGACGGCATCACGCCGCAGCAGATCCGGCGCGCCACCATCCTGGCCGCCCGGTCTCACATCGAGGTGGATCCCGCCTACGGCACCGCGGCCGCCCGGCTGCTGCTCGGGGTGATCTACCGGGAAGCCTGGAACGGTTCGCCAACCGAAGAAGACTTCGACCGGACCTACCGCGAAAACTTCGCCGGCTACCTGCGAGCCGGAGTAGAGGCCGGACGAGTTTCCCCGGACCTGCTGGCGTTCGACCTCGACCAGCTCTCTGCCGCGTTGCGACCGGGGCGGGACGAGGACTTCACCTATCTCGGCCTCCAGACCATCTACGACCGCTACCTCATCGAGGCCGGTGGACGCCGGATCGAGTGCCCTCAATACTTCTGGATGCGGGTCGCGATGGGCCTGGCCCTGAACGAGGATGACCGGGAGGCGCGCGCCATAGAGTTTTACGAGGCGCTTTCGTACTTTCGGGTCGTCTCCGCCACACCCACGCTCTTCAACAGCGGCACGCTACATCCCCAGCTCTCCTCTTGCTACCTCACCACCGTTAGCGACGACATCGAGGGCATCTTCAAGGCCATCTCGGACAACGCCAGGCTGTCCAAGTGGGCAGGGGGATTGGGGAACGACTGGACCAACATCCGGGCGACGGGCTCCCTCATCAAAGGCACCGGCGGCGAGAGCCAGGGCGTCGTTCCGTTCCTCAAGATCGTCAACGATACGGCGGTGGCGGTCAATCAGGGGGGAAAGAGACAGGGCGCGGCGTGCTCTTACGTGGAGACCTGGCATCTGGACGTGGAGGACTTCCTGGAGCTCAGGAAGAACACCGGCGACGAGCGGCGCCGGACGCCCGACATGAACACGGCCAACTGGATCCCGGACCTCTTTATCAAGCGCGTGATCGAAAACGGACAGTGGACGCTCTTCTCACCAAACGAAGTCCCCGACCTGCACGACCTCTCCGGCAAGAAGTTCGAGGAGCGCTACGTTGCGTACGAGCGGATGGCTGATGAGGGCGGGCTGCGCCAGCACAAGCGCGTCGAGGCCGGGCAGCTGTGGCGCAAGATGCTCTCCATGCTCTTCGAAACGGGGCACCCCTGGATCACCTTCAAGGACCCTTCCAACGTCCGGTCTCCGCAAGACCACGCCGGCGTCGTCCACAGCTCGAACCTCTGCACCGAAATTCTCCTCAACACCAGCCCCGAAGAGACCGCCGTCTGCAACCTGGCCTCCATAAACCTCGCCGCCCACACCGACGCCTACGGACTGGACGAGGAGTTGCTTTCCGGGACCATAAAGACCGCGGTGCGGATGCTGGACAACGTCGTAGACATCAACTTCTATCCCACACCCGAGGCCCGGGAAGCAAACCTGCGGCACCGGCCGGTCGGGCTCGGGATCATGGGTTTTCAGGACGCCCTTTTCGAGCAGCGCATCAGCTACGCGAGCGAAGAGGCCGTCCGGTTCGCCGACTATTCGATGGAGCTGATCTCCTACCACGCCATAATGGCCTCGGCGAACCTCGCCGCCACCCGGGGTGCCTATTCGAGCTACGAGGGTTCCAAGTGGAGCCGCGGCCTTCTACCGATAGACACGGTGGCGCTACTCGAAGCAGAGCGCGGGGTCGAGGTCGAGATGGACAGCTCAACGACGCTCGACTGGCAGCCGGTCCGGGAGGTCCTGGCCGAGCATGGTATGAGGAACAGCAACGTTATGGCGATAGCGCCGACGGCCACCATCTCCAACATCGCGGGATCCTACCAGTCCATCGAGCCGGCGTACTCCAACCTGTTCGTCAAATCCAACCTCTCCGGGGAGTTCACGGTCGTCAACCCCTATCTGGTGCGGAACCTCAAAAAGCGCGGGCTTTGGGACGAGGAAATGATCGAGGACCTCAAGCACTTCGACGGCTCGGTGCAGGAGATAGGGCGGGTCCCCGAAGACCTCAAGAAGCTCTACCTGACGGCGTTCGAGATAGACCCCGGCTGGCTCATAGACTGCGCCGGGCGGCGGCAGAAGTGGATCGACATGGGCCAGTCTCTGAACCTCTACCTCGCCCAACCGAGCGGCAAGCTCCTCTCCGAGATGTACCTGAACGCCTGGCGCAAGGGCCTCAAGACCACCTACTACCTGCGGTCCCGCGGCGCCACGAACGTCGAGAAGTCCAGCATGGACGTAAACAAGCGCGGCATCCAGCCCCGCTGGATGAAGAGCCGTTCCGCCTCCGGCCGGGTGGACACCGGGGAGATGCCGGTCGTTGCCAAAGAAGCGGTTCGGGGGGAGACGTGTTCCCCCGACGAGCCCGAGTGCGAAGCCTGCCAGTAGAAAGGAATCCATCCATGTCCCAATGCTGCACGACCGGTAGCGAACAACCCTACGACCTGGCGAAGCGGATCAACGCCGAGGACAAGCGCCTGCTCAACTGCCGGGCCGTGGACGTGAACCAGCTCTGGCCCCTGAAGTACGAGTGGGCCTGGGAGCACTACCTCAACGGCTGCGCCAACAACTGGATGCCCTCCGAGGTCCCGATGCAGGGCGACATCTCGCTCTGGCATTCCGACCGGCTTACCGAGGGGGAGCGGCTCGTCATAATGCGGAACCTGGGGTTCTTCTCGACCGGCGAGAGCCTCGTAGGCAACAACATCGTGCTCTCCATCTTCGAGCACATCACCAACCCCGAAGCCCGGCAGTACCTCTTGCGCCAGGCCTTCGAGGAAGCCATCCACACCCACACCTTTCACTACATAGTGGAGTCGCTCGGCCTCGACGGCCGGGAGGTCTTCAACATGTACAACGAGGTCGACTCCATCCGGGGCAAAGACGAGTTCGTAATGTCGCTAACGGCGTCTGTCCTGCGGCCGGATTTCTCAACCCGGACCACGGAGGGCATCCAGGAGTTCATCAAGAACCTGGTAGGGTTCTACGTGATCATGGAGGGCATCTTCTTCTACTCCGGGTTCGTCATGATCCTCTCCTTCCACCGCCAGAACCGGATGACCGGCATCGGGGAGCAGTTCCAGTACATCCTGCGCGACGAGACGGTTCACCTGAACTTCGGGATAGACCTCATCAACTCCATCAAGGAAGAGAACCCCGAAGCCTGGACCCCGGAACTCAAGGACGAGATCGTGGCGATGATCCGGCAATCCGTCGAGTACGAGGTCGCCTACGCCAGCGATTGCCTGCCCGACGGCGTCCTCGGCCTCAACGCCGGGCTGTTTCGCGAGTACGTCCAGTTCATCGCCGACCGGCGGCTCGGCCGCATCGGGCTCCCGGCCCAGTACGGCTCCCGCAACCCGTTCCCCTGGATGAGCGAGACGATGGACCTCGCCAAGGAGAAGAACTTCTTCGAGACCCGCGTCACCGAGTACCAGAACGCCGGTACCCTGGTCTGGGATTGAGGAGCACGATAGCTGATTTCCGAATCGGAGAGAGGAGAAGAGGTTGCCGGAGATAAGAACCTATGCGCCCGGCATTTACGCCCGCACGGAGGAGTTGGTGCAGGCCACCCGCGACCTGGATCGGGGGCGCGCCGCCGGGCAAGTGGTAGAGAAGCAGCGGGATGAAGACCTGCACGGTTTCCTCGAAGTTCAGCGTGAGGCGGGTTTCGACTACCTCTCCGACGGCCTCTTGAACTGGCAGGACCTCTTCCGTCCCTTTTCTACGGGGACGCAGGGCCTGCATCCTGGTCCTTTGACGCGCTATCTGAACACGAATACGTTTTTCCGGGCGCCAGCGGCCGAAACGGAGACACCGAGGTTGGTCGAGCCTGTGGGAGAACCTCTTTTCCGAATTGGCGACTTGCCCCGCGAAAGATGGGTTGCGACGCTGCCTTCACCGTACACCCTGGCACAGGTTGCGACAGACAAACTCGAGCCGCGCGTCGTGGCCGAAACGGTGATCGGACCCCAGATAAGATGGCTCGCCGGCAACGGTTGCGCTATGGTCGTCTTACAGGAGACCGCCCTCTATGGCGAGGCTGGCGACATCTTCGGGCTCGGCGAGGCGCTGGGCTCGTTGAACAGCCCCGTGCCACTCGCGCTCCAGCTCCCATTCGGTGATGCGGGAGGGTTGCTCGGGGAGTTAGTGGGGCTGAACGTGGCGGCCATCGGGGTGGATTTCTACGCGACGGACATAGCTTCCTTGCCGCGCCCGTTTCCAAAGATCCTGCTCGCGGGAGTGGTGGATGCCCGCAACTCCTTGCTGGAGGAGCCCGAAATAGTTGCGGAGTTTGGCCGACAACTTCTGGAAGAACTAGAGGGGGATTTGCATCTGGCGCCGAACGGGGATCTGCAGTTCGTACCGGAGAGGATCGCCCGGGAGAAGGTTCTGCGGCTCGGCGCGGCGGCCCGCATCCTGAAGGAGGAGCAGTAGCATGGTTGAAGTCAGGTTCGTTACTCGTGAGATCGGGAGCCTCGCCAAGCCCGGGTGGCGCGTGAAGCCCATCGTTGGCCGGCCCGTGGACGAGTCCGATGTCGAGTACGCCCGCAAGTGGGGCTCTCGGCTCGGAATAGCCGGCGTGGAGGAGCTTGCACAGACGCTCTCGAAGGGCACGGGGTTCTCGGACTCAGAAAAGGCGAGGATTCAGGACTACGCCGCCCTCTACGGACTCCGGCTCCTGGAGAGCAGCGGCCTCGACGTAGTCTACGATGGAGAGCAGCGCCGGAGCGAGATGTACGACCATGCCGTAAAGCATGCAAAGGGTTTCGAGGCCCGGGGCACGGTCCGCTCCTGGGACAACAAGTACTACACCAAGGCCGCCGTGGTCGGGAGACCACTCGTCGAAACGGCCTACGATCTGGAAGAGTACCAGTTCGTCAGCGGGCACACCGACCGGGCAATAAAGGTTCCTTTCACCGGAGCGTATACCATCATGGATTGGTCCTACGACGAATACTACGTTGGGGAGGAAAGTTTACTCGGAGCTTCGACGGGGCGCCGGATAGCGGCGCGCCGGCAATTCGGGGTGGATGCGGCCCGCGACTTGGTGAGACCTAACGTGACCGGGATAGTCGAGGCCGGGGCCGGGTGGGTCCAGATCGACGAGCCTGCCGCCACCACCCGCCCCAACGAAGTACCGCTCCTCGTCGAGACCTTCAACGCAACCCGGGAGGGGATAGAGGCCCGCTGCTCCATGCACGTGTGCTTTTCGGATTATGGTTGTCTCTTTCCCCACATCGAAGAGCTTGAAAATTGCTATGAGTTGCAGCTGGAGTTTTCCAACCGCGACTCGCTGGAGACCGGTACGAAGGGCGAGGATCGGCCCGGCTACTCTATACTCGGCAACTTCCGGGAGAGCCCGTGGGAGGGGAAGATCGGGCTCGGGGTTATAGACATCCACACGGATTTCGTCGAACCACCGGAGCTGGTGCGCGACCGTATCCTCTATGCGGCGGCGGTGCTGGGCCCGGAGCGAATCGAGGTAAACACCGACTGCGGCCTTCGGACCCGCAGTTGGGAAGTCTCCTACGAGAAGCTCGTCAACATGGTCGAAGGCGCCCGCCTCGCCGAGGAGGCGCTAAACGGCTCATAGCCTCTGCCCCGGAGTAGATGCTGGCCCGGTCCACCAGCGGTCCACCGGCTAACGGTACGCTAAGATAGGGAAGTTAGTATCCGGAGCATGGAGGCATATAGATGATATCCGAAGAGCAGGTGCGCCACGTCGCAAACCTGGCGCGGCTGGGTTTGACGGACGAGGAGGTCGCGAGAATGGGGGAGCAGCTGGGCGCCATTCTGGAGAGCATAGATAAGATCGGGGAGCTGGACCTCGCCGGGGTGCCGCCGACGGCAAACCCGCTCAGCCTGACGAACGTGCTGCGCCCGGATGAGCCGCGCGAGGAATTGCCCCGGGAAGAAGCATTATCCGTGGCCCCGGAGCCCGCGGACGACCTATTCGCCGTGCCGAGGATAGATTGATGCTGGACCTCACAGCCTACGAGCTGGCGCAGCGCATAGAGGCCGGGGAGATCTCCGCCCGCGAGGCCGCCGGGGCCGCCAACGAGCGGGTCGAAGCGGTTGAAAGTGAAGTCAACGCCTTCGTCACGACGACGCCCGAGATCGCCGTCCGGCGGGCGGAGAAGGTAGATGCCCGGCTGCGAAACGGAGGTGTGAAGCTCTGGGAGTGCGTACCGCTGGCCGTAAAGGACGTTCTTTCTACCCGCGGCGTGCGGACTACGTGCGGCTCAAAGATTCTGGAAGGGTTCGAGCCACTCTACGACGCTTCGGCGCTCCAGAACTTCGGGGAAGACATCATCATGGTTGGCAAAGCCAACTGCGACGAGTTCGCGATGGGTTCCTCGACGGAGAACTCGGCTTACGGCCCGGCGAGGAACCCCTGGGATCTGGATCGGGTGCCGGGTGGCTCTTCCGGCGGTTCGGCGGCCGCGGTGGCCGCCGGGGAGGGCTGGTGGTCGCTGGGCACGGACACCGGCGGTTCGGTGCGCCAGCCGGCGGCGTTGTGCGGTATCGTCGGGCTCAAGCCAACCTACGGACGGGTTTCGCGGCACGGCCTGATCGCCTTCGCGTCTTCCCTCGATCAGGTCGGCCCCATGACCCGCGACGTGCGCGACGCGGCGCTGTTATTGCAGGCGATCGCCGGCCATGATCCCCAGGACTCCACCAGCGCCAACGTCGAGGTGCCGGACTATCTGTCAGGGCTCGAAGACGGCGTCGCCGGCCTCCGCGTGGGGGTGGTTGGCGAGCTGATGAAAGAGGGGATCGAGCCGGGGGTACGCGCGGTGGTCGAGAAGGTCGCCCGGGAACTGGAGCGTGCGGGGGCCGAGGTAGGAGAGGCACAGCTTCCACACCAGGAGTACGCGCTGCCAGCCTACTACATCATCGCCCCGGCAGAAGTTTCCTCCAACCTGGCCCGCTTCGACGGCGTGCGCTACGGGCTGCGGGTTCCGGCGGACGGGGTACACGAGATGTACCGAAAGACGCGGGAAGAGGGTTTTGGGGACGAGGCGAAACGCAGGATCATGCTCGGCACCTACGCCCTCTCCAGCGGTTACTACGAGGCCTACTACGCCCAGGCTCAGAAGGTCCGCACCCGGATCGTCGAGGACTTCCGTTCGGCCTTTAGCCGCTACGACGTGCTGCTCTCCCCAATTTCGCCCACGGTGGCGTTCGAGATCGGGGACAAGGTCGACGACCCGCTCGCCATGTACTACCAGGACATCTGCTCCATCCCGGCCAACCTGGCCGGAATACCGGCGATCAGCGTCCCCGGTGGCCTTTCGCAAGGCCTGCCCGTGGGCGTCCAGCTCATGAGCGACCACTTCACCGAACCCCTGCTCCTGCGCGCCGCCCGCGGCGTAGAGGAGGTCGCGGACTTCGAGTTCACGATGAAGCCGTGATCCCTCAAACTGATTCACGCTCGACGTAAGGACAGGCAATGGTGTGCTGCACCGGTGTGCTCTGCGCGTGCGCTGCCTGCCGGATGAGATGCTCTACCGCCCGTTGGCCCATTTCGTAATGTGGTAGCGCAACCGTTGAGAGCGGGGGCCGAAGGTGGGGAGCAATGAGTTCCTGGTTATCGAATCCGACGATCGCCACGTCTTCGGGAATGTTCAGGCCGCGCTCTTTCAGCGCCTCGTAGGTGCCCATCGCTACATGGTCCGTGCCACAGAAGATTGCTGTCGGGAGTTCCTCGCGCCGCAACATCTCCAAAGCGCAAAGGTATCCGCCGTTTGCCGTGCCGTCGCTGTACTTGACCAACGATGCGTCAAAGCCGACGCCATACTCTGCCAGGGCTTGTTTGTAGCCTTCAAGGCGGCCAACCGCCGCCGGCAGGCCGGGTGTGAGGTTGATGAAGCCGATCTTCCGGTGCCCTTTGGCTAGCAGAACCTCCGTCGCCGTGTGGCCGCCCGAGACCTCATCAGGAACCACGGAGGTGAAGGCCAGGTCTTCCGAGAAACAATCGAGCAGTACCAGCGGCACTTCGTGAGAGCGGGTTGGCGGCTCGACGGCCTGATGGTACATGGCGGCGTAGATGATCCCCTCTACCCGACGCTCCAGAATCATCTCCACGGCAGACTCTTTGATTTCCTGGTTGCGGTCCGTGTTTACTATCATCAGGATCTTCTCGTTGTCCCAGGCTGCATCCTGGGCGCCCTTGATGACATTTCCCGCAAACGGAGTGGACGCTATCTCATCTGTAACGAAACCTATGGTGTGAGACCGATTCGTCCTGAGCAGCTTCGCCGTGGCGTTTGGCCGGTAGCCAAGCTCGTGGGCAAAGCTCTTTACCCTGCTCTGGGTCTCCTCGGATATGCCGCTGCCGCTTACTTCGTTCAACACGAACGACACCGTGGTCGGGGAAACCCCCGCCAACCGTGCAATATCGCTGATCGTTGGTGCCCGCTTTCTTTGCGTCACAGCCTCCTGGCTTCCATGTTTGTAGAACTAAAACGTATTAGGAAATCTTACACCAAGCCGGTGTCTACGCCCAGGCTGCCGAATAAACCTCGTCGAGGCGTACAAGCACATAACGTTGACAGCAATCAACAAGGCTGTTACAGTGCTAAAACCATTTACTAAAACGTGTTAGTAAATGAAACAGCGGGATGGAAAAGTGCTTGGAAGAACAAGTGTGGACGGTCTGAGGCATGGCAGATAGTGGCTGGTTTCGGAGGCTATACCTGGGTTTTTCGGAGGTGATGGACCCCGTGCGGTACGCGGTTGGCTATCGTGGCGAGCGATGGCTTACGCGGCCGGGATTTGTAGCGAAGAGCCGTTCTAGAGGGAGGTAACTGTGCCTGATCTAAGCGTTGGCGCCATAGATATTACTGTTCTTGTAGTGTATCTTATCGCGAGTAGAATAATACCTTTGTTACTAGCCGGTAAGAACGAGGATTCGGACGACTACTTCCTCGGCGGCCGCAACTTTGTGTGGCCCCTGATCGGGTTCTCGCTCTTTGCTACCAACATGAGCGGTAGCTCCTTTGTAGGGCTTGCGGGCGCCGGATACAATTCTGGTATCTCCGTCTATTCCTACGAGTGGATGGCGGCCATAATACTGATAATTTTCATCTTCTTTATCCTGCCATTCTACCTGCGCTCCAGGGTCTTTACGATGCCCGAGTTCCTCGAAAAACGCTACGATGTGCGCTCGCGATTGGCGTTCTCCGGTTTCAACCTGTTTGCGAACATGTTCATAGACATGGCCGCTGCTCTATATGCGGGGGGTATCGTGATCCGGACGCTGTACCCGGAGATCCCCCTGTGGATAGATATCCTCGCGCTGGCCGTGCTCGCGGGAATATATACCGTATTTGGCGGACTCGGGGCCGTGGTGATCAGCGACTCAATACAAGCCGTCGTACTGATCATCGGGGCTATGGTAATCTCTATTCTGACTTACCGGGCGATACCTTCTTGGGGCGCGGTTGAAGAGGCCGCTCCCGAAGGCGCTTTGCACATCGTCCAACCTATCGGAGACGAAGCATTACCCTGGCCCGGCTTATTCACCGGTGTACTCATAATAGGGATATATTTCTGGACCTCGAACCAACTCATCGTGCAGCGTACGTTGGGGGCGAGAAGCCTCAACCATGGCAGGTGGGGCTCGTTGTTCGCAGGATTTCTCAAGATACCGCCGCTGTTCATAATGGTTCTCCCGGGAACTATGGCTCTCGCACTCTATCCAAACCTTCAGAACCCCGACCTCGTGTGGCCTACGCTGGCGTTCGACCTTTTGCCAGTCGGTCTGCGGGGCGTAATTCTGGCGGCGCTGGTTGCGGCCATCACTTCCAGCGTCGACTCGGTACTCAACTCGGCTGCCACAATGGTCACAATGGACTTCGTCAAGACGATCCGGCCCGACACCAGTCAGGCCTCCCTGGTGTACATCGGGCGTATAGCCACGGTGGTCGCCATGATCGTCGCGATAATATGGGCGCCACAAATAACCCGCTTTCCCACGCTCTGGCAATACTTGCAGTCAGTGCTCGCGTATATCACACCCCCGGTAGTAGTAGTGTTTCTCGGCGGTATTTTCTGGGCTCGGGCTAATCGGCACGGCGGTTTCGCCACGCTGGTCATAGGCGTTCCTCTAGGCGTGTTTGGGTTCGTCCTGAACGAGATACTCGGGGTCTTCAAGATCCAATTTCTCTATGCTTCCGGCATCTCGTTGGTCGTTAGTTTCCTGATCCTGGCCGGCGTGAGTCTGGCTACGGACCCGCCACCGGACGAGAAGATTGAAGGGTTGACGTGGCATCGTGAACTGTGGCGGGAGGAATCTCGGGAACTCGAAGAGATACCCTGGTACTACAACTACCGATACCTTTCCATCGTGCTCTTTCTGGTAACGGCCGCCGTCGTAATCTGGTGGTGGTAAGAGACAGGATACGCTACCCTTCCACAGGCTTCTAGGACACTTGGGTCTGCCGCAGTTTCCTGGGCGGGGGATGATAGCGGAGAAGTGGGAGGATGTAAGGATGGGTGAGATAATGTACCGGCGGAGTTGGGCGAATGATCCGCATCGTCCTCTTTACCACTTCTTGCCGCCGGCGAATTGGATCAACGACCCTAACGGCCTTATGGAGTGGCGGGGACGGTACCATCTTTTCTACCAGTACAACCCTAACAGTCCGGTCCACGACGCTATCCGGTGGGGCCACGCCGCGAGCGAGGACCTGGTGCACTGGGAGGACTTACCGGTTGCGCTGACGCCGACACCCGGGGGGCCGGACGAAGACGGCTGCTACTCCGGTTGCGCGGTTGACGACCGTGGCACGCCGACCCTGATCTACACCGGCGTGCGAGGCGAGGCCCAGCTGCCATGTTTGGCGACGAGCCTCGACGACGAGCTGGTTGCCTGGAAGAAGTACGGTGGAAACCCGGTAATCCCTTCGCCTCCCGAAGAACTGAACACCACCGGCTTCCGGGACCATTGCGTGTGGAAGGAGGGCGATACCTGGTACCAGATCGTCGGATCCGGCCTCGAGGGCGTAGGCGGTGCCGCCTTGCTCTACAGGTCCGGGGATCTCATCCGTTGGGAATACGTGCACCCTCTATACGTTGGAGACGAAACCCGCACCGAACCGGCCTGGACCGGTTCGATGTGGGAGTGTCCGGATTTCTTCGCGCTGGAAGACAAACACGTGCTCCTAGCCTCGGTATTCGACGGTGAAGACCCCCACTACACCGTGTACTTCGCCGGGGCGTATGCCGACCACAAGTTCATCCCGGAGATGCTGAGGATTATCGATCCTGGCGGATACTTCTACGCCCCGCAAACGCTCCTGGATAAAGAGGGACGCCGGATCATGTGGGGCTGGTTGTGGGAAGGCCGGGACGCGCGGGCGGCCCTGGAAGCCGGATGGGCTGGGGTATTGTCCTTGCCCCGGGTATTGTCTATGAGATCCGACGGTAAGCTCGGCTTAGAGCCCGTCCCGGAGCTCCAAGGGCTCCGGGGCAAACATCACCGGTTCGGGGATCTGGATCTCACCCCCGCATCCTCCGGGATGCTCGAAGGCGTTCGGGGAGACAGTTTGGAGATCCTGGCGGTGTTCGAGGTGGGGGATGCTGCCAGCCTCGGCCTGAAAGTGCGGCTTTCGCCGGGGGGTGAAGAGGAGACGATCGTGGCGTACGACAGCGGGCGCGGGCGTTTGATCCTGGATACCACGCGGTCCAGCCTGGCTCCCAACGTCCGGCGGGATCTCCGGTGGGGAGAACTAGAGCTCCATCCCGGCGAGCTGCTGAGGCTTCATATCTTCCTCGACCGCTCCGTGATCGAGGTGTTCGCCAACGACCGGGCGTGCATCTCGGGCAGGATCTACCCCTCCCTGCCCGGCAGCCTCGGCCTGGGTCTGCTGCCGTCCGGCGGGGGCGCGAAGCTGAAATCCCTTGACTCGTGGGAGATGCGCCCGATATGGTCTGCGGCAACTGGACCGGACTCCGGATAACCGCCGGCGTTCTACCGGCCGGACCTCATCCTGGCGCGGCGGGCTATTGAGAAACCGAGTTGCCGCCGGCGTGCTTCGCCCGGTAGAGAGCTTTGTCGGCGGAATGGGTGAGCTTGTCCCGGTTGTCCCCGTCCTCGGGATAGGAGGCGACGCCCAGGGAAAGAGTCGGGTTCGCGTAAGCGCCTTCGTGCTCGAACGTAAACTCTTCGATGCTGTGGCGGATCTCCTCGGCGATTTCGGTGGCTTCGTCTTTGGTAAGGCCGGGCAGGATCGCCTGGTACTCATCGCCTCCAAAGCGGCTCGCGAAGAACTCTTCGGATTCCAGACAATCGTGGATGATGCGCCCGATCTCGCCCACCACGAACTCGCCCAGCAGGTGTCCGTAGGAGTCGTTTATCTTCTTGAGGTTGTCTATGTCGGCCATCAAGACGCTCAATATACTCTCGTTCTCCTGACAGATTTCCAGGGTTTGCTCGAACCTCTCATCAAAGCGGTTTTTGGCGAGCAGGCCTGTCAGGTAGTCCTGGTTGATCATCCGTTGTATTTTCTTGTGGAACTGCTCTTTTAGGGGGTCCTGGTCCACAAACTCCAGAATGCTATTTCCGACGAAAATACGGTCTCCAGAGCGCACGGGGAGAGGCTCTGCCACACGATCTCCGTTTATGAAAGTTGGCTTCCCGGTACTGAGATCCTTAACGACGTAGCCTGGTCCGCCACTGTAGAGTTGAACGTGTTCCGGTTCGACCTCCACGTCCCGAACCACGATGTCTGCCTGGAAAGGATTGCTGCCGAGAACGAGCGGCTCGCCCTCAAGATAGTAGATGTCACCGAAGCTCGGCCCTTGCAGCACCACCAGGTGCGGCTGCCCACCCTCCGAGATGTCCTCCTCCTTTGCTACCTTTCCAGGATGATGAGACCCATTCTAGCATTCACCCACAATGCTAGAATGAACTCTGTCACAGCAGGTGAAAACGCGAGGTGCACTTACTTGGAAGTTCAAGAGAAACGAACCTACCGGGCGGTTATCGGGCTGGAGTTTCACGTCCACCTGGCGACGACGACCAAGATGTTCTGTGGTTGCCGGGTAGCCTATGGTGAGGAGCCGAATACGCACACTTGCCCGGTCTGCCTCGGACACCCCGGCGCGCTGCCGGTCGCCAACGAGAAGGCCGTGGAGCTCGGCGTCATGGCGGGTCTCGCGCTCAACTGCGACGTAGCTCCCCGGGCGGTTTTCGCGCGCAAGAACTACTTCTACCCCGACCTCCCGAAGGGGTACCAGATCTCCCAGTTCGACCTGCCGATTTGTACCGGCGGCCACCTGGACGTGCCGCTCGGGGATGAGACTGTCCGGGTCGGCATTACCCGGCTGCACCTCGAAGAGGACGCCGCCAAGAACGTCCACGTCGGAGAATCGGGCCGGATGCACGGTTCGGTCGGCTCGCTCGTGGACTATAACCGGGGCGGTACGCCCCTGATGGAGATCGTCACCGAGCCGGACATTACCTCGCCGGAGGCCGCCCGCGCCACGGCCAACCACCTCAAAGAGATCCTGCGGGCCATCGGCGTTTCCGAGGCGGACATGGAGAAGGGCCAGCTCCGCTGCGACGCCAACGTCAGCCTCCGCAACCCCGACGGCTCTTTCGGCACCAAGACCGAGTTGAAGAACATGAACTCTTTCCGTTTTGTCGAGCGGGGGCTCACGAGGGAGCTGGAGCGCCAGCGGGACATTCTGGAAGGCGGCGGGCGCGTAACGCAGACCACGCTCCACTATGACCCGGAGACCGACGAGGTTCACGAGCTTCGCAGCAAGGAGTACGCCCACGACTACCGGTACTTCCCGGAGCCGGACCTGCTGCCGCTGGAGCTTACCGAAGCGTGGGTTCGCGAGATTAAGAACCGTTTGCCCGAGTTGCCGGAGGAGATGCGGGCCCGCTTCGTGGAGCAGTACGGCCTCTCCGGGTACGACGCCGGCGTGCTGACGGCGGATCGCGACCTCGCCGCTTACTACGAAGCGGTTGCCGGCGGTTCCGGGGTGGACTCGAAGCAGGCCGCCAACTGGATTACGGTCGAGCTCCAGGCCCGGCTAAACGAGGCCGGAATGGAGGTCTCCGAGTCCCGGGTCGCCCCGGAACAGATGGCGGAGTTGCTCGGGCTCGTTGGCGACGGGACCATCTCGCGGGCTACCGCGAAGGATGTTCTGGACCGGATCTTTACCAGCGGTGAGTCTCCGGCCGCCGTGGTCGAGCGCGAAGGGTTGGCGCAGATGAAAGGCGACGAGCTATCGGCGGTCGTGGATCAGGTTCTCGTGGCCAACCCCGAGGAGGCGGACCGTGTCCGGGGTGGGGACCAGAAGGTGATCGGCTTCCTCATCGGCCAGGTTATGAAGGCGACCCGCGGCGGGGCCGATGGCGGCCGGGCGCGCCAGCTCATCCTGGAGAAACTGGGCTCTTAACCCGTGACCCGTATCGGTGTTTGTACCGCGAACCACGCGGACAGGGTCCGGGATGCCGGTAGCGAGCCCGTGGAGATCGGCTTGCCCGAGGTGTGCCCCGCCGGCGGTGTGATGCTCACCCGCGAATGGATCTCGGATACCGTAGAAGTCTACCTGGGCTCCGCGGAGCTCGACGCCCTGCTGATCGATGCCGGGCGTCCCGAGGAACTGGTCGGGTTGTTCCTGGCGGCTTTGAGGTTGGACCTTCCTTCGGTAGTGGCCCGCAGGAGCGACGCTTACGGCGGCGCATTTACGGCCCTCGGGGTCGTGCCGGCGAGAGAGGATGTTGCGGAGGTCATAGTCGAGCTTTCTGCGAAGGGGGAGCCCCGTCTCGGTGAACTGGTCGGAAATTTTTCCCTGGCCAACGCCCTCCGGGTCGGGCTTTCGATGGGAGGAGGCCCGGAGCTCGCAGTCCATCTCTCCGCCATAGCCCGCGAAGGTGACGTTTCGGGTTTCTCCCGGATGCTGCGCGTGCTCGTCCCCGAGACCCCGGTGATCTCGCCTCCCCACTCCGGGTGGTTTCAGGAACAGGGAACGGAAAAACTGCTTTCTCACCTGGGAGAGGACCTGCATGACGTACCAACGGTTACGGGTTGGATCAAGAATTCCTTACCCTCTGCGCCCCCGATCCCGGAGGAAAGGTCGTGGCTGGTGTTCGTGGAGGGCCAGGCTTCCGGGACGAAGGCGATCTGCCAGGTTCCACCGGGGACTGAGGAGATCGCCGGTGAGTGCCGGGTTTTCTACTCCGAAGAAGAAGCTGTGCAGGCTGTCCGGGACGAAGAGATCGAGCCCGGCGACCTGATCGTCGTGAGCGGCTGCGGACCCCGGGGCGGGCCGGGGCTGCTGAAGCTTGACGCGCTCGGCCGCGTACTGGATGGCGCGAAACTCGCAGAGAGCACACCGGTTCTCACCGACGGGCTGCCGCCGGACGAGGCGAAGGGGAGCTGGATCTCTCTGGTGGCCCCCGAAGCCGCGAAGAAAGGCATTGTGGGCCGCCTGCGTGATGGAGACTTTCTCCGCATGGACTTGCAGGAGGAACGCATCCGGGCGGGAACGAAACCGGCGGAGATCCGCAGCCGGGACCCGTACGAGATCCCAAACGACTCCACCGCCGGATATGCCGCCCGCTACGCGCGTTCGGCCCTGCCCGCGCTAGCGGGAGCCGGTTTCGGCTAGCGTTCCGGCATGACGGTGCCCTGAATCAGTAACATCCGTCGAGCAGCGCCATCTTGGGTGGGAGGGCCGGTCAAGGGGTCGCTTCTGCGGAAATCTCCCGGCTCTTTGTCCAACGGACCTCGACCTTCACTCTATCTCCATGCCGCTTTGCCAGCGCTGCCGCCAGGTTCTCCACGGGCGGTGGTGGGTCGGGTCCGGTCACGTCTACCACCACCCGGTTGATGACCGAGATGTTTGCCACGCCGGTCCCAGAGTCTTCTCCGTCGAAGAACGCATCAAGCCTGGCAGCCTCGAAAGAGGCGTTTATTCGGGTGGCGCGGAGGTTGGTACCCTGGAGCCACTGATCCACCTCTTCCGTTGCCTGTCCGGTGTCCCATTGCTCGGCCGTTTCCACTATGGTGTGCAACAGAAGCGGTATCGAGATGGCTCCCACGAGGATAACGGCGTAGATCATCCTGCGCCGGACCTGACGCTGCGTCCGGACGACGTGGCTTCTGGGGGCGAAGCCCGTGAGGACGAACACGACGGCTCCGACCAGCACTATGGCCGTGAGGTTGGTGAGATAGAGCAGCAGGGCTCCCGCCGCGAGGTCCGGCCTGCCGAGCGCGAAGGTAGATCCCACGGTAGCGAGCGGCGGCACCAGCGCCACGGCCACGGCCACGCCGGGCAAAGCGTCGCTTACCTCCCGCCTCACCAGCGCGTAAGCCCCTGCGGCCCCCGCGGCGAGGGCTATGCCGAGGTCCAGCAACCCCGGTCCCGTGCGGGCCAGTATCTCCCCCGGTAGAGAGGTGGCGAACTGGATCGGCAACAGCTTCGTTACTGCCCAGGCTAGAAATACGGACCCAACGCTGGCACCCAGAACTATCAGATACGAAGCTCCCCGCCGTATCGGACGGCCCGTAACGAGCGACGCGGCGATACCGAGCACCGGACGCATGAGCGGCGCCACGAGCATCGCCCCGATAACCACCGCGGCCGAGTCGGTGAGCAGCCCGAAGAGTGCTATAAGCACGGCCAGAGATTGCAGGATGATGAAACGGAAAACGTAGCTCCTCAACGCTGCGCCCTCCGGGAGGAGCTCTTCCATGACCTCCCGCCGGCGCTCGTCGGTGGTGCTTACCGTACGTTCTGCCAGCTGCCGCCACCACGACGGCGGGCGATCCGGGGGATCGGACCGTTCACCGTCCATCCCATTCCCGTTGGTCTCCGGGCCTTCTTGGGGCTGCTCGCCGGCCTCCCGGTTTTCGTCCGTCATAACCTATGCCTCGCGCAGGGAGCTTGCCTTATCCGGCTGTAGCCTTCGACCGTCCAGCGGGTGGCTGGACAACCAACGGCCGCCTCCGCTACCTAACCCGGCTCCGCCCGGAATGCTGCTGGCCTCTCACCCAGAAACCAAACACCATTAACGCTACTCCGAGCAAGATAGCGTACAAACCTACGAGCCATACCAGAGACAAGAGCCCTACCGCTGGCAACACGGCGAGGATCACACCGAATATGACCGACAGCCCCCCGCTGGCGATCATCAGCCATTCCCGCTCTATCTCGCGTCTCAAGAAGATCGCCATGATCACCTTCAGGACCCCGGTGATTATGGCCCAGAAGGCGATCACGTACAATAAAGCCAGCGCCGTGATACCCGGCCAGGCAAAGGCGATAATGCCGGCCAGCACCCCTACCACTCCTTCGAGCACCAGCCACCACCGGCTGCCAGCCCCGCGGGCGGCGGCCACTATGGCGAAGATGCCGTCTACCAGGGCGTAGGCCCCGAAGAGAACGACGAGCGCCAGGATCGTGATTCCGGGCCAGATGAGGGCGAGGAACCCGAAGATCGCGGCGAGCAGTCCCCTGAGAGAGATCGCCCACCAGCTGGTGGTAAAGGTCGGCAGGGTAGACATCTGGTTCATCGCCACTTCCTTTCTCTTTGCGGGTATATTGTTCTCACGCCTCCAATTATGCCTGAATTCGGGTTGGTGGATATCGTGGAGGTCCTCAGGCTACATAGCCGGGACCAGCGGTGCTATCGGACCGTGGAGTCTCGAAATCGAATGCCATAGTTTGTTAGAGATAGATCTGATTTGTAGGCAATACGAACTATTGTGGGTAGACTGTAAAGGTTGCAGAGAGCGGCTATTCGACAAAAACGAGAGGAACTACCAGCCCATGATGAACAAGTACCGTCTTATGTCGCCCGGCCCGACCCCCGTACCGCCGGAGGTTTCGGCTGCCGGGGCATTACCCGTTATCCACCACCGGACGCCGGAGTTCGGCGAGATATTTTCGCGGGTGAACGACGGTCTCAAACAAGTGTTCTTGACCGAGAACGACGTCTTCACCTACGCCGCCAGCGGAACGGGTGTATTCGAGGGCGCCATCCAGAACCTTTTCACGCCGGGAGACAGGGTGCTCGTTGTGAACAGCGGCAACTTCGGGAATCGATGGGTCAAAATGAGCCAGGCATTCGGGCTCGAAGTCACCGAGATCAAGTACGACTGGGGAGTCAAGGCCGACAACGAGGAGATAGCCGAGAAGCTCGCCGGGGACCCGGAGATCAAGGGCGCCATGTGCGTGCTCTCCGAGACTTCGACCGGAACGGTCAACGACATCGAGGGCTTCGCGAAGGCCACCGAGAACGTGGTGTCCATCGTAGACGCGGTAAGCGGGCTCGGGGCCTGCGAGCTGCGGACCGACGATTGGGGTGTGGACGTGGTGGTGGCGGGAAGCCAGAAGGCCTTGATGATCCCGCCGGGACTGGGTTTCGCGAGCATCAGCGAGCGGGCGTGGAAGGCGCACGAGGAGAGCCGGATGCCGCGCTTCTACTTCGACTGGACGGCGGCGAGGAAAGCCTTCGAGAAGAATCCGCCTCAGACGGCGTGGACCCCCGCGGTCAGCCTCATCGTCCAGCTAGACCTGGCGCTGCGGCAGATACTGGATGAGGGCGTCGAGAACGTTTTCGAGCGCCACGTCTTGCTCGGGCGGGCGGCCCGGGAAGGCGTAAAAGGCATGGGGCTCCGGCTGTTTGGGCCGGACGAGGATCTCAACGCGGCGGTCACCGCTTCGTGGGTGCCGGACGGCGTGGACGGCAAAGAACTGGTTCGCCGCATGTTCCGGGAGCACGGGATACAGGTCACCGGCGGCCAGGGAGAGATGGCCGGCAGGATCTGGCGCATGGGACATTGCGGATACTTCGACGCCTACGACATCATCGCCACCGTCGCCGCCGCGGAGCTGGCGTTGGAGGCCCTGGATCACCCGGTCGAGCTTGGCCAGGGTGTCGGGGCTGCCCAGAAGGTCTTCGCCAAGAGTGGTGTGGTAGCGTGAAAATTCTCGTAAGCGAGAAGTTGGCTGATCGCGGCGTAGAGTTTCTGGAGCAGGATTTCGAGGTAGATGTGCTGCTCGGGCTCTCGCCGGAAGAGCTTCTAGAGAAGATCAAAGACTACGACGGCCTGATAATCCGCAGCGCCACCAAGGTTACCGGCGAGGTTATAGAGGCCGCGACCAGGCTCAAGGCCATCGGGCGGGCCGGTATCGGCGTGGACAACATAGACATCGAAGCTGCCACGAAACGCGGCATCCTGGTCGCCAACGCCCCCGAGAGCAACACGGTAGCCGCCGCGGAACACACCCTAGGGTTGATGCTCGCGGCGGCCCGGCACATACCGGCGGCGGACCAGTCGTTGCGGAGCGGCGAATGGAAGCGGGGCGATTTCAAGGGCGTCGAGGTGTCGGGCAAGACGCTCGGCCTCATCGGCCTGGGGCACGTCGGCGCGATCGTCGCCCGCGGGGCATTAGGTATGGGAATGCGGGTTATCGCCTACGATCCCTACGTCGCCGAAGATCGAATTCGCTCCATGAACGTCGAGAAGGCCGAAGACGTGGACGAGGTATTGGAGAACGCGGACTTCATCTCGCTGCACGTCCCGCGCACGCCGCAGACGGCCGGTATGATCGGGACCGAGGCGCTAGAGAAGATGAAGTCTACCGCGTACCTCGTAAACGTCGCCCGGGGCGGCATCGTGGACGAGACCGACCTCTACGTCGCGCTCAAGGAAGGCCGGATCGCCGGCGCAGCCCTCGACGTTTACGCCGAGGAGCCGGTCACCGACTCCCCGATATTCGGCCTGCCGAACGTCGTGGTCACGCCACATCTGGGGGCGAGCACGGCCGAGGCGCAGGACCGGGCGGGGGTCACGGCCGCGGAGCAGGTGGCCACGGTGTTACGGGGCGCGGTGCCGATACACGCCATAAACGCGCCGGTCCCTATGGGCGAGGGGGCCGAGTTCGTGTCCCGGTTCTCGGGGTTGTGCCACGCGCTCGGGAACCTGCTCTACCAGCTCACCGACAACCCGGGCAACCACCTGCGCATCGAGTACCACGGTGAGATCGCCGGCTTCGACACCCGGCTGCTGGACGTCTCGGCCCTCATGGGTCTCCTGTCCCCGATGGTTCACGAGCCGCTCAACTTCGTCAACACCCCGGCGCTCGCCCGGGACCGGGGCATGAGGGTCGAAACGGCGAAGACCTCGGAGAGCTCGGACTTTACAAACCTGGTAGTGCTGAGCCTGGAAAGCGGGGAAGGAGAGAGCGTGGTTAGCGGCACGCTCTACGGGCCCCGGTACCAGCCCCGGCTTATCGGGGCGATGGGCTTCGATATGGACGTGACGCCCGAAAGGCAAATGCTCTTCGTCCGAAACGAAGACGTGCCCGGTATGATCGGAAAAGTCGGAACCACTCTGGGAGAATACGGTATAAATATCGGCAACATGGCCGTGGGCCGCGGAGAGCCCGGATCCCGGGCCGCGATGGCCGTTACCGTGGATGAGCCCGTCACGCAAGAAGTTATAGACCGGCTGTTGGGCCTCCCCGGTTTCATCGACGCCCGCGCCGTTACCCTGGAGGAGATGCCTTGAGCGAAAACGTCGAAGAGATACTCGCCCGCTACCGGCCCTACGGCATGATCTACAAACCGGGAGACGAAGCGCCGAACTCCGGTACCTACATCTGCGACCGGGGGACCATGCAGCCCCCGGTCCGGGTCCAACTCGCCCGGGGCGAGGAGTTTCCGGAAGTCGAGGGCCTGGGCGAACACACCCGCTGGACCCAGACCAATATTCAGGGTTAGGCCGCCGGGCTCCCGGGCGCTAGGTCTCCACGATAAAGCGGATGGTCTGCTCCGCGATGTAGTTCGCGTCGTTGTCCAGGGTGGCTACGTGGTAAGAGTTTTCGAGCCGGGCGAGCTGCCGATACCGGCTCGCCAGATGGCTCTGGATGTACGACCCGTTTTCGGGCGGTACGACGTGATCTTCCACGGATTGAAACATGAGGGCCGGGGTCTCGATCGTGGGTAGCAGGTCGTCGGTTACGCGCAGGAGCGCCATTAGCTCCTTGACCGCCGGTAGGGGTATTTCCGGATATGCCAGTTCCTCCGCTCCGGATGCCTTGATGTCCGAGCCGAAACCGGGCGCGGTTTCCGGGGCGTTCTCGTCGAACACGAGGCGGGAGAGTTCCGGGGCCTCCAGGAACACGCAGGCGTTTATGGTCACTATGCCGCGGAGCAGCTCGGGGCGCATGGCGGCGAAGTACAACGCGAACGTGCCGCCCACCGATTGACCGACGAAGAAGATCTCGTCCGCCCGCTCTTGCAACCAGTCAATGTCCTCCTCGATCGAGGAGATCCAGTCCGACGCGGTGCTCTTTGCCAAATCCCTGACGGTGGTGCCGTGTCCGGCGAGTCTCGGCCCGGCTACCGTGAACCCGGCCCTCGCCAGTCCTTCCCCCAGGGGACGCACGCTTTGGGGAGTCCCGGCGAAACCGTGACACACCAGCACCCCGACTTCCTCTTCGCCCTCCATGCGAAAAGGTTCCGCACCCTCCACTACCCTTGCCATTCCAGCCTCCTCTGTCTGCTGTCTAGTTTTGGAGCTCAGCTGCTATGATACCGTCCGCGACTTCCAGAAGGTCGTCTCCCACTACATCCGGCGTCCCGACCAGCGGGTCCGGCACTTTCCCCGGACGTCCCACGAAAGCGGCCGCGCAACCGGCCCTCAAAGCGCCCCCCACGTCCCAGGCGTGGGCCGCCACGAGCCGGACGTCCCCGATCTCCACGCCAAGCTTCTCCGCCGCCATCCGGTAGGGCTCGGGGGCAGGCTTCAGCCGCTGTACCGTGTCCGCCGACATCTTTTGCTCGAAGTACCCGCCGAGCCCCGAGTTCTCCATCTGGCTGTCCGCCACCTGCTGCGTCGAGTTGGTAAGGGTGGCTAGCCGCAAACCGGCGTGGCGGAGCCGGTCCAGGGCCTCCCGCACTTCCGGGTGGGGCGGGAGTTGCGGAACGGTGGTCAAAATGCTGTCGCGGTCGTCGTCTGAAATCCGTATCCCGTGACGCTCCGCGGTCATCTGGAGCGCCGCGCCGCCTATGGAGCCGAAGTCCGAGTATGCTCCGGTAACCGTCGAGACGAGGGCCGACTGTATCATCTGCGCGAACCATTCTTGCCGCACAGCACCATCTCCGAAGACGCGTTCGAAGTGCGGGTCCAGGGCCTTCAGGTCCAGCAGCGTCTCGTTTACGTCGAATACACACACTCGCGGCATGTGGCTTCCCCTCCTCGAATATCTGTGGGCGTTACGGGTGAATTATCCTTCGGCAGCCGGGTCCGGCGCAACCGCTAGCGCAACCGCTAGGTTTCGGCGACTATCACCTGGACGCCGGAGAGCGTTATCTCCTGGAGCAATTCCGGGTTCGCTTTGTCGTCGGTGACGAAGACGTCTATCCTGGAGATCGGGACTATCTTCGCCAGGGCGATCACGCCGAGCTTGGTATGGTCCGCGACCACCACGATCTTCTGCGCCGCTTCTACCAGGCAGCGGTTCGTCTCGGCCTCGGCCACGTTCGGCGTGGTCAGCCCGGCGGTCGGATGAACCCCGTGAACCCCAAGAAACAACACGTCGGCGTTGAGCGTCTTCAGGGTGCGCTCGGCGAAGGGACCCACGAGGGCGTCGGACGGCGTGCGGAAGATCCCGCCGGAGAGCACGATCTGCTCCCACCCCCTCTCCTGCAGCGTTAGCGCGATGTTGGTGGAATTGGTGATAAAGGTAAGGTCTTCTCTTCCCTGGTGCAGGCCGTTCGCCACGTTCCAGGTGGTGGTGCCGGCGGAGAGGGCGATGGTGTGGCCGTCCTCGACCAGCGGCAATGCTACCCGCGATATGGCTTTCTTCTCTTCCCGGTTCAGCCGCTGTTTCTGGGTGAAGTGCGGCTCCGCAGCCGTCTTGGGCAACGGCACCGCCCCGCCATGAACCTTCTGCAGCAGCTTGTGGGCGGAGAGCACCTCCAGATCCCGCCGAACCGTCATGTCCGAAACCCCGAGCCGGTCCACGAGCTCGGTTACCGTTACGCTTCCCAACCGGTTCACCTCGTTGAGGATGAGCCGCCGCCGCTCCTCGGCAAACATTTTTTGCTTCTCGGCCACGGCCATAAGTTACCATACGGCGCGGTCCAACTAAAATAAACAAAATAGCTGTTGCCTGGTGTTTGAGGGTTTGCTAACCTCCGGTGGGGTGAGTTCGCGCTCTGGTACAAGACGAGGGGGTAGAGGTATATGAGGCTTCTCGAAAAGGTTCCGCACGTTCTTTACGGGGGGGATTACAACCCCGAGCAATGGCCGGAGGAGGTCTGGCGGGAGGACGTGCGGCTCATGCGAGATGCCGGGGTGAACCTGGTGTCTTTGGGGATCTTCTCGTGGGCGAAGCTGGAGCCCCGGCCCGGTGAGTACGACTTCGGCTGGCTCGACCGGATCATAGACCTGCTCTACGGGAACGGTGTGATGGTGGATCTGGCGACCGCCACCGCTTCTCCGCCGCCCTGGCTCGCCCGCATCCATCCCGAAAGCCTGCCGGTTACGCGGGAGGGCGTAACCCTGTACCCCGGCGCCCGCCAACACTACTGCCCGAGCAGCGCGGGCTACCGGGACCGGGCGGCGGAGCTGGTTCGGCGCATTGCAGGCCGCTACGGCGAGCACCCGGCGCTCGCCATGTGGCACGTAAACAACGAGTACGGCTGCCACGTCTCCGAGTGCTACTGCGACGCATCGGCAGCCCACTTTCGTGGGTGGCTGAAGGACCGCTACGGGGACCTCGCTGGGCTCAACGAGGCCTGGGGCACGGCTTTCTGGAGCCAGCAGTATTCCGAGTGGGCGGAGGTCTTTCCCCCTCGCCCGGCCCCGACCTTCGCCAACCCGACCCAGCAGCTGGATTTCCGCCGCTTCTCGTCCGACGCCCTGTTGGAGTGCTTTCTGATGGAGAAGGGAATCCTGCGCGAGGCGACGCCGGAAGTCCCGATTACGACGAACTTCATGGGGTTTTTCAAGCCGCTGGATTACTGGAGGTGGGCCGCCCACGAGGACGTCGTATCAGACGACTCTTACCCGGACCCCTCGGATCCGGAGGCGCACATCGGGGCCGCCATGAACCGGGATTTGATGCGGTCCCTCGGGGGAGGAAAGCCCTGGGTGCTTATGGAGCAGACCACCGTCCGGGTAAACTGGCGCGAGCGCAACGCGCCCAAGAAACCCGGCCAGATGCGGCTCTGGAGCCACCAGGCGGTGGCCCGGGGCGCCGACGGCATCATGTTCTTCCAGTGGCGCGCCTCAAAGGCCGGGGCGGAGAAGTTCCACAGCGCGATGGTTCCCCACGGAGAACCGGAACAGTCCCGGAGCTGGCAAGAGGTGAAACGGCTCGGCGCGGAGTTGGCCCGGTTGGACGCGCTACCCGGCGCCGGCGGAGAAGCCGAGGTCGCCATACTGCTCGACTGGGAGAACTGGTGGGCGCTGGAGCTCGACTCCAAACCCTCCGCCGCCGTGAGGATGCTCGACGGCCTCTACTCTTTTTACAAGCCGCTCTTCGAATCGAACGTGCCGGTGGACTTCGCGCATCCGGGCTCGGAGCTTTCAAAATACAAGCTCGTCCTCGCGCCGCACCTCTACCTCGTTTCGGACGCGGTCGCGGAGAACCTGAGGAGGTTCGTATCTGAGGGAGGATACTTACTCATGTCTTTCTTCTCCGGCATCGTGGACGAGAGAGATCACGTACGGCTCGGTGGCTACCCGGCGCCGTTTCGAGAGATGTTGGGACTTCGCGTAGAAGATTTTTCACCCCTCGCCGCCGGTGAGGCAAACCGGGTGGTCACCAACGAGGGTGGCGTTTACGACTGCAGCCTGTGGGGGGATTTGATCCACCTCGAAGGCGCCGAGCCTCTCGCCACTTACGAGAACGACTTTCGCGCCGGAATACCAGCCGCAACCCGCCACGAGTTCGGCGCGGGCTACGCTTACTATCTCGGAACCCGCCCGGAAGAGGCGTACACGGCTCAACTCGTCTCGGAGGCGTGCGACGCAGCCGGCGTGAGAACCCCGCCAAAAACACCCCCTGGTATAGAGGCCGTGCGACGCAAAGCCGGCGGGAGATCCTTCCTCTTCCTGCTCAACCACAACCACGAAGAGGTCCAGCTGCCCCTGGATGTCGCCTCTAAAGACCTGCTGACCGGTGATTCGCACGCCGGGCGGCTAACCCTCGAGCCACGGGGCGTAGCGGTCCTCGAAGAAACGATCCCCGAAGATAAACCAGTATCACCTAAAAATCCACAATACAACAATAAAATCTGTTGATTTAAGTTTGAATCATTGTTAGTATTGTTCAACTTGCAACATGTAGCAGGCTTTCAGGGGTGAAGGCCGCCGAGAAAGGAGGGCGATCGTGAAGCTTGGAGTAACGACTGTTCCGGAGGTTGTTGTCCCTCGGGCAGGAGGGCAAAGCCGTGCCTGATTTTCAGATAACCTTTATAGACATATTCATCGTAATCGCGTACCTGGCCATTACCATAGCGATCGGTATATGGCTCGGTTCGAAGGGCAACGACACCGCGGAAGGGTACTTCCTCGGCGGGCGCAACTTCATCTGGCCTCTGGTGGGACTTTCGCTCTTCGCCTCCAATCAGTCTGGCGCTTCGATCGTCGGGTTGTCGGGTGCGGGCTATGACACGGGCATCGCGCAGGGCTACAACTACGAGTGGACCGGCGCGATAGCCTTGATGTTCTTTCTCGTGTTTTTCCTGCCGTTCTATCTACGTTCTGGCGTGTATACGACGCCGGAGTATCTTGAGCGGCGGTATGATCGCCGTTCCCGATACGTTTTCTCGGTGTTCTTGATTTTCGCCAACGTATTTATCGACCTGGCAGCCGCGCTTTACGCTGGTTCCCTGGTAATCCAGGTACTCTATCCTAGCGTGCAACTGTGGCAGGCTATCGCGGTGCTGGCGATAGTAGCGGGTGTATATACGGTTCTGGGAGGTCTCGCCGCTGTGGTGATCACCGACGCCATCCAGGCCGTGGTTCTCATCATAGGCTCCACCATAATCACGTTCTTCGTGTTCGGGAGGATAGACTCCTGGGAGCAGGTCGAGGCGGCGGCGCCCGACAGGGCGTTCAGCCTCATACAACCTGCGTCTGACCCCGTCATCCCCTGGCCGGGGCTCATAACGGGGGTGATGTTGCTCTCTATCTGGTACTTCTGCATAAACCAGTACGTCGTGCAGCGTACGCTAGGTTCGAAGAACCTGGATCACGGTCGCATGGGATCTCTGGCCGGGGGTGCGCTCAAGCTGTCTCTGCTATTCATCATCATCCTGCCCGCGGTCGCGGCGAACGTTCTGTATCCCGACCTTGAAAACCCGGACGCGGTGTGGCCGACGCTCGCCTTCGACCTGTTGCCGATAGGATTCCGGGGTCTGGTGCTGGCCGCATTAGTGGCGGCCATCATGTCGTCCGTGGACTCGATCCTCAACTCGGCTTCGACGATCATTACGATGGATTTCGTGAGCACCATTAATCCTGATGCCGAGCAACGGACGCTGGTAGTGGCGGGTCGCATAGCGACGGTGGTCTTGTTGGTGGTGGCGATGGTTTGGGCACCCCAGATCTCACGCTTCGAGACCCTGTGGACCTACCTGCAGGCCATCGTCTCGTTTACCGTTCCACCGGCCCTGGCTATCTCGCTGGTCGGTCTATTCTGGAAACGCTCCAGTCCCGCAGGAGCCTTTATCACCCTGATCATAGGCCTGCCCATCGGAATAGTCGGGTTCTTCCTGACCCAGGTACCGTCGCTACAGCTCTTCGAGATACAGTTCCTGTACGCGGCCACCGCGCTCACCATCTTCAACGTCGCCGTCCTAGTTGTGGCGAGCCTGGCTACCGCGGCTCCGTCGAGAGAGCAGATGGAAAGGTACACCTGGTCGGTAGAGTTGCTGCGGGAAGACTCCCGGGAGCTTCGCGGAAAGCCCTGGTACTGGAACTACCGCTACTGGTCTGTAGCGCTACTTGTCGTGACGGCCGCAATCGTGATCTACTACTTCTAAACTGTCTGGGCGCCCGTCCGCGCGGGGGCGGGCGCTTTACCTGAGAGGAGTGGCTTGCAGAAAGAATGCCAGACGAAAGAGGACGGACGCTACATCATCTTCTACACTTTCGACGACGAGCCGGCTGAGCAGAAAGAGGAACAGTGAACGAACTTCGCTGGAACCCCACAGCGAAAGAGTGGATCTCCTACGCCACCCACCGCCAGGACCGAACCTTCCATCCGCCTCCCGAGTACTGTCCCCTTTGTCCCACGAAAAACGAAGACGATTTCCCTACCGAGGTCCCCAAACCCTCCTACCAGATCGTAGTCTTCGAGAACAAGTTCCCCTCGTTCGTCCCCAAACCAGAAGATCCCCAAGAGGCCGGAAACGGCCTTACTCCAACCGCGCCGGGGCAGGGTGTGTGCGAGGTAGTCTTGTACACCGACGACCACTACGCCACCCTGGCCGAGATGGACAAAAGGCACATAAAGAACCTCGTTGACGTGTGGGCCGACCGCTACCTCGACCTCGGGTCCCGGGAGTTCGTCGACTACGTCTTCATCTTCGAGAACAAGGGTGAGGTCATCGGCGTAACGCTCAGCCACCCCCACGGACAGATCTACGCCTACCCGTTCGTTCCGCCCCGCCCGGCCAGGGAGCTCGAAGCTGCCGGCGAGCACCACCGCGAGAAAGGAAGCTGCCTCCACTGTGAGTTGCTCTCAGAGGAGCACGAGGACGGCCGGAGGGTCTTGATCGAGGGGCAACACTTCAGCGCGTTCATCCCGTTCTACGCCCGCTTTCCATACGAGGCGCATCTCTACGCCCACAGGTGTGTACCGTCCATAGCGGAGTTGAGTGAGGAAGAGCGGTGGGACCTGGCGGGCGTTCTGAAGGGGCTGCTCAGCGGCTACGACGAGCTGTTTGGCTTTTCGCTGCCGTACATGATGGCCATGCACCAGGCGCCGACGGATGGGGGAAGTTACGAAGGGGTAGCGCACTTCCACGTAGAGTTCTACCCGCCGAACCGGACGTCGGAAAAGCTGAAGTACCTGGCTGGCAGCGAAACGGGGGCCGGGGTGTTCGTGATGGATGTAAAACCTGAGGACACCGCGGCCGAACTGCGGGAGAAGATCGAGGGGGCCGCGTCTTGAAGCTCCTGGTAACGGGCGGCGCGGGTTACATCGGGAGCGTCGTAACCTCGCAGCTTCTGGAAGAGGAACACGAAGTGGTGGTCTTCGACGACCTTTCGAAGGGGCACGAGCAGGCCGTGCCGGACGGCGCCGGGTTCGTCAGGGGCGACTTGCTGGACCGGGAGCAGATAAGCGCGGCGCTGTCCGAAGGTTTCGACGGCGTGCTACACTTCGCGGCCCTCTCGCTCGTGGGCGAGTCGGTCGAAGAGCCGGAGAACTACTACCGCAACAACGTCTGTGGAACGCTGAACCTGCTGGAGTCGATGGTAGATCACGGCGCCTCCCGGCTCGTGTTTTCCTCGACCGCCGCCGTCTACGGCGAGCCGGAAGAGGTCCCGATAACAGAAACGGACGCCACTCTCCCGACCAATCCTTACGGCGGATCGAAGCTGGCGGTGGACCGCATGATCGGGGCGGTCGCCGAGGCCCGGGGGCTGGCGGCTACGAGCCTCCGATACTTTAACGTTGCGGGGGCGAGAGATGGGTTCGGGGAGGACCACGAACCGGAGACCCACCTCATACCGCTCGTTCTCCGGGCTGCATCCGGCGAGTGGGACCACGTAGACATCTACGGCACCGACTACGACACCCGGGATGGCAGCGCCATCCGGGACTACATCCACGTCGAGGACCTGGGACGGGCGCACCTGCTGGCGCTCGACGCCGCGGATAAAGGAGAGCACAGGATCTACAACCTCGGCAACGGTGAGGGTTTCTCCGTCCGGCAGGTCATAGAGGCCGCCCGCGAAGTCACGGGCGCGGACATAGAGGCGGTCGAGGCCCCCCGGCGAGCCGGGGATCCGCCCGTGCTCGTGGCTTCCAGCGAGAAGATCCGGCGGGAGCTCGGTTGGGAGCCGGAGAAACCCGGTCTGGCAACTATGATCTCTGACGCCTGGGAGTGGAAGCAGCAGCATCCTCTCGGCTACGGAAGCTAGAAGGAAACGGTTTGCGAGAGATAGAGCAGCGGGCCGTTGAAGCCTACAAAGAGAACTTCGGAGAAGACCCGGAGAAGGTCGCGAGCGCGCCGGGCCGGGTAAACCTCATCGGGGAGCACACCGACTACAATGATGGCTACGTTTTGCCCTGCGCCGTGGAGCGCCGCGTGGCGGTCGCCATCGGCCGCGGCGGCGACGGGCTTTACTCCGCGGACTTCGGCGAGAAGAAGCCGGTAAATGAAAAAAGAGAAGGTTCCTGGTCGGACTACCCGCGGGGCGTGGCCTGGGCCCTAAGGGGCGCGGGCTACGAGTTGGAGAGTTTTCGGGCGGCTATTGCCGGAAACGTGCCGCTCGGCTCCGGGCTCTCTTCCTCGGCGGCGATAGAGGCGTCTACGGCGCTGGCCCTGGACGCGCTCTTTGGACTCGGCATGGACCGGAAAGAGATGGCGGCGCTTTGTATGAAGGCCGAAAACGAGTTTGTAGGCCTACAAAGCGGCATCATGGATCAGTACGCCTCGCTGCTCTGTGAAGCAGGCGCCGCGCTGTTTATAGACTGCCGCTCTCTGGTGTCGGAGCGCGTCCCCCTGGACCTGGAACCTCCCGGACTGGCATTGCTGGTGTGCGACACCCGCGTGCAGCACGGACCGGCTGAGACCGGATACAACGAACGCCGGGAGGAGTGCGAACGGGCCGCCAAAAACCTCGGCGTAGAGAAGCTGCGCGACGCCCGCGAAGAGGACCTGGAAATGCTCGACGGGAAAGAGCGGCAACGCGCCCGGCACGTCGTCACCGAGAACGCCCGGACGCTGGCGGCGGTAGAAGCTTTGGGAGAAGAGGACTTCGGAGCATTCGGACGTTTGATGTACGAGTCACACCGTTCGATGCGCGATGACTTTGAGATGTCCACCCCGGAGATAGATACCGTCGTGGAGGTGTCCGAGGACTCAGGGGCCCTGGGCGCCCGGCTCACCGGCGGCGGTTTCGGGGGTTGTGCCATAGTCCTCGCGCGGGCCAGGGAGGCCGGAGGCTTGCGAGAGAAGATCCAGGGCGCTTTCACCGGGCGGGGGTTCGAGGCTCCGGTCTTCTACGAGTTCTTACCGGTAGCGGGTGCGGAGGTAATCCTTTAGATGCCAATTCTGTACGACGAGAAACGCCGCCGCTGGGCGCTTCAAGGAGCCAACGTAACCTACGGCCTGGAACTGGATACAGAGAACCGTTTGCGCCACGTATACTTTGGCGGCGCGCTGCCCCGGATCGAGGACTTGCCGGACGTCAAGGGGTACTATTTCCCGTTCGAGAGCCCCCACGGCCCGGGGCTGAGGTACGAGTTTCCGGCTTGGGGAAGCCTGTACTATCGGGAGCCGTGTCTCAGAGCCACCTTCGCGGACGGCGTCCGGGATACGCGCCTCGTATACCACGACCATCGAATAGCGAACGACGGTGTTCCAGAGCTCGTGGTCGTGTTGCGCGACGCCCACTATCCTCTGCGGGTCGGCCTCCATTACCGGCTGTTCGAGGAGCAAGATCTGGTAGAACGTTTCGCCGTTCTGGAGAACGAAGGCGAAGAACCGGTTACCCTGGAGGAAGTACTCTCCGCGACGTGGCACGTACCGCGGGGATACGACTACCGGCTGACCCATCTGGCGGGACAGTTTGCCGGCGAGACCCAGGTTTACCGGGAGGGGATCTCACCGGGAAAGAAAGTCTTTGAGAGCCGGAGGGGCCACACCAGCCACCACGCCAACCCCTTTTTCGCCCTGGACCGGGGCAACGCCATCGAGGACTCGGGGGAGGTCTGGTTCGGGGCTCTAGGATGGAGTGGAAACTGGAAGATTGCGGTGGATCACGACGCCCACGGCTTCTTGCAAGTCTCCGGCGGCATCAACGATTTCGACTTCTCCTGGCATCTCGCCGCCGGAGAAGAACTTCAAACCCCATCCTTTATCGGGGGATATACGCGGGAGGGTTTCGGCGGGATGAGCCGCAACCTTCACCGCTACACGCTGGACCACTTGCTGCCCACGAAAGGTCCGCTGCCCGTGCTCTACAACTCCTGGGAGGCGACCTACTTCGACGTCAACGAGAAGGGGCAAGGGGAGCTGGCCGAGAAGGCCGCATCATTGGGCGTCGAGCTGTTCGTCGTGGACGACGGCTGGTTCGGAGAGCGGCACGACGACGGCCGGGGTCTCGGGGACTGGTGGGTGAACCCGGAGAAGTTCCCGAACGGCCTGCACCCCCTGATCGAGAAGGTCCACGCTTTAGGCATGGAATTTGGCCTGTGGGTGGAACCCGAGATGGTCAACAAAGACAGCGACCTCTACCGGGAGCATCCCGACTGGGTCTACCGCTTTCCGAACCGGGAGCTTACCGAGAGCCGCAACCAGCTAGTCTTGAACCTGGCGAAAGTAGAAGTTCGGGAACACCTGTTCGGCGTACTGGACGGCCTGCTCGCCGAGCACGACATCTCGTTCGTCAAGTGGGACATGAACCGCCCCTTCTCGGAGCCCGGCTGGCCGGAAGCCCCGCTAGAAAAACAGCGCGAGGCCTGGGTTCGGCACGTGTGGGGGATCTACGAGATCCTCCACCGGCTGCGCCGGAGGCATCCCGGCGTGTACTTCGAGACCTGTGCGGGGGGCGGGGGACGGGTAGATCTCGGGATGTTCCGCTACGCGGATCAGGCCTGGGTCTCCGACAACACCGACCCCTACGACCGGCTTCGTATCCAGGAAGGCTTCTCGATGGCTTATCCGGCGCGGGTAATGATGTGCTGGGTTGCCGACTCGGGGAAGTGGGTGAAAGGCCGGGAGACTTCTGTTGCATATCGTTTCCACTCGGCCATGATGGGCTCTCTGGGCGTCGGCGGAAATCTGATCGAATGGTCCACGGAGGAGATGGAAGAAGCCCGCGGGCTGGTCGAGAAGTATAAGGAGATCCGGGACGTGGTTCAGGGCGGCGACCAGTACCGGCTGCTCTCTCCGAGAGAGGGTGACACCACCGCCGTCCAGTATGTTAGCCGGGATAGTTCCAGATCCATCCTGTTCGTATTCCGGAGCACCCACCAGTTCCCGGACCCCGCACCCACGATTTTCCTCCGCGGCCTCAACCCTGAAGCCTTGTACCTTACGACCCTGGAAGAGGAGCCGGTGAGCGGCAAAGCCCTCATGTGGCGGGGCGTCAAGGTGCGACTGGACGACGAGCTATCGAGCGTTCTGGTCGAGATAGTCCAACAGTGAGGGCCGGGGCCGAAGCTGTCGAAGCGGTTCGGATCCTCGAACTGCGATTCGTCCCGGTCTGCCGAGTCGAGGCTGAGTTGCACTCAATGTGTACGGGTGCAGACGAACAGCCGAGGGATAGTGGCATTTTCCCTTGGGCGCGCGGGTCTACTACACTGAAACCCGTTGGAGAAGCCGTCGTTTGAGATTGCCATGGGTTTCCTGCTGGGGCGTGATCGTAACTCCATAAGGAGCGACTGCCCCGGGGAAAAGGCTGGAACGCCGAGCAATCGGGAATCAAGTGGTAGTGGCTACGGACGATAAGGAGGAACGTACTCATGGACCTTACCCAGAGAATGGACCCGGAACTGGTCGCCGCCTATCGAGAGGTTCCGCCCAAAGGGTTTGTCGACTGGGAAGACCTGCCCGAGACCCGGGTATTTTTCGAGCAGATGACAGCCGATATTCCAGACTCTGAGAACGTTACAAAAGAAGACCGGACGGTACCCGGCCCCGAAGGAGCCCCTGAGGTCCCGGTACGAGTCTACCGGCCCGTAGAAAGCTCCGGTATCTTGCCGGGGGTGCTCTGGATCCACGGCGGTGGCTACATCGTGGGCAGCGTGGACCAGGAAGACCTCGTATCCCAGAACGTAACCGAAGCCGTAGAATGCGTCGTGGTCTCCGTAGACTACCGGCTCGCCCCCGAGCATCCTTTCCCGGCGCCGCTCGAGGACTGCTATGCCGCCCTCAAGTGGATGGCATCCAACGCCGGGGACCTCGGCGTAGACCCGGCAAGGATAGCCATAACCGGCCCCAGCGCCGGAGGCGGCCTCACCGCGGGGCTCGCACTCCTGGTCCGCGACCGGGGCGAGGTCGCCGTAGCCTTCCAGGCCCCCATTTACGCCATGATAGACGACCGCAACGAAACGCCCTCAGCCCACGCGAACGGCACCTCCCGTATCTGGAGTCGTCAGGACAACGAGAACGGGTGGAACGCCTATCTGGGCAATGGGGCGGGCAAAGCGGGTGTCTCACCCTACGCCGCGGCCGCCAGGGCCACGGATCTCTCCGGCCTGCCACCAGCCTACCTCGCCGTGGGCACCCTCGATATCTTCCTGGACGAGAACGTCGGGTATGCGAGAAGGCTTATAGAAGCTGGGGTTCCCACCGAGCTGCACGTCTACCCGGGCCTCATCCACGGCTCCGACACCTTCTTGCCCGGGGCAGCCAGTTCCCAGAGGCTTATCGCGGACCGGAACGCAGCCCTAAAGAGAGCGTTGCATCCACAATCCGTCGCAATACCCGGCTGAGACTGGTATCGCTGGCGGGAAGTCTCGCGGAAAATGTAATATTCTTTTTGGCGACTTATGGGGAGCCAGCAACGCGTGCCGGAACTAGAAGACCCGCTCGTCCGCATTGCGATCGCGGCCGACGGTGGCTTTCTGCCATCCACGGTAGATTTCGTGCAGCAGACGATTCGCCAGATCGGGTTGGGAGACGCCGAGGCCGGACAGTTGGTGCGCGCCGTCGAAGCGGTCTGCCGGAACGTTATCGAGAACGCCTACAGACCGGAAGAACGCGGAAGCTACGAGGTTCACGTCCTCCGCCGTTCCGGGCAGGTCGTCGTCGCGGTCGAGGATCAGGGGCTCCCGCTCGACTACGCGCGGTTCGAGGAAGGAGGCCCGGGTTCGGAAAGCCTGCCGTTCCACCGGTTCGCCGATGAGGTTCGATTCATAAACCTGGGCCGTGGGGGTAACCGGGTGGAGTTGATCAAGCAGCTTCCCCAGACCGACGTGCGGGACCAACTCCCGGAAGAAGAGCACCATCGGACCGCCCGGGCGCCGGCGGCCGCGGAAGATACCCCGCTAGAAATCCGGATGATGCGCCCGGAGGAGGCGGTTTTTCTCTCGCGCTGCGTCTACCGTTCCTACGGTTACAGCTACGACTGGGAGGACATCTACTACCCGGACCGCATCCAGAAGTTACAGGAGAGCGGCCTGATGCGCTCCTGTGTGGCGGTAACCGCGGAAGATGAGTTTGTGGGCCATCTCGCGATGCGGTTCGAACACCCCGATTCGCCTATCGCGGAGGCGGGCCAGGCGGTTGTGAACCCGCGTTTCAGGGGACACCACCTGTTCGAGAGAATGAAAGCGTTCTTGGTAGAGGAGGCCCGCAAGGGCGGGATCTACGGTCTCTACAGCGAGGCAACCGCGATACATCCCTACAGCCAGAAGGGTAACCTGAAGCTCGGGGCCCGGGAGACGGGGTTCTTGCTGGGCTACATCCCGCCTACGGTCTCCTACAAGCAGATCGCCGACGACCGCGCCAGGAGTCGCGGGTCGGTAGCCCTGTTCTACACCCGGGCAAACAAAGAGCCCGGACGTACCGTCTATCCGCCCGCCCGCTATCAGGGGGTGGTTGGGCGCATCGTGGAGCTAAACGGGCTGCGCCGCACGATGGGCGAGGTACAGGAAAGCCAGAGGGCTCCTTCTTCGCGGGTAAGCGTCCAGGTGCGCCAGGATCACAACATAGCTTTCTTGAAGGTCATCGAGCCGGGGGAGGACCTGGAAGAGCTGGTTCGGGGGCGACTGCGGGAGTTGCGGCTACACCGGGTAGATTGCGTGTACGCGGACCTCCCGCTCTCCCTTCCCGCCACGCAGGATGATGGGGAGCGGCTTTCGGAGCTGGGGTTTTTCTTCGGCGGCGTGGTACCCGAGGGCCGCGACGACGGCGACGTGCTGCGGCTCCAGTATTTGAACAACGTCGAGGTATCGCCCGAAGATGTGCAATCCGCCTCGGATTTCGGCCAGGAACTCCTCGGGTTCATCTTTGCCGAAAAAGACGCCCGGTCTTGAACGGCCCCGACAGCGAGTCGGCTGCACCGGCCTCCAGCCGGCGCGTCCTGGGCGTTTTCACCATCGCGATGTTCAACGTGGCGGCCATCGTTAGTTTGAATAACGTCTCGACTTTGGCGGAACTCGGCCTGGAGGCGATCTTCTATTTGGTGGTCGCGACGGTGGTCTTCTTGCTGCCCGCGGCGCTGGTCTCCGCCGAGCTTGCCACGGGGTGGACCGGAGGTGGTGGGCTTTACGATTGGATCAAGGCGGCGCTCGGGCCCGGGTGGGGGTTCCTGGGTATCTGGTTGTTCTGGTGCAGCTACATGATACTCTTCCCGACCATCCTGTCGTTTGTCGCCGCCTCGCTCGCCTACTTGTGGAATCCTTCGCTGGCGGCAAACAAGTTGTATACGCTCGGCGTCATACTGGTGGTGACCTGGACCTTTACCCTCGCCAACTTCCGGGGTATGAAGATCTCGGGTTGGATCAGCAGCGCCGGGGTGGTCGTGGGAACGCTCGTGCCCGGCGGGTTGATCTTCGTTCTCGGAATCCTGTGGCTCTTGATCGGCGAGCCGTCCCGGGTTTCGTTTGATCCCGGCAACTTTTTGCCCAACCTGGGCGATCTCCGCAACGTGGTTTTCTTGTCCACGGTTTTCTTCTTTTTCGCCGGCACCGAGATGTCGGCGGTCCACGCGCGGGAGGTGCGTAACCCGAGTCGACATTATCCCAGGGCCATACTCTTATCGAGCAGCATCATTATCGTGTTGTACGCGGCGGGCACGCTCGCCATCGCCGCCGTTGTACCCCAAAAGGAAATCAGCCTGGCCGCCGGCGTGATGGAGGCGTTCACGGCTTTCTTCGCCGCCTACGATCTTTCCTGGCTGGTGCCGCCGGTAGCCCTACTCCTGGTCTTCGGGGGGATCGGCATGTTGAACGCCCTGATCATCGGCCCGTCCAAAGGGCTGCTCGTCGCCGCGGAGGACGGTAACATGCCCGCCTTCTTCCAGCGCGTTAACGAACATCGAATTCCCACCCACCTGCTAGCTACCCAGGCGGTGATAGTAAGCCTGGTCTCGCTGGTCTTCCTCCTGGAGCCGACCGTCAACTCCTCGTTCTACCTACTGCTCGCCCTGACCACCAAGCTATATCTCGTCGTGTATATATTGATGATGGCCGCTGCGGTCCGGCTGCGCTACAAAGCGCCGGAGGTCGAACGCGCATATCGGGTCCCGGGCGGTATGGGCGGTATCTGGGTAGTTGCCGGAACCGGGATCTTCGCGGCGGTGTTCGCGATCATCACAGGTTTCATTCCGCCCGCCCAGATAGACACCGGCAGCACACTGGCGTACGAGGCGTTTCTCGTCGCCGGCATCTTCGTATTCTCTGTGGCCGGGTTCGCGATCTACCGCTACAGTAGGGCCTCCAGGTCCAGGAAAACGTGAGTGGATTCTACGGGCCCTAGAAGGGTAGACTCCTGAGGTGCAAGTATCCTGCTCTAAGTATCCTGCTCTATTTCTTATGCGGGTTCGGTATAAAGGTAAAGGAGGACATTAGTGCCGAGTGACGATGCCGCTTTGCGCGTGGAGGCTATTTCACGCTGGCACCAACTGCTGCACGAGACCCCCGGATCGGACCCCGGACTCGAACGTCTGCGCGGCATTGTGACCTTCGGCGATCGGCGGGTGTTTACGGTTGCCCGGCCGCACTTCGTGACCCCGGTACGCTACGAGGTCGAGCGCCTCGCCACCTCGCTTGTCGGCTCGGCGCTCGCGAAAGTCCTGGCTGGCCTGCACGCGGACCCATCACTGCTCGAGGGGCTTGGCGTGGGCGAAGCCGAGCGTGAACTGGTCACGATCGACCCGGGATTCGAGAATGTCGACGTGCTTGACCGCTACGACGCGTTCTTCGGTAAAAAGCTCGATTTCGTCGAGGTCCAAGGTGCTGCTCCCGGTGGTATCGGGTACCACGATGAAGCAGCGGAAGCGTTTGCGCAGACCCACGTCTACGAGCGGTTCACCCAAGACTATGATGCGCGACCGCTGCTCGTCAAGAACTCGCTGATGGAAGCCTTTCTTGACACCTGGCGCGACTGGGGAGGGAAAGGGGACCCCGTAATCGCCATTGTGGATTGGAAGGATGGACTGCTGATGCCGGAGTTCGAGATCATCCGGGACCACCTCGTCGAGGCCGGTATTCAGACCATGATCTGCGATCCCCGGAGCCTCTCGTTCGATGGAGAGCGGCTCGTGGCCGAATCGACCTCGATAGACCTCGTCTACCGGCGGCTTATGATACAGGACTGCCTAGCCTGGCCGGATGCGACGAAAACCCTGGTGGACGCGGCCCGGGCCGGGGCAGTGTGTCTGGTAAACCCTTTTGTCAGCGATCTTATAGGTCATAAATCCGCCTTCGCCCTGCTCACCAGTCCGGAGCACGACTTCGGGCTGGGCAGCGCCGAGCGCAACGCGGTTCGCAATCACGTACCCTGGACCAAGAGGTTGGTCCGGGACGGCGATCCCGGAGCCGCAGACACCGTGCCGGAGGGCTACGTGCTAGAGCACCGCACTTCACTCGTGATTAAACCCACGCACGATTACGGCGGGAGCAATGTCCACCTCGGTTGGGAGATGGAGCTTGGCGAGTGGGAGAAGGTCGTCGCGGATGCTGTAGGCGAAGATCATGTTGTCCAGCAGAGGATCGTGGCGCACCACGAGAAGTTTGCGCTGGATAAACCGGGATTTCCGCTACAGGACTTCTATCTCGACACCGACCCGTTTATGTTCCGCGGCAAGATGGTCGGTATCCTCACCCGGATGAGCCTCGGGGGAGTTACGAACGTCACCCAGGGTGGCAGCATGGCCCCGACCTTCTTGCTTTCCCCGGCATGAACAGTGGCGAAGTAGTTCTCCGTACCCTGATACGTCGCATCACGGCCGAAGGGAGCATATATGACCGTTGACCTGGACCGCCTCGCCGAGTACGCGGACTTCGAGGAGCACGCGCGCGAGACCCTGCCTCAGGCGGCTTACGACCACCTGGCCGCCGGGGCGATGGGCAACTGGACCCGCGACGAGAACCGCCGGGCCTACGATCGCTGGGTGTTCCGCAAGCGGCTGATGGTGGACGTGGCCGACACCGACCTCTCGACGACCGCCCTCGGAACGGAGTTGGGCTTTCCGGTGATGCTGGCCCCCTCGGCCTTTCACAAGCTCTCCCACCCCGACGGGGAGATCGCCTCGGCCACGGCTGCCCGCGAGATGGGGAGCCTGATGGTGCTCTCGACGCTCGCGAGCACCTCGCTCGAAGACGTGGCGGCCACCGGCGTCAACTGTTGGTTCCAGCTCCAGATCCACAAAGACCGCGAGCTGACCACCAGCCTCGCAGAGAGGGCCGAGGCCGCCGGATACCGCGCCCTGTGCCTGACGGTGGACGCTCCCAACTACGGGATACGGCCCGCCGACAAGCGGAACCACATCCACCTGCCCAAAGGGGTGGAGATCGCCAACTTCAAGGACAAACCCCTGCCGCACCACGCCAAAGGCGACGACCTGATGGCTTACATGTGGGACGAGATGGAGCAGAGCTGCACGTGGGACGACGCCCGCTGGCTAACGGAGCAGACAGCGCTGCCGATCGTGGCCAAAGGGGTGCTCACGGGGGAGGAGGCGCGGCGGGCACTGGACGCCGGGGTGTCGGGCATTATCGTGTCCAACCAGGGCGGACGCCAGATGGACGGGGACCCTGCCACGCTCGACGTTCTACCCGAGGTCGTCGAGGCGGTAAACGGGGAGGTGGAGGTGTTCGTGGACGGGGGCATTCGCCAGGGCTCGCACGTGCTCAAAGCCCTGGCGCTCGGGGCGCGGGCGGTGCTGGTGGGGCGGCCCATCTACTGGGGGCTCGCGGCCGGTGGAGAGCCGGGCGTACACAAGATGCTGGAGATCTTCCGGGAGGGGTTGGAGAACTCCCTGCAGCTGGCCGGCGTGAAGCGCGTCTCCGATATCGACCGGAGCCTGGTCATGCCGGCGCCCGGCAGCCACTAGACCCGCTACGGTTGCCAGGTTCGGAGAGTCAGGCGGAAGCAAATGGTCAGTGAACGTAACCGCAAGTGGTGGGTCGCGGGCATCATGTCGTTCGCCTCCACCCTCATAATGGTCGACTACAGCGGCCTGATGGTGGCGCTGCCCGCTATAGGCCGGGAGCTGGACATCTCCACCACGGCTTTGCAGTGGACGATCAACGCCTACCTGCTGGCCTTCGCCGCCCCGATGGTCGCCGTCGGGCGCCTGGCCGACATCTTCGGGCGGCGCCGGGTGCTGCTGATCGGCATTGCGGTGTTCGCGTCGGCCTCCGCCCTCTGCGGGCTGGCCCAGACCGACTGGTGGCTGATCTCCGCCCGCGTCGTCCAGGGCCTGGGAGGCGCCATGTTGTTCGCGGCCTCTTTATCGATCGTCAGCAACACCTTTCCACCGGCGGAACGCAGCAAGGGCATAGGATTATGGGCTGGCGTCAATGGGGTGGGGACCGCCGTAGGACCGTTGGTCGCGGGGTTGCTCACCAGCGCGCTGTCCTGGCGCTGGTTTTTCTACGTCAACATACCGATTGCGCTGCTGACCGTGTTCCTGATCCTGGTGGTGGTTCGGGAGTCCAGGGACGAGAGCGCCGGGCGGCACGTGGATCTGGTCGGGCTGCTCACCCTTACCGGAGGGCTTACGGCGATGGTGTTTGCCATCCAGCAGGGCAGCGCCCTGGGATGGGGGTCTCCGGTCGTTGTCGGGTGCTTCATCGCCGCGGTGGTTCTGCTCGGGCTCTTCGTTGTCGTCGAGCCGCGGTTGCGGGAGCCTTTGATAGAACTGGGTCTCTTCCGCAACCGGAGCTACCTCGGGGCCAACATAGTAGTTTTTCTCCAGAACTTCGGTTTTACTTCGATGCTCTTCCTGCTGACGCTCTACCTCCAGAACGTGCTCGGTTACTCGCCGCTGCAGACCGGCTTCGTGTTCCTGGTGTTTACGAGCCTGTTCGCTGTCGGCAACCCGCTCTCGGGCTGGGTGGAGAGCGCGATCGGGCTGCGGCTCCCGTTGATTATCGGTACGGTGGTGATAGCGGTGTCCTATCTCCTGCTAACCCGCCTCAGTCCCACCAGCGGCCTCGCCATCGTGATCGCCGCGCTCGTCGTGGCGAGCATCGGCCGGAGCCTGTCTTTAACCGCCACGATAACCGGAGGGATGTCGGAGATACCCCAGGAGAAGGCGGGCGTAGGCTCGGGCGTGTTGTCTACGGCCCGTATGATGGGGTCTGTTTTCGGCATCGCCGTGGTCGGCACATTTTTCCAGGTGCTGGAGAACAACAAGCTCGCCAGCTTGTTCGCCGCCGCCGGGGCCAGCTTTAGTGACCCGGAGCGCAGGGAGATTCGGGAGCTGCTATCTGGATCGGAGGCTGCCGAGGTCGAGCTCAGACGGCTGGCCCCGGAAACGGCCGGGCAGGTGGAGCGGATGGTCCGGACAGCGTTCGACTACGCCTTTGACGGAGCTATGCTGCTGTGTATAGCGGTCTCCTTGGTCGGGCTTCTGGCAGCCTTCCTGATAGCCGAAACCACTTCGCGAACCTAGTGGCGCACTTGGCGCCCAACGAAACGCGAAACGCAACTCCGGCGAATGATAGAATCCTTGCCTCCAGGCAGCCGGCCGACGTACAGCGGGTCTCCGACATCGGCCCCGAACGGGTCCTGCCGGCGTCCGGCAGCCATTAGAACCGCTATGGCTGCCAGGTTTGGGGAGGCAGGCCGGTGTCGATGGTGAGTGAACGTAACCGCAAGTGGTGGACCGTGGTCCTTATGTCGCTGGCCGCCACCCTCGTGATAGTCGACGTTAACGGGCTCACGGTTGCGCTACCAACTATTGGCCGGGACCTGGGTGCTTCGACCACGGGTTTGCAGTGGACGATCAACGCCTACCTGCTGGCCTCCGCCACCCCGTTGGTGGCCGTCGGACGTCTGGCCGACATCTTCGGGCGCCGCCGGGTGCTGTTGATCGGCATGGTCATCTTCATCGTGGCTTCAGCTATCTGCGGGATGGCCCAGACCGACTGGTGGCTGATAAGTGCCCGCGCCGTTCAGGGTTTGGGGGGCGCCACGTTCTTCGCAGCTTCGTTGTCGATCGTCAGCAACGCAGTCCCCCCGGTGGAACGCAGCAAAGGAATAGGAGTGTGGGCCGGTACTACCGGGGCGGGAGCCGCCGTCGGGCCGTTTATCGGAGGTTTTCTCACCAGTTATCTGTCCTGGCGCTGGTTTTTCTACGTCAACATACCCGTTGCGCTGGTGATCGTGTGCCTGACCCTGATCCTGGTGCGGGAGTCCCGGGATGAGACCGTCGGGCGGCACGTGGATCTGGCCGGCCTGCTCACCCTTACCGGAGGGCTTACGGCGCTGGTGGTGGCCGTCCAGCAGGGTGGCACCCTGGGGTGGGGTTCGCCGGTCATCGTCGGCTGTACCGTCGTCGCGTTGGTTCTGCTCGGGCTCTTCGTTGTCGTCGAGCCGCGGTTGCGGGAACCCCTGGTAGACCTGGGTCTTTTTCGCAACTGGAGCTATTTCGGGGCCAACGTGGCTTCTTTTTCCCAGAACTTCGGTCTTTATACGATGATGTTTCTGCTCACGCTCTACCTCCAGAACGTGCTCGGCTACTCGCCGATGCAAACCGGCCTCGTGTTTCTGGCGCTGTCGGGCCTGTTTGTCGTCGGTAATCCGCTCGCGGGCTGGTTGGAGGGTGTGATCGGACCGCGTATCCCGCTGGCTATCGGTATGGTGGTGGGAGCGGTGTCGTACTTCATGCTGACCCGCCTCACCCCCACTAGCGGCCTGGCCCTCGTGATCGCCGCCCTCATCCTGGCGAGCGTAGGCCGGAGCCTGTCCTTTACCGCCGCGACGACCGGGGGGATGTCGGTGATCCCGGAAGACAAGGCGGGTGTAGCCTCGGGCACGTTGTCTATGGTCCGTCATATAGGATCTGTCTTCGGTATCGCCATGGCCGGGGGGTTCTTCAAGGCGCTGGAGAGCAACAAGCTGGCGAGCTTGTTTACCGGCGCCGGGTCAAACTTCAGCGACCCGGATCGTAAGGAGGTTCGGGGACTCCTATCTGGATCGGAGGCTGCCGAAGCCGAGCTTACGCGCCTGGCTCCCGAGGTAGCCGGACAGGTAGAGAGGATAGTCCGGGAAGCGTTCTTGTACGGGTTCGACGGGGCCATGTTGTTGTGCGTAGTAGTCTCCATGGTCGGGCTGCTGGCGGCTTTTCTTATAGATGGCCGGGTTTCGCGAGCCGGGTAAGGGCCGGGTACGTTTGTAGCGGCGGCGAGGTATAAAGCGCGATTTCGACAGATGATAGAATTTTTACATACGCACGTCCTTCAGGAGGCAAGGTTGGAGAAAGGCAAGAGAAGCGGCGGGTTGGGGACCACCCTGGTGCTCGCGCTGCTGGTGGTCGTCCTGTCTGTTGGCCTCGGCCTCGGGTTGTCCCGCTACGGGGGGAGTCTGCCGGTGGTCGGGTGGCTCTTCGGAGAGGGCCGGTCGCAGACGACCACCGGACCGGTCGTGGTGGAAGGCATCCAGAAGCTCGACCGGCTCGACACCGTGCGCCTGACGGAATCGGTCATCGTCACGAAGGAGACCGACGGCCCCGAACTACGGCGGCTGCTCACGGGGGAGGAACTGGTTTTGCTGGCCGTCGGCGAGGTAGAAGCCGGTGTAGACCTGTCGGATATCTCCGAAAGCGACGTGCGGGTCGAGGGTGAGGGCGTCGAGATCCGGCTTCCAGAGCCCCAGATCTCCTCCGTCAGCCTCGACGAAGACAAGACCCGCCTCTACGACCGGGACCAGGGTCTCTTGAACCTGCGCCCGGATGACGCCCTCGTCGAGGAGGCCCGCCGGGACGCCCGGGACGAGCTGCTGGCCGCCGCCCGCCGGAACGACATCCTCGCCACCGCCGACCTGAACGCCCAAGATACCGTCCGAACTTTCCTCACCACGCTCGGCTACGAAGAAGTACGGTTCGAATAAGGCAGGGTGTTTCTAGGGTTCCTGGAGCGTGGCCTGGCGTTCGTGTTCCAGAAGTCTCTGCTTGAGGTGGAGGCCGCCGTTGAAGCCGCCGAGCGAGCCGTCCGCCGAGATCACGCGGTGACACGGCACCACCAGCGGCAACTGGTTGCGGGCGTTCGCCCCGCCCACGGCCCGCGCCGCGCCGGGACGCCCGATCGTGTCTGCTATCTCGGCGTAACTGCGGGTTTCACCGAACGGGATGCGCGTCAACGCCGCCCAAACTTCTTTCTGCCATTCCGTGCCGGAGGCGGCCAGCGGTACGGTGAACTCGCGCCGCTCGCCCGCGCAATACTCCGAGATCTCCCCCCTGAGCCGTGCCGTGCGGCCGGAGTCCTGGACGAAACACTCGTAACCGGCAGCGCGGAGCCCGTCCTCGATGTCCGAGTGGTCGTCGGATTCCTCGAAATGGGAGCGTATCAGCGCTCCCTCTCCGTTGAGCGCGAACGTTAACGGCCCGGCGGGCGTCTCTACGGTGTCGAGGTAGGCTTTCATGCTACTTCTCCCTTCTGTTTGCGAGGTTTGTCGAGGCTGGCCCACAGATACTGGGTAGCGTAGGACCGCCAGGGCCTCCATTGCCGGGCGAGCCGGAACGTGGAGGCTGGGGTACCATCGCCACCGAGGAGCCTGACGGCGCGCCGGACCCCGAGATCCGTATCCGGGAACGCGTCAGGGTCGCCCAGGGCTCGCATCGCCACGTAGGATGCTGTCCAGGGGCCGATCCCCCGAATGGACCGGAGGCGCGTTTCAGCGTCTCTGCGATCCACGCCGGGGTCCAGGACCAACTCCCCGGAGGCGAGTTCCCGGGCCAGCCCTTTCAACGCCTCTTGCCGGCTCCTCGGGAGGCCCAGGTCTCCGAGGCTGGTATCCGCGACGCTTGACGGGTCCGGGAAGAGATGTGTCAGGTTGCCGCCAGTATCGACCAGAGAGTCGGGTAGCGGCTGGCCGCAGCGGCGTACCAGCCTTTCGGCCAGGGTTCGGGCCCCCGCTACCGAGACCTGCTGCCCGAGAATCGCCCGCATCGCCAGCTCGTCACCGGCCACGCTCCTCGGGACGCGCCGTCCCGGTGTCTCGCGTACGAGCGAACCCAGAACCGGGTCCGAGCCCAGTTGTTCCCGGATGGCCACCGGATCCGCGTCCAGATCCAGGAGCCTCCTGCAGCGCTCGACCGCCGGACCCAGATCCCGCAGGTCCTCGAGCCGGAGGGTGCAGCGTACGTGTCCGCCCTCTCCGGACAGCCCGACCACGCCCGCGCCATTCGGCAGCCGGAGCGTGCGACGATAGCATTCGCCGTCGAACCCCTCGATCCCCGGAACGGCCCGGGCTCCGAGAAAACGAAACAGGCCCTCGGCGTCGAAAGGCTCGCGGAAGGGCAACCGCAGGGTGAGAGATCCCGGAACCGATGACCCGCCGCGACGGGTTTTGCGTCTCAGCTCCGTGGGGGTTGCGGCGAAGACCTCGCGGAACGTCTCGTTGAACTGCCGGATGCTGGAGAAGCCGGCGGCGAAAGCGATTTCACCGGCGGGCATATCCGTAGTCTCGACGAGCAGCCGGGCCGTGTGGGCCCTGCGGGCCCGGGCGAGCGCCAGTGGCCCGGCTCCAAGCTCGTCCAGCAGCACCCGGCCCAGGTGCCGTTCGGTGTAGGAGAGCCTGCGGGCCAGGCCGGCCACACCTTCCCGATCCACGAGGCCGTCGTTGATCAGGCGCATCGCCCGCCCCGCTGCGTCCGCCCGCAGGTCCCACTCCGGAGATCCCGGCGCCGCATCCGGGCTGCACCTCAAACATGCCCGGAACCCCGCCGCTTGGGCCGCGGCCGCCGTCGGATAGAAAAGGACGTTCCGACGCTTCGGCGTGATCGCCGGACAACTCGGCCGGCAGTAGATGCCCGCCGTGGTAACCGCCACGATAAACCACCCGTCGAAGCGGGCGTCGCGGCTGCTCGCCGCCCTATAACAACCCTCGAAGTCTTCAACCATGAGCTAATTGTGCCACCGGCTGCAGCAGATTACTGGCGGAATTCGGACATCAAGATGTTGCTAATCTCGTTCGGGGTCGTAGCTCAAGTTCGGGGAGAGCCACTTTTTGGTATCTTCTAGCGCCGTGTCCTGGCGCCTGGTGTAGCCTTTGACCTGGCCGCGTCTGATCTGGGATGCCGAAGTAGCGGAAACCAGGGTATGTTGCGATCAGGCCTTTGGCCATCAGCTACCGGAGGTTGTGGAGTTGACTACTTCGGGTGGTCGCTGCGGTATGATGGAGGCATGATGGAGACGCGCTACGAACACATCGTATTGGACGAGGAGCGCGTGCCCAACATTGCCGGAACGACGATGAAGGTCGTGGAACTGGTAGTCGAGCAACAGGCTTACGGGTGGAGTCCCGAAGAACTGCGTTTCCAGCATCCTTATCTGGATCTCGGACAGATCCACTCCGCCCTCGCCTATTACTGGGACCATCGTGAAGAGTTCGACCGCGACATTCAGCGGCGTCTTGAACGCTTGACCGAATTGAGTGGTGATGTCCGCAGCTCTTCACTCGCCGAGCGCATGAGAGCCAGGGGAGGGCGGTAACGCCGCTACGGCTCTACATGGACCACCACGTACCGCGGGCGATCACCAACGGGCTGAAATTGCGCGGAGTAGACGTGATTACGGCTGCCGAGGACGGTGCCGGACACTTGCAGGATCCTGAGTTGCTGGAGCGTGCGACCGAGCTGGACCGGGTGCTCTTTACGCAAGATGATGATCTGCTTGTCGAAGCGACGCACCGCCAGCGGCGAGGACAGTCGTTTGCCGGCGTGATCTACGCCCACCAACTTCGCGTTTCCATCGGCGATTGCGTCCGCGATCTGGAATTCGTCTCGATGGTGGGCGATCCGCCAGATATGGCCGGACAGAAGCTCTTCCTGCCGCTGTAGGCGTCCCTGGATTAGATGTTTGGCTGTGAATGCTAATCGCGTTCGGGGTCGTAGCTCAAGTTTGGGGAGAGCCACTTCTCGGCTTTCTCCAGGGGCATACCTTTGCGCTCCGCATAGTCTCTTACCTGGTCGCGCCCGATCTCGGAGACGCCGAAGTAGCGGGAGTCCGGGTGGGAGAAGTAGTAGCCGCTGACCGCCGCGCCGGGGTTCATGGCGCAGCTTTCGGTAAGGGAGATGCCGGCGTTTTTCTCCACCTCGAGCAGGTTCCAGATCGTGCGCTTCTCTGTATGTTCCGGGCAGGCCGGGTAGCCGGGGGCGGGACGGATGCCCCGGTACTCCTCCCGGATCAGGCTCTCGTTAGAGAGGCTTTCGTCCGCCGCGTAGCCCCAGAACTCCTTGCGGACCCGCTGGTGCAGCAGCTCGGCGAAGGCTTCGGCGAGCCGGTCGGCGAGTGCCTTTACCATAATCGCGTTGTAGACGTCGTTCTCCTCCTCGAAGCGGCGCGCTATCTCGTCCGCCCCGATGCCGGCGGTAACCGCGAAGAGACCGATGTGGTCTTCCAATCCGGTGCTCTTCGGGGCGATGAAGTCAGCGAGGGATTGGTTCGGGCGGCCCGGTGGCTTCTGCTTCTGCTGGCGGAGGAAGTGGAGTTGCGCGAGCACCGCTTTGCGCGATTCGTCTGTATAGACTTCGACGGAATCGTTCGGCAGCCGGCTCGCGGGGAAGAGGCCGAGGACGGCGCGGGCCGTGAGCCACTTCTCTTCTATTACCCGGTCGAGCAGGGCCTGGGATTCCGTGAAGAGCTTTCGGGCTTCTTCGCCTTTCTCCGGGTCGTCCAGGATCTTTGGATAGCTGCCCTTTAGCTGCCAGGAGTGGAAAAAGGGCGTCCAGTCTATGTACGGTCGTATCTCCCCCAGCGGGTAGTCGTCGAGCGTCTTTACTCCGAGGACGTTCGGCTCCGGCGGGGTATAGTGTTCCCAGTCGATCTTCGCGCCGTTGGCGCGGGCCTTCTCTAGCGCCGTGATCGTGGAACGGGACCGGCGGCCGGCGTGTTTGGCCCGCGCCTGTTCGTATTCGGTGGCGATCTGCTCTGCGTAGCCCTCCCGATGCTCTTCGCTTATGAGGTTCTGGACCACGCCGACCGCCCGCGAGGCGTCTTTGACGTGAACGATGGGTCCTTCGTAGCCGGGGGAGATCTTGACCGCCGTGTGCGTCTTGGAGGTCGTCGCCCCGCCGATCAGGAGCGGTATGTCGAAGCCCTCGCGCTGCATCTCCTTCGCGTTGTGGACCATCTCGTCCAGGCTGGGCGTTATGAGGCCCGAGAGCCCGATGATGTCCGCGTTCTTCTCCCGGGCCGTCTCCAGGATCTTGGGCGAAGGAACCATTACCCCGAGGTCTATCACCTCGAAGTTGTTGCACTGCAACACGACCCCGACGATGTTCTTGCCGATGTCGTGGACGTCGCCTTTGACCGTCGCCATGACGACCGTACCGTTCGGCTTCCGGGCGGCGCCCTTCTCCTCCTCGATAAACGGTATGAGGTAGGCGACGGCCTTCTTCATTACGCGGGCGCTCTTTACCACCTGCGGCAGGAACATCTTGCCCGCCCCGAACAGGTCTCCGACCACGTTCATCCCATCCATGAGGGGACCCTCGATCACGTCCAGCGGCCGGGCGGCCTCCTGCCGGGCTTCTTCCGTATCGTCCTCTACATACTCGGCAATGCCCTTGACCAGCGCGTGCTCCAGACGCTCCGCCACCGGCCACGTCCGCCACTGCAGGTCCTGCCCGCCCCCGGACTCTTCGCCCGAGTCCCGGTACTTCTCCGCCAGCTCCACCAGCCGCTCGGTAGAATCGTCCCGGCGGTTCAGGACCACGTCTTCGACGGCCTCGCGCAGCTCGTCGTCCAACGCGTCGTAGACCGCGAGCTGGCCGGCGTTGACGATGCCCATCGTCAGGCCCGCGTTTATGGCGTGGTAGAGAAAGACGGCGTGGATCGCCTCCCGCACCGGGTTGTTGCCCCGGAAAGAAAACGAGACGTTCGAGATGCCGCCGGAGGTCTTGGCGTGGGGGAGGGATGCGTGGATCTCCCGCACCGCCTCGATGTAATCCACCCCGTAATTGTTGTGCTCCTCGATGCCGGTGGCGACGGCGAAGACGTTCGGGTCGAAGATGATGTCTTCCGGCGGGAAGCCGACTTCTCCGGTCAGGATGCGGTAGGCGCGCCGGCAGATCCCGACCTTCCGCTCCTTCGTGTCCGCCTGCCCCTCTTCGTCGAAGGCCATTACGATGACCGCCGCCCCGTAGCGCTTGAGCAGCCGCGCCTGGCGGACGAACTCCTCTTCGCCCTCCTTCAGGCTGATGGAGTTGACGATGGCTTTGCCCTGCACGCGCTTGAGCCCGGCTTCCACGATAGACCACTTGGACGAGTCGATCATGACCGGAACCCGCGAGATGTCCGGCTCGGCGGCGACCAGGTTCAGGAAATCCACCATCGCCTGCTCGCCGTCGAGCATCCCCTCGTCCATGTTGACGTCTATGACCTGGGCGCCGTTCACGACTTGCTGGCGGGCCACGTCCAGGGCCGTCTCGTAGTCACCGTTCAGGATCAGGTCCTTAAACCGCGCCGATCCCGTCACGTTGGTCCGTTCCCCGACGTTGACGAACAGCGATTCCGGCCCGATGTTTACCGGCTCCAAACCGCTCAGGCGCATCTTGCGCGGAAGCTCCGGGATTTCCCGCGGCGGAGGCCCGGAGATGGCCTCGGCCATGGCTTCGATGTGCTCCGGCGTCGTCCCGCAGCAGCCGCCGACGATGTTTAGCCAGCCGTTCGCGGCCCACTCCCCGATCTCCGCGGCCATGTACTCCGGCGTCTCGTCGTACTCGCCGAACTCGTTCGGGAGACCGGCGTTCGGGTAGGCGCTTACGAGGGTGTCCGCTATGCCTGAGAGCTCTTCGATGTACTGGCGCAGCTCGCCGGAGCCCAGGGCACAGTTCAGGCCGATGCTGATCGGCCCGGCGTGCCGGACGGAGTTCCAGAAAGCCTCCGTCACCTGGCCCGAGAGCGTGCGGCCGCTCGCGTCGGTGATGGTGCCGGAGATCATGATCGGAACGTCTAGCCCCTCTTCGTCGAGATATTCCTTTATCGCGAAGATGGCGGCCTTCGCGTTGAGGGTGTCGAAGATCGTCTCGACCAGCAGCAGGTCCGAGCCGCCCTCCACGAGACCCCGCGCCGCTTCTTTGTAGGCTTCTTTGAGCTCGTCGAAGCTGATGTTGCGGAAGCCGGGGTTGTTGACGTCCGGGGACAGGGAAGCCGTGCGGTTCGTCGGCCCGATAGCCCCGGCGACGAAGCGCGGCCGGTCCGGAGTCTGTTCCGAGTAGGCGTCCGTCGCGGCCCGGGCGACGCGGGCCGCCTCGTGGTTCAGCTCGTAGGCCAGCTCCTCCAGCGCGTAGTCCGCCTGGGCTATGGAGGTCGAGGAGAAGGTGTTGGTGGAAACGATGTCCGAGCCGACTTCGAGAGAGGCTTCGTGGATGTCCTGAATGATCCTGGGCTGGGTGATCGAGAGCAGGTCGTTGTTGCCTTTCAGCTCTCCGGGATGGCCGGCGAAGCGTTCTCCCCGGTAGTCGTCGGCGGAGAGGTCGTAGCTCTGGATCATGGTCCCCATCGCACAGTCCAGGAGCAGGATGCGCTGCCTTAGCTGCTCCCGGAACTCCTGGGATCTGGTCTCCCTGTCACCGGCTATTGTGGGGCTGAGGACCAAGGCTCGAATTCCAGACTCTCAGCTTCGGTCTCTGGCGGGCAGGTTGATCGCCTCCAGAACGTCCCCGGCCAGATCCGGGGCGCTCGCGGGCGGCATGATGTACGCGCCGTTGACCAGCGGCTGAGCCTTTGCCAGCAGATCCTGCGCGACCTCGACGCCGTACCTGGGGGCGTCGTCGGTCGAGAGTTCCGCGAGCCTCTCCCGGACGTTCCGCGGGATGTTTATGCCGGGGACCTCGTGATGCAGGAACTCCGCCTGCCGGGCGCTACGGAGCGGCATGAGGCCCAGCAAGAGCCTGGGATGCAGCCCCCTGTCTTCCAGCGCTTCGAGGGCGTGTTCCAAAGCTTCGATCTCGAAGACCGGCTGGGTCCAGTAGGCGTGCGCCCCGGCCTCGGTCTTGCGCCGGAGCTTGTCGATCTCCGCGGCGAGGTCTTCGGCGGTTGGATTGAAGGCCGCCCCGATAAGAAATCCCGGTGGTTCTCCTATGGCGTTGCCGCCCAGGTCCTCACCCCGGTTCATCTTCGAGAGGACGTGGACGAGCCCTATAGCGTCGGTGTCGAAAACGGAGGTGGCCTCCGGGTAGTCCCCGATCTGGGCCGGGTCTCCCGTTACCGCCAGGATGTTCTTGACGCCCAAAGCCGTCGCCGAGAGCAGGTCCGCCTGCAACCCGATAATGTTCCGGTCCCGGCAAGATATGTGGGCCACCACCTCGATCCCGGCCTGCTCCTGTACGATTCGGGCGACCGCGACCGGGTGCATCCGCAGCCGCGCCCGCGCCCCGTCGGAGATGTCTATGGCGTCGGCGCCGCGCTCTTTTAGCCGCCCGGATGCCTCTATCACCTCGGAGATGTCGTGGCCGCGCGGCAGGTCCACTTCCACCGTGACGGCGAACCCCGTCTCCAGCTTCCTGGTAAAATCCGAGTCGGGTTCGGCCCGTACCCCGGACTTCTCCGGCCCGAACGCGACGTTCGTGTTCCGGGCGCTATTTTCGGGGGGCACAAAGTCCTTCACGGCTTCGGAGAGGGCGCGAACGTGGGCGGGTGTCGTCCCGCAGCAGCCCCCGACGAGCCGGGCTCCGGCCTCGGCGAGCTTTCTACCGTAGAGGGCGAAGTGGTCCACGTCTTGCCGGTAGCGAACCCAGCCGTCTATGAGCTGGGGCAGGCCGGGGTTTGGCAGGGCGGCCACGGGTCCGGCCGCGGCCGACATCTGCTCGACGATCCCGAGCATCCGTTGAGGCCCGACGGTGCAGTTCGACCCCAGAAGCTCGACGTCCCAACCGGCGACCTCCCGCGCCACCTGGGCCGGCAATCCCTCCGCCAGCGTCTCCCCGTCTTCGATAAACGTCTTGTAGGCGAGCACCGGCGCCCCGAGCGGCTTTACCGCCTCGAAAGCCAGACGCAGCTCGTCAACGTCGATGAAGGTCTCCAGCAAGATAATGTCCGCGCCGCCCTCCAGGAGGGCTTCGGCCTGTTCCAGGAACACCTTTCTCGCCGTGTCGCGCGTCAAGGAGCCTACGGGTTCCAGAGCGCGGCCCAAAGGTCCTATCGCGCCGAGCACCAGGGCCCTGGTGCCGCCGGTGGCCGGTGGCCCGGCCACGCTGTCGGCCGCCCGCCGGGCGAGGCGGGCTCCGGCGACGTTGATCTCCCAGGTGCTATCCTCCAGATTGTGTGAGGACAGCCTTATGCGGTCGGCGGCGAAGGTGTTGGCCTCTATCAGGTCGGCCCCGGCCCGGATGTACTCCTCGTGCAGGGAGGTGACCAGTTCCGGATGGGTCAGGTTTGCGCGGGAGTACGGATGGCCGTAGCCTATGCCCCGGTCGTGGAGCAGGGTGCCTATGGCGCCGTCGCCGATAAGGACCCGCTGCTCCAGTTTATCTCTCAAGTTGAGGTTCAAGGGTAGACCTCTCTCCGTTTTCGTTCGTCGCCCATGCCCGCGCGAAGGAGAGAAGCTCGGAGGTGTTGTTCCGGCTCATCTCTCGGAGTCTGCTCCGCGGGAGTTGGCACCTGGCCCGGAGCTCGCGCTCCGTCGGTTGCCGCGGTTTCTCGGGGCCCGTCCCTCCACCGCTCTCGATGAGCGTCGCGGTGTAGCCGTATCCGGCCTCGCCGCGACTTTAGTCCCGCAATTACATCACGGGCCTCGCGATATTGCAATTCTGGCGGTCCTGCAGGTGCGCGGGGGGTCATCGAGGTACGTCCACGCTTTCGTCAACGAACAGCTGTGGACTCTGTATCGGCGGTTCGCTGCTTTTGCTGAAGATCTCGGGTTTGAGGACGCAGACATCTGGTAGGTTGCGGTAGGAACCGGCGTAGTCTATCCCGTAGCCTACCACGAACTCATCCGGGACCTCGAAGCCGAGGTACTTGACGTCCAGCTCCACCTCGCGGCGGGAAGGTTTGGATAGGAGCGTACAGATCTCCAGGGTAGCCGCGCCGCGGGACAGGAGCGAGCGCCGCAGGTGAGAGAGCGTCCGGCCCGTATCGATTATGTCCTCGACGATCAGAAGGTGGCGTCCGGTTACATCCCGGTCGAGGTCCCTGAGAACACGAACGACGCCGCTGGAAGTAGTTTCTGTTCCGTAAGAGCTGACGTCCATAAAGTCGATGTCGCACGGCAGGTCTATGTTCCGCATCAGGTCGCTCAAGACGACCACGGAACCGTGGAGTATCCCGACCAGGAGCAATTTCTCGCCCCGGTAGTCTTCGGTGATGCGCTCCCCGATCTCTCCTACTTTCTCCTGGATCTCCGCCGAGGCGATAAGCACTTCGCTTACGTCGAGCATCGTGCCGGATCTCTCCACGGTGTTCTCTAACCTCCGAATCCTGGTAGTGGCTCACTCTGTTGAATCGGGATCAGCCGCCCGCCGAACGCCGCAGGTCGTCGGCGCGGTCGGTACGCTCCCAACTAAAGCCCGCTTCGTTGCGGCCAAAGTGCCCGTAGGCAGCCGTCGCCGAGTAGATTGGCTGCTGGAGCTCGAGATCCCTTATGATCGCCCCGGGCCTCAGGTCGAAGTGTTCCTCGATCAGTGTCCCGAGGGTTGTTGGGTCTACCCTGGCCGTCCCAAAGGTCTCTACCATTACGCTTACCGGCCTCGCTACCCCGATGGCGTAGGCTACCTGGATCATGCACCGCTCGGCCAGGCCTGCCGCTACCACGTTCTTGGCTACCCATCTCGCCGCGTAGGACCCGGAGCGGTCTACTTTCGTGGCGTCTTTTCCTGAGAAGGCTCCGCCCCCATGGGGCACCGCTCCGCCGTAGGTGTCGACTATGATCTTCCTGCCGGTTAGTCCCGTGTCGCCCTGAGGCCCTCCGGTTACGAAGCGACCGGTCGGGTTTACCAGGACGTCGGTAGAAGCCCGGCCGAAATACTCCTCGGGCATTACCGGTTCTATAACGCTCTCCAAGAGGTCTTCTTTGATCTGTTCTTCTACCCCGTCTCTATGCTGGGTGGAGATGAGCACTTTCTCTACCGCTACGGGTTGCGAGCCCTCGTAGCGCACCGTTACCTGGCTCTTGCCGTCGGGCCTCAGGTAGGGGAGCTCACCGCTCTTGCGGACTTCGGCAAGCCTTCTGGTAAGGCCGTGGGCCAGGGTTATCGGCAGGGGCATGAGCTCTTCGGTCTCCGAGCAGGCGTAGCCGAACATCATCCCCTGGTCTCCGGCTCCCACCTCGTCCAACTCTTGTTCGTTGCGAACCTCCAGGGCTTTATCCACCCCCTGGGCTATATCCGGTGACTGGGGATCTATCGAGGTTATGACCCCGCAGGTCTCGGCGTCGAAACCGAACTTGGCCCTCGTGTAACCGATCTGGGAGACCTTTTCTCTAACGAGGGTAGGGATGTCCACGTAAGTCGTGGTGGTGATCTCACCGGCCACCACAACCAGACCGGTTGTAACCAGCGTCTCGCAGGCAACGCGGCTGGTAGGGTCGTCCGCCACGGCGGCATCCAGGATGGCGTCGGAGATCTGGTCGGCTATCTTGTCGGGATGGCCCTCGGTCACCGATTCCGAGGTAAAGAGATGAGAGGTCTTTAGCCTCTGGTCATCCGCGGCGTTCCAGGTCGTCTGTACCGTCTTTTCCGCCATTTTCGGATCTCTCCTATCTCGTTTACCTGGCAGGTGCGCCAAGATCCTCGACACCCGCACTCAACTCCCGATCCTCTCTACTATAGCCTGCTCCCGCTCGGGTCCCACGCTGATCATGCACAACGGAACCCCTACCTCCGCCTCTACAAACTCCACAAAGTTCCTCGCCGCCTCCGGCAGATCCCCCCGCATCCGTGCCCCCCTGATGTCTACTCCCCACCCCGGCAGGCGCTTG
>JBHJHC010000020.1:0-34251 GCA_050331175.1 Rubrobacteraceae bacterium | reverse complement strand
GTAGAGTGTGGTGAGGAAGGTGTCCACGTCGAGCATGAGGAGTCGGTTCCTTTCCCTTCGGGATCGGGTAGCAAGCCGACTCTAAGGCGTGGGCACCTTCCGCTCAAATCTTCGCTGTACAACTCACACCAAGCGTTTAATTGTTGATGCAGTCCAGATCGTATGGTTCGCGCCTACCTCCCCGGAAAGGTCGCGGGGGCGGGGGTCCGTCAATGTAACCAGCACCCGGGTACGCCAACCAGAGTAAAGGAGCAGAGATGAGCGAATCATCGGGCAACGACCCCCAGGAGATGCGCCGGAGGATGTTGCAGCGTAGCGTGGAAGATGAAGAGTTCCGGCAGAGACTGCTAGCTGATCCCAGAGCTACTATAGAGCAGGAGACCGGAGACCGGCTGCCGGAGGAGTTAGAGATCCGCTGCGTGGAGGAAACCCCGGATACCGTTTATCTGGTCTTGCCACCTAACCCCCAGGTCTCTGGTAGGAGCAACGAACTCTCAGCGAATCAGCTTGAGTCGGTGGCTGGTGGCTGGTGGGGCTCTTGCTACGAAGGAACAGTCCAAACCCAGTATCCGTTTACACAGCCAGATTGTGTCGGATGTATGTCAATAAGCGAGTAGAGGAAGTCCGGGTGGCCGAGAGGATACCGGATACTGTACGTGTGGATTTCCACTGGAATCCCAGGTTCTCCTCTGATAGTGGTGAGTTCTCCGAGCAGGAGCTAGAGGCTGGGGCCGGTGTTTGAAGTGACAACTCCAATCCTCCGCAGCATGCTGGGTAGATGCTTCAGCCATCTCGCCGCCGGGCAGACCTGAGTGATAAGCGTCGCCGTTTCCGGCAACCCCCGCGGCAACTCTCGCTTTCACAGTTCCGCCGAGACCGTAGATATTGGAGGGGCGCCGGTTACCATCGGCCTCGTCCAGACACCCGGACCCGCGTTTGACCGCGAGGCACCTGAAAACGCTTCGATGGTTGCGGTGAGGGTGAAGGCCTTTTCCTGCAACTACAGGGACCAGTTCATTATCCGGCAGTTGCTCCAAGAAGCCCCCGCAGGCATCTATCATCCTATCGGCTCGGAGTTCGTCGCCGAGGTCGTGGATGTGGGATCCGGGGTAACCCGCCTCCGGCCGGGGGACAGGGTTATCGGGAACAACCAGTACCCCGACTCGGGGGTCGATGGCGTGCCACCGGGTATCGCTACCAACTACGCCTCCCGCCGATACCTGGTGCTGCACGAGACAAAGCTGGTAAAGGTTCCGCCCGAGATGCCGACCGAGGTCGCGGCCGCCTTCAGCGTGGGCGCCCAGACAGCTTACAGCATCGTCCGCAAGCTAGAATTGTCCGAGACCGAGGCGAGCAACGTCCTGGTCACGGCCGCGAAATCGAACACGGCGTTGTTCGCAATTAGCGCGCTACGGAAACACCGCGTCAACGTGTATGCCACCTCTTCGTCGAGGGCGTTCGAAGAAGAACTAAGAGATATGGGGGTCCGGTCGTTAAACCTGATAGACCCGGATCTTCAGCGGCTCTCCGGGAACGAACGGTCCGGGCTCCTTTCAGAGGTTGCCGGGTTCGACTACGTGGTGGATCCGTTCTCCGACATCCACCTCGGGAAGATCCTGGACGTGATGAAGCCCGGGTCGAAGTACATCACGTGCGGGCTGCTGGCACAAAACCCATCAGCGAGGGGAGAAGGGCCGAGGTTCCTCGGCCGAGGGTTGAGGGAGATCGTGGTAGAAGCGATCGTCAAGAACATCAGCCTGATCGGAAACTGCCTGGGCCAACGCGCCGACCTGCAAAATGCCCTTAAGGACTACTCTTCGGGTAGTTTCGACGTCGTAATTGATTCTGTATTTACCGGCAACCAGGTCGGGGCTTTCGTCGATAGAACTTACAACGACAAGGAGCGGTTCGGGAAGGTGGTATACAGGTACGACGACGCGGAATAGTAGCGTGGCGGAAGTTTAGTGTAGGGACACTGCGAACACCAGGAACTTATGTACCGGCAAGTCCGATTCGGTTCGACAAACCGACTTGGAAATCTCCGAGGATGTCGGCCCCGTTGCCTCCGGCGCGTTCCAGAACCGCACCAAGAACATCACTTGGCAACCGGAATGAACCCCGTTCTGTCTCACCAGAGTGTCTTTCTTGTGTGGTCTCCCCTGTACTGGTAGCCTTGTTATGTGTAGTGCGAGAGTAAGGAGTAGGATGACGGAAGCGGCCGGCAATAACCTCCGGACGATACGCCAGAGGCTGATACAGCGCAGTGTAGAGGACGAAGACCTCAGGCAGCGGCTACTAGACGATCCCAGAACGACTATCGAAGAGGAAGTAGGAGGCCGGCTGCCGGAAGAGCTAGAGATACGGGCTGTGGAGGAGACACCCGCTACTGTCTACCTGGTCCTGCCTCCGAAGCTAGAAGGCGCTTCTGAGGCTAGCAAGCTTTCTAATCAGGAGCTTGAGTCGGTAGCCGGTGGCGTTTGGGAAGAACAGTATACGTATCCGTGGACCTGCGTGGGGTGCAACTACAGCGTGTCGTGAGCGAACCCGGTGCGCCAGGGCTGGCTCGTCACAGGTCCTGTGTACGCAGACGGTCACATAGAACGCAAAGACACGGCTCCGTAGTCCCCGGGTGAGAAGGAGGATCAGGGGATGAGCGAGGCAGCAGGCGGCGATCCACAAGAGGTGCGCCAGAGGTTGATCCAGAAGAGCATCGAGGACGAGGAGTTCAGGCAGCGGCTGCTGGAAGATCCAAAGGCGACCGTGGAACAGGAGACGGGTGCTTCGCTACCGGAGGAGATTGAGCTCCGCTGTGTGGAGGAGACCCCGCAGACCATCTACCTGGTCCTGCCGCCAAAGGAGTTGGCGGATATTCAGAGCAGCGAGCTCTCCGATCAGGAGCTTGAGGCTGTGGCCGGTGGATGGGAGCTGGTCACCTTCACCCCCTGTATAGTAGGAGATTAGCACCGGCAGCAGAAGGCCGGGTCGTGCAAAGAAGGAGAATGAATTAGTGAGTGCAGCAACAGGCGGCGATCCACAAGAGGTGCGCCAGAGGCTTGTGCAGCGCAGCGTGGAGGACGAGGTATTCAGACAGAGGCTGCTTGCAGAGCCAAAGGCTACGATAGAGCAGGAGACAGGTGTTTCGCTACCGGAGGAGATAGAGATCCGCTGCGTGGAAGAGACCCCGCAAACCGTCTATCTGGTCCTGCCACCCAAGCAGTTGGTGGATGTTCAAAGCGGCGAGCTCTCCGATCAGGAGCTTGAGGTTGTGGCCGGTGGATGGGGTTCGAAAGATCCCAATACTACTCCTGCAACTACGGATAGCGCGGACCACGGAACCCTCTGTCAATGCTAGAGTGCGGCACTCCGGAACGACCAAGCCTTGAACGAACCTGCTATGTTTTGGAACCTGCCGATCAGGAAGAAGCCGGCGGGCGAGACGCGATAGGGATGACAACATGAGAGACGCCGAGTTATGAAGTAGCCCTCATCTACGTAAGACATACTGCACCGGCCCAGACATCCGGCACTACGAGCACCACCCGGCAACCTGTACGAGACCAAAAATACGGCTCGAGGGCGTGCGGAAAAGAGAGAAAGAGGCGTAGGTAGCCCGGAGCAGATGCGCCAGCGGCTGGCGCAGCGTGAGGGACGAGGAGCTGAGGCGGCGGTTGCTGGATGGCCCAGAGGCTACCGCGGAGCAGGAGCTTGAAGCTGTGGCCGGCGGCTGAAAACCAGCGGCGGCGACACTTGCGGCACGAGTTGCAGCCCTGAAAGCTAGGAAAATATATCCCCCACCGAGGCCGGACAGCCCTGCTACTATCCAGCCTTGCGCAGGCGCATCTCTTGTTTGGAAACAGTATACGGGGACGCCGCCTTTTCCGAGCTGGAGATCAAAGTGCTGGCGCCGGGCGTGACTCCTGTGTGCTACACGGCGGGACCGCTGATCCCTTCCTACTAGACCCGAATCATCGTCTTTATGGCCCGGCGTCCGTCCATCGCCGCGTAGCCTTCGGGGACACCGTCGAGGTCCACCTCGTAGTCGAACACGGACGAGGAGTCGAGGCTGCCGGAGAGCACGTCCTCCAGGAGCTCCGGTATATAGGCCCTGACCGGCGCCATCCCGCCGCGCACACCGATGTTGTTGACGAACATCGTCCAGCGGTCCATCGTGTGGTCGTTGTGCGGGACGCCAACATAGCCCACCGTTCCGCCGGGTCGGGCCATAGCTATCGAATCGTCCATAGACTCCCTGGTGCCGACACACTCCATGACGGCCTTCGCACCACCTCTGGTTATCTCGGTTACCTCGTTCACCGCCTGTTCCCCGCGGCTACGCACGAGATCCGTGGCGCCGAACTTCTCGGCTATCTTCAGGCGGTCCTCGTGGTGGCCAAGCATGATAATGCGTTCTGCTCCGAGCCTCCTGGCGGCCAGCACCGCACACAGCCCGACGGCGCCGTCGCCGACCACCGCGGCCGTGCCGCCTTCTCTGACGCCGGCGGACAGAGCCGCGTGGTGTCCGGTGCCCATCACGTCGGTTAGCGGGAGGATGGCCTTGAGCACCGCTTCGTCGCCGGAGACCTCCTCGGGCACTTTCACGAGGGTGCCGTCGGCGAGGGGAACCCTCACCGCCTCGCCCTGGCCGCCATCGTATTTCGCCCCGGCCCAGGGCGCGCCGTTAACGCACGAGCTGTTGAGACCTTTCCGGCAGAACTCGCAGGTGTTGTCGCAGAAGATAAAGGGGGCTATCACCGCGTCGCCGCGTTCTACGCCCCGCACCTCGCCGCCAACTTCCTCTACCACGCCCATGAACTCGTGGCCGCAGCGCCAGCCCTCCTGGTAGTCCTGGATGCCGCGGTAGAACCAGAGGTCGGTGCCGCAAACGCAGGCGTGGGTGACGCGCACTACAGCATCGGTGGGGTGTTCTATCTTTGGGTCGGGGACTTCTTCTACGCGGAGGTCTCTCGCGCCGTGAAAAACGATGGCCCGCATCTCTTGATCTCCTTTCCTTCAGCCTCCGAACGTCTGAGCCAGCCACCTCCCCGGCGCGCGGAAGCACGGCAAGGCGTCATTGTAGCCCCGGTACACGCCAGCGCCAGGCCCGGTGGTCCATGAGACCGGATCGAAGGTGTCGTAGCCGAACGCCTGCTGCTGCGCGACTACGCCAATCCCGTGTCCGCAGCGTACCACACGCAAATTATCCTACACGGACGATCCCGGCGCTTTTCCGATCTTGCCGGTGCGAGGTGGCCGGGTCTTTGGTTGATGGTGGGCGCCGCCCGGCTAGCGCGGTCGCCGCCACGGGCCGCCCTTGATCCGATGGCCCGAAGTTAGCATAATTATGCTCGCGACGAGCTAGCTGGTTCAACGGAGGGAGATAACACGCGTGGACGGACCAGGAGCCGGTAGACCGGGAGAGGTAAGACGCAGCCTAATGCGTCGCAGCCTACAGGACGACGAGCTCCGCCAGAGGCCGTTGTGTTGGTGAGGTTCCTAACAGGTCAGCCCAGGACATGCCCACCAAAATAAAGGAGAAGGGATGACCGAAGCATCAGGCGGCAGCCCGGAAGAGATACGCCAGCGGCTGATCCAGAGGAGCACAGAAGATGAAGAGCTAAGGCAGCGGTTGCTGGAGGATCCCAAGGCGGCTATCGAACAGGAGGTAGGAGCACGGCTGCCGGAAGAGCTAGAGATACGGGTTGTGGAGGAGACACCCGATATTGTCTACCTGGTCCTGCCTCCGAAGCTAGAAGGTGCTATTGAAGCTGGCGAACTCTCCGGGGAAGAGCTTGAGTCGGTAGCAGGTGGCGCATGGACTGGCGCGGACTATACGGCGTGCTATACGGCGAATACGTGCGCGGGGTGCTATTACAGCGTATCTTGAGCGAACCCGGCGTGCCGGGGCTGACTCGTCACAGGTGCTGTGGTACGCAGACGGTCGCTTAGAACACACGAACACGGCTTTGTAGCTCGGGAGTGAGAGGGAGGAGAAATTATCGAAGCGTCAGGCAGCAGCCCCCAGGAGATACGCCAGAGGTTGATGCAGCGCAGCGTGGAAGACGAAGAGTTCCGCCAGAGGTTGCTGGACGACCCCAAAGCTGCTATCGAGGAGGAACTAGGAACGTCCTTGCCCGAGGAGGTAGAGGTTCGCTGCGTAGAGGAGACCCCGGATACCGTCTATCTGGTCCTGCCACCCAAGGCCCGGGGCACTCCTGAAGGTAGCGGGCTTACTGCGCGGGAGCTTGAGGCGGTGGCCGGCGGCGGATGGGGGGTGTCCCCACCTCCTATGACAGAGGAGATGTCGGTGTGCGTCGCCTGCGATATTGGGTAAGCAAGTAGAGAGCAGATCCTGGCTGGTTTTGTTGTGCGTTCTGTGGTTGGCGGGCGGCTGCCGGACCATCTTCCGGCAGCCCACTACCAAGAGAGAGGAGAAGGGATGACCGAAGTATCAGGCGGCGCCCCGGGCGGTAGCCCGGAGGAGGTGCGCCAGCGGCTGATTCAGAGGAGCATGGAAGATGAGGAGCTTCGCCAGAAGCTGCTCTCCGACCCGAAGGCGGCCATAGAGCAAGAGGTTGGGGCCAGGCTGCCGGACGGGGTAGAGATCCGGGCAGTAGAAGAGACGCCGGAGACGATCTATCTGGTCTTACCGCCCAAGCCGGAAGTGGCGTCCGAGGGTGGTGAGCTCTCCGACGAGGAGCTTGAGGCGGTAGCTGGCGGAGCTTGGTTCACCAACCACTATACTTGCGCAACGACCTGCTCTACCTGTGGCTGATGAGGCCGTAGCCGGCGGACAATCTCCAGTTACTAGCAGCGGCAACGCTTGCGAAAGAGGCCTGGGCTCTTGATCTTGGTTCCAGGGCTGAGCTAGATGGCGTGGCATGTTAGAGATGTAGAAGACTACTACAGAGCTTGAGGAAGTCGGAAAGGAGAACGGATGAGCGAGGCAGCAGGCGACCCCCAAGAAATGCGTCAGAGGCTAATGCGGCGCAGCATGGAGGACGAGGAGCTAAGGCAGCGGCTCCTCTCAGAGCCAAAGGCAACTATCGAGCAGGAGTTGGGTACCTCGTTGCCCGAGGAGGTAGAGATCCGGGCCGTAGAAGAGACCCAGGATACCGTTTATCTGGTACTGCCACCAAAGCCCCAGAGCACTCCCAAGAACAGCGAGCTCTCAGAGATGGAACTGGAGACAATGGCCGGCGGGTGGACCGGAAATGATGGTACCCAACCCGGTCAAACCTGTGTAAACGATCCGAATTGTTAAGGCAAGCCGTGGGGTTCGCGCCTGCCTGGCACGGAAGAAGTCGTGTTGGTAACGTATCTCACGTTGAAAGGTTTTCGGGAGGTAAAGTTCGCTCCGGAGCGTGCCTACTAGAGTAAAGGAGCAGGGATGACCGAAGCGTCAGGCGGCAGCCCAGGTGGGGGCCCACAACAGATGCGCCAGAGGATAGTTCAGCGTAGCGTCGAAGACGAGGAATTTCGGCAGCGGTTGCTGGATGACCCCAAGGCGGCTATAGAGCAGGAGATAGGCGCCTGGCTGCCAGATGAGATAGAGATTCGCGCTGTGGAGGAGACACAGGACACGGTGTACCTGGTCCTACCACCGAAGCCCCAGGATGCTCCCCAGAGCAGCGAGCTTTTTGAGCAGGAACTAGAGGCTGTGGCTGGCGGATGGGGCACCTCTAGTACTTGCGATCAGAGCACTTGCAATCAGTACACGTGTTGGTGTCCGTGACAGGATCTGCCGTCAGCGGGCATAGACTGTTAGGCAGGGCTAGAGGTGGCCGAAGCATCAGGCGACATCCTTCTGGAGTGTTAAGCTTGTGCCATGTTATGTTACCGGGGCCGATTGTGTGAGGCTGACTCCGCAACCCGTGAGTAAGAGGGAGGATAAGAGGTGACTGAAGCATCAGGGGGTGTCTCAGGTGGTACTCCAGAACAGATGCGCCAGAGGCTGATCCAGAGGAGCGTAGAGGATGAAGAGCTGAGGCAGCGGCTGCTGGATGATCCTAAGGCTACCGTGGAGCAGGAGATAGGCGCGTCACTGCCCGAGGAGGTAGAGATCCGGGCCGTGGAGGAGACCCAAGATACTGTGTACCTGGTGCTCCCTCCCAGTGGCTCAGCGGGGGTCCAGGGCGGCAGCGAACTCTCAGAGAAGGAACTGGAGACGGTGGCCGGCGGGTGGGACTGGACTTCCCACCTCACTTGCGCCGAGCCTCCGACGGGATGCGGGTGCGAGTAAGGAGGAAAAGATGACTGAAGCAGGCGGTACTCCAGAACAGATACGCCAGCGGCTGATGCAGCGCAGCGTTGAGGATGAGGAATTTCGGCAAAGGCTCCTGGACGACCCCAGGACGGCTATAGAGCAGGAGATAGGCACCTCCTTACCTGAAGAGGTAGAGATTCGTACCGTAGAAGAGACCCAGGACGCGGTGTACCTGGTGCTGCCCCCAAAGCCCCAATCCGCTGCTGAGGGTAGCGAGATCTCAGATCGGGAGCTTGTGAGTCGGTCGCCGGCGGATGGCAACCAACCAAGTGGTACGGTGACACTTGCGACATGGACCCGAACTGCCAGTAGGCTGGCAAGAGCTTCGGGAGGGCCTCGCTGGTGCCGACGGCGCTGGTTGCTGGACTAGCGGTAGCAACTGTGGCTGTTGCTTGTTGGAGCCAGATCGAGAAGAGGCAAAGGAGCAGCCTTGGAAGTGATAGGTGCGGGTTTCGGCCGCACAGGGACCTCCTCGATCAAGGCCGCCCTCGAACACCTCGGTTTCGGACCCTGCTACCACATGACCGAGATGTCCAGGAACCCCGAACACGGGAAAGCGTGGTCCGCGGCCTCCCGGGGAGAGCCCGTAGACTGGGAAGAGGTGCTAAAGAACTACAAAGCAACCGTGGACTGGCCCTGGTGCACCTATTACAAGCAACTCATGCTAGCCTTTCCTCGCGCGAAGGTATTGCTGAGCGTTAGGGACCCTGAGGAGTGGTACGAGAGCACCTTCAGGACGATCTACAGCTCCTACAAGATCGGACGCTACGCCAAGCACGGCCCTCCCCCCGCTTCCGGCCCCATAGATGAGGAGTCTCTCATCTGGGGAGAGCACTTCTCCGGATGGTTTGCAAACCGCGAGCATGCGATCTCGGTCTTCGAGGAGCACAACAAGGAGGTGGTGCGGCACGTCCCCCCCGAGAGGTTGCTGGTGTATGAGGTGACGGAGGGCTGGCCCCCCCTGTGCGAGTTTCTCGGTGTGGAGGAGCCGACGGACCGCCCGTTCCCACGCCTCAACGGGTATGCAGCGTGGTGGAACCTCCCCGGCAGCGGGTAGGTAAGGAGGCAGAAAGCCCGGTGATGATTATTTGGTTGCGGGCCCACGCCGGTGATAGTAACCTTCCAGCACGTTCTGTGAGCGGGAGGCGTCAGCTCGAAGTAACTCCGCGACCCACGAGCAAGAGGGAGGAGTAAGATGACCGAAGCATCAGGCGGCAACCCACAGGCGGTGCGCCAGTTGATAGCGCAACGCAGCCTGGAGGACGAGGAGCTTAGGCAGAGGTTGCTGGACGATCCAAAGGCTGCCGTAGAGCAGGAGATGGGAACATCGTTGCCCGAGGGGTTAGAGATCCGGGCCGTTGAGGAAACCCAGGACACCGTTTATCTGGTGTTGCCGCCGAAGCCTCAGGGCATTGCTGAGGGCGGCCAGCTCTCCGTGCAAGAGCTAGAATCGATGGCCGGCGGCGGTTGGCACCCTCAGTCGGAAACGCTTTCATGCACGTGCTGAAAAAGCGGTAGAGGAGATCCACCTACAACACCTTAGACCGGCCCGAACGTCCGGCACCAGGAGCACCGCGCTCCGTGCCAACCGGATGAAGGTGGCATTCATACCTCCTGAACTTCCGTCCCATCCTGAGTTAGTAGATGCTCGGGGGTTCTGCTGGCAGCTTCTAGCAAGGGCGATCCCCAGGAAGGAGAAGCGATGACCGAAGCATCAGGCAACAGCCCCCAGGAGTTGCGCCAGCGGCTGATCCAGAGGAGCATGGAAGATGAGCAGCTAAGGCAGCGGTTGCTGGCTGATCCCAAAGCCACTATAGAGCAGGAGATAGGTGCGTCTCTGCCTGAGGAGATAGCGATCCGTGCTGTTGAGGAGACGCCGGACACCGTATACCTGGTTCTGCCCCCGAAGTTACAGAGTTCACCTGAGGGTAGCGAACTCTCGGAGCAGGAGTTAGAAAGTGTGGCCGGCGGTTGGGACTGGACGGAAGGTTGCACCCAAGGCGAAACGTGTGGCACGCGTACGACGTGCGCCGCGTGTTGAAGATAAGGGGTATTCCTGAGAACAACGCGACTTCTGGTTGGGAGTTTATCCGGTTGCCGTAGGGTGGCCTAAGCCAATCCGTACAAGGTTCAAGACGGGGCGATCCCGCTGTACCGTCTCGACCGCCCTACCCTCTGTTTGTCGGGTCAGGCCGTTTTATTCGCTCTCGTCTTGTCCGTACGAGGGCGTGCTGGTAAGCTTGCCGCGTATCCTGTGAGAGGGAGGTGAGATGCCCGAGACGGCTCCGCAACCCGTAAGTGAGAGAGAGGAGTAGAAATGACCGAAGCATCTGGCGGCAGCCCGGAAGAGATGCGCCAGCGGCTGGTGCAGAGGAGCATGGAGGACGAAGAGCTCAGGCAGCGGCTCCTGGATGACCCGAAGGCTACCGTGGAGCAGGAGCTGGGCACCTCGCTGCCCGAGGGGGTGGAGATCCAGACCGTAGAGGAGACCCAGGACACCGTATACCTGGTACTGCCTCCGAAGCCCCAGAGCGCTTCTGGGGGTAGCGAGCTCTCTGAACAGGAACTGGAGTCGGTTGCCGGAGGATGGGACTACACCGCTTCTACCTGCTTCGGAATAGACCACACCTGCGGTCAAAACACCTGCGGCGCGTGTTACACCAACCAATGCTCATGATCCACGATTACTTTGCCTGAAAGGAGTCGTACAGGTAGTGTCTCGTCCCCCGGAGCAGGAACCTCGGAGAGGCAAAGGCCCGCGGTGTACGGTAAAGGGGATCCTTATCCCGGTGCCGGCGAATGCGTAACCCCGGCGACGGCCACGTGATGCGCGATACGCCCCGCATACCGGATGAGGAAGAGATCCTCCGTCGCTGCCACGGTAACGGGCTCGTCGCGTTACTGCTGCTACTCGACGCCGACGACGAGTTGCGGGAGCGCTTCGCGCGGGACACGGCGGCGGTCCTCGAAGAGTTTGGCCTCGGCCGCCCCGCAGACCTGCTCGGCGTTCGCGGTCTGGCGTGCCCGGCGATGCCGTCCCTGCCCGGAGGACCCGGCGACGATGATGTCGCTGATCCTTACTGGCGGAGCTGGCTGCGGGGGGGCGTCCGGCAGGTCGACCCCTACCGGGCGAATGTGCCACCTGCGTACAAGCTGCCCCGGCGCTCCAGCGTTTCCGAGGTCGAGTGGGAGATCCTGGTGGGTCGGGTCCGGTCCGCGATCTCACGCTCGCTAGACGACATCGAGCGCTGACCGCAGCGTGACGGACAGTGTCGAGTCGAACATGCCGGGCAGTGAGCGGAGCAGTCCATATCTGTCTGAGATTGCTTGATGAGCATCATCCGAAAACCCTGGCGAGAGCTCGTCTCGGGCCACCGTGCGACCAGCTTTATTGCACGAGCATGCCAGTGTTGTTAAGCTTGTAACATATTCTGCAAGAGGGAGGAGAGACGCTAGGCGTGGCTCCGCGACCCGCGAGCGAGAGGGAGGAATAGAGATGACCGAAGCAGGCGGTAACCCGGAGCATTTGCGCCAGCGGCTAGTACAGAGAAGCCTGGAGGACGAAGAGCTTAGGCAGCGGTTGCTCGATGATCCCAAGGCTACGGTGGAGCAGGAGCTAGGCGTCTCCTTGCCAGAGGGGGTAGAGATCCAGGCTGTAGAGGAGACCCAGGATACGGTGTATCTGGTTTTGCCACCAAAGCCCCAGAGCACTACTGAGGGCGAGGAGCTCTCCGCGCAGGAACTGGAGTCGGTTGCCGGCGGCGGATGGACCGACAGGAGCAGTTGTGCGTGTATTTCATATGGTTGTTGAGCCGAGTTGTTCGAGCCAGGCCCTCATAATGTGTGGCCGTAACAGAAAGTGCGGTAGCGCGTAAACTCGGCCACGCCCGCGTACGCAACACAGGTGTGATCATGCTGTGAGTGGCGTTGCATGATCACACCTGTGTTGGTAGTCTTTTGTCGTATTCTGTGAGAGAGAGGCGGCCGCTCGAAGACGGCTCCGCAACCTGCGAGTGAGAGTGAGGAATAGAGATGACCGAAGCAGGCGACAGCCCAGGTGACACCCCGGAGCAGATGCGCCAGCGGCTGGTGCAGAGGAGCGTAGAGGATGAAGAGCTGAGGCAGCGGCTGCTGGATGACCCGAAGGCTACCGTAGAGCAGGAGATAGGTACGTCTCTGCCCGAGGAAGTGGAAGTCCGGGCCATTGAGGAGAGCCAGGATACCGTTTACCTGGTTTTGCCCCCGAAACCGCCGGATACTACTGGTAGTGGAGAGCTCTCTGATCAGGAGCTAGAGTCTGTGTCCGGCGGATGGCTTTCTTATAGTCACGCAACGCACTGCTGTGTAACTTCTGATTGTTGATCTGCTCCCTTCAGAGCAGATCAGTCTTACGGTAGAGACTGTACGCCCGGCGGATGAAGGCCGGAGAGGCAGAAGACTGCTCCGGGTCGTACGCAAGCGAGAAAAGGAGGAGTAGGATGACCGAAGCACCAGGCACCGACCCCCAGGAGATGCGCCAGCGGCTGATCCAGAAGAGCCTTGAGGACGAGGGGCTGAGGCAGCAACTGCTCTCGGAGCCCAAGACTACCGTGGAGCAGGAGTTGGGTACGCTGCTACCGGAGGAGGTAGAGGTCCTCTGCGTGGAGGAGACCCAGGACACCGTCTATCTGGTGCTGCCACCAAAGCTCCAGGAGGATCAGAGCGGCGAGCTCTCGGATAGCGAGCTCGAGGCGGTGGCCGGCGGCCAGGAGTGGACCGAGAACGTAGAAACTCAGATATATCCTAGTAACCCCTGTTCGTCTTGCTAACAAGTTGGCCGGCTGTTTGCGTCCGGGAGCCGGCCTGCCGGCGAGGTTTCTAGATAGCAGCCTCCTCCGTGCCGACAACCCCGGTCGCGGGACTATAGGATAAGATAGCATCGGGTTCCGGCCTGTTTCGCCGCACGGCGGCAACCCGTCGGCCTTTGGCTGCCCGTGCTCCCCCGGGGAACGTCCGCCGGTCGTTACATTTCATCCGGACGAATGCACGCGGACTGCTCGACAGCGGCCTCGACCAGCGGATCCCATTTCGCGGATGCCTCGGCTAGCGCGGCTTCTCCCAGCAGCCTCCGGGCGTCGCCTGCCGCCCGCCCCCGGTTTGCATGTACCCCGCTCCGGAGGCTGTCCGCGGGAACGCCCGCGAACCTCTCTAGCGAGCCTGTGGAGCCCCGTAGGGCTGAGGTATCGAGCACCAGGGTACGTTCGGACTGGGCTGCGGCCAGCGTGTCCAGGGTCCGCCGGCCCCAGTACTCCGCGAGCTCCGCCGCGAGCGAACGCCCCGAAGCGGCCACGGCGAACCGACTTTTCAGGTCGAGGCCGGCCAGGGTTTGGGAGACGTGCCCGGCGTAGCGGTCCACCCAACCGGCCGGGAGGGCGCCGCCCCAGCCTCCGGGACCGAACGCCTCAAGCATCATCCCGAGAAAGGAAGCGGCCCAGTCGTCACACGGCCGGATCGCGATGATAAAGCGGGCCTCGGGAAAGATCCGCGGAAGCCTGTCGACTGCCAGGTGTAGAAAGGTCGCGGAGTCGAACTCGGGCCTTACAGCCGCGTCACGGGCCAGCAGATACGCATCTAGCTCCTGGTCCGAACGGCTACCGGCCAGCCGGTCGAGCAGGAAGTCCACGCTCTCCACGTGTGCCAGCTCGTGGAACGACCGGTACTTTCCGAAGATCCGGGCCAGGGAAGCCGAGCCGGTCTTGGGGAGGCTGAGGTTGATGATGTGAAAGGCGCGCGTCGTCATTACGAGGCTCAAGGTAGCATACCCGGCGACCCGGAGGCATGAGGAGTGACACACTTTGTGTTGTTCGAACAGCCCGGATTGTAGTTGTGCAAGGACGGTAGTAGACAGACCTCGTACAACCTCCGGGGCTCTGGCAAGGCTACGCTAAAGTTTTTCCGCCAGCGTGCCGAAAACCTCTAGAGAGGATAAACCTACTGAAGGAGAAGAGATGACCGAAGCAGGCGGCACCCCAAGCGGTACCCCGAAGGAGATGCGCCAGAGGCTGATCCAGCGCACCGTAGAGGACCAGGAGCTCCGGCAGAGGTTGCTGGATGATCCCAGGGCTACCATCGAGCAGGAGCTGGGGGCGCCGTTGCCCGCGGAGGTAGAGGTCCGGGCCGTTGAAGAGACCCAGGATACCGTCTACCTGGTACTGCCGTACAAGCCCCAGGTCGTTGTCGAGAGCGGCGAGCTATCAGAGGAGGAGCTTCAGAAGGTATCCGGCGCCGGGTGGGGCTCAACCGGGGGTCCACAAGAATGTTCCGAGGGCACCTGCGGGGCCCACATGACTTGTGATTCGAGCTGCTAACCAGTCGGCATCCTATTCATGTGACCAATACGCGGCTTCTCGGAGACACCCCACGATCCACGAGCGGAAGGAAGTAGGATGACCGAAGCATCTGCTGGTACCTCAGGCGGTAGCCCGGAGCAGATACGACAGAGGATGATGCAGCGCAGCCTCGAAGACGAGGAGTTTCGCCAGAGGCTGCTGGACGATCCCAAAGCTACTGTCGAGGAGGAACTAGGCACGTCGCTGCCGGAGCAGATAGAGATTCATGCTGTAGAGGAGACACCCCAGATCGTTTATCTGGTATTGCCCCCGGAGCCACAGGGCACTTCTGGGAGCACCAGGGAACTCTCCGAGCAGGAGCTTGAGTCGATGGCCGGCGGATGGGCGCCACGGACCTCGCCGATTACGTGCACGTGCTAAATAAGGCGGTGGACGAGATCCACCTGCAACACCGTAGACCGGCCCAATCGTCCGGCACCAGGAGCACCGCGCCCCGCGCCAACCGGATGAAGGCGGCACGCATGCCTCCTGAAGTTCCGCCCCACCCTGAGTTAGTAGATGCCCGACTGTTCTGCTGGCAGCCTCTAGCAAGGGCAACCCCCGGAAAGGAGAAGTGATGACCGAATCATCAAGCAACAGCCCCGAGGAGATGCGCCGGCGGCTGATCCAGAGGAGCATGGAGGACGAGAGGTTCCGCCAGAGGTTGCTGGACGACCCCAAAGCTGCTATCGAAGAGGAGCTAGGCACCTCGTTGCCGGAAGAGGTAGAGGTCCGGGCCGTTGAGGAGGGACCGGATAAAGTCTACCTGGCGCTGCCGCCAAAGCCCCGGGGCGTTGCTGAGGACGACGAGCTTTCTGCGCGGGAGCTTGAGACCGTAGCCGGCGGCGGGTGGAGCTGGGGCACAGACTATGATAGCTGTAGCTGCCAGTATTCTGAGTGTCCCTGCCGGAGCGTAGAAAGGAGTGAGCATGACTGAAGCATCAGGCGGCAGCCCGGAGGAGATACGACAGAGGATGATGCAGCGCAGCCTTGAAGACGAGGAATTTCGCCAGAGGCTCCTGGATGATCCCAGGGCTGTTGTCGAGCAGGAAGTAGGAACATCGCTGCCCGAGGGGGTAGAGGTCCGGGCCGTGGAAGAGTCCCAGGACACGGTTTACCTGGTAGTGCCACCAAAGCCCCAGGGCTCTGCTGGGAGTGGTGATCTCTCGGATAAAGAGCTTGAGGCGGTGTCTGGCGGCAGTTGGGAGAACATGGGCACTATCTATACCTGTGCCGGCGCCGAGTGCTAGGTGAAAAAGCCTTGAGGTAGATCGTGCGGTCCACGAAAGCAAGAGAGGAAAAGAGATGACCGAAGCATCAGGTGGTAGCCCGGAAGAGATCCGCCAGAGGCTGGTCCAGAGGAGCTTAGAGGACGATGAGTTCCGCCAGAGGCTGCTGGATAATCCCAAAGCTACTATCGAGCAGGAGATGGGAGCCCAACTGCCAGAGGAGATAGAGATTCGCTGCGTGGAGGAAACTCTGGATACAGCGTACTTGGTATTGCCTCCAAAGGCCCAGAGCTCCGTCGAAGGTAGCGAGCTTTCAGAGGATGAACTTGAGACTGTGGCCGGCGGCTGGAACCCTACCGACTACTCCACTTGCGAAGGCCACACTTGTGGATTCACCTGTGGGGTCGCGTGTTGAGCTACGTGTGGCGGAGCCAGAGGACCAAGGAGGAATCGGTCTGCCGCGCCCCCACACTATAGGCCGCATTGTGAACGACCGAAATCAATGTACAAGGAGGATAAATGAGCGAAGCAGGTAACGCCCCAGAACAGATGCGCCAGAGGTTGATTCAGAGGAGTATGGAGGACGAGGAGCTTCGCCAGAGGCTGCTCAATGACCCGAAAGCGGCTATAGAGCAAGAGATAGGCGCTTCGTTGCCGGAGGAGGTAGAGATCCAGGCCGTTGAGGAGACCCAGGATACCGTCTACCTGGTCTTGCCACCGAAGCCCCGGTCGGCCGCCGAGGGCAGCGAGCTCTCAGAGCAGGAGCTGCAAGGGGTGGCTGGCGGCGGCTGGAATTGGGATCCTCCCGCGTACACCAGTGAGCCGGGCTGCTCGTAGTGAACCCAGGCGAAGCCGGACGAGCGCTCCCCTGAAGCCCCAGTGGCCTGTTCGCCTCCCTTATCTCACTCCCACATGAGAACCGAGGGTAGCTGCTCGGGACGGGCCATGCGCAGCAGCTCGTAGCCGATGCCCGCTTCTCCCTGGAAAAAGCCCGGGGCGTCCACCTGTTTGGGCAGCATCGGGTGCAGGGCGAAGCCGCCGCTCTTCTCCGCGCGGGCCAACGTCTGCCAGGCGAGCGTCCGCGCGGCCTCGGTAAACTCCGGGCGTTGTAGAGTCTCACCTGCCTCCAGCAGCACCTCGGCCCGGCCCAGGGTGCCACAGCAGGGATAATCCACGCCCTGCACCCCGATCTCCCGGGTACCAGTCAGGGCCACCTCTATATCCTCCCGCACCCCTCTGTTGTCCAGGGAGCCCAGGCCGCCGAGGCGCGCCAGCCCTACGCCGGTCCCCCCGCGGCACCACTGCCACGGGTAGCCTACCTCGTCGTCGTCCAGACGATAGTCGGCCCAGTTTTTCATCTCCGGCGAGTACTCGCTCTGTTCGTAGGCTACAGCCTCACCCGCCGCATCCAGGAACCGCGCGTCGCCGGTATGTTCGTACAGGCGCAACAGGGCGTAGGCGATGCCCGCCGCCCCGTGCGAAAAGCCGGTGTTCATCTTCTCCGCAAAGACACCCCAGGCGCGCGGGCCGGCAGGGCTCTCCGTCCTCTTTTCCAGGAGATGCTCACCGCACTGCGTCGCCTTGTTCAGGACGTCTTTGCTGGGCCTGGTTTCCTGGAGGGCCAGCAGCGATAGGATGGCTCCCGCCGAGCCCGCGATGACGTCCAGCGCCCGGTCGCCGGCGATGTGGTCTTCCGAGATCAGGCCGGCCACCCGCTGCGCGTCCTCTACGAGCGCCGGTTCATCGAGGAGCCGGCCCACGCTGACGAGGGAGTAGACGGCCGAGCCGAGGCCCGAGGCGCCGCCGATGCTCGCACCTTCCGCGAAACGCTCCGGCCAGCGGTCCAGGCCGGCGCGCAGCGACTGGAGGGCCGCCAGCGCCAGCTCGTCGTAGCCCGCCTCCGGGGAGAACTGTTCGACGGCCGCGAGGAAGATCGCCACGCCGCACGTCCCGCCGTAGAGTTCGTAGTCCATCGGTTGTAGCTGGAACCGCTCGGCCTGCACCAGGAACTGCGGCGAGATCCAGACCGCGCTGCCGTCCGATCCGCGGATGGCCCGGTCCTGGATCTCCCCGGCAATGGCGAGCGCCGGCCCGATAAAGTCCTCTGGAGAAGCAGGCGGTTCTGACCAGCCTCCTTCCTCCCCCGACGAACGCGAGATCATGGGAGCCTCGCGGGCCAGGTAGGCGTACAGCGTACCCTCGATGTGCGCGACCTGCTGCTCCAGATCCTCGTCGTCGAGCGCCTCCAGCCGGCGTTGGACCAGTTCGAAGCTCGGCTCTTTGATACAGCCCTCGGCCGTCTCCTCGGATGAGATGAGGATGTCGTCGCTGTCGGCCCGGGCGGTAAAGAACGGGATGTCCCCCTTGTCCATCGCCTGGCGCTCAGCGGCGAAGAGCGGCCAGAACGCGGGACGCTCGTCCGGCTCCTCCACCAGCCCGCGGGGCGGAACCTGGGCCCGCCCCAGGCGCTCCAGGTAGATGCTCCGGTCCAGCCCGTTCCGCAGGTAGTCCCGGTGACGCAGGTTGCGCTGGAGATTACCGTAGATCCTCGTGGCGCGGAACACGAACCGGACCTGCTCGTGGGCCAACTCCTGCAGCGGGCCCGAGAGGAGTTCTTCCCGGTGGTCGCGCAGAAACTGGTACATTCGCCGGAATCCGTCTACCACCTGCGGGCCGTGCTCCTCCAACCTGAGCGGTGTGTCGTCCAGTCTTGGGATGCTCGTCCGCGCCGGGAGGGTCACCGGCTTCTGCTCCAGCGCCATCCGGTCGGTGTTCACCCGCGTCCACTTCGGCACCCGCAGGTTCGGCACCTCCTGCTCGTCTGCCTGTCCGAGCCCGCTTACCTGGTACGCGCTCGCGCCGTCCGCGCTCAACTGCCAGCGGGGCAGCAGCCCGGTTCGCAACACCGACTCCGAGAGCTGCTCGTTCGCCAGAGTCCGGGCGTCTTCTCCCCCCAAGGGGGTGGGCACAACGGGCCGGTGGTGCATCAGCGTCTCGGTGTCGATCAACACGGGGTACTCGCCGCTCGCGATGATGTTCTCGTAGTGGCAGTCGGTAACCTCCAGCGCGTAGAGCAGACACAGGAGCATGCCGGCGCGCTCGAAGTAGCGTCGGGCCTCGTCCTCATCCTTGCACGGCAGGTGCTCCACGAACTCCACCCACCCGTGCGTGGGACGGTCCAGCACCGCCAGCACCTTGAACGGTAGCGGCGCGCCCCGCTCGTTGAGCCACGCCAGCAGCCGGAAGTAGGCCGCCTCCGTGCCCATGGCCTTCGGCTTGTACACCAGCTTTTTGCCGGACGCGAAGGTGAGCACCACGACGGCGCGCCCGCCCCGGTGAGGGTCAGACAACCCCGGCTGGACCTCGGCAACGGCTCCGAGGTCTTCGCCGCTGCCGAACACATCCTGGAGCTCGGCCATGTCGGCTTCGAGCCGGTTCAGGAACTCGGCGTTAGCCTCGACCCAGAGCATCGAGGTCTCACCCAGCCGGCGCGCCAGGACCGGGTACTCCCCGAGGAGGCGCTTTAGCCCGCCCTCATCCAGCCGACGGACGAACTCCAGGTACCGCGGGCGCTTGTCCGGGTCGTCAGCGAGCGCGAACAGCCGGTCCCAGGACGAAGTCTGCTCCCGCGCCCGTACCGCGTCGAACGCCGCGAGAAAGACATCGGCGGCCTCCTCTACGAGCCTCTGGAGCAGGTTACGCTCCAGAGACCGTCGGGCCTCCGCCTCCAGAATGCCGTCGAAGGCCGGCGCGAGTTGTGACAGGTCTTCCCGGGCCGTGAGCACGAACGGGACCAGCACCTCTTCGAATGGGCGCGGGTTTTCGATGTCCAGGAACCGTATCTCCTCAGGCCACGGTGCATCGTCCTCCCGTTCCGGCAGAGGAAGCCTTAGCGCCCGCTCCACGAAGGCCGCCCACCCCGGCAGCGGCGCCTCGCTACCGCTTGCCGGGCCGAGGACGCGCCGCGCCGACTCCAGGTCCAGGCCGTCCCACGCCAGGCGCCGGAGCAACCTGTCCTCGTCGCCGAGGGCCTCGCGCCACGCCTCCAGCCGTTCTTCTACCAGGGGATCTTCCATGACCGGTGCGGTTCCGGGCTCTTCCAGGCGCTCGTCGAGGGTGCGGGCGGCGGCCACTATCTTCGTCATGTCCAGCTCTGTGAGAACGTTCAGCGTCTTACTCCTCTCATACCGGCGGTGGGCATCGATCACCGGCCCTCCAGATACGGTGGAAGGGCGAACTTCTGTATGTACTCCAACTGATCTCGGCAGCCGTAGCGGGGGTGACGGTTTTGCGCCCGGGCCTGGTCCGCGGCCGGATCCGGGCTCTCGGGCACGGTGGGCGCCAGGAGGGCCGACGCCGCAACCGAGGTCGGGATCATGCCGGGGTCATCCCGGTACACGGAGACCGCGTGCAGCTCCCGGTTAGCCCAGACCACCTGCCCCCACCTTCCTTCGAGCATCGCCCGCGCCGCGACCCCCGCCGGAGCCCGGTCCTTTTCCAGCGCCACGGTAGAGTAGAAGGGGGTGCCACCCCGCAGGGCGCCATCCGGTTCTATAAAGTCGAGCAACCGGAGTTGGGCCACGCGGAGGGCACGTCCCTCGTAACCGAGGGCGGAGAGGGCGAGGATCGCGAACGACGAAGACAGGGGTACATCGAAGCCCCCGAAGGAGTAGTCGTCGTTGATGCTGGCCAGGACTTCCCCGGCCAACCGGTCCCGCAACTCCCCCGCCGACGGGTCTCCGGCTATCGCGAGGGCCAGCACCCAATCCACCAGGTACGGGTTGGCGAAGTACAACCCGCTCCTGCTCTGAAACCGTTCCTCCAGGTACCCGACACCCGTTCGTTCTCCTAACCCGGCCTCCCGTCTCAGGGCCCGTACCAGGCACGTGGTGGCGAAATCCGGCTGCCGCCAGTGCCGGTTACCGGGCTCGGCCACCATCCTGCCCGGACCACCCTCTTCGGAGGACAACTGGGGCAAGTATCCTCCCTCTCCATCGGCGAACGTTTCGAGCGCGCGTATCCCATCCGGGTCCGGCAGCCCCTGGAGCACCAGGACGGAATCGGTCGAAGTCACCAGCCCGCCCGTATGGTACGACCAGAGCGGTCCCTGACGCTTGCGTTCCAAGAGTGCCCGTAGCTTCGAAGTAGCCCCGGCGGTAGCCCAGCCGTTACTGGAAGCGTAACCGTTACGGTCTGCCGCTCTGAGCAAGAACCCGAGGGGAACGATGTCCCCGTAGGCGAACGCTTTGGCGGGTGGCGGCGGATGGCAGGTCAACGCCCGCCCCCCATCGTCAGCCTCGTCTGCGAGCCGGGAGACGGCTTTCTGGGTTTGCGCCGCGCCCCAGGCAACCCTGCTCGACGAGGCCTTGATAAGACCTAGTTCTAGCTGTCGGTCTATAGAACCGTGGCGCAAGAAAAACAGGTTGCAGTGGCCCGTGCGGGAGAAGCGGGCCAGCTCTCCGGCGTGGACGTGGGTCGGCAGGTGGTTCCGGAAACGGGCCACGTAGTACGCGCCTTCCTGTTCGCCGCCCAGGTACTCGACACCCGACGCCTTGAGGAGTTCGTAGTGCTCCCCGGTAGGCTCCTCGGCGAAGACGGCTTTCGCCTCGCCGTGGCCCGCCTCGATCTGCAAGTAAAGCAAAACCGGAGGGAACGGCGGCGCCTCTCCGATAGCGAGGCAGTCGGCCTCGTCCATCGGGAACAGGTCGAACCGATCTGAGAACCGGCTGTAAAGGCACGTATCGACGCTTTCAGGGGGAATGTTCCCGCCTCCGGGTCGCACCAGGCCCGACCCGTTTCGGGAAGCCAGCAACTGGCCGCCGCTCGTCAACACCACGTGGCTGTAGAGTTCGAGGTCCGTACTCTCGGGCAGGAAGAACATCTCCCTGACGGTCGGATCGGCGATCATCCGACGCAGCTTGGAGAGGTCGAAGAGCACCATCCAACCCAGCGTACCGGGTAACCCGCGTACTATCTCGGACACCAGCACAGCCTGAAAACCTCCCTCTGCTTCCTGGCGGGACATTGCGACCTCACAACCGCGGGGTTCTGAAAGACAGAACCCAAACCTCGGGGTCACCGCCCTAAAAGCGGGTGTGCCGCCAGGCCGCCCACACGCTTCCAAGACCGGTCCGCAGTATAACAAACGGCCAGCCAGAGCCGCGACTCCAGGTCGTGCCCGGCAGCATGCCCGTCCCTCCGGCGTTTACAATAGTCGTCTGGTGTCCGCGGCGCACGCAGGAAGTAGATGAAGTTCTTAGGAAAAACCTGGTTTGTGATGTTGGCCGGTGGGCTCTTGCTGCTCTTGCTTATCGAGGGCGTGTTCATCCTTACCAACAACCCCGTCTACCTTCCGTCCACGATCCTACTCGGCGCCTTCTTGGTGCCGGTCGTTTTCACGACCTACCTCTACGAACGGCTACCGGTGATGGAGATACCCCTGCCGACGATGGCTCTGTGCTTTGTTGGCGGCGGGGTGATCGGCACGGCCACCGCGGGCTTTCTCGAATACGATGTCTTGAGCAGCCTGGGCTCCGTCCCGCTGCTCTTTGTAGGCTTTCTCGAAGAAGTGGCCAAGCTTGTCTTTCCGCTCTTCTTCTACTTCGCCTGGCGCTATCGTTCGGAGGCCGCGGGCATAGCGATCGGGGTTTCTACCGCAATGGGCTTCGCGGCGTTCGAGACGATGGGCTACGCGTTCACCACGGTGCTCCACTCCAGAGAGGATCTCTCAGCGCTAAACGAGGTGCTGCTGGAGCGGGGGCTAGCCTCCCCCGCCGCCCACGCCGCCTGGACCGGTTTGGTGGCCGCTGTGCTGTGGCGGGAGCGGTTGCACTCTGGCCGGATCTCCTTCAACGCCCCGGTTGTAGGCGCATTCCTGATCGCCGTCGCGTTGCACTCCCTGTGGGACTTTCTCAACTTCCTGAGCCGGCCGACGCCCGCCGCTTCCGTGGCCCTCGACCTCGCGAGCCTCGGGGTGGCCCTCGCGAGCCTCGCGCTCCTTATTCTCCGCATCCGGGAGGCAGAGCGTAACCTCTGAGTACCCCCGGCGTTGTGCGGGCTCCCTTCGCCGGCTTTCACTTCCGGGACTCCGGTGTGTCCGTCCTCCGGGTCAGGTACCCGACGCTTTACCTGTGCCGGTACAGGATAAAGCCAACGAACCCCAGAGCCCCGATGGCAAACAGACCCGCAACGGTCGGCAGCACCCTACTCGCGGCAAACGACAGGTCCGCCGCCCCTGAGTCTGAACGACGCTCGGCGCTTGCCTGCTCGGCGCTTGCCTGCTCGGCGCCGTCCGCTCCCGAGGCGTTGCCCTGTGCGTTGCCCCGCGCACCGGTTTGCGAGGAACTCGTACTCTCGTACTCAATCTTTAGGTTGCTGATCTCCACATCTGTGATGGTAACAGTGGAGCCGCTGATATTGGTCATCGTACCGTCGAACGTAAGCGTACCTTCGAGGTTGGTTGAGGCGCTACAGAGCGAAATATCGCCCGTGAGGTTCCCGGCCGTCCTCACTTTTGTTACCTGTCCCGTGGCGGTCAACTCGTACTTGTCGCCCGATGCGCAGCCGGAGCCCGCATCCGACAATACGGCCTCGGTGAGGCTCATCTCCGGTGCGAGGCTGGTTCCGCCGGTAGTCTCGAACGCCGCCGTTCCGCTTCCCGCAGTCAGATAAGGGGAAGTCGTCGAATCGAACGCTCCCTTGATTGAGCCACCGTCGAGATCGAGGGTGATATTGCCGCTTTCGGCGCCCGTGTAGTGGGCTTTGACCGTACCGCTGTCTCCCGGCGAGGCGGGTTCCGGGATGTTGTAGGTGCGGATCGGCTTCTTGTTGATGTCGAAGACGAAACGCAAAGTTCCGCTGCTACCCCCGGGGTTGGGGACGCTTCCTGATGGAGCAAGCGAATCGGGGCTCAGCGCCTGCGCGGCGAAGCTGCAGCCGCCGCCACCGCCGCCGGCATCGCCGTTCCACGAGGCTCCACCGCCACCGCCACCACCGTAGCCGCCACCCCCGCCGCCGCCTCCCGCGGCGTAATCCCCTTGGTCAACGTTGACGCCGCCGTATCCATTGCCGCCGTCGCCCGCGTCGGCGAGCTTGCTCGTTCCGTTGGCCCAGCCCGTCTTACCGTAGGCGCCCGAGGTATCGTACTTGCCGCCGCCACCGCCGTAGCCACCGACGCCGCTACCCCCCGTGCTTGCCGTCCCAGCTGGTGGTGGTGCTGCCATCGCCGCCGCCGGGGCAGGTTCCGCCACTGCCGCTGTTGTTGCTAGGTTTGCCCGACTTTGACAGACCCTGGTCACCGGGGTCAGTCGCCGACTTGCTGGTGCCGGCGAGCGCGCTGCCCCCGTCGCCACCGGTCTCACCGCGGGTAGACGGAGACGAGTCGTTCTCCCCAGCTCCGCCTCCGGCGCCTCCGGCCAGGAGGATGACGTTGCCGCCCGTCGGATCGTCGGTATCGATCGACGGCGCTGCCGAGGTAAGGTCCGCAGTGGCGAGCACGGTCGCCGAACCGCCGTTGCCCGCCGGCTCGTCATTGGCGCCGGCGTGGCCTGGGCCAGCCTCGGCGAGGTAGTAGTAGAGCTCGCTCGTGCCGTAGCTGGAGTTCAGCTCCTTGAGCGTGAAGATCGTCTGGGCGAAGCCACCAGTGCCACCGTTCGCGTGGACCAGGTCGCCGGATCCCTCGCCGCCCGATCCACCCCAGGTCTGCGCCCAGATCGGCGTCGTGGATTCCACGCCGAAGTCGCTAAGATCGCTCACGATCTCCTCCAGGTCGACCTTGGTCGCAGAGCCGTTGCTGACCACGCATCCGATCATCGCATCGCTGTTGTCGCAGAGCACGCCGGGCACGTCGTCGACGACGATCCTAAACGTCCCGGAGCTGTGTGGCGCGCCGGTGCTCGGCGGGTCGCTCGTAGGCGGCGTGTCTCCCTTGTAGGCGTAGCTGCCCCCGCCGCCGCCGCCGGAGCCGCCCTTGTAATCCAAACCGCTGTGGTAGCCGCCCCCACCGCCGGAGCCGGCCCCGAACCCGCCTCCGCCTCCGCCGCCGTCCCCGCCGTCTGAGGTGCCTCCCTCGCCGCCATCTCCGTTCGAGTCGTAGCCATCGTAGGTTCCGTTGGAGTAGCCAGCAGTATCGCTGCTGCGGGGCGCCTTGCCGCCGGTACCGCCGATGCCGTCTCCGCCGGCCTTGCCGCCCGAGTTTCGGGCGGCTCCACCCGAGCCGTCAGAGCCGGGGTTCCCCGCGGTGCCGCCGCCGTGTTTCTCCGAGCCCGCGCCGCCCGTGGCGGAAGCGGTCCTCGTGCTCGCCTGCGCTGAGCCACCCGCGCCGCCGTTCGCCCCGTCGTCGTCGTACTGGGCCTCGCCGCCGCCACCGCCACCGCCAGCGATCCAGAAGACCGTCTGCGAGTCCGAGGGCTCGCCGCCGCTAGCGCCGTTGTTACACCAACGCTGGACGGCGATCGTATTGCCGGCATCGTTAATGGCGTTGTCGTCCGGGGCGATGCATGAGTCTCCGCTGCCCCCGGACGAAATATCGGCATTGGCTATGATCGTGGACGCGCCCCCGCCTCCGGCCGCGTCGCTCGAGCCAGAGACATGGCCCTCATCGCCGAGGTAGTAGTAGAGCGTACTCGAGTCCCCGAGCGCGCTCTTCAGGCTACTCGCGCTCTCGTAGTAGGACTGGGCGAAGCCGTTACTCCCGCCAGAGCCACCGTAGTACGCGGTGTTTCCGCGATTGCCATTCGCGCCCTCGCCGCCCCACGCCTGGATCCAGAGTCCAGAGCCCGGGGCCCCCAGGTCATCGACAACCTCTTCGACATCTACGGAGGTGCCGCTCGTGTAGGTGCAAATCGCCCGGCTCGTGCCGTCCGAGATCGCCTCGATCGTGCAGTCGTCCATCACATCGCCCTCAACCATCTTCACCGAGCCCAACGTGGATTGCCCGGCGGACTGGCTGGCCGCCAGCGCTTCATCACCGGCGACAGCAGCCCCCAGAAGCAGCAGCAGCGCGGTCAGCAACGCCGTGAGGACGGTCGCAAACGCAGCCCGCGCGCTCCCACCTCGCGCCGCGCCGCCGCTGGTCCCGGCAGGCACATTATCTTGCCCAATCCAGCCCGATTTCACAGAACCTCCTCGGCGCGAAAGTTGTCTGGGTTACTTGGCAGTTGCCCTGTCAGCCTGTTTGGCTGCTTCAGACGACCCGTCACTTGGTCCTCATTCTAGTGTTCCTTCTACTCCTGCTGCAAGGTTATCGGCACACCAGGCTGAAAACTTTAGCTTCCCTCGCGGGAGGCAGGTAGCATCGCCGGGTGTAGAGCCTGGGCTCGGGCACCCAAGACGCCGGGCTCCTCTATAGTCCTCGCGGGCTGAGACTCTGGTGTGTACGCCCTCCGGGTAGAGTCCCCGGCGCGGTTTCGTGCGTTCGCCCCGCACGCCGGACCGACGTCGGGAGAACGTCTGTGAGCAGGTGCAGATCGTGGGTTGGTATACTCACGGTAACTATGGAGGGTGAAAACACAAAGCTGAAGAACGAGGTAAGTGATTTTCTCGGGTCACAACTGATCCTGCACCTGGCGGTTAGTCTTGAAAACGAGCCCTGGATATGTGCCCTGGAATTCATCCACGATGAAGAACTGAACTTCTACTGGAGAAGCGATGCCACTTCGCACCACTCTAGAGTACTCGACTCGAACAACCTCGCGTCTGTAGCGGTTACCCACGTCGACCAGGAAAACCTGGGTACCGGCATCCAGGCAGAAGGCCGGGCGGAGAAAGTAGTAGACGAAGAGAAGATTCGTGCTGTTTCAGAAGGCATCGATACAAAGCGGGGCAAGGTGGTGGATTCGGAGATCGCCGCGCAAGAAGCAGGGCGAACGTATTGGAAACTACGACCGACCAGGCTCTATTACCTCAACGAAGCCCGGTTCGGGTACGACCGAGAAGAGATAGTCGCGGGCAACAGATGATAGGTAATGCGGGCTATCCGACTCTGGGCTAGCAGCGAGAGTAGCGCTGAGCGAATTGAGAGGTGACGATGAAGATCTACACCAGGTGCAAGACCCCGAGGCGCGTCGGGATGGCCGCCGCTGTCAACGCCGGATGCCAGGAAACTCCGAGCCAGCGAGGTGCGACACGATGACGAGGATACCCTTGCCCGAGGACATCAACCTCGACGGGCGAACCCTGGATTTCATCGGGACGCTCCCGAACTTGAACATCGTCCGGATGCTCGCCCGCACGGGCATCGCCCCCGAGATATATACCGCGGTAGCGGCGGTCTTCAACGAGGCCTGGTTCCCAGCGGTCGATCGGGAGGTCATGCTGTTCCGGATCTGCTGGATAAACCAGTCTACCTACGAGATCCACCAGCACATGGCGTATGGTGGTCTGGACGAGCAGACGGCAACCGCGATCATGTCGGATGGCATGTCCGGATTGTCCGAGTGGCACAAAGCGTTGTGCCGCATGTGTGATGAGATCACGGTAGACGCCAAATTGGGTGAAGCTTCTGTTTCTAAACTCGTTGAGCACTACGGCGGTTACAACGAAGCCTGCAAAGCAATATTCGTGATGTCCTGGTTCAACATGCTAACGCGCTACGTCGACTCGACCGGTATCCCCGTAGAAGAAGGTGATGACCCCTACAAAGGCATCGCGGGTCCGGCCAGCGTAGAGGATGCGCCGGCATAGGGTACGGTCCGTACCCGCCCCGGAGTCACAGGACGATATGAGCGTCGTGCGTCTCGGCCGCCATCCGCTTTAGAACCGTCCGGTCAGTCTTGCCCGTGGAGTTTACCGGTAGCTCGTCGAGGACGACGACTACCTCCGGCGCCTTGTAGCCTACCCGCTCTGCGGCGAAGTCGATTAGTTCCTGCTGGCTCGCCGACTCTGTCTTGGGGCTCGTAGAAACGTAGGCCCACACGTTCTCGCCATGCTTGGTATCGTGGACCCCTACCACCCCGGCCCGGCTTACCGCCGGGTGTTCCAGCAGCGCCGCCTCGACTTCCTGGGGTGCTATGTTAGAGCCGTCGTGGACGATGATCTGCTTGCGGCGCCCGCTGAACCACACGTAGCCGTCCTCGTCTACCCGGACGAGATCTCCGGTGTCGAACCAGCCATCCTCGAAGACCTCCGCGGTGGCTTCGGGATGGCTCCAGTACCCGATGGTCACGCCGGGGTACTGGATCCAGAGCCTGCCTACCTCTCCGGTCCCGACCTCTGCTCCGGTGTCGTCGCGTACTGACATGTTCACAGCGGGAGCCGGTCGGCCAGCGGAACCCTGCTTGTTTGGTCCATCGGGGGGTGTGAGCGCGATCTCGATGGCTTCGGTCATACCGTAGGCTTCGAGCATCTTATATCCGGCCAACTCCTCGAACTGGCGTTCGAGAACTTCGGGAGCCTTATCGCCGGCTGTCGCCACGTAACGGAAACTCGCGAAATCGTCCCGCCCGCAATCACTGTCGTTGATCAAAGAGTATAGGGTGGACGGCAGCATCCACGTTACCGTCGGCCGGTGGCGCCGGATCAGGGGAAACACCTCGGCTCCCTCCGGTGACTGGGCCATCACGAGCGGGGCGCCGACGCTGAACGAGATCAGGGCGAACGCCGTGCCCCCGAGGTAGGAGTGTGAGGTCGTCGTGAAAACCACGTCTTCGGCGGTCAGCTTCAGTCCGGTGCGAAAGTTCTCCACCATCCACCCGATCGTCTCGACGGTGTGGGTCACCCCCTTCGCCGGTCCCGTGCTCCCGGAGGTGAAGAACACGAACAACGGTGAGTCGGGCTGGATCTCGGGCAGAACCACATCCTCGGGCGACGCCTGCATCATGTCCTCCAACCGTCTCCCTCCGGGCTCTTCCGCGACCGGCAGCTCGTCAGCGCCAAACCGGAGCGTGCCGCCCGAAACGCTCGGTGCGAGCCGGCTCGCTGCGATGTCCGCATCTCGTTCGGCGTGGTAGACCAGCAGCGACGCTTCGCTCACCTCTAGCGCGTGGTCTATCTCCGGCGGCATGTAGCGGTAGTTGAGCGGCGTAGAGATCAGCCCCGCCTTCAGGCAGGCGACGTGGTGAACGATCAGGGCGGGTCGGTTAGGCATCAGCGTCGCGACGCGATCACCCGCTTTCAGCCCCATCGAGAGGTAGTTGCGGGCCAGATGCGCGCTTTGCTCGTCGAGCTGCGCCCAGGAAAGCGTCTCGTCGATCGTGACGACCGCCGGCCCGGAGGGATCGGCGGCGAGGCCCGCGCTCAACAGGTCGGCCAGCGCAAAAGGTCGTTCGAGTCTTGGTCCGGAGATCAGCATAGTCGTCGGGTTGCGATGGAAGTATAGCAGTTTCGTAGTTCGTCATGAGGCAACCGGGCTATCCCCGGTTCTCCTGTGGGAGCAGCAAATCTTATCCGGGCCCTCGGGCAACAGGGAAACATAATAGGATAAAATTGAGACTGATTAGAGGAGGAGCTCTGATGGGACATTTGATCCGGTATTGGCGTGCTCGAGGTCCTGGGGTGCAGACGGCGTTGGTCTGTACCCTGGCGGTGCTGTTGTACCTGGCAGGGTTACAGTCCCCAGCCTCGGCCCAAGGGCTGGGTTACAGCTCGTGCAATAACCCGCTGGTTCTAATAGATCGCTACAATGGCATGTCCCCCGGCTACGCTCCTCCTGACCTCACATACCTCGCCAACTACGGCGTGCCTACCACGGGAGGCGGCCAGCTCCTACGCCAGGAAGCCGCGGCGGCGCTCTCCAACATGGTCACGGACGCCAACGCTTCGGGGGTCGAGTTGGTAAGCTCCTCAGCCTGGCGTTCCTACTACACCCAGGCATCTTTGTATAGCTACTGGAGCAGCGTCTACGGTCCCGGAGCGGGCGGTGTGAGTGCCCCACCAGGCCACAGCATGCACCAGCTGGGCACCACCGTGGATCTCACCAACGCGGCGACCGGCTACGGACTCTACCAGTCGTTTGCTTCGACAAACTCCTATAGCTGGCTACTCAACAATGCCCGCTACTACGGGTTCGTGCTCACCTACCCGCCCGGCGCCAACACCGGCTATATCTGGGAGCCGTGGCAGTGGCGCTACGTTGGGGTTCAGAACGCCCTGAACATAGCGGGTAGCGGGCTGGGATTGCAGGGCTACCTGAGCAACAACGGGGTGCTGCCGAATTGCTGACGTGCAACCCTAGTCTTCCCTCGTCCGGCTTTCCAGCGGGCCGTAGAGGTCGTAGCGGCCTATGACGCCGCGCCTGACACGCTCGATCCTACCCTCGGCCACGGCGGTCCTGAGCGCCGTCCTGAACCGTCTCGGCCCCCAGTGCGAGGCGCGGACGAGCTCCGCCAGGCGTCGGCGGTCGGTTATTCCCTCCCGTTCGAGCGTCTCGACGATCTCGTCTACCTCCCGCTCCACCTCGTGATCGGTGGCGTCGTGGGAGGCCTGGGGTCTCGGCGACCAGCCTTGCGGTCTCCGGTGCATCTAGTCCTCCTTGCCCATCTTCATTGGTTCTCCGCCTCGGCCGCGGAGAGTGGTGGGGCGATGTTCTCCAGCGACTCTCGCTCCGCCCGGACTCCCAGGAATAGTTCTGCTATCGCGGCGAGGATCATCAACCCGGCGGCGAACAGGTACCCGTAGAAAACGTTGGCGGGCGAGCCGGTTCCGATGAGGGTGCCGAACACTGCCGGCGCGGCGACCCCGCCTATCGCGGTCCCGATCGCGTAGAAGAACGCTATCGCCATCGCCCGGGTCTCCAGCGGAAAGACCTCGCTCACGGTCAGGTAGGCCGAGCTCGCGGCGGCCGAGGCGATAAAGAAGATCACGCTCCACGCCACGGTCTGGGTGACCGCGGTTAGCAGGCCCTGGTTGAAGAGGTAGCCCGTTATGGCGAGCAGGACGCCCGAGAGGGAGTAGGTCCCGGCGATCATCGGCCTCCGGCCCACGGTGTCGAAGAACCGGCCTATGAGCAGGGGTCCGGCGAAGTTGCCTATGGCGAAGAACACGAGATATATTCCGGTGCCGCCGGAGGGTACGTCGTAGAAGGTCGTCAGTATCATCGCGTAGGTAAAGAAGATCGCGTTGTAGAGGAAGGTCTGGGAGACCATCAGCGCGAGGCCCAGGAGCGCCCGGCGCGGGTACGACCGCATCGTCTGAACGATCGGCCCGAAACCGATGCTCCCGCGCTCGCGCACCCGGATCTTGCCCTCCGCTTCCGGCAGTTCCACGAGCCCGGTCTCTTGTTTGACCTCGGCCTCGATCTCGCCGACCGTTCTCTCGGCATCGTCGTTTCTGCCGTGGGTCATCAACCAGCGCGGGCTCTCCGGGACGTTACGCCGGACGAGGAGGATGACGATCCCGATCAGCGCCCCGATTCCGAACGCCAGCCGCCACCCGAGGTCCCGGGCGATCAGGTCCGGGTCGAGCAGGAAGATCGAAGCCACCGAGGCCGCCGCCGCGCCGATCCAGTAGCTGCCGTTGATCACGAGGTCCGTCCAGCCGCGAACGCGGGCCGGGATAAGCTCGTCTATGGCCGAGTTGATCGCCGAGTACTCTCCCCCGATACCCAACCCCGCGATAAACCGGCAAGCGGCGAAGCTCCAGAAGCTCCACGTAAAGGCCGTGAGCAGCGTCCCGATAAGATACACCCCGAGCGTCACCAAAAAGAGCCGTTTGCGACCCAGCCGGTCGGTCAAGTACCCGAAAAAGAGCGCCCCGATCACCTGTCCGATGAGGTAGACGGACGCGGCCAGACCGACCTGGCCGGACGTGAGGTCCAGGGTAGAACTCTCCTGGAGTACGGGTCCCGCGTTGCCCACCAGTTGGACTTCCAGCCCGTCGAGGATCCAGGTGATCCCCAAGGCAAAGACGATCCTCCAGTGCCAGCGGCTCCACGGCATGCGGTCCATCCGGGCCGGTACGTCGCTCTCGACAACCCGTACGCGGCCCGATCCCGCGCTACTCAAGGCCGGCTCTCATTCGTGTGCCGGTGTTGCTCGAACGTCTTCGTGAGGCTCATCCTTCGTCATCATGCGAGGCTCTAAGCACGACCATGCCCGCACGGTTTTCTGACACCTGCTCGCGGTTCTCCCTCTACCGGTGCCTATAGAGCACAAAGCCTACAAAGCCTAAAGCCCCGATGGCGAGAAGGCCCGCTGCCGTCGGCAGCACCCTGCTCGTGGCAAACGACAGGTCCGCCGCCCCCGAAGATGCTTCCGAGGAGTTGCCCGATTGTGAAGCCCGGCTGGATCCGGAGCGCCCCGCCGATCCCTGCTCCCGATCCGCCCCCTGCCGGGCGCTCTCTGAGCCTTGCTGGCTTCGCGAACCAGCTTCGGAGCTCTGACCGGAGCCGACATCGAAGACGATGTGGACGGCGCCGTCGCTGTCCGGCGCGGCATCGCTTGGCGCGCTCGATGGTGCTTCGTCGGCTGCAGCGGCGAAGCTGCCGCCTCCGCCACCGCCGGGGGCGCCACCGCCGGATTGGCTCATGTTGGTGTTTTTACCCGCCCCGGCGCCACCGCCCAGGCCGCCTCCGCCACCACCGCCGCCGTCCGCGCCCGCGCTCTTCGAGCCCAGCGAGCCGTTGCCGCCCTCGCCGTAGGTCGATGCGCCGCCCGGCTCGCCGGCCTGGTAGCCGGTGCTGGAGGTCGAGTCGTCGCTTCCCTCCGTCCCGCCGCCGGTCCCGCCGATCCCTGAGCCTGCGCTGTGGCCGCCGGAGATGGAGGAAGAGGACTTACCGCTGCCGCCGGTCGCCGTCTTTGCGGTCCCACCCTCTGCGTAGCCGCCGTGGACGCTGTCGCTATCCGCGCCGTTGCCGTAGGCTGCGGCGGTGCCGGAGACCGCACTCCCGCCCGCCCCGCCGGCGCTACCGTGGTTGTTGTGGTGGCCCCCGCCTCCACCCCCACCGGCGAGCGCGAGAATGTTGGAGTCGGCCTTCGAGGTGCAGGTACCGCCGTTGGAGAGGCTGATCGGGCTCGTGCCGGAGTCGTCGTAAATGCACTGGCCGCCACCCTTCAGGTCCTCGGTTGCGACGACCGTCGAGCTGGCGCCGCCGCCACCGCCGTCGTAGGAGCTCGCTGAGCTGCCCTGTTTGCCGAGGTAGTAGTAGAGCGAGCCTGAATCCAGCCCCGCCGTCAGGCCGGAGAGCGTCGAGTAGTAGAGCTGTGAGTAGCCGCCAGCGCCGCCGCCGGAGCTGCCGCCGAGGCCGCTGTCCCCCTCGCCACCCCAGGCCTGGATCCAGACCGGCGTCGACGAGGAGCGGGCGCCGACCGCGCCCGCGAGCTTGGAGACCTCCAGCTCGTCCCCGAGCGGGACTGGCGTGCAGACCTCGGCCTCGAAGCCGCGGCTGGTGTCGGGCTCACAGAGCGCGGAGACGTCGTCGATGACGATCCGGAAGCGGCCGGTGTCGCTGGGCGCGCTGGTGCTCGGCGGGTCGCTCGTCGGCGCCTCGTCGCCCCTGTAGGCGTAGCTGCCGCCTCCCCCGCCCCCGCCGTAGCCGAACGCACCCCCGCCGCCGCCAAAGCCGCCTCCGCCCCCGCCTCCATCGAAGTCGTCGACGTTCTTCCCGCCTTTGCCGCCCTCGCCGTTGTCCGAGGCGCCCTGGAACTCCTCGTTCGCGTAGCCGGCGGTGGAGCTGTGGGTGAGGGCCGAGCCCCCGTAGCCGCCGATCCCGTAGCCGCCCGACCCGGCACCGCCGCCGGCCCCCTCGCCGCCGATCCGGCCGCTGTCGTCGAAGTCCCCGTTGAAGCCTCCCCCGCCGCCAAGGTCGCCTTTGGCACCCGCGGAGGCGGCGGCCGCCACGGTCTCGGTCTCGGCGATCGCCTTCCCGCCCCCGCCCCCATCGTAGCCGTCGAAGAATGCGCCTGCCTGGCCGCCCCCACCGCCGCCGCCAGCAATCAGGAAGACGCTCTGGTTGCAGCCCCCATCGTCGCCGTTGGTCCACTGGTCGACCGTGATCGTGTTGCCTTTACCATCGACGGCCTCCGTATCCTGGTTGATGCACGGCGAATACTGCCCCGAGCCGGTGATGTCCACGCTAGAGATCACGGTAGAGGCGCCCCCACCACCAGCGGCGTAGGTCGAACTGGAGACATGGCCCTCGTTGCCGAGGTAGTAGTAGAGGGTGCTAGAGCCCCCGATAGCGCTCTTCAGGGAGTCGAGGCTTTCGTAGTAGCTCTGGGCGTAGCCGCCTTCACCGCCCTTGCCGCCGTAGTAGGCAGCGCCGCTTCGACCCCCCTTGCCGCCCTCTCCGCCCCAGGCCTGCAGCCAGATCCCCGAGCCGGTGCCCACTCCGAGGTCGTCAATGTCTACAAAGGTGCCGCTGGAGTAGGTGCACAGGGCCCGATAGGTGCCGTCGGAGAGCTGCGAGAACTCGCAGTCGGCCGCGTCTGAGGCGGTGATCACCGAATCAGCCCGGGCG
>JBHJHC010000019.1:0-12903 GCA_050331175.1 Rubrobacteraceae bacterium | reverse complement strand
GCCCGGCCGGCATCGTAGGTTTCCATGCCGCGAGAGAGGAGGGCCCCGATCACCCCGGAAAGCACGTCTCCGGTGCCGGCGGTCGCGAGCGCGACGTTACCGGTGGAGTTTACGGCGGTGCGCCCTTCGTCGGTGACTATGGTATCCGAACCCTTGAGCAACACGCAGCAGCCGTGTTTCTCGGCCGCTTCCCGGGCCGAGCGCAGCCTGTGAGCCTGGACCTCTTTGGCGCCGCTTTCCATGAGACGGCCCAGCTCACCGGGATGCGGCGTTATGATCGTGGGGGCCTTTCTCTGCGAGAGGGCCTTTGACCCCACGAGGTTGGAGATCGCGTCGGCATCCAGCAACACGGGCCCGTCTACCTCCCGCAGCACGCCCTCGACGAGTTTCGAGCCTTCGTCGCCGGTTCCCATCCCGGGACCCAGCACAACGGCCGTCGCCCGCTCGGCGTGCTCCAGCACCTGCTCCAGGGCTTCCGAAGTCACCTGCCCGACATCGTCTTCGGGCATCCCGTATACTAGCGCCTCCGTGAGTTGGAGATCCGCCTCGGGGGCGGCGCTCCCCGGTGTAGCCAGCAAGACGATACCGCATCCGGTGCGCTGGGCGCCCTCGACGACCATAACCGGAGCCCCGGTGACGCTTTTGGAACCCGAAACGGCCAGCAACGCCCCGGCAGAGTATTTGTGCGCCAGCTCTGCGGTACGCGGCACGGTTCCCCGGAGCGAGGAGGCGTCGGTCACCGTTACAGAAGGCTCAGTGTCCGCCTCGGGCGGAATGCCGATGTCCACCACGGCTACCTTTCCCGCATGCTCGCGGCCGGGAGAGATAACGCATCCAACCTTCGCGGCGTGGGCGCAGACCGTCAGGTCGGCCTCCACCGACTCGCCGTGTACCTCGCCCGTCGAACCGTCTACCCCGGATGGTACGTCCACAGCCATCACCGTCGCCGCCGCTGCGTTTATCCGGCGAATGTAGCCGGCCTCTTTCTCGCGAACCTCGCCCGAAAAGCCGGTGCCGAGTAGTGCATCCACAATAAGGTCCGCCCGCCCGAGCTCCGCCTCCAGCTCTTCCGCCCCGATCAAGGCCACGTCCAGGTTTCGCAAGATCTCCAGGTTCGTGTGGGGATCTCCCTCGTACTCGTCTTTGGTGGCAAAGACGGAGACCTCGACGCCGGCCCGGTGCAACTCGCGGGCGATGACGAACCCATCACCCCCGTTGTTTCCGCCGCCGCAGACCGCGACGGCGCGCAGCGGGGCGTGATGGTCGAGAACTACCCGGGCCATCGCGGCGCCGGCACGTTCCATGAGCACGGTGCCGGAGATTCCGAGTTCCTGGGCGCCGTTGTCGGCGCGGGTCATCTCTTGCGCCGAGTACAGCTTCATGAGGGGTCCTTTCGACGGATCGTGGCGACCGCGACGGCAGAGAGTTCCGAGTGGGTGATAGAGATGGAGATTTCTTCTTGCCGCACGCCGACGTAGTCGGCGAACTTCTTGATCTTGCCGAAAATGCGGACCGTCGGAGCCCGGCGCGGCTGCCGCATCACCTCGACGCCGTTCCATTGGATCAGGCCACACCCCAACGCTTTCGTTACGGCCTCCTTCGCCGCCCAACGGCCGGCGTAGTGCCGCTCCGCGAATCGGAACTTCTCGCAGTAAGCGATCTCCGCCTCGGTAAAGAGCCGCTGCCGGATGCGCGGCGTGCGCTCCAGGGCGAACTGCATCCGCTCTACGTCTACAACGTCAACGCCGATCTCCGGCACGAAGAATTCATTCGATTTGTCCATAGGCTCCATACTACGGCAGATTACGTCCTCCGTAAAAGGGAATAATATGTAGGCCATGGATGCTGCGATCATCGGAAACCCAAACTCGGGACGCGCCGGCGACAAGAACCTTCTGGAAAACTGCGCCAAGATCCTGCGGTCCGGCGGCCTGGAGACGGAGATCTTGAACACCGAGTATCCGAATCACGCCACGGAACTCGCCGCCGAGGTTGGTAAGGATAGCCTGGTGATCGCCGCCGGGGGCGACGGAACGATCAACGAGGTGGTAAACGGCCTGCACCGGGAGGCGACGCTGGGTATCCTCCCGCTCGGTACCGCGAACGTGCTGGCCCGCGAGTTGAAGCTGCCGCTGAAAGTAAACGAGGCCTGCCACCGAATCCTGTCCGGCAAGACCTTCCGTATGGACCTCGGTATAGCCACAGACCACAACGGGATAGAACGCCGCTTTACGTTCGTGGCGGGCATCGGCTTCGACGCGAACGTCATCTACACCGTGACACCCCGTCTCAAGCGCTACCTGAAAGCCCTGGCCTTCGCCCTCACGGCCTTTAAGGTCTACGCGGAGGAGGAGTTCCCGGCTATTCACGTGCTGCACGGCGATACGATCTACGTTTCCCAGTTCGTCATTATCGCCAACGGGCGGCGTTACGGCGGAAGCTTCCGGGTAACCGGCGACCAGTCGGTCTCCAGCGGCGAGCTAGAAGCTATCCTCGTCGAACGCATCGGCGCCCTGCTCCGGCCCGACATCCTGGGCCGCATCCTGGCCCGCAGACCCCTGAACAACAGCATGCGCTCCGTAGACGCCCGCGAGTTCCGCGCCCGCGCCCCCGGTGCCGAAGTCCCCGTGCAACTCGACGGCGAGTTGTGGGGCCGCCTCCCAATGTCCTTCCGCACGGACCCCGGCGCACTAAAGGTTATCCACTGATCCAAACCCCTCTGGTTGCTAATGATCATCCAGTAATGTAAACTTTCTGTGAAATTTTGAGAACTTTAGTTAAAAACAGGTTGATCCATATTTGTCGGGGTGGCATATAATAGGGTTCGATAGTTTGTTGCCAGAACTTTCTAGGGTTGGCTACCGGCAAAGGTCCGGCATAAAGAGACAAACTGCGGAGGTCGGGAGGCTTTGATCTCCGGGTCGTGCGGAGCACCAGGAAAAACGAAGGGATAACCAGATGTGGAGATTCTTCGGCAACCGGGGAAACGTCGGGCTCTATTCTCTTGGCGTTCTGGCGCTGCTAGCCCTGGGGGCTTCCGTATTTTTCGGGGTAGGACTTTTGAGCCCGGGCGAGACCCAGGTGGAGAGGGCTTCCACGCCCACGGTAGAAAAGCAAGAAGCCCCGAAAGACGGTAACAAAGAGGAAGACGCCAAGAAAGAAGAAAACAAGGAAGAGACCCAGGAGGACCAGGTAGCGGCAGACCAGTACGAAGAGCCTGAGGTAGTCGAAGAGGTAGCTGAAGAACCGGCCTCCGAAGAAGAAGCTCCTGAACTCGCCGCGGCCCCTTCCGACAACACGCTGTATCTAACGGTTCCGAAGATAGGCCGGTACGACGACCTGGTATTGAACGACATGTCTGAGGCGACCCTGGATCAGGGTGCCGGCAAGCTGCCAAGCTCCGGCTTTCCGTGGGAGCCGGGCTCCAACACCTACATCGCCGCCCACGTTTTGGGGTGGGAGGGAACCAACAGCTGGCAGCAGTTCGCCAACCTGCCCAACATGGTTCAGGGAGACTTGATCTACCTGACCGACTCGGCCGGTACCACCTACACCTACGAGGTGACCGAAATACTGAACGTCACCCCCTACGACGTCTGGGTGACGGCCCCGGAGCCGGGCCGCGACATGGTTTCCCTGCAGACCTGCGTCGGCGAGAACTACGAGCAACGCCTTATAGTCCGGGGCGACCGGGTATCCTGAGGCAGATTCCCCAGGCCTCCGGGAAGTAGATTAGACCTTATAGACCATCCACAAAACGGATGAGGCTCGTCTCTGGTGCCGGCGAAACTTCGACCGTCAGAGGATCACTCTACCGTCACGCTCTTGGCCAAGTTTCGGGGCTTATCTACGTTGAGCCCCCGGGCCTTGGCGACGTGGTAGGCGAGTAGCTGGAGCGGCACGCTGGCTACCAGCGCCCCCAACAGCGGCGGCGCTTCCGGGACCGGCAAAACCAACCGGGCTATCCTCTCGGCAGCCGGGTCGCCTTCCGCGGCGACAGCCAGAACGTTTGCCCCCCGGGCCACGGTTTCTTCCACGTTTGAGACGCTCTTCTCCCGCAAGAGCCCATCTCCCAAAACGGCGACCACGGGACAGTACTCGTCCACGAGGGCTATGGGCCCGTGTTTCATTTCTCCGGCGGGATAGCCTTCTGCGGGAAGGTAGGAGATCTCCTTTAGCTTCAGGGCCCCTTCCAGCGCCGCCGGGTACGACACCCCACGGCCCAGAAACAGCGCGCACCGGGCATCCTCGAAAAGCTCCACGGCTTCTCGCGCGGGACGCTCGCAAAGCTCTAAAGCCTGTTCTACTTTCTCTGGCATAGTCCTGAGTCCGTGCCCGGCCTCCCGCAGTTCTGTCTCGGACAGGGTGCCCCTGGCCCGGGCGAGCCCCAACGCGAGGAGCTGGAGAACGGCAATCTGGGTAACAAAAGTCTTGGTGGCGGCCACCCCGACCTCCGGCCCCGCACCGGTCAGGAGCACCGCCTCCGCTTCGCGGGTTAGGAGCGAGCCGCGCGTGTTAGTTACGGCGAGCACCCGGCCGCCGAACCTCTGCGCCGTCTCCACCGCAGCCAGGGTATCAGTAGTCTCTCCGCTCTGGCTAATGGCTATCACCAGCGTGTTCTCGTCGCCCACGGGTTCCGAGTAGCGGTACTCGCTCGCCACGGCGACCTCTACGGGCACCCGGGCGAGGCGTTCGATCGCGTATTTGCCCAACAGGCCGGCGTGGTAGGCGGTGCCGCAGGCCACGACCACCACGCGCCCGATCCCCGATAAGTCCATCGAGAGCTCCGATAAGTCTACCGAGCCACTGGCCTCCAGACGGCCCGCCAGGGTGTTTCTCAGGGCGTCGGGTTGCTCGTAGATCTCCTTTAACATGTAGTCTTCGTATACCCCGAGTTCCACAGACTCCGCTTTCCAGTCGACCTCGAACGGTGTCCGCTCTACCCGCCCGCCGCCGACCGTAAAGATCTCGACCGAAGAGCTCGTTATCTCGACTACCTCCCCGTTCTCGACCAAAAGGAACCGGTGGGTCTCGCCCAGCAAAGCCTGGACCGCGCTCGCCAGGAAGTTCTCACCGTCCCCGAGGCCCACGACCAGGGGGCTCTGATGCCGGGCGGCAACGACCGTATCAGGTTCCTCGGCACTCACGGCCGCAATCGCGAAAGACCCCTTGAGCGCCGCCAGCGACCCGGCGAGCGCCTCGCGGAGCGAACCCCCGGGCTCCTCCATCCGGTCGGCCAGGAGGTGGGCTATGACCTCGGTATCCGTTTCGGACACGAACTCGTGACCCCGGGCGCCGAGCTCTTCCCGGAGCTCGGCGTGGTTCTCGATGATCCCGTTGTGAACTACCGCCACCCGGCCGTTACCGGCAACCAGCGGGTGCGCGTTGGTCTCGTTCGGCCTGCCGTGCGTGGCCCACCGGGTGTGGCCCACCCCGGACCGCGCCCCGATAAAGTCTCCGTTTCGCTCCCCAACTATCTCGGCCAGGTTGTTGAGCGGCCCAACCCGCTTTACCGGCTCGATGCCACCGGAGACCTGTAGCGCCAGTCCGGCCGAGTCGTATCCCCGGTATTCCAGGTTCCTCAACCCTTCCATAAGGACCTCGACGCACCGCTCTCTACCAACGTACCCTACGATTCCGCACACAGAAAACCTCCCTGCAATCACACTGCGCTTCGTTCACGCAGGCCCGGAGAGTTACCAGAGAAGCTGGTAGAACTTTCAGACTTCGGCTTCAAAGTCCTTCCGGGTCCGGAGAGAGTTTTGTCCCCGGTGTCGCCACCGGGATTTGTCGCTCTCCTAACGACTACCCTGGAGCCGAGACGCACCCGCCGAATGCTCGATAAACGTCTACCTCGTCAACTCTCGCCCTTTAGGGCAAGAGTTCTGGCGCTTGGTCCTCTGCCATCTCTGCCAACCTTGGCCTGCTCTTCGATTACTGATCTGGAGTTCGTCTCGCCAGCTCACCTCCTCGACGTAACGTTACAGAAGATGCCCTACCGTAGCAGATGGAGGGCCCGCGTACAAGACGATCCGCCAGACCGGGATCACACGACATTGAGGCTAATAATTCCGAACCCCGCCAGCAACAGCACCAGAACGGGTTGATGGACCAGGTAGATCAGGAGCGAGTGCCGTCCGAGCGGCAAAAGCGGCCGGGCGACACCCGGCATTCGCCACGCAATGCCCGCCACCCGCTTGCCGCCGCCGTACACGAAGTTGCCGACGAAAACCCCGACCAGTACGACGCCGAACCAGGGCAATAGTGGCCGATAGTCTGGCATTGGAAAACCTTCTGGCACAACGCCCAGCGGAAGGAGCCAAGGGCTTTCCGACGAGAGGTTCAGCGAGTGCAGGTACACGCCCAAGAGTACGAGGGAGAGCCCGACGAGCAGGTTGGTGAGGCGCAGCTGCAAAAAGGGGTAGGCCAGGATTATGGATACCCCGATAAGGTGCAGTATGCCGAAGGCGATGATCCCCATGCCCAGCGCCCACGATATTAAGGTGAGTGCCATTCCGTACCCGAGGATCTTCAATCCCCGGACCAGGTACTTGCCGAAGAGCGTCCCGTGGGGGTGCGTGGACCTTGCCCGGGTGTGGCTGATCGCGAGCGATACTCCAACCAGGAACACGAAGGAGAACGCGGTCAGATCAGCGAAACGCGCCCAAAAACCCGAAGTAGACTGTATGTTGTAGCCGCCGAAGGTGTCAAGATCGTAGACGAGGTGGTAGAGGACCATCATCAGGATCGCGATCCCCCGGGCGGCGTCTACCTCCCAGAACCTCTCTGCTTTTCCTGCCGTCGTCCGCGTCGCAAGCTCCTATCCGGGTGTGGGAGAGATCATACCCCAACCTCGCTCCAATCCGTTAGTATTCCCTCGTGACCGGGAGAGAGTTCATAGTACGCCCCGGGCGTCGCGGCGACGCGGCGGACGCCGCCCGCCTGTGGGTGCAGAGCGCCGGGGAGCACACCGCCCACGACCCCATATACAGCACGTCTCCCGAGGCTGAGAAAACCATGCGCCGGTTCTTGTCAGACCTCACCGGAAGCAGCCACTCCTTTCTCTTTGTCGCGATACTAGACGGGGAGACTATCGGCTTTATCTCAGGCGACCTGCGGGAAGGATCCCCCACGTTCCACCCCAAGACCTGGGCCTCGGTGGACGATGTATACGTAGCGGCGGAGTACCGCAGTTTGGGTGTGGGCCGGGCACTACTTCGAAACGTGGAGGCCTGGGCCCGCGAGAAAGGGGCTAGTGGCATCTCCCTCCAGGTCGCCGCCGCCAACCACCGCGGACGCGCGTTCTACGAGCGGTTGGGCTTCCGGGAGGTCTCGATCTACGAGATTCTGGAGTTCGAGAAGGGCGGGGACGAACCTTCGTAGCTCAAAGTACGTAGGCCCGGGACATCACCCGCACCTCCTCCTCCCTGCTGTACCCCCCGGCGCTATAGAATGCTTCAGCCGATTCGTCTACCGCCTGAACTTCCACGTAAGAAACGCCTCGCCGCGCAAATCGGCTACCGGCAGTTTCGAGCAGGGCCCTACCGACTCCCAGGCGCCGGGCATTCGGCTTCACGTAGAGCTCTTCGATGCTGGCGAAGTAGCTGCCGGCCGAAATGCCGAGCCGGTAAGAAAGCACGAGCACCCCCACGACATCCTCTTGCTCGACGGCCGCCAGCACCTCCATCGCCCCTGAATCCACAGCTGCCTGGAGCCGGACGACGAACGACTCCGGGAGAGCATCACCGGACCTCAGCGTTTCTTCGAGAAGCCGTAGGGCTGCGCGCAATCCTTCCCCGGTCGATACGACCTGGATCATCAGCGGCCGGACGCCATCGAGACCTTAGCGGCCGCGCCAACGGCGGCCTCTATGTCCGCGGCGGTTACGTCGAGGTGGGTACACAGCCGGACTCTTCCAGGCCCGGCGGGAGTTGCGAGCACGCCTTCTCTGGAGAGCGCGTCTAGCAGCTCCAGCGGACGCTCGGACCGAACGAGCACGATGTTGGTCTCCGGGGGCTGCACGTCGTATCCGGCCCCGGCGAGTCCATCGGCCAGCCGGGCGGCTTTTTCGTGATCCTCCGCGAGTCGTCCCCGATGATGCTCGAACGCGTAGAGTGCGGCGGCCGCGATCACGCCAGCCTGCCGCATTCCGCCGCCGAACACCTTGCGGGCCCGGCGGGCTTCCTGGATGACCGGCGCATCCCCGGCGAGCAACGACCCGACCGGCGCCCCGAGCCCCTTCGACGAGCACACCGATACCGTATCGACGTGTTCGCACCACTTGCTGGCCGGGACACCGGTAGCCACCACGGCATTGAAGAGCCGGGCGCCGTCCAGGTGGACCTTTAGTCCCAGCTCCCGCGCGGCCCCGGCAACGGCCGCGAAGTCTTCCAGGGAGAATATCGCGCCCCCGGCGGCGTTGTGGGTGTTCTCCAGGCAGAGAAGCCGGGACCGCGGAAAGTGAACGTTCTCGGGCCGGACGGCGTTTCGCAGCATCTCGGGGAGGACAGTGCCGCGGTCGCCGGGCAGGGTCCGGAGCTGCACCCCGGAAAGCAAGGCCGGACCTCCCCCCTCGTAGTTGAAGATGTGAGCCCGCTCGTGCAAGAGAACCTCGTCCCCGCGCCCCGTATTGACGTACACCCCGATCTGGTTCGTCATCGTCCCCGATGGCGCGTAGACGGCGGCTTCCTTGCCGACCAGCCCCGTCACGTACTCTTCCAGCTTGTTTACCGTAGGGTCCTCGCCGAAAACGTCGTCCCCAACCGGAGCTTCCGCCATGGCCCGCCGCATACCCTCCGTGGGTCGGGTTACCGTGTCGCTGCGAAGGTCTATCATCGCCCGTTTTTCGCCTCCAGGACCCGGGCCGTTGTGGAGAAGCTGATCTTCGCCACGTCTTCTAACTTTCGCGTTCCCTGTTCCCGCACCACCCGGCGCGCAGAATCCAGAACGTGCGTAGCCCCCCGGGGCAACTCGAAGCCAACTTCTTCGGATAACTGTTCGAGATCCCCTAGATACCGGGCCCGGGCCAGGATCGACGCCGCCGCCACCGCCGCATCGTCCCGGTCGGCTTTCCTACGTACTTCGAGCTTCACCCCGTCTGGTACGAACCTCGCCAGGTATTCCCGGGCGGAAGCCGCAAACTCATCAACCACGACAACCTCGACGCCATCTTCGAGTACGCGGATTATTTCCGCGTTGATCTCTTCGAGCAGCCGGTTCACGTTGCCGGCCGCCTTTCTCCGCCGCTCGAACTCTCTCGGACCCAACGAAACGATGTGGACGTTTCCGTCTCCCACGGCGCCCCGGACGTTTTCCGCAAAACGCGGCGCCTGGGCCGGGCTCAAGGATTTGGAATCTCTGACGCCTATGGCCTGCAGCCCCCGGGCAGCGGCAGCGTCGAATATCCGCACCCCGGCTACCACCAGAGGGCCGAAGTAGTCGCCCTTGCCGGCTTCGTCTATACCGATCCTGGACGTCGGGTCCAGCGCGGGACGCGCTTGCTCTCCGTTTAGGGATCTCGGTAGCTTCCGGTTCGCCACGTGGGCCTCTATCGTCTGGCGCAGCTCGGAGGTCGGTTTGCCGCCTACAACCACTTTGTCCGTGTTGTAGACGGTCAGATTGGCGGAGTCCGGACCCCGGGCAAAGAAATACTGGGTACCGTAGGCTATCTCCCGGCGGCTGACGATTTCGGCCCCGGAGTCTCTAATGAACGTTGCGAGTTCTTCGGGCAAAGGGATCAACGAACCTCGAAACCTTTCAGGCCCTCTTCGGCCTCCCCGTATTCGGCGTCCACGTCCTCCACGTCGGCCTGGGAAGGGCCGTTCTCGCACCAGTCAACCATCTCCCGCACTTTGTCCGAAGGGCCTTCGAACACCGCCTCTACCCGTCCGTCGGAGGTATTTTTCACCCAGCCGGCAAGCCCCAGCTCATCGGCTTTCTGGCGGGTGGAGTCCCTAAAAAATACCCCTTGTACGTTACCGGAAACGTAGACGTGCGCACGTTCATTGCGGTCGTTTGCCAAGATCTCACCCCCGCAGTTTGGATTCCCGTCTGAAACAGTTTACCCCTTGATTTTTGGCCTCTCCAACAGGATATGCTAACTTAGTGCGGTCATGGTGGCAGAGAACCAGGTAACGGAGAAACTTCGGGTCTCCAGGAAGTCGTTGCTTACGCTGGTGGTCCCGACCCGCAACGAGGCCGAGAACGTTCCGCGGTTGGTGGGTGAGCTTCGGAGGAGCCTTTCGGGGATCGACTATCGCATCGTCTTCGTGGATGATTCCACGGACGAAACTCCGCAGGTGATCCGGGACCTCCAAAAGGAGGACGGACGGGTCAACCTGATCCACCGGGAAGAATCGGAGCGCGAGGGTGGGCTCTCTACGGCGGTAACAGCCGGGATGGACGCCATCATCCACGAGAGTGTCTATGCCTGCGTGATGGATGCAGACCTCCAGCACCCGCCGGAGAAGGTGCGGGAGATGCTGGAAACCGCCCGGTCCGCGGACGCCGACGTCGTAGTGGCGAGCCGCTACACACCGGGCGGCAGCTACGCGGGTCTTTCGGGGCCGGTTCGTCGGGGCGTCTCCGTCGGCACCAAGTACCTCGCCCAGATAGTCTTCCGGGAGGCGCGCAAGACTACGGATCCGCTCACGGGTTTTTTCCTGGTGCGCAACGAAGCTATCAGCGGCATCCAGCTTCGCCCGACGGGGTTCAAGATCCTGCTGGAGATCCTGGTCTGCGCCCCCAGCCTGAAGGTGGTCGAAGCTCCCTTTGATTTTCAGGCCCGCAACGCCGGCGTCTCGAAAGCTAGCATGCGCCAGGGCCTGGAATACCTGACCCACATCCTGAGCCTTTTCTGGTACGTGCCGTCGGCGGGCCGCTTCTGGAAGTTCGCGCTGGTCGGGGCCTCGGGAACCCTGGTGAACATGGCCGTGCTGATCTCGCTGGCCGAGTACGTCAACGCGAACATAGTTATCGCCTGGATGTTCGCCGTCGGGATTAGCGCCCTGAGCAACTTCTTGCTGAACAGCGCCTTTACCTGGCGGGACATCAGGCATTCCAGCCGGATACACTTCTTTATGCGGGGAGCCCTGGCCTACCCGGTGGCGATCGTCGCCTACGGGGCCAACTTCATGGTCTTCTATCCTCTGGTCAAATACGTCGCGGACACGTTTCCTTACTACGCGATCTTTAACTTCCTGGGCATCATCGCCGGTACGGCGGTTAACTTCGTACTGAACTCGCGGCTGGTTTTCCGGCCCTCCAAACCTAAAAACCTGAACGTCGAACTCCCTCCGAGAGAGATCGCCACCGAAATAAGAGACGAGCTCAAGGCGGATCGGGCAAGCCTCATTCAGATTCCTTCCCGGACGGCGCTCGGCGACGTAACCCTCCAGGAACTCGACACCGCCGACCGGAGCATAGTAGAAATGGTAGTCAACACGGCCCATCCCACCCTCACGATAACCGGGCCGCGCCGCCTCCCCCAAGCCCGCACCAATGCGCGCTGGATCAACTCCCTCGCCGTTCCCGTGTTCCACAACGAACACATCGTCGGCGTGGTCTACGCCACCAGAAACTCCACCGAACCGTTTACCGAAGAAGACCTGCACTGGCTAACCTCCTACATCGGCAACGCGGCCCCAATCTTCGAATGATCTCCAGCTAGATCAAAACCCCGGAAGAAATAGCTCCCGGGGTCGTGGTCCCTCCACCCTATAAGGGACACCGTGTACGTGACGTTCATCCCCCTCCAACAGGAACGCCACGCCGCCATGACTTAACCCAAAGTTCAAGTTGAACCAGGGCTCATGGTCCTCCCTAAACGTGAACCTAGCATGGGCCGAAATAGCCCGCAACCTCTGTTCGGCCCACATTCCCGGCATTGATGTACCTTCAAGTATCAAGCTACACGATATATTGTTATGATTCGAGAACAAATACTAAGTATTGGGTTTCGGTACAAATCGCACCCGGCTCCAAAATTCTCGAAAGTGGTCGCCGGAATTTAAAGGTGTAGTTGAAGGTTATGCTGTGATTAGCAGCAGGTTTCCTGCGAGTGGTCCGGCAGTTTAGGGGGTTGGATGCGGTCGCGCAGGCTCTGGAGCGGGCTTTCGCGAGCCTTGAAGGGTACGTGATTCCTTGGAGGATTCCCGGGTGGGGATGAAGACTGCGGGCAGGCAGAAGTTCTATACTGGAGGGCATGAGACCTATTTGCTTCCTTTCGGATTTCGGTTTTGCCGGCGACTTCGTCGGCACTTGCAAGGGTGTGATCGCGGGCATCGCGCCTGGTGTACCGGTTATAGATGTGACCCACGACGTGCCGGAGTTCGACATCGAATCCGGAGCCGAGATTCTGCAGCACGCCACCCGCTATATGCCAGAGGGCGCGGTGTATCTGGCGGTTGTAGATCCCGGCGTCGGCACCGGGCGGCGGGCGCTCGCGCTCCGCACCAGGGAAGGGTCCTTTTTGGTAGGGCCTGACAATGGCCTGCTCGTACCGGCCGCGAGTCATCTTGGTGGCGTGTCGAAAGCGGTTGAGCTTACAGACGACCGGTATCTGAGACACCCCGTGTCCAGTACTTTCCACGGCCGCGACATCTTCGCCCCGGCCGCCGCTTACCTGGCGGCGGAGACCGAGATGTCGGAGCTGGGGCTTCGGGTAGACCCCGACTCCCTGGTGCCGCTTGCCTTGCCGGGAGTCGAAGCCGGCCCCGACGCGACCTACAAAGCCCGGCTCCTCGACCTTGCCCGCTACGGAAACGCCCGGCTGTCCGTATTGGCGGAAGAGCTGAGCCTGGAGTACGGCGCCCCGCTGGAGGTCGATTGCGGGGATGGAGAGATGCCGGTACGCTACTGCGCCACTTTCGGCGACGCAAACGCCGGCGAGCTGGTCCTCGTTAC
>JBHJHC010000018.1:0-26363 GCA_050331175.1 Rubrobacteraceae bacterium | reverse complement strand
GGTCTTTCAGGCTAGGGGGGTAGGTATTGCGCGGAGCCTTGTGCGCGCGGGTGGTTGGTGGGCTCCTTGGCACCTCACGCCAGACGCCCCACGACCGGGTGAGGGTTGGGACGATGCTCGGTGTCCTAGACCGCGGGGCTTTACGGTTTCCGGCATGGCAGTTCGATCCGGAGGGCGAGAACGGTGTGGTGAGTGGGCTGCCCGAGGTCCTGGGCGCTCTGAGGCTCTCGCCCTTTGGCAAGGCTTACTGGCTCTCGCGCCCGAACCCGTATCTCGCGGAACGGTCGACGGTAGAGGCATTAAGAGAGGGTGAGCTTGAAGCGGTAAAGAGCCTGGCCGAGTCCGTAGGGGCCGTCTAGCTCGTTGGTTTCCGTGTCCCCGCCTCCGCCGGCGCGGAGGCCTCTGAATCCTCTGATTGAAACATTAGGTGAGGGATCAGAGCTGGTTCGCATCTTCGATCCCTCCTCCCACGGCGCCACGGCTACGAGCTTCCGTTTCTATGGTCCGTTGCACCGCTTCGACCATCATCTGGGTAGCCCCGCTGTTGGCGGCTCCGCTGTCGGTAGCGACAGCGCCGGAAGTTCCACCGGTGCCGGTCCTCTGCCGGCCCCAGATCCCCACCTGGGAGTCTACTACGCGGCCCGCACCCTCTCGGGTTGCCTGGTCGAGCTCTTCGGTGACGATCGGCTGATCGAACCCGCAGGGCTTCAGGTCGCCCTGGCGGTAGTGCGTAGGGACTTGAGGCTGCTAGATCTCCGGGGTCGCGGGGCGATGCGGGCGGGCACGGTGGCCGCGGTGACAAAGGTGCCGGATCGGGCGCTGACCCAGAGGTGGTCGCGCTACTTCTACGAAGAGACCGAAGTTTACGGAGAGGTCGACGGCCTTCTCTACGCGGGCGCCTACAACGATGAGGACGTTATCTGTCTCTACGAACGGGCTGCCGACGCCCTAGAGTGTACCGAAGAGCGAGAGCTCGCCCTCGACGATCCACTACTGCGTCCGGCCGTGCTGGAGGCCGCCCAAGGCAACGACCTTCAGGTGTCCTGACGGCACGGGTCATCAGAAGCTAGCGCGGCCCGTAAAACCCGTTGTAGGTAGGAGCGCGCTCGGCAGGACTCGAACCTGCGACCTTCTGATTCGTAGTCAGACGCTCTATCCGGCTGAGCTACGAGCGCACTGGAGTTCCTATCATACCGCCGGCTGGGGGTTTGCTCAAGGGGGGTGGGTTATCTGAAGGGTATTTGAGGATATACTCTGGGAGATTGTGATGGAGTTTGATGAGTTTCGGGAAATGAAGGTAGCTGTCGCGTTTTGAGTGAAGCTGTTTTGCTGGTCATAGCGAACGACGAAGAGCGGTTGCACTTGAGGCGGGCTCTTTCGGGCGAAGGCTGGCGGGTGTTGCCGGCCGGAACCGGGGGGCAGGCGCGAAACGTGGCGGAGAGCCAGAAGTTCGAGATCGCGGTGGTAGATAATCGCTTGCCGGACGAGCGGGGGTTTCAGGTGATCTCCGCGGTGCAGAAGCCCGGTGTGTCTACCGTGGCGTTGTTGCGGGACGAGGACACGATGGACCGGATCGTGGGGATAGAGCTCGGTGCTGACTACTATATGCGTTCGCCGGTAAACCCGCGCGAATTGGTGGCCCGGGTAAAGCAAATCTTCCGTAAACGGGAGTCCGTGGAGTCTTTTTCGGACAAGATCTACGTCGGGAACCTGGAGATTGATCCGGAGCAGGTCGAGGTCCTTAAAGATGGCCAACCTGTCCTTTTGTCTCCCCGCGAGTTCAGACTGCTGCACACTCTCGCCCAGAGCCCGGGTCGGGTGTTTCCCCGACCGGCGCTGTTGCGGCAGGTTTGGGGCGAAGACGAGTACATAGACGAACGGACCGTTAACGTCTACGTCCAGCGGCTGCGCAACAAACTGGGCGATAGCTCCTCGGACCCCAAACTCATAGAAACCGTCCGGGGCTTCGGATACCGCCTGGTAAAACCCGATTAGGGGACGCCGGTTAGGGACGCCGGATCAGGATTTGGAGCGCCGGATCAGGGCTCCGCCCCGGATAGTTTCCCCGGGGCGCACGTCGTAGCCGTGGCCGACGATGCAATCTTCCAGGTAGGCTCCGTCGCCCACGCTGGCGCCCGGCAGCAGAATGCTGCTCTTGATCGTGGCGCCGGGCCGCACCCAACAGTCGCTTCCGACCGTAACATCTCCCGCCAACGTTACGTCGCGCCCGATCACCGCGTCCCGGCCAACGACCACGTAGCCCTGCAGGTCGGCGGAACGGTGGATCTGGGCATCTTCCCCGACCCACAGGTTTTCGTTTCGTTTTTCTCCCGGTATCTTTACCTGGACCCTGTCCGAGAGCACGTCGTACTGGGCCTGGCGGTAAGCCTCCAGCGTCCCTATGTCCGACCAGTAAAAATCTCCCTGGTAGCCCACGAAACGCTCCCCGTTCTCGAGGAATTGCGGAAACACGTCTTTGGCGAAGTCGAAGAAAGTATCCTCCGGAACGTACTCCAGGGCCCGCGGCTCGAAGACGTAAATGCCCGTGTTGGCCAGGGTGCTTATGGCCTCCGTCGGGTCCGGTTTCTCCTGGAAGCCCCGGATCTTGTCCTCGTCGTCTATCTCTACCACCCCGAACTCAGAGGTGTCGAATACCCGGCGGAGCGCGATGGTTGCCAGGGCTCCCTTTTCTTTGTGGAAAGCTACCAGATCGCTGATGTCCACGTCGGTCAGGGCGTCGCCGGAGACCACGATGAAGGTATCGTCAAACTTCTTTGCCAGGCGCCGGACGCCGCCGGCCGTACCGAGCAGCTGTTCTTCGCGGTCCAGGTAGACTTTCATCCCGTTTACCCAGGATTCTTCGCCGTAGGCTTCCAGCAAGGTATCGGCCAGATAGTGAACGTTGACGCGGACCTCTTCCACGTTGTGGCCGGCTAGAAGATCGAAGATATGCTCGATTATCGGGGTGTCTACTACCGGGGCCATCGGCTTGGGTACTTCACCGGTCAAAGGAAAGAGCCGGGTTCCCTTGCCCGCCGCGAGCGCCATCGCCTTCACGCGAGCCCTATAATCTTTGCCTGCAAAATTAACTCCCGTACTCTATATTCCTCGTCATGCGCGTTGACACTTTACACGAACTCCTTCCTTCAGCCAAACTCGACGAGCCGCTGCGGCGCTACACGGCCTGGAAGATCGGCGGCCCCGCAGACGCCCTGCTGGAACCCCGGAGCGTCGAGGAACTCGTAGAAGCCGTCCTTATCGCCCGAGATCACGACATCCCGGTTACCATCCTCGGCGGGGGGACCAACGTGCTGGTGCGCGACGGCGGCGTGCGGGGGCTCGTGATCCGGCTGGCCAAGGTGCTTACCGGCGTGGACGCAACCGGTAACCAGGTGGTCGCCGACGCCGGGGTGCTCTACCCGGTGCTCGCCAATACCACCGCCGCGAAAGGCCTCGCCGGACTGGAGTTTGCTACCGGTATTCCGGGTACCGTCGGGGGCGCGGTGTACATGAACGCCGGAGCCTACGGCAGCGAAACCGTAGAGGTGCTCGACTGGGCGGACGTGTTCCGGGAGGGTGGGATCTCCCGCCTGGAAAACGCGGAGCTAAACCTCTCCTACCGGCACAGCATCCTCCACGATAACCCGGACTGGATCGTCCTCCGGGCCGGCTACACGCTCTCGCCCGGGGATCCGGGCGAGCTGAAAGCCCGCATTAAAGAGTTCCGGTCGCAGCGAATGGGCGGTTCCCCGAACAAGCCAAGCTGCGGCTCTACTTTTAAGCGGCCCGAAGGAGACTTTCCCGGCCGGGTTATAGAAGCCGCGGGCCTCAAAGGAACCAGGGTCGGGCAGATCGAGGTCTCGCCCGTCCACGCCAACTACTTCGTTAATCTCGGGGGCGGTACCGCCGAAGAAGCCCTGGAACTCATAGAGATCGTCCGCGAGAAAGTCCGGGAGCGACTGGGCATAGAGCTGGAGTTGGAAGTCCGCGTCGTAGGAGAGCGCTAGCCAGAAGAGCGCTAGCCGACCGCCGAATGCTGCGAACTGGTGTGGCTGGCGGGGGGCTTGTGACGGAACAGGTCCGGTATGTCCGCCAGGTCGGTGTGGAGGTCGCAGATGTCCAACAGGGCCTGGGAGGTGCATTGCCCGGCGCTCACGACCTCGACGCGGAGGCCTTTCTCGCTTTGCAAGTACTCTACGGCCTCCACGTAGTCCCCGTCTCCGGAAACCAGGACGTAGCTGTCGGCGTGATCCGCGAGACGCATCATGTCCACGATAATGCCTATGTCCCAATCGCCTTTGTGGGATATGGACCTCTCGCCCTCCGAGGTGAAGGTCTCGTGGACTATGAGAGGCTTGGAACGCACCTTGTAGCCGAACTTGTTCAGGTTGTAAACGAAAGAGCGCGCCCCGGAGGTCTCGACCTGGTCCTGCTTCTCGACGATGTAGAAGGTGGCGCGGAGCAACTTGCGGTCACCGACGGCCGCGGAGAGCAACTGCCCGTAGTCCAGGATGCCCTTGTGGTAGTTCTTTATGGAGTGGTAGAGGTTCGCCCCGTCGACGAAGACCGCCACCCGCTCGATTGTTCCGCTGGCCCCCATATCCGCCAATGTTATCAGAAGACGCCGGTAAACCCCGCCGGATCGAGGTTTACCTTACGGCGTAACTGGGTTAATATCCGGACTCTACGGAGTTCTGAAGGTGAAAGAGGGTAGGCAGCATGGACTTTGAGGTGAGCGTCGTCGAGCATGCCGGCCCATACTCGGTTATAGCGGTCCGGGGGGAGGTTGACCTCCACACCGCCCCCAAGGTCGAATCCGCCATAGAGCGGGAGACCAACGGTGTCGGGGCCGTGGTGGTGGACCTCGGGGGAATCACGTTTATGGATTCGACGGCGCTCTCTATGCTCATGCGCGCCAAGGGTTTTTTGGAGGAGCAAAACGTCTCCCTGCGCCTCGCCGCCCCCTCTCAAGCCGTGGACCGCATCTTCGGCGTTACGGGTTTCGGCGAGTACTTCGACATCTATCCTTCCCGGGACGCCGCGATCACCTGCTAGCAGCGGGCGCGGATACTAGAATCTGGCTGCGATGATGACGGAGATAAAGAGCGTGGAGGTTCCGCAACCGCTGAAACACCTCGGTGAGGCGTTTCGGGAGGCGGGCCACGAGCTATACCTGGTCGGAGGCTACGTGCGGGGCACCCTGCTCGGCGACGCGCCGCCGGACCTCGACGCGACGACCGACGCCCGTCCGCAACAGATAAAGAAACTCCTCCGGCGGCTCACGGACCGCCTCTGGACCGTCGGCGAGCGTTTCGGGACCATTGCGGCGGAAATGGACGGTTACCAGATCGAGGTGACCACCTACAGGAGCGACCTCTATACGGAGGGCAGCCGCCACCCGGAGGTTTCTTTCGGTGAGAGCCTCACCGAAGACCTGGCCCGCAGGGACTTTACGATCAACGCCATCGCCGCCGACGCGCTGACCGGCGAAATCCTGGACCCTTTCGGGGGCCGCGAAGACCTCGAACGCGGCGTCATCCGGCCCGTTGGGGAGCCGCTAGACCGGATGCGCGACGACCCGTTGCGGATGTTGCGCGCCGTTCGGTTCGAGGTGCGGCTCTCCACGCCGGAGAAACCGTTCGCCATGACGCCGGATCTGGAAGCGGCTATCCGGGAGAACGCCCACTGGCTGGAGAGCATCAGCGCCGAACGTATCCGGGACGAGTTCGAGAAGGTGCTGGTTTCCCGGAACGTCTCGCAGGGGCTCCGCGGGCTCGTGCGGCTCGGCCTCATGCGGTACATCGTGCCCGAGTTTCTCGAGACGGTTTCCGTCGAGCAGGAGGCCGAGTTCCATCACAAAGACGTATTCGAGCACACCCTGATCGTGGTCTCCAACGTCGAAGCCGACCCCATATTGCGTAAAGCGGCCTTCTTCCACGACATCGGCAAGCCGCGCACGCTGGTCTACGAGCACCGCTGCACTTTCTGCGGCACGAAGTACATCTGGAAGACTACGGACGAGGGAGAGTGCGAGAACTGTGGGGGCCGGACGGTGCCGAAGAGGATCCACTTCTACGGCCACGAGAACGTCGGCGCCGCCATCGCCCGGCGCGCCATGAAACGGCTCGCGTACCCGAAAGACAGCGTCGACGCGGTCGCCCACCTGATAGCGCATCACATGCGGCCGATGAGCTACGCGGTTGGCCGGGAGCCGTGGAGCGACTCGGCCGTGCGGCGGTTTATCCGGGACACGCACCTCGTCCGCGGTGAGAGGGAGCTCGCGAACGTGGACACGCTACTCAGGCTTGCCCGGGCCGACATCACCGGTAGCGCCCCGCGAAGAAGGCGGATCGCCGAGGAGTCCTGGCGCAGCCTCAAGGACCGGGTAAACGAAGTCCGGGCCGAGGATGAGATCGAGAAGCTGCGGAGCCCGCTGGACGGCAACGACCTGATGGAAATCTTCGGTAGGGGGCCGGGGCCCTGGATCAAGCCGCTAAAAGACTACCTGGAAGGCGAGGTGGTAGAAGGCCGACTCGCCCAAAACGATACCGAAAAGGCCCGCGCGCTCGCCGAAGCCTACGCCCGCGAACACAACCCCTTCGATAAGGAATAAAGCGATGGAAAACTTCGATCCTCTCGTGCAGACCGGCTGGCTCCAGGAACACCTCGACGAACCGGACGTGCGCGTCGTGGACATCCGGGGCTACGTCAGGAAAACAGACCTTGGGGGCGGGCGCCAGAAGGCCGAGTACCTCCCCGCCCGCGAGGAGTACGACGAGGCCCACATCCCCGGCGCGGTCTACGTGGACTGGACCCGCGACATAGTAGATCCCGGCGACCCCGTCCCGGCCCAGGTCGCGCCGCCGGACCGCTTCGCCGCGCTGATGAGTTCTCTCAGCATCGGAAACGGGTCGCACGTCGTCGCCTACGACCACGCCGGCGGCCAATTCGCGACCCGGCTGTGGTGGGCACTCGTCTACTACGGCCACGAAAGGGTCTCCGTTCTCGACGGCGGCTGGCGAAAGTGGACCGCTGAGAACCGGCCCACCACCGATAGGGTCCCGGACCCCGCGCCCGCCACCTTTATCCCGGAGCCCCAGCCGGGGTGGCGCGTCGACGCGGAACACGTACGGTCTGCCGGCGGCGAGGCAGACATCCTCATCCTCGACGCCCGCGATTGGGGCCAGTACACCGGTGAGATCGCGCGCGGCGAGGGCCGCGGCGGCCACGTGCCCGGGGCGGAGCATCTGCACGCCGACAGCCTCTTCGACCCCGAAAGCGAGACTTTTCTGCCCGACGACCAGCTCGAAAAAAGACTGCGCGAAGCCGGTGTGCCGGAGAACAAGGAGAAGCCCGTTGTCGCCTATTGCAACGGCGGCGTGGCGGCGACGGTGCCGCTCTTCGCTTTGCACCGGCTCGGGTATCGCAACCTCTCCAACTACGACGGTTCGTGGAACGAGTGGGGGGTCCGGGAAGACCTGCCGGTCGAGTAGGTGGATGACCGCGCAGCATCCGGTGCTACAATCATCTGGATTCTATGAAGAAGTATAGATCCAAAAGGTCCCGGTCGTGGGGTTTGATCTCCGGGCTACTCAGCCTGGCAATGATACTGGCCGGCGTTGCGCTGATCGCGACGTTCTTTTTCGGCCAGAGCCTGGAAGACCCGGCTACCAACGCGAACGACCCCGGGGGCTTCAACGTCCCGGAGTTGGACGCCCCGCAGTCGGCCGAGGGAGGACCGGAAGACAAGACCCTCAGGTTGACCGTTCCCAAGATGAGCCAGATCGAGGACGACACCGTACCCTACGTGCCCGGCAACGATAACGAGGCGCTGGGCTCCCACGCCGCGATCCACCTGGAGGGCACCGGGTTTCCCTGGCAGGAAGAGGCCAACGTCTACATTGCGGGCCACCGTCTCGGCTACCCGAACAGCGACAGCTTTCTGGCTTTCTTCGACCTCAACAGGCTCGAGAACGGCGACGAAGTGTACGTCACGGACGCCAACGATACCCGCTACACCTACAGGGTCTTCGAAGAAACCGTGGTGGGACCGACAGACCTGTCCGTAACCGAGCCTATCCCCGGCAAGAACATCGTCACCCTGCAAACCTGTACCCTCCCCGACTACTCCGACCGGCTTATCGTCCAGGCCGAGTTGGTCGAGGTGTCGTAGACGCCCGGCCGTCGCCCCGGCGATCCCGGGCGTCAGGTTCCTACGCCCGCTGAAACTCCTGCGCCTTGAAGCGCTCGCCGGTTACGCCCTCCGACTCGTCGGAGGCCAGGTAGAGGAAAACATCCGTGTTCTCTTCCGGTGTAATGCGGGTTGCCGGGTCTTCTTCGGGATAAGCGGCGGCCCGCATGTCGGTGCGCATCCCGCCGGGATCTACGGCGTTGGAGCGGATGCCGCGCTCCTGCAACTCGGCGGCCAGGATCTGGCTGAGACCCTCCATCCCGAACTTGCTCACGGAATACGCTCCCCACTCGGCCCGGCCCTCGACGCTGACCCCGCTGACGACGTTGATGATCGAAGCTCCCCCCGGCAGGTGCGGAATAACGGCCTTCGATACCAGATACGGACCGGTGAGGTTGGCGTCTATGACCTTCCGCCACTCGTCCTCCGGGAACTCTTCTATGGCGACCCTCGGACCGAGTACGCCGGCGTTGTTGACCAGCACGTCTATCCTGCCGAACCGCCCGACCGCGGCATCCACCAGCTGCTGCACGCCGTCGCCCTCGGAAACGTCCGCCGCCACCGCGAGAACCTCGGCGCCTTTCTCCTCTATTTCCTCCGCCACGGGGTCTATGGAGTCCTGGCTCCGGGAGTTTACGACGATCTTTGCGCCCTCCTCCGCAAAAGCGAGCGCGAGCGCCCGCCCGAGTCCCTGGCTCGCACCGGTTATGAGCGCTACTTTGTCTTCCAACATGAAGGCTCCTCTACAGTTAGTCGAACAGTCTTCCAGGCCGCCGGCCGCCAGGCCGGCATTAGCGAATCGTACGGGAGCTTGCCGGCATAGTCTATAGTGGAGGACGCGGCAGCTTATCCCGGATCGGGCGGCCAGAGTATCGGTAGTCCGGAACGATTTCATGCAAACCCGCTTCACTTGGCGTATAAAGGGGATAATGATTCCGAAGATGAGAGCCTAGCTTGTACGGGGAGAACGCGCCGCCGTCTTGGGCGCGGCTACCGGGCGCCAGGTGCCGGGCGGTCGAGCACCTGACGAAGCTCGAAGGTTTGCGGGAGTTCGAGTTTCTGGAGGGCCTGGAGGAAGAGTTCTTCCAGACGCTCGCCATCGCCGCCGCGGTGGTGGAGATCGGCGGCGGGACCGCGCTCTACCGCGAAGGCGAGCCTTCGGGTGCGGTGTACTTCGTGCGCGAGGGCCGGATAAAGCTTTACCGCGCCTCGGGAGGACCGAAGGCGCGGGACCAGATCCTGGGCGTGGTGGGTGACGGTTCGGTGCTCGGTCTCGCCTCGGCCCTCGAAGGCCGTACCCAGAGCCAGGGTGCAACGGCCCTTACCGATTGCACGCTCTACGCCGTCTTCCGCGACGACCTGGTCGAGTTGCTGGGCCGTTTTCCCGAGGGCGCCATACGCCTGGCCCGGGCCCTCGCCGCCCGCAACCGCGAGCTGGAAGATCTCGTAACCGACCTGGTGTTCCACAGCGCCCCCCAGCGGGTCGCCCGGATGCTCTTGAACCTCGCCACCGAAGAAGGCCGCGTAACCCGGTTGGGCGTCGTTTTCGAGCCCTCGCTCTCGCGCCAGGAGATGGCCGACGCGACCGGCATCTCCCGCGAAGCCCTCTCCCGGGCCCTCTCCCGGCTGGCCCGGGACGGTATCCTGGAACTCGACAACAAGACCATTACCATCCTCGAACCCGCCGAGCTGCGGGACCGTACCTGAGAACCACTCCCGACAAGAACGAGATTTGATCCAGGTCACACGTGCCGATGACCTCGGTCATGGGTAAGGATGACGTTGGTCAATGGGGGATGGCTGGCGTCCACTCCGCCTGATATAAGGTTGGAACATTAGAGAATTCGAGAGAGGAGGTCGTAATGACCTACGTGATCACGGAGCCCTGCATCGGCACGAAAGACCAGAGTTGCGTCGAAGTCTGCCCGGTTGATTGCATCTACGATGTGGGCGACCATTTCATGATCAACCCCGAAGAGTGCATTGACTGCGGCGCCTGCGAGCCGGAGTGTCCGGTAGAGGCTATCTACCCCGAGGACGAAGTTCCCGAGGACCAGGAGAGCTATACCATCAAGGCCGCCGACTACTTCGAGTAGAGCCGGTTGGGCTCCGCGGCGCTACGCCTCTAGCGGGCCGACGAGTATCCGGCCCCGGGCTTCTTCCCCACAGACCATTCTTCCGAGCCCCAGGAGGGAACGCTTGAGCTGGCTGGTCGCCAGGCTGTGTACGGGGAGCCTCTGCAGCAGCCGGCCGAGTACCGGTTCCGCCACGCGGAGTTCCGTGGCGAAGCGCGCCAGCGTTCCGTCTTCTCTGGGGTAGAGTTCGCACGCGCCCCAACCATCTACGGGACCTTCGTAAGACCAGCGGAGCAGCCCGGAGTTTTCCGCGATCTCCAGCACGCTCAGGATCCGCTTCCTGATCCCGAGCAGCGAGACCTCCCACTCCGAGACCATGCCGGGACCCGGAGGGCCTTCTACCACGTTCACCCGCCGAACGGCCGGGGTCCACGCGGGGAAGTTCCTTACGTCCAACAGGGTTTCGTAGAGCCGGGTGGCGGGAGCCGGCACGAACACGCTCGCACCGACCTCCAAAGCCACGGGCCTGGTTCCTATAGTAGGGGTCACGGCGGAGGATTATATACCGGGGTGCGCTAAACTCCACCTTTTATGGAGGAGCGGCGCTGGAAAACACTCGGACGGCGGTACACCTACCGTAACCCCTGGTGCGCCTTCCGGGTGGACGAGGTGGAGCTACCCGACGGCGCGGTTATCGACTACGGGGTTTTGGAGAGCGGAGGATTCGCGGCGGTCGTGGCGGTTGCCGGAGCCGGCGAAGTGGTGCTGGTTCGCCAGTGGCGGCAGCCGCTCGGACGCTTCACGTTGGAGTTGCCCAGCGGTGGCGTGGACGCCGCGGAAGCCCCCCGGCGGTCGGCGGACCGGGAGCTCCGGGAAGAGACCGGCTACCGGGCGGAAGGGTTGCAACATCTCGTCTCGGTCCACACCAGCACCGGACGGAGCACCGAGCTGTGCCATCTGTTCCGCTGCCGGGCGGTCCGGGATACCGGGGGTCCCCGACCCGAGCCTACGGAGTTCATAGAAGTCGTAAGGCTGCCCTTAGAAGAAGCCGTGGGCAAGATCTCTACCGGGGAGATCAGCGACGCGGCCACCGTACTCGGGCTCGCGGCAGTGGCGGGGGGTTTCGCGCCGGGCGCCGGTAAGGTAGACTACGGGCCAAGTTAAACAACCGGGGAGCCGCGAGGCTGAGAGGGCGTGAGGCAGGAGCCTGCACGCCGACCCGCTGAACCTGATCCGGGTAATGCCGGCGAAGGGAGATTCAAGATCTTGTCGGCGCATCCCCGGAGGAGCAGAAGGAGGATGCGCTTTGAACTCTCTCAAAGACGCCCGGGTACTAACCGAAGCGGCCCTCGCCATCGCCCTGGCGTTCGTGCTCGGCCTGATCACGCTTTTCCGGATGCCGCTCGGCGGCTCGGTCTCGCTGGAGATGGTGCCCCTGATCGTGCTGGCCCTGCGGCAGGGATGGAAGGTCGGGATGCTGGCCGGCGGAGCCTACGGCCTGCTGAACCTGGCGATCAACCCGGTAATACTCCACCCGGTCCAGGTGCTCTTTGACTATCCACTGCCTTTCGCGGCCCTGGGGCTCGCCGGGCTGTTCAGCCCCACGACCAGCGGGGCGATAGCAGGCAGCATCGTCGCCGTGCTGGCTCGCTTTGCCTGCCACTTTGTTTCCGGGGTGGCGTTCTTCGCCGCCTTCGCGCCGGAGGGCTGGAACCCGCTCGTCTACTCGGCGGCCTACAACGCGGCGTATCTGGTACCCAGCCTGGTCATAGTTCTCGTAGCCGTTCCGGTCCTGCTCCGGGCGCTCGGACAGGCCCGGCCTTCGGACCGCCAGATCAAAGCTTCCGGAGGAGTGACATGAAAAAGGTTCTGAGCATCGCCACCAGCGACTCCGGCGCGGGTGCCGGCATCCAGGCCGACCTCAAGGCTTTCTTGCGCTGTGGCGTCTACGGAACGACCGCCATCGTGGCCACTACGGCCCAGAACACGGTCGAGGTGACCGGCATCCACCCTTTCCCGCCGGAAGTGGCCGTGGATCAGATAGAAGCCGTTCACTCGGATATCGGGGTTGACGCGGTAAAGACCGGGATGCTTTTTAACGCCGGCATAATCTCCGCCGTCGCGGAGGCGATCCGGCGCCTGGAGCTGCCAAACGTGGTCGTAGACCCGGTGATGGTCGCCGAGAGCGGGGCCGCACTCCTGGAGCCGGAGGCGGTCAAAACCTACAAGGAAGAGCTGTTCCCGCTGGCCACCGCCATAACCCCGAACGTAAACGAAGCCTTCGCCCTGCTCGGCGAAGACGTAGACGAGGAACGTACCTTCGAGGCGGCCGAGGCGCTGCACGGGCTGGGGCCGGAGGCGGTAGTCGTTACCGGCGGCCATACCTCCTCGGGGGCGGACATCCTCTACGACGGCCGGTACGTGGTACAGCTTGACGGCCTCCTCCATCCTTCGGAGAATACCCACGGCGCCGGCTGTACCCATTCCTCGGCGCTGGCCAGCTTTCTGGCGCGGGGCTACGAACTCGAAGAGGCTGCCCGCCGGGCCCGCGCGGTCGCCTCCGAGGCCGTCGGGTACGGCCTCTCCGAAATCGGCAAGGGTGCCGGTCCGGTACACGCGTTGGGCCGCATCCTGGAAGGAGAAGAGCTATGAGGGTCGAAGAAGTTCTGCGGAAGCTCGGGACGGAGCGTCCTCTGGTCCACCACATTACCAACTACGTCACGGTCAACCTCGTTGCCAACGTAACGCTCTGTACCGGGGCGCTGCCGGTCATGGCCCACGCCCGGGAGGAGGTCTCGGAGATGTCCGCCGCCGCCTCGGCGCTCGTCCTGAACATCGGCACGCTCGACGACGCCCAGGTCGAAGCCATGCTGCTGGCCGCCAATAGCGCCAACGAGCTCGGCAAGCCCGTCGTCCTGGACCCCGTCGGGGCCGGGGCTACCGCGCTCCGCACGCAGACCGCCGAACGGCTGCTGACGGGGCTGGAGATCTCCGCCGTCTGCGGCAACGCCGGGGAGATAGCAACCCTCGCCGGCCTCTCCGCCGAAGTTCGCGGCGTCGAGAGCCTGGCCGGCGACGCCGAGGCGGCGGCCGTGCAGGCCGCCCGGGTGCTGGGCGTGACCGTCGCCGCCACCGGAGAAACCGACTACGTCAGCGACGGCTCGCGCACGCTTTCCGTCGAGAACGGACATCCTTTGATGGGGCGCATCGTGGGGAGCGGCTGCGCCTCGACGACGGTAGTGGGATGCTTCGCCGCCGCCGGCGGAGGAAGCGTGGAGACCGTGGCCGCCGCCCTGGCGTACTTCGGGCGGGCCGGAGAGGTGGCCGCCGGGAAGTCTGACGGGCCCGGAACCTTCGAGCCGCGGTTGCTGGACGCGCTGGGGAGGCTGGCCGAAGATCCAGCAGGACTCGACGGCGAGACGCGGATAGAGGAAGTTCATAGTGGCTAACCTTACCCACAGCCTCGCGGGCAGCACGACCCGCAAGCTGGTTCTGGCGGCGGTTTTCGCGGCCCTGGGGGTGATGCTCTCCGGGTTCGCCATACCGGTGATCGGGGCCAAAGTATTTCCTTTCCAGCACGCCATCAACGCCGTGGCCGGTGTGATCCTGGGTCCCTGGTGGGCAGCGGGCTCGGCGCTCGTTACCGCCACGCTCCGGATTTCTTTGGGGACCGGCAGTCTCTTCGCCCTTCCCGGTAGCCCTTTCGGCGCCCTAGCAGTGGGGTTCGCGTACCGGTTGCTACGCCGGGACGAAGCGGCCCTCTTCGAGCCGCTCGGGACCGTGCTTATCGGGGCCACGTTGGGGGCGCTCCTGATCTCACCGTTTATCGGAGCGGCCGCTGGCGGGCTGGTCGCCCTGATGGTCGCCTTCGCCCTCTCTAGTATTCCCGGCGCGATCATCGGCTACCTGGTGTTGAAAGCCCTGCGCCGGATGGAGTTTCTGTAAAAGCCTGCATGGACTGTGGGGCGCGTTTGCCCTAGCATTCGCAGTATGAAGCTGGAGGAGAAAGTCCTGGGCCAGACGGACCACCGCCCGTATCCCCTACCCGAGGGATCCTGGGCGCTGGCCATGAGCTGGCACGAGTTGCTCTTTATGCACTGGCCCGTCCCCGCCGGCTGGCTCCGGCCCCGGATCCCACCCGCCCTGCAACTCGATACCCACGAGGGCAGCGCGTGGCTCGGGGTCGTGCCGTTCCGGATGAGCGGCGTCCGGCCCCGCTTTCTGCCGGGCGTACCGCCGCTATCCAACTTCCCGGAATTGAACCTCCGCACCTACGTCTCGGCCGGGGGCAAGCCCGGTATCTGGTTCTTTAGCCTCGACGCCCACAACCCGGTGGCCGTCCGCCTCGCGCGGGCAACCTTCAAGCTGCCGTACTACGACGCCAGGATGTTCTGCCACGCTTCGCGAGGCGAGGTGGGCTACGCCAGCGCGCGAACCCACAGAAACGCCCCGCCGGCGAGGCTTATCGGCCGCTACCGGCCGGCCGGCGAGGTCTTCGAATCCCGGCCCGGCTCGCTGGAGAACTTCCTCACCGAGCGCTATTGTCTTTACGCCGCGGACCGGAGGGGCGTCGTCCGACGGGGCGACATCCACCATCACGTGTGGCCGCTCCAAAACGCCGAAGCCGAATGGGCGGCGCTGGAGATGACCTCCCAGATCGGGGTAGAGCTGCCGGATACGGAACCGCTGCTCCACTACGCGCACCGCCTCGATGTGGTGGCCTGGACGCCGCGGCGCGTAGGACCATGAACCTGAGGGACGCCCGGCTGCTCCTGGTTACAGACCCCAGGCCGGATCTGGCCGACCGGGTCGCCGCCGCCGTCCGGGGCGGGGTGGACATCGTCCAGCTCCGGGACAAACACGCTGGCACCGGAGAACTGCTGCCGCTCGCGGAAGAGCTGCGGGAGATCTGTGCCCGCGGGGACGCCCTCTTTACCGTGAACGACGACGTCGAGCTGGCCCGGCTCTCCGGTGCCGGGGGGGTGCATCTCGGCCAGGAGGATGAGCCCATAGAATATGCCCGGGAGGCGCTCGGCTCCGGGGCCGTCGTCGGGCTATCGGCCGGCACCGTCGCGGAAGCGCGGCGAGCCGTAGAAAGCGGGGCGGACTACCTCGGCGTCGGGACCGTTTTCGCGACCCCGACCAAAGAGGACGCCGAGGTTACGGGGCTCGCGCTCGTGGAGGAGGTTGCCGGCGAGGATCTACCGGTGCCCTGGTTCGCCATCGGCGGGATAGACCTGGAGAACGCCCCGGAAGTGGCGGCCGCCGGTGCGCCCGGCGTCGCGGTCGTGCGGGCGGTTCTGGACGCCGAAGACCCCGAAGCCGCCGCCCGGAAGCTACGCTCTATCCTGCCGTGACCGTCAGCGCGGACCTCGTCTCGGGAATCCTGCCGGTCCGCGACGACGGCCGGATACTCGTACTCCAGCGCCCCAGCGGCACCTGGGACCCGCCGGCGGGACGCCTTTCCACCGGGGAAGACTTCGAGCAGGGGGCTATCCGCGAAGTCTACGAGGAGACCGGCCTGCTCGTTGCGCCCCAGCGTATCCTCGCCACCTGGGTCGGGAAGGGCCCCGCCGGCAACCTCCTCGCCGCCGCAACCTACATTGGCCGGGCTCGAGAGAGGAAGGTGCGGCTTTCTCACGAGCACCTGGACTACCGGTGGGTGACCGTCGGGGAGTGGCTGGATCTGCCGAGCTGGTGGAGCCTGGAGAACCGCCGGCGGGTCGCCCGGCACCTGGATTCCCTTCCCGAGGCTGCCCCGGAGCCTCCTCCGCCCGTTATCCGGCCCGACGGTGCCGTGGTCCACGCCCACCTCGGCGCCGGCACGGTGCTCGTGGATCTCGCCGGCCCGGACCCCCGGGCCCTCCTGCTCCGGCGCCGCAAGCCGCCGGCCGGCCTCTGGGAGAACCCCGGGGGGATGCTGGAGCCCGGAGAAGACTTCGTGGCCGGCGCCCGGCGGGAAACCCTGGAAGAGACCGGTTTCGACGCAGAGCCCGAGGTCGTGTGGTGGGCCCGGGTCGAGCCCTGGCGCGGCCCCGATGACCGCGAGCTCTACTCGGGGATCGGGTTTCTCGCCCGCCATCCGGGAGGCGGAATCCGCCCCGAGAAAAACGCCCACGACGCCCATCTCTGGGCCACCGAGAAAGAGTGGCGGTCCCTGCCGACGTGGTACACCGGTAAAGAATCCGATGTTCTGTGGTCCGCCGTGAAACGGATGAAACGTGAAGGGGAGGCATTATGAACGAGTTCGACGTTATACGCAGGATCTCCGGCGAGCTGCCGGAGGCGCCGCCGGAGGTGCTCGTACCGGCGGGTGACGACTGCGCCGTGCTACATCTCGGCAGGTCTATGTGGGCGGCAGCAGCAGACATGCTCGTCGCGGGCCAGCACTTCAAAGACTGGGCTCCGCCCGAGGACGTCGGCTACAAAGCCGTCGCCGCCAACGTCTCGGACGTGGCGGCGATGGGGGCGGTCCCGCGGTTCGTCCTCGTCTCCGGCGGCGCGCCGGACCCGGAGACGGCGCTCCGCTGCTTCCGGGGCGTGCTGGAAGCTTGCGAAGAGTTTGGCCTCTATACCATCGGGGGGGACACGACGGCCGCCGGGGCGCTTACCGTCGACGTCTCCATCCTCGGGCAGTTTTCCGATCTACCGGTGATCCGGTCCGGGGCGAGACCCGGAGATTCGCTGGCCGTAACCGGCGAGCTCGGCGCGGCGTCCGCCGGGCTTCTGGCGCTGGAGGGCGGGGATCCGGGTCCGGAGCGTTTGATCCGCAAACACCTGCGGCCGGAGCCCCGGGTTTCCGCGGGCCGGGCGGCGGCCCGGCTCGACGCCCACGCCATGATAGACCTCTCCGACGGCCTGGCCTCCGACGTCCGCCACATCTGTGAAGCGAGCGGCGTCGGGTGCCGGATAGATCTCACCCGCCTGCCGATAGCGGGCGATACCCGGGCGTATCTGGAACGCCTCGGGAAAGACCCGGAAGAGACGGCGGCAACCGGCGGCGAGGACTACGAGTTGCTCTTGGCCGGCCCGGAAGGAGTCCTGAACCGGATCTCCACGGAATCGGGGGTGCCGCTTACCACTATCGGGGAGTTTACGGAAGATGGCGTGCTGTTCGTTAGAGCCGGCGAGCCGGTGGAGGACCTCTCCGGCTGGGATCACTTCCACCAAAGTTCGTAGCGGGGTGGATGGTTCAGGATCCGGGCGAATCGGGTAACTCTGCCCCGGACGAGAATCCGGAAGGAGCAGCTTTGCCCTACGATCAGATTACCCAATTGCCTAAAGGCGTAAGGAATAATCTGCCCAAGCATGCCCAGGAGATCTACAAGGAGGCCTTTAACTCCGCCGAGGAGCAGTACGAAGAGGAGAGCCGCGCCCACCGGGTCGCCTGGGGCGCCGTCGAGCAGAAGTACGAGAAAAACGATAACGGCAACTGGGTGCGAAAGGAAGACTAAGCCGCGGAAGGATAGACCTCATATTGGCCATTTCTCCAACGTCCAGGCCATGTTCCAGAACATCCACTCGTAGCGGCTGGTGGTTACGAAGGCTTCCGTGACGGAACGTTGCTGTTCGGCGGGCAGGTTTTCACAGGCTTCGTCGGTCACATCCAGGACGGCCTTCACGAGGAGGCCGAAGTCTTCGCCGCCGTAGGTGTCGATCCAGCGCTGGTACCTGGCGTTCGGCGAGCCGGTTTCGAGCAGGGTCCGGCCGACCTCGGCGTAGATCCAGTAGCACGGTAACAGCGCCCCGAGCACTTCCGGGTAGTTCCCCAGGGCCGCCGTCCGGAGGAGGTAGCTGGTGTAGGCCAGGGTGGTCGGGGCCATCGGGGTGTTATCCACCGCGCTCTCGGAGACGCCGAGGTCTTTGAAGAAGCTGTCGTGCAGGCTCCGCTCTACCTGGATGGCGCCTGCGGAGTGCTCGTTGAACATCACCAGCGTAGTATCCTCGGGAGAACGAACCCCGGCCAGGCTCAGGGCGCGGGCGTAGTCCCGCAGGTACAGGGCGTCCTGGAGAACGTAGTGGCGGAAGCACTCTTCGGGGAGCGTCCCATCCGTGAGGCCGGCCAGGAACGGGTGGGACAGAATTTCGTCGTAGATCGGGCCTATGGAGCGCCACAGATCCGCGGTAAACCCGTTTCGTCTGGTTTCTTTCACGAGGTCCTCCTTCGAGGTTCCGGCTGGCGCGGCTACTCGCGGGGCAGATAGACGGTAAAGGTCGAGCCCTCGCCCACGGCGCTCGCTACCGTGACCCGGCCGCCGTGGTTCTCGGCCACGTGGCGCACTATGGAGAGGCCGAGCCCCGTACCGCCGGTCTCCTTGGAACGATCCTTGTCCACCCGGTAGAACCGCTCGAAGATGCGGACCAGCTTCTCTTCGGGGATACCGATGCCGGTGTCGGAGATGCTGACCACCACCTCGTTCTCTTCCGAGTCTCCGGTGACTTCAACCTTCCCGCCGGGCAGGGTGTACTTGACGGCGTTGTCCACGAGGTTGTTGAACATGGAGATGAGCTGTGTCTCATCGCCGTCTATGGTGTAGTCGGCGGCCTTTCCGAAGCGCCGCCAGTTGAGGGTGATGTTCTTCTTCCGGGCGACCCGCCGCACGCGGGAGAGCACGCCCATCAGGACACCCCGCACGTCTACCGGCTTGGTGTCCTCCAGACCCTCGCCGCTTTCCAGGCGGGCCAGGTCCAGGAGGTCTACGATGAGCTGGCCCAGGCGCTCGGTTTCGCTCCTCAGCTGGCTGGCGAAGACCCGCGCCTGGTCCGGGTCGTGCTCGATCACGTCTTCCAGGCTCTCGGCCAGGAGCCGGAGGCTCGTGGCCGGGGTCTTGAGCTCGTGGGAGACGTTGGCCACGAAGTCGCGCCGGATCTTGTTGGCCCGCTCGATGTCCTGCGGGCTGTAGTATCTGGTTCCTTCGGCCCGGCTCAAGTCCGGCCTACTCCGCGGGTCCGGCGACCATCCCGGTCCGGGCGCGCGGCTCGGCCTCGAAACGGTACCCCAGACCCCGCACGGTGTGGACGAAATCGTAGGCGGACTTCTCGGCCAGCGCCGCCCGGACGCGCCGGATGTGGACGTCTATCGTACGCGAGGAGCCCACGCCCGCGTGTCCCCAGACCTCTTTGGCCAGCTCTTCCCGGCTCTTGAGCTCGCCGGGAGCGGAGGCCAGCGCCGCGAGCAACTCGAACTCTTTGAGGCGCAGGGGGAGGGCTTTTCCCTCGACAAAGGCCGCGAAGTTCTTCGTGTCGAGCTGCAAGTCTCCGGCCTCGATGATCCTGCCCCGGCTTCCGACGTCGCTGCGCTTGAGGTTTGCGTTGATGCGGGCGACGAGCTCCTTCATGCCGAAGGGCTTGGTAAGGTAGTCATCGGCCCCCGCTTCAAAGCCCCGCACCTTGTCCACCTCGGCGTCTTTGGCGGTGACCATTATGACGACCACGTCCTGGTCCCTCTCGCGGATGTGCTCGCAGACCTCTATGCCGGACTCCCCAGGGAGCATGATGTCCAGCAGGATAAGGTCCGGCCGAAGCCTGCGGGCTATCCTCAGGGCTTCGGCCCCGGTGGTGGACTGGCTCACCTTGAAACCCTCCCGGGAGAGGTTGTATGCCAGGGCGCCCATAATAACCTCGTCGTCTTCTACAATTAGGATCTCTGTCCCGTTCGCAGCAACCAAGTCGCACTACTCCTACTCGTCCGGCGCAACGCCCGAAGTATAAACGCTGTTGGGGAGCAGATCAGCACCTTTTCCCAAACCGGCCGGTTCTGGAGGTTGGAAAAAGGAAGCTCTTTGTCGCTACAATGCTATGGACGGCGGCCAGAGGGGCGGGGTTTTGAAGCTGAGAACGGAGATCGTCACGGTACACCCCGAGCGGACGTTCACCATCGCCCGCAGTTCCGCCGACGCTTTCGGGCGGGTGATCCTGGAGCTGGAGGTGGACGGCTTCGTGGGGCGTGGCGAGGCCGCCCCGACGGGCTACTACGGGGAAAGCCCCGAGAAAGCCCGGTCGGCCCTGGAGTCCGCGGAGGTCCGGGACCCGTGGGACCTGGAAGGCACGCTGCTCGCCAACGACGCTCTCCCGCCGAGCGCCCTCGCCGCCCTGGATAACGCCCTGCACGATCTCGCCGGAAAAAGGCTCGGCATTCCCGTCTACCGGATGCTCGGGCTCGCCCGGCCCGGTCCCGCCACCGCCTATACGTTGGGGATCTCGGACCGCGAAACGACCCTGGCGGCGGCCCGCGAGTACTCGGGGCTCCCGATCTTCAAGATGAAGGTAGGAAGTATGGAAGACCTCGGGTCGGTCCGGGCGGTCTCCGAAGTCTCCGGGGCGGAGATCTGGGTAGACGCCAACGAGGCGTTCACCGCGGACGCCGCGCCGGAGGTCTTGCGGGAGCTAAAAGACATCGGGGTCGCCATGATCGAGCAGCCCGTCCCCGCCGCCGACGGCCCGGAAGCGCTGCGCCGCTGGACCGAGGAAGCACACCCCACGCCGGTGATCGCCGACGAGAGCGTCGTCGGCGCCCGCGACGTGCCACCGCTATCCGGTTGCGCCAGCGGCGTGAACGTCAAGCTCGCCAAGTGCGGCGGTATCCGGCGGGCGCTGGAGATAGTTCACACCGCCCGAGCCCTCGGCATGATGGTGATGCTCGGCTGCATGGTCGAGACCTCGCTGGGTACCAGCGCGGCGGCCCACATCTCCGGCCTCGTGGACTTCGTGGACCTGGACGGCCCCCTACTCCTCGCCGACGACCCGTTCGGCGGCCTGGACTTCGAGCGCGGCCGCATCCTGCTCTCCGGAGCGCCGGGCCTGGGGGTGGAGCCGGTGGCGCAGCGGTGATGCGCGAGCCGGCCCCCGGGCGGCGCTACGTCGTATTCGCGGAGGGGCGCTTTCGGGACAACCACGCCAAGACCGCCCACGGCCTGCTCCGCTACGGCAAAGACGAGGTAGTCGCCGTCGTGGACTCCACCCTCTCCGGGAGCAACGTGCGGGACGTGATGCCCGGCCTGAGACGCGCCGCGCCCATAGTGGGCACCGTAGAAGAGGCCCTGGAATACGGGCCGACCGCCCTGCTCGTCGGGCTCGCTCCGCCGGGCGGAAAGCTGCCGCGGGAGTGGATGGAGTCTTTGAGGCAGGCGGCGGACGCCGGGTTGGAGATCGTCAGCGGCCTCCACCAGCGGCTCGCGCCCGAGTTTCCCGGCGCAAAGGTCTGGGACGTGCGCGAGCCACCGCAGGACGTGCCGCTCTTCACCGGCGAAGCTTTCGAGGTGGGACCGAAGGTCGCCCTGACCGTCGGGACCAGCGCCGCCATCGGTAAAAAGACCGCCGCCCTGGAGTTGCAGGAAGCGGCCGGAGAAGCCGGCATAGCAGCCGAGTTCGTGGCGACGGGCCAGACCGGCATCGTCATAGCGGGGTGGGGGATCTGCATCGACGCGGTCGTCTCGGACTTCGTGGCCGGGGCCGCCGAGCAGCTCGTTTTGGAGGCCGCGAAGGCTTCTCCGGACCTGATCCTGGTCGAAGGCCAGGGGTCTCTCGGGCATCCGGCCTACTCCGGCGTCACCCTATCTTTGCTGCACGGCTCCTGCCCGGACTGCCTGGTCCTCTGCGCCGACGCCTCGGAGGAGAGGATCCTGGGCCCGACCCCGCGTCCGGAGCCAGCCCGCGCCATACGCCTCTACGAGGAGGTAGCCGCCCTCGTCAAGCCGGCGCCGGTCGTGGCGGTCAGCGTCAACACCGGGGACCTGGACGACAGGGAGGCCGGGGCTTTCGTCTCCCGGGTGTCCGATGAGACCGGGCTGCCGGCGCTGGACCCGTTCCGGAGCCCGCCGGGTCCCATACTGGAGGCCGTGCTCCGGGCGCCGAAGACGAAGGCTACCGGGAGCTAGCGCTACGGGAAGCTAGCGCTACGGGAAGCTGGCGCGGTTAGCTCCCGGCCGGATCATCGTAAATCCCGACCCCGGGTGCCACCCCTCCGGGTAAGCCCCTCCTCGGCCAGCAGCTTCTCTCCGGCCCGCCGGGCCGCCGCGGAGCGGACGACCGCGACCAGGATCCCCAGGATCACCCAGGCCGCGGCGATGACCGGGTACCACCTGGCCGCGTCCGTCGGGTAGGGGAACACGTTGCGGACTAGCGTGTAGCACAGGAGCAGCAACGCCAGAAAAGGCACGACGACCTCCCAGGCCGCGACCCGCCGCTCGCCCGAGAAAAACAGCAGCTTCGCGGCGCCGATGGTGGCCAGCGCGTACACCAGGATCAGGATCAGGGTGCCGATCGTACCCCAGGCCACGAACATGGCGAAAGGCTCCACGCCGAGAGCGAGCCAGCCGGCAAAAATGATCGCGTAGACGGTAATGACGATGGCGGCCGTGGACCGGACGGGAACGCCGCTCCTGGCCGAGATGGTGCCGAGCGCGGGCGGGCCGATCTCGTCGCGCGAGAGCGCGTACAGAAGACGCGTCGCCCCCACGACGCAGGCCAGAGAACAGGCGAAGGCGCTGACGGCGGCGCCGAGGGTGATCAGCTCTCCGACCCAGTCGGCGACGAACTCCCTGCCGAGGTCGCCGAGCAGCGAATCCGAGGCGATGAACTCTTTGACGCCCCTCGCGTCGGTGCCGAAGCCCATCACCTCGATGGCGGAGACGAAGACGAAGTACAGGCCGCCGAACACGGCCACGCCGAGGATCGCCCGCGGGATGTCGCGGCGGGGCTCCCGGGTCTCCTCGCCCATCGTCGCGGCCGCCTCGAACCCGGCAAAGGACAGGAAGCCGAACACCACCCCGAGAAACACCGCCGACACCCCGGTCCCGGCCGACACCGAGAACACCGAGAAGTCCAGCGTGTTGCCGTTCGGGGCGGTGCCGGTAGCGAGCCGGACCAGGACGATCGTGCTGACGACCAGGATCAGCCCGACCGTTGCCGCCTCGATCCCCAGCAGTACCCTGGTGCCCCCCCGGATGTCGGAAACCGCCAGGACCCACACCCCGGCCAGGACGAAGATTTTCACGACGAACGGTGTCCAGTCCGGCTGGTTGGCCCAGATGCCGAGGCTGTCGAGCAGGTCCGCGCCGAAGATTCCGGCCGCGGTGGTCGTAACGATGGCGTAGAAGGTGTAGGTCCCCATCAGGGCCCACCCCGAGATGACCCCGGCCCGCGGGCCGAGGGTCGCGCCGACGAAGCCGTAGACGCTGCCGGCGTGGTTGAACCGCTGGGTAAGCCGCACGAAGGTCCAGGCAACGAGGAGCACGCCCGCGGAGGCCAGCGCGAAAGCGAGCGGCACGGCGCGGCCGACGGTCTCGGCGGTGCCCTGGGGGTTGATGTTGGCCGCCATCGACGGCGCCATCAGGGCCAGCGAGAGACCAACCGCCTCCCACAGGCGCAGCCTGCGCCGCAGGACCGGTCCCCCGGTGTCGCCGGGGCTCTTGACCTCTATGGACAAGCTACCTCCTCTCTAGAGCTCCTGGTCGAAGCTTCCCGGGTGGTGCCGGACCCCCCTGGTAACGGACCCGTCGGGGGAGGTGCGAGAGCTACCCATCGCCTAGCCTAACAGAGTCGCAGTAGTTCCGGCCAGGCGGCGTTTTCGGACGTAGGAGTTCGTTGCCACATCCGCCAACGACAAACTACTTCCAAGAGGCGGCGGTTCGGGGCTTGGATCTTGTGGCTTTGCAATACTTGAAGCTAGCGTGTAACCAGCGTAACATTATCTCGATCGGAGAAGATCTGAAGGGAGCAACATGAGTGAAATCGCACAGACCGCGATGAAGGAAGCGGTCAGGGATACGATAGGGGACCAGATCAAGCACGAGTTCTACTCCGCCTACCTGTACCTTTCTATGGCGAGCTCGTTCGAGGTGGCGAACCTGCCCGGCTTTGCCCACTGGATGCGCCGACAGGCCGAAGAGGAGCAGGAACACGCGATGAAGTTCTTCGACTTTTTGCTCGACCGCGGGGAGTCCGTGCAGCTACAGGCGATAGACGCGCCGCCCTACGCCTACCGATCCGCGCTCGACGCCGTCGAGCAGGCACTGGAGCACGAGAAGGAGATCACTGCCCGCATCCACGCGCTCTACGACCTCGCCGTACAGGAGCAAGACTATCCCGCCCAGGTCCTGCTGAATTGGTTCGTAACCGAGCAGGTCGAGGAAGAGAAGAGCGCCACCGAGATAGTCGAGCGCCTGCGCATGGCCGGTGAAGAAGGAGCCGCCCTCTTGCTGTTGGACAGTGAACTGGGCAAACGGTAGCCTCGATCCAAAAACCCGCTTGAACCGGGGCCCGCGGATCGAGTATCATTGTCGCTGCAAATGATTCTCATTCACGATGAAATGGCGACGGGCTTTGTCTGAGAGATTGGACAGGGTCGAGCCCGCTGTTCTGGCGTCTTACAGTGTACGGCGCAGGGTGGTGCGCCGCGCGGACGGGAAGGTAAGCGTCCTGTGGGGGACGTTGGGGCTCAGGATGTTGCACGCAGAGTTTCTGGACCTCTCCACGGTGCTCGCGGAGGCGGCGCGGTGCCCGGCCCGGTACGGTGAGCTGGCGCGGGCCGGGCGCGCCCGGGTGGTCCGCTGTTCTATGGGTCAGGTAACGTTGCATCACCGGGACCTCACGCTCTGGCTCTCCCCGGAAGAGTTCGAAGATTTCTCTAATCTGATGGTCCGGGCGCGGCAAAAGCTGGCAGACTCGGCGCCGCTACCTCTGCTGGGCCTGGCGTGGAGGCCGGGAGGGGAGATGTTCGGCCCCAACTAGCAGCCGGGCTTTGTGGGCTACCCGGAAGGTAACCGCGGAAGACCCGTTGTTGCTGGAACCGGGCTCGCTCCGACGGGCCCGTGCCAGCAGGACGCGACGGTGAACTTAACGAACATTTTACGCGGGCCGGCGGCCGGTTATGTTAATATTCCCCCGTGGCACGATGCCTGACTTTGAACGCCAGCTACGAGCCCGTGGCCCTGGTACCGGTCAAGAGGGCTATCGTCCTCGTTGTCTCCGAAAAGGCCGAGATCGTGGAGGCCAACCTGGAGCGCAGGATCCGTTCGGAGAAAGCAGAGTATCCTTATCCGCTGGTGATCCGGCTGGTCCGCTACGTCGAGATACCCCGGCGCCTGCGCCGGCACGTCACGAACACGATCCTGTTCGCCCGGGATAACTACAAGTGCCAGTATTGCGGCAAGCACCGCGAGGACCTGAACCGCCGCGACTGCCTCACCCGGGACCACGTGAAACCCATCTCCCGCGGTGGCGGCAATACCTGGGACAACGTGGTGACCGCCTGCACCAAGTGCAACGCCCGCAAGAGCAACCGGCTGCCGATGGAATGCGGCATGTACCCGAAGACTACGCCCAAAGAACCGCGCTACGTGGTAATGGTCTGGTACTCTCGGGGCCTCAACGAGATCCAACGCCGCTACGTCGAGCAGTTCTACGGCGAATCCGCCGGCCAACTCGCCGGCTAGCGCACCGGCTACCGCCTCGGCAATGCAGCATGTTTCGTACCCGTCAATTTGATCGTAAGGGTGAATAGGAAGGGCAAGCTCATGGGTCGAGGACCCAAACGGTAAGAACCATAGTAGGGCTTTCGAGTCCCAACAACCAACGGTGGTGAGGAAGGGTAGTTCTTCCTCACCATCTCCCTCGACTGCTCAGCGTCACGCTTGCTATTCGTCGTTGACACTAGCTCTCAGGCGCCGGTCCCGCTCTACCAGGGATTCATGATAGTTGCTTGCATTGCATCTCCGGCTAATATATGCTTGTTTTCGCTGACACTATAGTAGTAGGGCAATAATGCTATCGTAGCAAAGCAGTGGGGAAACAGTGGAAAATACAGAAATTCTCATAGTGGGTGATCCAAATAGCCCCCGAGCGTGTAGAAGAGGGTGATGGTGTCGTTGGAGGCGGCATTACTGCCGGCCTGCGGCCCAACCCTAGAGCGAGAGCTGTGTAAGTAAGAACCGAGGAGCCAGGTGAGGATGATAGGTCTAGCCTGGATTATTCACGGGCGGGCTCGGCCATCGAACAAAGGGCCTGCCATAATCGCTGGCCGGGATGCCCGGACGCCAGATACAGACGCACCTTGCCGACCAACTGCCTAACTCTTCCCCCGATCTTGATGAGCCGCA